>NZ_JBFAAJ010000002.1:0-559540 GCF_040639695.1 Amycolatopsis sp. NPDC023774
AGGTACTCGCAGTATTGCTCGACCTGGGACACCGGATGCAGCAACGGGCGCTTGACACTCGGCACGGTGCACAGTCGCGGCTCGTCCGGGTCGGCGGCCGCGGTGCTCCACTGCTTGAGTTCCACGACCACGTACGAGGACCGGCCGGTCTCCGGATGGACTCCGGCGAGGACCACGTCGGCGCGCAGGCTGGACAACGGCAACTGGTATTCAATGAGCATCTCGACGTCACCGAGGCCGCATTCGACCAGCTCTTGGGCGAGCACAGGCAGGCTCATCCGCCAGGATCGCCGCTCCGACTCGGAGGGCCGGAACCCGTACTTGATCGCGAACTGGGTAGTCAGCTGGTCTGCAAGAGTTCCGCCGACGGCGAGTTGCTGGATGCTCTGCGCGGACCGGGAGATCAGGAACGAAGACAGAGAAACACTCCTATACATGGGTGGCGTGTCCGCGGGCAAGCCCGTGGAAGCCAGTCGGCTGTATGCGGATCACGCTATCGGATGTCAAACGCAGTGTTGCCGCCGACGCGCCGGAGGTCGGCTAAACGAGGGTACGGAAGGAGCCCTCGACTTCGTAGATCACTTTCACCTGCTGCGAGTGCAGCACGTCAACGATGCTCGGTGCCGGACGGGCCGGGAGCAGGCGCGCCAGCGTGGCGTCGGGCGCGAGATGGTGGCGGTAGTCGAGGAGCTGGCCGAGTGCCATGCGGACGCTTTCTCGCGTGTTGGATGCCTTCGCTTCGATGAGCGTGTTCGTCTCGTAGTCGAACAGGTCGCACACGAGCCGTTCGCCGGTGGGCAACAGCGCGCTGAGACAGTTCAGGGCCCGACCGACGAATTCCGTGTACCGCTTCACGAGCTTCGCTTCGGGGAAGTCCACCACGCGAGTCCCGGGGCGGCCGGCCGCGGTCGTTTTCTCCGGGATGCTCCCTGCCGGGCGTGAGGTCACCACTGTTTCGGTCGGCGCGACGGTGCTGGTCCGACCTCGGTGGTCCGCTGGTCGTTCGATCACCGCCCACTCGGCAGGCTCGAGCAGAGTCGGATTCGCCGCGTAGGTCATGCGGATGATCCGTGCGTTGGCGAAGGCCGGGTCCGAGGTCAGTTCTTGCTTCGTGAGCGGGTGGTCGAACAGGAAGCGGTCGAAGCGCACATCGACGACGTGGCGTAGGGCCGGCCGCTGTGCCCAGTATTCGTCGAAGTCCTCAGTTTGGTAAGGCTCTGATGTGACAGTGCCCAGGGCATGGACTCCCGCGTGCGCGCCGGAGATCCACAGGGCGAATCGGTCCCCGGTGCGCAGGTCGTTGAGGTGCTGGGCGACAGACCAGGTGGTCACGCGCTCCTCCAGGTTCTCCCACCAGGACCACACGTCCCACTTCTTCGGGTTGCACACCAAGACCCAGTGCCTTGGCTGGCGGGTCTCGCGAGTTGTGACCAGGTCGTCGGCCAGAGCATGCCTCTCGGCGGGCACCAGCGTGATGCCGCGCAACGGTGCTCTCATGCCCAGCGGTTTCAGCACCTGGTCAGCAGGGATCGGTCGTTGGAACTCGCGGACTCCGCCGAGTGCCATGACGTGTTCCGACGTGGCACCCTCGTCGTCGGTGCCCCACACTGACTCCGCCAGCGCGCGATTGCGGAAGAGGCCGACAATGGTGGCCTCAGCGAAGAACGCCATGTCCGCGTAGAACAGCACTCGGTCACCGACGGCGCGGTCGCGCAGCGCGACCGCCTTGGCGTTACCGGTCCAGTTCGTCGGGGTAGCGCCCCAGAGCTTGGCCACACCGTCCGGGTACAGCGCCTCGAGCGCTCCTAGGCCGACGCCAAGGGCGTCGGCGTGATCAGCGATGCGCACGCCGCGCCGCACAGAGCGCTCGAAGTTGACTGGGCCGTTGACCTGGGCGGTGCCGCGGGGCTGCAGCACCAACTGCCTGTCACTCATGAGAGGCACGATAGCGAGAGCCACCGACAAAGAAGGGCGTGATCAGGAAGCGGAGACGGCCCGAATCACTCGGCTCGCCAGGAGCACTTGGCAGAGCCGAGAGCCGCGTTGAGGTTCGCCCAGAGCAGCGGGATCCGTTCACCTGCGGGTTCAGCCCCGTCGTTCGCTGAGCCAGGCGATGTGCCCACCTGGCGGAGTGAAAACCAGGCACCCTCCGGTTTATGCTGGTCAGTCAGCTGAGGGAGGTCCATACGTGTCGACGCTCGTTCGGTACGCACCACACTGTGGCGAGGAACGACTTCTTGATCTCGCGAAGCTAAACGCTGTGGATTTCGCACTGATCTCCTCATTGCACGGGCAAATCGATCGTAAAGATCAGATTTTGCTGTGTCAGCAGGCCTTGGATCGAGAGAGGCGAAACGGTACCGGCGACGACGGTGCTGCGATGTACATCAAGAAGATCCGCGATCGCTACTGGGCCGTGCACTTCCCCGGAAGTGACTGCGTCGCCGAGCACGCGGTCGAACATGAGTCCGACGAGCACCGCTACCAGAAGGACTATTGGCAACGCGCCGCAGAGGATGCGGGCTTCAACGTCACACAGGAGCGCAGCACCGGGCACGGCACGATCCTCGACGTCGCCATCGAAGGCCCCCGGCGTACCGGCGTCGAGGTTCAGCGCTCGTCGATCCAAACCAGGTCGGTGAAGACCCGAACGACGAAGTCGTTCCGAGCGGGCTGGCTGCCGGTGTGGTTCCTTGATTCCGACCGGCGGTCGCCGTGGTTCTTCGAGGTTCCGACAGTCGGCAGCAACCCGCGCCCGTGGAGTTCGATGCCGCCGCGGCGTGCTGCCACCGCGATCGGCCCTCGTCGATTGGTCGCGACGCGCTGCACGATCGCCAACATGGACACATGCCCTGCAGCTGCCGGCAAGAAGCCGAAACGACCGTGCGGGCAGTTCCATCCCATCCCGGAGCCCTGGGGAGGGCTGACCGTCGACGACGTCGCCGGCATGGTCCCCGCCCGGGAGATCGTCCCGATCCGCGACCTGCGAGGCGACGTCCGCCTTATCCCCCACGCCGATCTTGAGCTGTTCCGCGAACTCACGGGGACGTTTGGCGAGTACGAGCCCGACACCCGGGCCCGGCGAGGTAGCCGAGCGCCGCGTACGACCGCGTGCGCCAACCCTCACACCTCGCCGGCTCCGGCCGCCGAGGCCAAGGTGTGCTCGAAATGCAGTCGTTCGCAAGCCGGTCCGGGCGGAGTTCTGTGCGCGCGGTGCTACGACGCGATCGCCGGTCTGCCAGCGCGAGTGTCGTACGACCTTGCCAAACCACTTCGGAAGTGATACTGGAACGCCATCGCGGCCCCGTTGACGAAGCACCACTTTTCGGGGCCATGAGCCGAACTCACGCGACTGTAGCTCATAGTCGGCTGCAGGCGTCTTTGGTTGGCGCGTCGTACCGCTCTGGTAGATATGGATCATGCTCTACGGGGGACGGGTCGAGGCGATCCATGCCGAACTGACGGCTTCGACAGCCGAATTCGTAACACGAGTCGCCGACGAGTTCGAGAAGGTGTCTGGAGCACCGCCCTCGCGGTCGGAAAAGCGGAGCTGGGAACGTAGCTGGCTGCCGTTGCTTGAGGCGCTCGTCGAGGCCGGGCTCGGCGGGTTGTGGATGTCGTTGGAGTTCGGGCTGCCGCGCACCGGCGAGCGGGTGGATGCTCTGCTGCTCGGCATGCGTCCAGACGGCGTGCTGGTGACGGTCGTCGTGGAGCTTAAGCAGTGGACGAAAGCCGATGTTGTCGTCGGCGACGGGCTGTGGGTCTATGCGGGCGACCGGGTCGTCGCGCATCCTTCCTGGCAGGTCGCCGGGTACGAGCACTACCTCCGCGAATGGGTGGACCCGGAGCCGCGCGAGTTCGAGGTTCGCGGGGCGGTGGTGCTGCACGACGCGCCCGCGGGGCTGGTCGCCGAGCTCGTGCAAGCCGTTGCCGGCATGGCGAGCTGTAGGACAGTGTCGCTGCTCGGGCAGGACGACCTTCGCGGGACGAAAGACGAGCTGGCGAAGCGCCTTGGCTGCGCAGATCTCACTCCGCCTGCGGAGGCCGAGATCAAGTGGTTCCTGGCGCTGCCGCACCGCCCGTCCGCCGCGCTGTTTGACGAACTGCAGCGCGTGCTCGCTGTCGACTCGCGCTTCCGGCTCATCGGACGCCAACAGGACGCGTATGCCGCACTGCTGGAGGCGATCAGTGACGCCGCCCACCAGGGCACCCGTCGCGTGGTCGCCGTGCGGGGCGGCCCCGGCACCGGGAAGACGGTGATCGCGGCGCGACTGCTCGCAGAGATACCTGGCTACGTGCGCCCGAGCGGCATCGACTGCACCGCGCAGTTCCTGACGCCGACTAAGACTCTGCGCAGCCAGCTCATTCGCGCCGCGGCCGGGCACACCGGGAAGGGATTGTTCAGCTTCGTCGAAGCCTGGAAACCGCGTGCTGGGGGCATGGAAGTAGCCATCGTCGACGAAGCCCAACGGATCAACATGGCTCGGCACAACTTGAAGAGAGTCATGCAGAAAGCCGCAGTGACGGTGGTGTTCTTCGACGAGCGGCAGGTGATCCGCCCGACGGAGGGCTTCACCGTCGCCGAGTTGCGCAGCTTCGCCGACTCCGCTGGCGTCACGCCGGCACCAGTGGAAGTTGACCTCCAGGCGCAATTCCGATGCGGCGGGTCACAGCGTTACCAGAACTGGTTGGGTTCGGTGTTGAGCCAGAGCAAGGCTGAGGTGCGCTGGCCGGTCGACGCTGACTACGACTTCGGGGTAGCGGAAGACCCGAAGGCCCTGCAGGCCTGGCTCGACAAGCACAATGCCGACGGCCGCCGCGCGCGAATGACCGCCGGGTTCTGCTGGGAGTGGACCAAGACGACATCGTCGCAACCGCTGGTAGACGACGTGAAGGTCACCTGGACGGACGCGCGGGGCGTGAACCGCGAGTGGCGGCGACCCTGGAACGCCGCGACGCAGGTCCTCGACGCCGAACGTCGGCCGGTCGCGCCCGAAAGCGTCTACTGGGCCACCGACGACGGCGGCGAAGGCCAGGTCGGCTGCATCTACACCGCGCAAGCCATGGAATACGAATACGGCGGGGTCATCATGGGTCGCGACCTGGTCTGGCGCGACGGTGGCTGGGTAGCAATTCCAGACAAGAACGTAGACCCAGCGTTCAAGAAGGCCGGCCTCACTCCGGAGCAGTACCTGCCGCTGGCGCTGAACATCTACTGGGTGCTGATGACGAGGGCCAGCCGGGGTTGCCGGGTTTACTCGGTGGACGAGCAGACTCAACAGCATCTTCGGACCCTGGTTCCCGGGCGGGCCAGCTGAACGACGATGTTGCTCCTGGACGGGGGCAGTGTGTAGCGGAAATGCTGGTGTCCCCGATGTTGACGTGAGGACCGCCGCCAGCGGACTCGCGCAGCAAGTTGCACGGCGCGTACGTAGGCCAGAGAAGTCCGGATTCGCGGCGTCGACGGACGCCCGACAGCGCAGTTGACCAGCCAGCGCGTCCGCGGACGATCTTGCTCGTTAACCACGACACTATCGCTGGCCGGGCAATCTTGATTCTGCGCCACAATGCAGGCGAGCTGACGAGGCAGTGGCACGGTCGCCCCGCATCATCACGTCGCGCGAACAGCGATATTTCGTCGCTGACCTCGCACCTCGCTCTCGGGCGTCGCCGAATTCAGTACCGCACGTCAACCACGGACCCCACTCCTAGTACTACAGGGCTGGATCCCTAGCACCTGGAGTCGGAGGCGTCGTCTGAAGTGGCTTCGTCGTGTGTCTGTCCGGCGTAAGGGTGATATGCCAGTATCAGGCGTGATGGAGGCGGTTTGCTCGACATGACTGGCTCTGGCGGTCGCAGCCGCCCCCGGGTCGTCCGGTCGGCGATTCGATCGCCATGTGCTGCACATGCACAGCGCGACCATCGACGCGCGCCACCCGCCTGCCGGGCCTCGCACCGCTCCCTGCCAGCTCGTATCATCGAGCGGTTAACAGGCCGCTGAGGAGTCTTCCCGTGTCAGGCAACACCAAGACCGCCTTGATCGATCGCGAGGGCCTTGGGCTCTTCCAGCGTGCCGTCACCCGGGACCTGGGGTGGATCTTCCGCGAACAGACCGTCGTCGACCAGGGCATCGACGGCCACGTCGAGATCGCCGACGAGGACGGGCGAGGCACCGGACGCCTTATCGCTGTGCAGATCAAGTCCGGGCCTTCGCACTTCAGGCGCGTCAAAGGTGGTTGGGCCTTCTACTACGACGAAACGAAACGCCGCTTGTGGCTGGGACACGCACTCCCGGTAATGGTGGTTTTCATCGACCTGGAAACCGACGCCATCTACTGGCAACGGATCCACACCTCAGTCGAGCGGCGCACCGGGAAGCGCTACGCCGTCACGGTGCCCGACCATCAGACGCTGAGTGCCGCTACCGAGCGTTGGCTCCTGGCTGCGAGCGGTATGGAGCAGCGAGCCGTCGAGCGGTATGAGTCCAACCTCGAACTCCTGCCGCCGCCTGTCCGCCGGCTGCTCGAGGACGAGCCAGCCGATCACGTCCAACGTGCTCTCGTCGCACAGCATCTGGCCGAAGGCCGGGCAAACCCCGCCGGAACTGCACAGGCGTTGATCTCCACGAGACCGTTCTGGATGCGGGCTTCGAACGCATGGCCATGGCGAGCGTTGGCATCATTCTGTTCTCACCACGACACCATGGCCGAGAGCTCCGCGGCGTGGGAGATCGCCGCCGAAGATGGCGGCGCCGAGGCCGGGAGTCGCCTAGCCGCCGCGGCCGCCAACATCGCCGCGGTGGATCGGACGCGAGCAGCCGAACTGCTGGAGGAGGCCCGTCGACGCGGCGGCGCTGAGGTGGCTGTGGCAGTCGTCGAGGCGATTCTGGAGGTACCAAGAGACGATCCCTCGCCGTGGCGCACCGAGGCCGTCCTGGCCGCGGCAGGTGCGGAGGCGAACACGAACTCGACGGTCCAGCACTTTCTCACCGAACAGGCGCTCCGGAGTGACGACCTCCCGAGAGCTGCGCGTCAGGCCGAACGAACGCTGGAGCTTGAACCGGATAATGCTGCGGCCATGGCCAATGTTGCGTTGATTTGCGCGCGACGGTCTGAAACCGCCGAAGCCCAGGCCGGAGACCTGACCCGCGCCGCCGAACTGCTGAAGGCAGCGGTCATCCAGCGTCGACAATGGAGCGGTGAAACCCGAGGCATCCTGGCGCTGCTGGCCCGGGTGCTGATGATCAGAGGCCAGTTCGGCGCCGTCCTGAACATGCTTCTCCCGGCGCCGCTGGGAACTGCGAACGCCGACGAGGCCGACGATCCGGCCCTGCGACGCCTTGCCCTCACCGCTGCGCACGGGTCCGGTGACAGCGAACTTATCGCGTCGATCGAGGCGGCGATGACCGACAGCGTGGAGGATCGAATCGCCCGCCTCCGGCTCGGCCTCCTCGATATGTCAGCTGCCGAGACTGAAGTGCTTTGGACAGCTCACCTTGCACGTGCACGAGCTGATCACGACGGCGAAGCGGCCGTCATGGCAACCCACCGGCTCGCAGCATTGGGCGTCGACGCATCAGCACAACTCGATGAGCTCATCCGAGCCGGATCCCTCCCGCCAGGAACAAACCGTTTGCCCAGGGCCATCGCCACATTCCGCCGCAACACGGCGGAAGGCCTTTCCCTTCTGCGCTCACTCTCGACCGAAGATCCCGCGGCGGCCGAGCAACTCGTCCACGCCCTGATCGAGGTGGGTCGCCCTGAGGAAGCAATAGCAGCCAGCGCGTCGGCAGCCCAGCGTTTTCGCTCTCCTAGATTCCTCACCCTTCGCGCGCTGCTCGTCTTCCAGCACGCGACGGCCGACCAAGCTGACCGGGCGTTGCAGGAGGCGTTGCAGACTGAGGACCGCCCTGCGGAACGAGTTGAGCTGGCTACCCGGCTTGCCGACATCGCCGCCAGAGCCCAGGACTGGGCACGGGCGGAGTCGACTCTGGCCCAGGTAGTCGCCGGCCAGGCGCCGCCGCCCGACGGGGTGGTGTGGAACCTGGTTCGTGCCCAATTGAACAGCGGCGGAGACGTCCGCGCCGCAGCGACTGTAATCCGTCACCAGCCCAGAGTCAGGTCCGGGGAGGAAGCAAAGCTTTGGGCACAGGCGATGGTTTACATCGCGTGGGATGACGAACTTGCCGAAAAAGCTATCGCGCTTGCTTCGGACTTCGCCGACAACGCGCAGCTGGCGACCTTTTTACTCTCCCACCTGGTGACCGCCACCCGCGGCGCCGCCCCCGAGAACGACGGCGAGTACGCGGACGCCCCTGATCCAATCCCGGATCCGCCGGATGATCGGCCAGTTGTCCAAGGCGACCTGCACCGGCGGGCGTTCGAACTCCTCAACACGCTTTACGAGACCCACGGCGAAGCCACGGGGCTGCGGATCCTTTCCACGGCCTCTCCCGAGGATTTGCTCTCTCGGGTTGAGGCGATCGTTCGCCGACCGGACCAAACGGACCTGACCGGTCTGGCCGAGCAGGTAGCCCGCGCCCAGGTACCTGCGGGCATGCTCGCCCTCAGCGTCGGCCGTAGCTACACGTCGGCGCTGGTTCAGCGGGCCGCTGGCCTGCTGGTCGCCGTCGCTGCTGGTGACGACGAGCATCAGGCCGAGGTGGACGCGGCGTCGTTATCAGCAGGCAGGCCCGCTGTCGTCGACATCTCCACTTTGCTGTTGCTGTCCCAGCTCACGGACGCCGATGCCGTGTCCGGACAGGTCGGCGACCTGATCCTCGCTCTCCCAGCCCACCACGACGTGCTGCGTGCTGCGCTCCAAGCACGCACCCTCGCCGGAAGCTTCGGTAGTTTGGGGTCCAGCGCAGCAACCGGGAGCTTGACGTTCTACGAGCGCAACGAGGAGCACTACCAGTTCGTCCGGGACCGCACGGCCGCCGTCGAGGCGCTCGCGCGGCGTTGCTCCATCCGGCCCGTCGGTCCCACTTCCGTGTTCGGCGACAACTCCGAACGCGCGCGAGCCGTGCCGTGGCTGGCCGCAATCGATGTCGCCGCCCAGGAGGGCCTGCCCTTGTGGTGCGATGATCTCGCAGTGCGCAGACTGGCCCGGAGCGCTGGCGTCTCGTGCTTTTCCACCATGGCCATGGCCGAAGTACTACGCGACACCCGGCTCGAGTTAGCGCACACCCCGGACGAGATCGACGCGGTAATCGACGCCGCCGCCCGGACGGTGGGCGAGCTCCACGCTGAACTCGTGGTCGACCTGCCGGTGACGCTCGAACAGCTCCTCGAGCAGGCCGAGGCGGACGGTTGGGTACCAGCCGCGGCCGGCCTTGCTATAGAACGTCCCTCTTGGTGGGGATGGCAGGACGATCCGCTCGGCCTGCTGATGAACCGGCTGTACCCGGCCGTACGCGAAGCCGCGCCGGCTCAGCTGCCGAACTGGCATCGTGCGGCCATGCTCGGCGCCGCCCGCGCCCAGCCGACACCGGCCGAGCAGTGTCAGGCCCTCGCGAACTTGGCCTTGCTCGGCTGGGAACTTGAGCCGGCATTCGATGATCTAGTTGGGGGATTCCGGACGGCGCGGCAAATCGCCGCCGCTCTCGGCGACATCGGCGACCCTCTTGAAGTGCTACCCGTGGCGCGCAGTGTTCTGGCGGAGAACGGGATCACTCGTTCGGATCAAGTGGTTCGGGATCTAACTGCGACGTTAGGAGCTGAGGCCGGCATCGTGGCCAAGTAGAGGCTCCGATGGCTGCGTCCCCGCGTTGGCGGTGATGCCCCCGTCGTGGACGTCGCCGCCAACTCAGACCGTGTGCTCCTCCGCGGGTGCAGGGAGCGCTTGGTGTTCTTCTCCGCTCGATTCTGGGATGACGACCTATGTCGCGCTGACGACCGTCGTGGTCGTCTCACGCACGCTTTCGAGGTCGTTGGCGCGACAGTGGTCGTGTTCGATGCCGTTGCCGTCGTGTTCTGAACTCATGGAGCTATTGGACAGCTGATATCCAGGATGTACGGCACGATCAGGAAACCGGCCTCAGCCGCCTGCCGGGCCTGCTCGTCGAGTTCATGCGCTAAGGCCGCGACATCTGCTGCTTTGGTCCGCGACCAGCCAGCTGGGCGTTGATCTGGGGTGATCCAGTAGACGAGGTAGATGCCGTGCCGGCGGTTCTTGGGTTTCAGGTATCGGTCGATCAGCTGGTTCTTCATGGCAGTCATGAGTTCCCGGTTGTCGACGCGCTTCGCTTCGACGAAGACTCGGGCCTTGTCGCCGTCCATCGTCTTGGTGGTTGCGGTCAAGTCGATGCGGGTGCCGACGCCGCGGTTTCTGCGTCTGACCTGGACTTCGCGGTCGATGATCAACTCGTCGAGGCGCTCGTCGAGCCTACGTTCGAGCCAGTCGGACACGTCGTCCTCGGTCTGCGGCAGGCGGTTGTCCCAGATCTCTCGCCAAGCACTCGCCAGGTAGTGCTGGAGCTCGTCGAGCTGCTGCAGCAGGACGTGCTGAAGGTCGGCGTCATCGCGCACGAGCCGGGCATCGCCAGAGCGGAGTAGGTTCAGCAGTGTGCGAGGCGGCGTCGTCCCCAGCGATAGATCGGCCTGGCGGGCCCGAGCGATCCGGTGGTAATAGGCCAGTGCCTGCTGGTCGGCGTCCGGGCGGTCGTGGCTCAGCGCCGCGAGTTCCTCGCTGCGACCGTTCAGCGCTATTCGCTCGAGGACGTGTCGCCGCAGATCGCGGGCGCGGTGCTGCGGGGTGTACGAGAAGCCGGACTCGAAGGGCGGGTCCTCGGCATAGGGGTGGCTATCGAGCAACAGGCGGGCGGCGACGGCAAGACGCGCCGGGCCGAGCAGGGCGACGTCGAGGTTTTGGACTGCCTCGGCCAGCTCGTCCGGCGGCCGAGGAGCGGCGGCGAGCGTGTCGATCACCGTGTCTGGGTCGAGTCTCGCCAGGTGGGTCCGAGCGTGCGAGGTAAGCGGCGAGTCGGCTTTGATGAGCTGGCGGCAGGTGTCCAAAGCGGTTTCCCTGGGACCGTCCTTGACCAGCAGAGTGAGCAGCTCTGCACCAAGGCCGGTCTCGGTGGGTGTGGCGAGGAGACGCTTGGCGATCGACGGTGCGAGTTCCTTCGCGAGATGGGTGTAGACGGCATGCGGTGTCAACGAACCATTTTCGGCGGCGAGGGCGGCCAGGTGCTCGAGTGCAGCGTCGATCAGCTGCTTCCGTATCTGGGCGGGGACGGCGTCGAGCAGACGGCGGCGCGGCCCGATCGATTCGTCCCCGCCGAACACGGGGGTGGCGACGGTCGACGGCATCCAGCGTGTCCACACCTCGCCGGGCAGACCCTCGAGCAGCTCGGAGAAGTGCTCGGCCAGTGTCGCCATGAGGTACACGCCTGACCAGTCCGGCCACACGACCCCGGAAGTCCACGTTTTCGCCGTCCACCAGGTGCCGGCCGTCGGCCGGTGGGTGTGGAGATAGACGAGGCCCCCGGCGAGGACGAGCCGGCGCTCATCGGTGCCGAGTTCGGCCCAGCCGGGCCGGCTAGTGAGGTCGGGGGCGGTGGCCTCGATGATGTCGTTGCAGTTTCCGGCGTCGTCAGCCAGAAGCCTTGGGATGCGCCACCACGATCCGGGCTCCGCGTCGAGGTTCGCCAACGCGGTACGAAGATCTTCTCGCACGCGCTGCTGTCGAGCAGCGAGCTCACGCTGGTGCTTGTAATCTTCAGCGGCCATACGACGCTGCTGCTGCACCGACTCGTCGTCGATTCGGACTTTAGTGCGAAGAAACGCTGTGGCTTGGTAGCCCGGGTGGTCCGGTGCCAGCTCGAGAACGCGATCCGCAAGGGCCGCAGACGGGCCGTGAAGCAGCTGAGGCAAACAAGTCGCCAACGCGGCTTTCGCCTGCGGCGCTATGAAAGGCAGTGTGTCAAGAAGCCATTCGGCGTCGTCACTGGTGAGTAGCCCTAGAGTCAGGACCGCGTACCAGGTCTCCTCCCCCACGGTCGCGGCGTCAACGGCGAGGGCCCGGCGAAGCTCGGGCGCTCCGCCGGCCCAGGGACGCCGCTCGATTCGGGCCGACAGTCGGTGCCACCGGCCGGAGCGGACCAACGCCACCAGCAGCCTGGCCAACTGACCTTCGACGACGTCGTCGCCAACCTGCTGCCATGCCCGGTCGATCACGCCGGCGCGGAGGTCGTCGAATTGATCATCATCATGAACATCGGTTCGCCACGTGTGTTCGGCCAGCCAAGTGACGAAGGCGGCGACGTCGTGTTCGGGAACGCGGCTGGGCAGCTCCCGTAGGGTCTGGCGGTAACCGCCGTACAGAATCGACCGGTGCGGCCTCAGCGCACGGGTGAGATCAGCGGTGCTCAGTAACTCGGGGTAGAGGGCGTCGATCAACGCGGCGCGGACTTCGTTGTCCGCATCGGGATCGTCGTCATTCGGCACGACGAGCAGTTCGCGCAGGGAGAGCAGCATGTGCTCGTCGCCTAGCTCGGCGACGGCGGCCACGGCCGCGCGGCGCGCATAGGCGACCCATTCCGTCTTCAGTGCGGCGCGCGTCAACGCGGGTGTGATCGCACGGCAGTTGCCGGCGGCGGCCAGCCGGGCGATCCACCAGAGCTGCAGCGCGTTCGCCGGGCCGCGCGCGAGGTACTCGGCCAGCTGTTCGGTCAGCCCGCTGTGCAGCAGGCCGGCCCGGTCGAGCCGCCAATCAGGCTCGGCGTCGTCCCGGGCGGCGGCTTCGAGCAGGCCCTTCACCAGCGCTGCGCGGGCTTCGTCGGACGGCAGCTCGACGACCGCGGCGGTCGAGGCGAACATCGCCGCGTTATCGGTGAACAACCGGGCGACCAGGTCCGGGGCCAGCGCGGCCAGCCAGGACGCGACGCCGATCCGCGCGGTCGGCAGCACGCCATTGGCGTGTACCCCGAGCAGAACCGGGACCTGACCGGCCCGGATCCCTCGCTCAACGAGGTACGCGGCAGCCAGGTACTCAAGGTGACGCTGATGCCGGAACACCACAGAACCCGCTGGCCCGGGGTCGAACAGTGCCGTGTCGAGCACCGCGCGGTAGTCGGCGGGTTCGATCATCCACGCGAGCTGGTCGGGCTCCGCGTCGGATGGGAGTTCCCCGACCGGGAGCGTCGCGCGGTTGCCCACCGGTCCGACGGTGAGTGCCTGGTTCCCGGCGAACATCGCGAAGGCGCCGAGCCGTTGGGCCAGCCGCATCGACCGATCCAACGGCAGCCGTGCCTGCCTACGCTCGTCGGTTTCGCGAAGCAAATACTCGATCTCGAACTTCATCGCGTCCGCCGCACTGCGCGGTAGCTCACGCTGTTCAGACCAGTATCGAGCCACGGCGACGAGCTGGCCGACGCAACCGGCCAACCGCCCCAGCCTGGCCTCGACCAATGCCTCCATGAACGCCACAGCTTCGAATCCCGGCGCATCGACCGTGCGCTCCACAGCCTCCGTCGCGGCACCTCGATCCAGCGGAGCCAGCTTCCAGACGGCGAACTCGGGCAGTTCCTCGAACAACACTCGTCCCAGAACCACGTCCCACGCGGCCGCGCGACAGGCGAGCCGCCAGCGCGTTCCTCGACGGACGGGCGCGGTTAGGTACTGCTGCAGCCATGGCAGCAGGCGCGGCTCAACGGAGGCTGCCTGGTCGAGGCCGTCCAGGTAGATCGCCCCATCATCGAGGCACGCATCGTCCAGCTCCCGCGCGAGCATTTCGATCGTGAGGGCAGCGGTGTCGATTCGCCGCGCGCCCTCCTCGGCTTTGGCCAGCTCGGTGAACGTAACAGTCTTACCCGCGCCGCCCGCGGCGAGCAGCGCGAAACTCGCGGTTTCCGCGTGCAGCTCGGCCACAGGGATCGGCGGCAACGCATCACCGGACCGCCAACCGGGATCCGACAGCGGCAGGAGGAAGCCGTCGTCGTCGAGCAACACCGGCTTCTCCACCGGCACAGCAAGCCGGCGCAACCCGTCAAGAACCACAAGATCTCACTTTCCGATCACCGGCTATAACTATAGGTAGAGAGGTAGCCATCACGTGACGGGCGTCCGCAGCCGCTATTGCACCTGGCACGACGAGGGCCACAGCAAGGACCGGCGGAGGTGCAGAGTCGACGCGGCCGACCGCCACACATCCAGACGCACACCGGGCCAGCGGGCAGCCCGAGTCCGAATCGGCCGCTGGCGCAATGGTTCGCCACCGGCGCCCTGCAGCTGCGGCCCTGACCTGCCGACAGGAGCGGTCTTCGATCGATCGGTCACCCGATTCAGTGAACGTGACCGCCTACCTTTCCGCGAGGGCCAGTTTCTGTCGGAGGTAGCTGCTGGGATCCGCGGTCATGGTGATCGATGCCCTCACCGAGGCAGTAATCCGTTGAAAGCTGTGACCCACGATGGTCTAGGCGACACTGTGTCAACCAAGCGGTGCGCGAGGCGCAGGTGCGCCGGCTGCTGGTTCGAACCCGTCACAACGGCCACAGAGAGACCGGCGCGCCGAGGCCTTGAACCGGAAGCTGAGCGCCCCGTCATAGCTTGCCGGGTGGCCGGAATGCAGCGCGCTGGGCGACGAGTTCAGCAGCCGTGCCCGCGACCCAGCCGAGCCCGGTTACGTGCTCGGTCAGCCGGTCATGTCACGGACGAGTCCAACCCGCGTTCCTCGCGAAACTGGCAGTCGGACGGACTCCGGCCGGTGAATCCAGGAGCGAGAATGCGACGCCGGGCAGCTGGTCCGGCACCGCCTTGATCTGGAGGTGGCCGGTGGCCGCCTGGGACAGGTAGCCGACGGCGACACCGGCGAGCAGGAGCCGTCCGGGCTCGGCCAGCGGATTCCCTTGGCACAACCTGCAACACGGTTCCTGCGGATTGACAGATCCGGCGCAGACAATCAGCGCGAGCACGACGCGCAGAGCGCGTCGCTGCCGGACGGTCTCGTCGTCGATGGCGTCCGAGGTGTCCGGGCTAGCGTCCGGCAGGCGGTGCGCCGCGAGCCGCCCGCCCGTTCGACGCCGGGACCGACAGCTGTCCCGATCGCGGCAGCCGTCACGGTGTGAGTGGACGCGCGGCCGAGAAACAGGTCATGGTTCCGGTGGTAGGTCGGATGTGATGCCCCGTGGCGAATCTGCGGGGAGGATGCGGGTCCGCAGATCGGCACTTAATCGAAGACGACAACCATTTCAACTGAGGTAAGGTGCGCTTCGCGGATAGTCGGTCAGCGGATTCGGAAATGTCCGGCCCCAAATGGTCTAGGCCGGGCCGGGTGATCCAAGTCGTCCGGTGCGGTGGCTCGCCGGCACCGTCGACTACTGACGGTGAAGCGCGCTGCGACATTCCGGCGGCGTTCGTCGTCCTGGCTTGATCGAGAGTGCCGGCTGCTTGATTCTGTCCTACTGCCCACCGAGAGGGGGTGGGCATGGCGATAGGGATGGAATGCGCCCGAACGACCCGAACGCGCGTCGCGACGCGATCAAGCTGGTGCAGTACCTCCATTTCATAGCGGCTTCGACTCGAGCGGACAGCTGTGACCTGAGCGAATTCGAGGATCGATGGTGGTTGTCGGAGCTGCCGCCGGGAGTGCGGCTGCGTTCGGAGCCGGCCGCCGACGGAGTTCTCCTGACCGTGGACCACGTTCCGCCGCCGGCGCCGCCCGTGCTACCGCCGGAGCTCAACGGCCATCTCGACCGCCGAGCGTGGCAGGACGACGACGTCTCCGAGGTCGAGCTGTCCGAGGAGCTAGCAGCGAGGGTCGCCGAGCCCGAGCCGGGAACCGGATTGGCCGCGGCCTACCGCGAGGCCGTGGCCGAGCGGGAACGGTGGCTGGCCGAAGTGGAGGAGGGGCGTACGCAGCGGCAGCTCTACGAGCAGCTACTCGAGATCTCAACGCGGCTGGCCGCCCAGGACGACGAGTACGAGCTGCTGCTGTGCAGCGGCCTGGTTTCCGGTGAGCACGAAAGCGGCCAGCGGGTCTACCGGCATCTGATCGTCAAGCGGATGTTCGCCCGTATCGGCGACGGCCACACGAAGGTAGTGGTGGGCCCGGCCGACGACGCGCCGCTCTCGATGGAGGATCGCCGGTTTCTCGCCCCGCTGCTCGGCGAGCGCCTCGGCCGGGCCGACGAGATCCGCGCAGACATCGAGAGTTCCGATCTGCTGCCGACCGATGAGGGAGTCGGCAAGTGGCTCGGCGACTGGAGCGGCCGGATGCTGCCGGACGCACCACGCTACAGCGACGCTGCCGAGCCCGTGCCAGCCGACCGGGCCGGCGGTCTCGCGGTGTCCGCTTCGCCCGCATTGCTGCTCCGCCGCCGTGACCGCTCCAGTGTGGCCGGTTTCTTGGAGGAGGTGCTGACGAAGCTGCGAGACCCGCAGACCACGGTGCCGCTGGCGCTCGTCCAGATCCTGCACGATCTGACGCCGGAGCAGCAGGACGAGTGGATGGCGACAGCTGGGCACCGGAAGCTCCTCGGCGAGCACCCGCTCTTCGTCAAGCCGTACAACCGGGAGCAGCGGCTGGTGCTGGACCGGGTCCGGCAGGACAACGGAGCGGTCGTCCAGGGGCCGCCGGGGACCGGTAAGACCCACACGATCGCCAACCTGCTGGTGGCGATGCTGGCGGAGGGGCTGCGGGTCCTGGTGGTCAGCCAGCGCGAGCATCCGCTCCGGGTGGTGCGCAGCATGCTGCCGCCGGAACTGCAGAACATGTGCGTCTCACTGGCGGGCGGCAAACGCGGCCGTACGAGCGCGCTGGAAGCGTGCGTGCGGGCGATGTCGGAGTACCTGGCGAGCACGACTGATGAGCAGGCAGCAGCTCGGGTCGAGTCTTGTCGCGAGCGGTGGAACTCGGCCCGGCAAGCGGTGTCCGATGCCGAGGCCGCGCTCGCGGTGTCGCGGGAATCGGAGTACACGGAGCACCCGCCGGTCGCCCCGGGGTACCACGGGCGGCTGGCGGAAATCGCCTCGGCGGTGCAGGAACGGCGCTCGGAGTTCGGCTGGCTGCCGTCGCTTCCCGCGTCGGCGTCAGCGACCTGCCCGCTGGGTGCCCTCGAACTCGCGCAGCTGCTCGCTCTTCTGCGCGCACATCCGGATGGCCCGCGCAGGGCCGACCAGTCGGTGCCGCCCGTCGAACACGTGCATGATCCGGCGCAGATTGCCCAGCTGTTCCGAGATCTCGAGGCACCGGAAGTCGCGCCACGGGTGCGCGACATCGCCGATCGATGCGCCGGGGCCGGGCCGGCTGAGCTCGACGAGTGGCTCAAGGACCTTGACCGGCTGAGGGAGATCCTCCGGCACCTGGGAGAACGTGCCCGGTCCAGCGGCGAACGCTGGCTCGTCGTCGCAGTCGGGGACCTGCTGGCCGGACAGAACCTCAACGCCTGGCGGGAACTTGTCGAGCGCGACCCGTCGGCCGAGCGGCTTTCCGCCCGCTCCCGGAACCCGGTCCTACGGGATGTGGGATTCCCGGGAGCGGATCCCGCAGCACTTCGGGAGCTGCGCGAAGAGGCGGAGGCGTTGGCGAGGGGGCTGCGAGACGGCCAGCCTGTGCGGACTCGGGTGTTTCGCAGCCTCACCGGGCTCGGCCGGGAAACGGCGCACGTCCGAGAGCACTGCACCTACAGGCAGCGCGAGCCGAAGACCGCGGAATCGGCTGCCGCGGTATGGGACCTGCTCGACATTCTGGCCACACTGACCGATCTCGAGCATGCCTGGAGCTTCGTGGTGCCGCTGGAAGCTCCCCCGGCGGATCCGGGCCTGCGGCTGCGCTGGCTCGCTCAGGCCGAAGCCGTGCTGCCGATGCTGGGAGAGTTGGGGAACATCGCCATCCGGCTCCGGTACCGCTTGGCTCAGAAACAGATTCTGGCGGTGCTGACCACGGAGGAGAGCTGGCTCGTCTTCCGCGACGGGGTCGCGCTGGCCCGGGCCAGAATCGACCTCGCGGCGAACGAGGAGTTCCACGCGAAGCTGCTCACGTGGTGGGAGCACATCGCGTCCGCCGCCGACGCCGCACCAGAACTGAAAACTGTCACCGACGCGCTACGCGACCGGGACATCAACGCCTTCCGGACAGCCGTCGCGGGCGTCGAACAGGCCCGGGCGACGATCGAGAGCCATCGGCAGCTGCGGGAGCTGGCGGGGCGACTGGACGACGCTCATCCGGAGTTCCTAGCTGAGCTGAAGGCGTCCGGCCAGGACGAGCGGTGGGGTGAGCGGTGTGCCGCAGCCGAGGAGGCCTGGACATGGGCGGCGGCGGAACGGTTCGTCCGCGGCCAGTACCGGCCTGGGCTCGACGCCGAGCAGGAAGCGGCACTGGTCGCGGCGAAGAAAGAGCTGCGGTCGGCCGCCGAAGAGCTCGCGACGGCGCAGGCATGGGCGAGCTGCCTGTCCACAATGGACTCTTCAGCGCGCCGCGCGCTCCGCTCTTACCCGTACTACGCCCAGCGGCAGGGCGGCCAGGGAAAACATGCCGCCCAGCACCGGAAATCTGCGCGCTCCGCGATCTCCGAGGCGATGCCTGCGGTCCCGGCCTGGGTGATGCCGATCGACAAGGTCGCGGAGCTGCTCCAGGCGGAGCAGAACAGCTTCGACGTGGTGATCGTCGACGAGGCGAGTCAGGCATCGCCGACGTCGTTGTTCTTACTCTGGCTCGCTCCGCGTGTCATCGTGGTCGGCGACGACAAGCAGTGCATGCCGTACTCCAGCACACGCGGGCTCGAATCAGTGTCTGAGCGGCTGAAGGGAGATTTCCCGGACGCGCCGGACCACGTGCGCGAGATGCTGCTCCCGAACGGGAACTTGTACGACATCCTCAGCACGGCGTTCCCGTCGGTGGTTCGGCTCCGGGAGCACTTCCGGTGCATGCCGGAGATTATTTCCTGGTCGTCGAAGGAGTTCTACGACGGGGCCCTGGTCCCGCTGCGCCAACACGGCGCTGACCGGCTCGAGCCCGTCCAGATCCGCTTCGTCCCGAACGGGCAGGCTGCCGGCTCGTCGGACACCCTGGTCAACCGGGCGGAGGCCGAACACGTCGTCGACCTTCTCTCCGAACGCCTGGCCGATCCGGCCTACGACGGCAAGTCCTTCGGCGTAATCGCCATGCAGAGCCCCAAGCAGGTCAAGGTGCTCGACCAGCTGATCCAGAAACGCATCCCGGCTTCGGAGATCGATGCCCGCGATATCCGGGCCGGATCCGCTCAGAGCTTCCAAGGCGACGAACGCGATGTCATGGTGCTCTCGACCGTCGCGGCCGGGCGGACGCAGACACTGCGTGACCACTCGTCGTACGACCGGAGGCTGAACGTGGCGGCCAGCCGGGCCAAGGATCAGCTAGTGATCGTCACCTCGTTGGGGGAGGACCTCGATCCCGAAGACATCCGGCACCGGATGTTCAGCCATTACCAGGAACTGGAGGACACTCCCCTGGAGGTGCTCGACATTTCCCGGATGTCCCCAGAGTGGCTTGCCGCTCCGTTCCGGTCGTTGTTCGTCCAGCGGGTGTATCTGGCGGTCCGCAGCCGCGGTTACGACGCGGACGCCGGCGTGGATATCGGCGGCCGGACGCTCGACATCGTCGTGCACGGGCGGGAACGGTCCGTGGCCGTCATATGCGACGAGTATCGGGGCCTGTCGGCGGAGCGCCGGCATCGGGACGACGAGTCCCTGCGCGAGCTGAGCCGGGCCGGGTGGCCGTTCTGCCGGGTAGTGCACAGCCAGTTCGTCCTGGATCCCGACGAGGCATTGGACGTCGTCTGGGCGGCCCTGGACGCAGAGCAGATCGAAGCAGCGGAGGCGTGAGCGTGCAACCCATCGACGAACAGACCCTGATCGCGGTCGCGGACCTGATCTGCGGCGACGGCTCCGTGTTCTATCGGAAGGCGAGCGACCTGGTGGCGTTCTTTCGGCGAGCCGGATGGGAGGAGGTCCGGGAGTACGACGGGGAAACCCGCAAGTCGTGGACGGTGGCGCATCTCCTGCGCAGGCAGGACGAGCCGGACGCTGTCGAGCAGGTGCTCACCCGGCTGGCGGACCCGCGTGAGTACCAGCACGACCGGGAGTCGGCCGCAGAAGTCCTGGAGAGGCTGAACCACCTGCTCGAGGTGGAGAACCTGCACGTCGAACTGGACGGCGACTTGCGTCCGGTCGTCGCCCCGGGCCGAGCCGCGGCCAAACCGGTGCCGACGGACATCAGCCGGCAGAAGCTGCAGTACGCCATTGAAGAGATCGTCACGGACCAGGCGCTGGTGCCGCTGCTCGAGCAACGCATCGTCGAGATCGACAAGTGCCGGTCGACCGGCTGCTATCTCGCCGCGATGATCCACCTCGGCGGCTTGGTGGAAGGGCTTCTCGTGGACGCGGCGGAGAACCGCCCGATCCCGGACTCGATCTGGGACGAACCGGACGCGAAGGCGCAGCGGGTGCGGCGTGCGCCGGCCGACAAACTGACTCTGCACTCGCTGATCTACGCTGCGCACCGGCTCGGCTGGATCGACACCGACGCCTACAGCATCGCGAGCGGGCTCCGCACGATCCGCAACCTCGTGCACCCCAACGCCCAGCGCAAGGCGCCCGGGCTGGTGCCGGACGAGGACACCGTCGACATGTACTGGCCGGTTTTCATCGGAACGGTCAACGATCTCGGCCGCACTCGCCCCGGCGGACCGGGGAAGCGGGACGGAGGCCCGCCGGCGGATCCGGCTGGACCGTGGGCGCGGCGCAAGCGCTGAGCCGCACGCCTGGCCGAGTTCGAACCCGGCCAGGCTGGCGCGGCTGGTAATTCCGGACCAGTCACCCGGACCAGCTACTGATCGGGCGGAGAACGGCTCGTCAGCCGGAAGCCCCTTCCGTTGCCCGCACAGTGAGCGTTTCTCAGCAGGAGTGGCTCGGGCTGTGAGGCCTGGTCGCGCACACGACCAGGCCAGGCACGGCGGGCCTGACCCCGTCGGGGCCTGCAAGGGCCAGACTGGGATCGGCGGCCAGCACGTGTTGCAAGGTTTGACCACCCCGCAGTGAGTGATCGGTTACTGTGACAGACGGAGTTGCCATCGGATGGGCGGCTCCGACGTGTGGCTGACGTGTGTCAAACGAGGGGTGCACCATGGCGCAACAGGCGCCTGCGCCAGGTAACTGGCTGGCAGGGCTTGACTTCAACATCAGCGATGCGTTCGGGGCGGCGGCGGCCGCAGGTGCCGCGGTAGGTGGTGCCGGCGGTGCCGTGGCGTCGAGCGGGCAGGGGTTCACGCTCAACCACGACGAAGCGATGACCATGCTCAACACTGCGCGTGAGATTCGAGACGACCTGTGGAACCTTATCCCCAAGGCCGAACGCCTCACCTCGCTGAAGGCCCCAGCCGACGAGCCTGCCAGCAACGGCTACAACGCGCTCCTCGCCAGCAACGGGGGAAAGCCTGGAGCGTTCGACTACGGGCTGGGGCACATCAAGCTCGAACATCAGTATGTCGTCGAGTTGATCGGCCGGCTTGAAGATGCGCTGCACCTGACGCACTCCAGCGATCAGAGCGCCACTGGTGACATTCAGAAGACCACGGGTAACGGAGGAGTTCTGGGATGACGGCGCGATCAGCTCTTGTGATCTTCGGCGTCGCGCTGGCAGCTGGGCTCACCGCCTGCAGCTCTGGAGACTCCCCATCCGCACCGAGCTCGTCAGCAAGTGCACCATCGAGCACTTCGCAGGCGTTGCCCCATAGCGGCGCGCCCAAGGTGCCGAACCCAGTCGCGTCGTCGATCCTCGACAACCAACCGTGCCAGAGTGGCCTGACCGCGGCACAGCTAACCGACCTTCTGGGCGAGGTCCCGCAGGGCTCGCCCGACACAACCGCCGGGCTTGGCCCGAGTTGCACCTGGACTAACAGCGAAAAGGGCTCGCACGTCGACGTGGCGTACGACTCTGAGTCGCACGAGGGCTTGAGCGGCTGGTACGAGAACACGAAGCCGAAGGCTGTGGTGTGGCGCGAGCTACCTGCTATTCAGGGGTTCCCCGCGGTCGCTCACGTCACGTCAGCCGGTGACCCCAGCACGTTCTGCCAGATCAGCATCGGCATCAACGATGAGACGACTGTCGACGTGTCGGTCGGTCTCGGCCCGGCGAAAAAGGGCACCGATCCGTGTCAGGCGGCCACGATCGCGGCCGGCATGGTCGTCACGAACCTGAAGCAGAAGGCCGGCTCGTAATGGGGTTCTTCAATTGGGTCGGCGACACCGCCAAGGTGGTCGGGCACGGCCTGGAGGATGCAGCCGACTGGACGGGTGACCGGTTCAGCGACGTTGGCAACTGGTTCGGCGACCTGTACCACGGGAGCCTCGGCGAGCAAACCGTGCCATCGTCGGACCTGGTCCAGAAGGTCATGGCCAGCAAAGGTGCGCCTGACTGGCACAACGGCAGTTCTGATGCAGCTGACCTCGCCTCAGAACACAGCCAGATCAGCGGGCGCGTACAGCAGCTGAGTTCGAATCTGGAGTCGGTGTGGACCGGCGGCGGAGCAGATGCGGCGCAGGGTCGGATCAGACCGCTCGCGGACGTGTCTCAATCGGCGTCGGAGACGTTCACATCCAATTCGCTGAACGTCAGCGACCTGGCGCACGGGTTCGACGAGATGAAACAGTCGCTGCAGCCGATGCCACCGACTCCGCCGCACAAGAACTTTTTCGACGAAGCGGCTTGGTGGCAGACCGACACTGAGAAACAGATCCAGGACTACAACAACGTCGGGCAGCAGAACCTCCAGAAGTACCAGGGGTATGCGACGCACGCGCAGGCCAGCGGTCAGAGGCTGAAGATCGATTACGGCCAGCTTGCCGCCTTCGACGGTGGCAAGGTCACGATCGGCTCGGGCCAGCCTGTCACCAGCAAGCAGGCCGAGATTGGCGCCCGCAGCGAGACTGGCAGTGGCCGGGGCAGCGGCGGGGCGTCGCCGACATTCACGCCGGGGCAGGGTTCGACGGTCCCGGTAGCCCACGGGTCTGGCGTGACCACGCCCGTGGGTTACCAGCCCGGCACCGGGCCGGGTGACGGGACGACGACCTCGGGGTGGACTCCACCGTCCACGAATCCGACCGGCGGCTCGACCTGGAGTCCGCCGTCGTCGTTGCCGCCTGGTGGCGGCAGCAGCGGCGGCAACTCGTGGTCACCGGGTGGCATCGGCGGGTTCGGCCCGACCAGCGGGTTTGGTGGTGGCGGTTTCGGTGGTGAATCGGGCGGCGTGAGCGGTGGTGGCCGCGCGGGCGGCTCTGCCGGCCGGCTGGGCGCCGGTGCTGGTGCTGGTGCTGGTGCTGGTGCTGGTGCGGAGGAATCGATGGGGCGTGGAGGAGCCGGTGCGGCGGCGCGCGGTGCCGCCGGCGCTCGGGGTTCGTCCGGGATGGGCGCCATCGGTGGTGCCGGTAAGGGCGGCAAAGGTGAGGAGGACAAGGAGCATCAGCGCAAGTATGTGCTGGAGGACGACTCCGCGTTCGACATCGTCGACGACGAGGACGGCAGGCTGCGTGACCCGTGGTCCGGGCTCCCGCCGACCCCGCCGACAATCGGCGGCTGAGACACGACGATGACGATCATCGACAAGCCGGTCCGGATGCCGCGATCGGCGTTCTTCGTCGCGTGGAAGCTGGCCGAGCTGGGCGATCTCCCGGCTGTGGTCGATCCGGACGACAGTTACTCGACAGCTGAGTTCGCCAAGGAACTCACCAGGCGCTCGCTGTCCCGGTTCACCGCGCTGCGCCTGGCCACAGATGACGGTCGGCTCACCCCGGAGTTCCGCGCGACGCTCAGCCTATTGGCCGTGCCGAAGCGGGAATTCTACTCGTGGACCGCGTTCGGAAGCCACCCGGATGACAACGGCGCCGTCTTCGTGGCCGAGGCCGGCCCGGACGCGGTGCGGCTGATCACCGACAACCGGTCGATCCAGCTCGACCTGATCCGGCCGCGTGGCATGGCGGCCAGCCTGGTGGACACCTTGCCGGGGTGCGCGCCCGCCCGCATCCAGCAGCTGAGGGTGCCGACTGCCTACCTCGAAGGCACGGATGCTGATCCGATGTCGGAGCTGTCCGGAGTGGCCGACGAGATGCGGTACCTGATGCGCGCCAAGCGCGTAGCGGTGCACAAGCTCTACGCCGCGATCCGCGACGGGGACGGCGACCGAGTCCGCAGCACCCCGTTGACCGTGTACGACCTGGCCACCACGGGCCGGGTCCTGGCTTTCACCAGCGACACGGACGACGGTGAGCTGGAAGCCAACATGTGCACGGGCAGCCGTACCAACCTGATCGACGCGCTCAACCTCACCCACGACGGCCTCGCCGTAGCCCGGTAAAGCCGGTATCCGGCCGGCGCAGTCAACCTGCGCCGGCCGGGCCGACTCGGCCGTTCCGCTCGGATGGTCGCGAGGGGTGCGACGCCGGAACAGCCAAGACTCAGCGCCCGTCACCGGGCCGTAGTGGCGGTCTCCCGTCCCGTGCGATCTTGGCTATCGCAGTCCGAGATAGCCGTCACGGCCGTCACACGGCTTGTGACGGCAACGAATGCCGGTTGACCTGCGAGAACGCTCGCGTGACGGCTGTGACAGCTCGGCTGGGGTCCCGTCACAGTCGTCACGAACAGCCGCCTTCAGGCGGTTTAGCGCATCGGGCCACACCCGTCACAGCACACCGGATGGGCGGAGCGCGCCGCGCAGTGACGAGTTCGGCGGCTGTGTTCGCGACAGAGCGCAGCGCGGTCACGTGCTCGGTCATCCCGTCGAGTCCGCGCGGTGTCAAACGGAGCACCAGGCTTGCTCTCTCGAACCGGGTCTCCACGTATCCGGCGGCGCGCAAGGTCATCAGGTGGGGCGCGAGACTCCGCCCATCCACGCCCAGAGCGGTCCCGGCCACGACAGCCCTGCGCCAGCGCATGTCCACCAGTTGGCACAGTACGAACAGCCGCGCCGGCAGGAGCAGCAGCGGGTCCAGCTCACGTTGAAACGCCGGTGCGATCGGCGGGCTCGGCGTCATCGCTCGATCGCCTCCCGGTCGGCGTCGCTGGAGGTGGGTGCGAGGCGGAGGCAGGTCACGCACGGCATCCCGACCGGGCGTTCCAACAACTCAAGCTCGCTCCGGCCGAACGTCACGCCGCAATACGCCGTCAGCCGCTCAGGCGCCGAACCCCCTGCTGGGAGCGGGAAGACGTGGACGACGCGGCGGGATTCGCCGAACGTGCCGGACAGCGGGCGCGCTATGAAGACCGTCATCGGGTCGGCCGCCGGTGATGGTGGTCGGCGGGAACGGGCGCGCTCGGGGTGCTGCCCGTCCCCGCCGACGTGGTGGTCCGGCTGTCCTGCTCGGGAATGAGCCGCACGCGTTGAGGCGGGCGCGGCAGCAGGACAGCCGGAGTCTGGAGACGGCCGAAGACGCGACGCCAGCACGACGGCTTGCGATGGGACGCGGGTTCGGCCGACGGCGGGGCCGTGCGGAGCCAGACCAGCGACTTGCAGGTAGCGCACGGCCGGCCAGGAGGCGTCAGGCAGGAGTGAAACAGCACATTGCGGCCGCAGAGCGTGTGGTAGCGGCCTTCCTGACGCGCGATGCCATCGGCCAGAGCCTCGTCGGTGACGGCGTGGTCCAGGTTGTCTGCCACGCAACGGTGCCAGGTCACGTACAAGCGCGAGCCGTGTTCGCCGCTGGTCACATCCACCCCCTGGTCTTTGGATCTGTTGAAATCATCCAATCCGGAGAGTTGGGCGTGGCCCAGAGCGGAAACGTTGATGTTTCGCGGCGGGAATGTGGCACTTGGAGCCTTTACCTGCAATGACAGCTGATACGCTCTGATCGCGTCAACCGGGATGAGGTGGTCGAGTGGTCAGCGTTCGTCGACGCAAGGAGCTTGTTTCAGCGCGTAAGGCGGCCGGGCTGACTCAGGAGAATCTTGCCGAGGTGATGGGCGTCGACCGCACGACGGTCATCCGGTGGGAAGCTGGCGACTACGCGCCCCTGCCGTACCAGTGGCCGAAGCTGGCCAAGGTTCTCGGCCGCACCGCAGACGAGCTGCGCGAACTGATCGGCCTGCATCCGCCGAACGGGACGGCGGAGCTTGGCTCGGCGCTTGAGCCTGCGTTCGGCTGGCTGGACCGGCACGCCGGCTGGTCTCCCGGCACTACACGCGGACGCGTGGCAAGCGCCCCGTCGGTGAAGCCGCATTCCGACGTGCCGGCCGGTCGGAGTCGTGTTGCGGCCGCCTTGGCTAACTATTACGGCGACTCGGGTCACGGGCATGTGCTGTATGCCGCACGCTGCGGACAGGTTGAGATCGCGACCAGTGTCCTGACCCGGCCGGACTGGCTGAACCTTGCTTGCCCGTTGACGGCCGAGAACGACCGGATTGTGCTGTCTGCCAACGAGAATGCGGCACGTGAGCCGGTCGACGAAGTCGGGGCGGTTCGGCGGCTGGCCGCAGCCGCGGCCGACGACGTGCGCATCGCGGACGTGCCGTTGTATCGGCTCACGGACGTGCAGATCCGACCGGAAATGGTCAGCGGCGACGTCCAGGTGGTGCCGTTCGTCGAGTACGCCCTGACCATGGATCTTCTCGAACGGGAGCTACACGACAGCCGCGCGGTACAACCGGGTCGGATGCCGCTCCGGGATCGCTACCTGCCGGATCTTCAGGCCGTGCTCGACCTTCCGGGACGGCTTTGCGCTGGTGGCGTGCTCGCGTTGACGGCGATCGCACGGCCCGCCGATCCGTTCCGCGGTGAAGCGGACTACCTCTTGCTGGTGCAGGAGCGCTCGCGGCACGTGGTGAACGCGGCTCACAGGCTGGCCGTCATCCCGAAAAGCTTCCACGGGCCGCTCGCCGATCAACGCACCGACGCGCGGATCGGCGCCACGCTGCGCCGCGAGCTGGAAGAAGAGCTGTTCGGCAGGAGCAACGTCGACCGGACAACCGGCATCCAGCGGGCCGCCGATCCCATGCACCCGGCCCGGCTCTCGGCGCCCATGCGGTGGCTGACCGAACAACCCGGCCGCTTGCGGATCGAGTGCACCGGGTTCGGGTTCAACCTGGTCAGCGGAAACTACGAGTTCGCCAGCCTGGTCGTCATCGAAGACGAGGAGTTCTGGCCGCGGTTCGGCGGTGACGTCGAAGCGAACTGGGAGGCCGCCGGGCTGCGGCAGTACTCGACGCGTGACGACGACCTGATCACCGAATTGATCGGCGACGAAACCTGGAGTAACGAGGGATTGTTTGCGTTTCTCCAGGGTCTGCGTCGACTCTCCGAGATCGGCGGTGAGCGGGTGCGGATTCCCGCAGTCGAATTAGGTCGCTGACGGCCAGCGGACAGTCAAGACAACGGAATCTGCCAACGCTTCCCAGGAATGGTCGATTCCTGGGCCCCACATGAGGTAATCGCCCGGCCGGTTCATAACTTTACTACCGCCGGTGACTTCCACTCGGAACTCACCTGAGACGAGCATCACCAGCGTGGTTCGCTGGTCGTCGGACGTCCACTCGGGACGCTTATCGCCCGCAGGATGGTTCGCCCACTTGACTTCCACGTCCTTGGACGCTCGGACACCCTGCGACGGATCGATGAAGTGGCCGACCAGCCAGCCGCGCGTGTCCGCCGCGTCTTCGTTGGCGTTGCCGGCGGTCCAACCGTCAGTCACTGGCTGATCTCCCATTCGATCACGGGTAGCTTCACGCGCTCTCCGCCGATTTCCGCAAGGCGCCTGAGCCCTTGCGACATGGCGAACAATCCTTCGTTGCTCCACGCTACATCACCCAGCAACTCGGTGACGAGCTCGTCGTCGGTAGTCGAATACTGACGAAGAGTTGCGGATTCCCAGTTTGCTTCGACCACTCCCCCGTAGCGTGCCCAAAACTCTTCGTCGTCGATGACGATCAGGCTGGCGAACTCGTAGTTTCCGCTGACGAGGTTCAGGCCGAACCCCGTGCACTCCATCCGCAGCCGGCCGGGCTGCGCCATGAGCCAGCTCATCGGCTCGGTGAGCTTGGTTGGGTGCAGTGGGTCGGCCGCAAGCATGTCGCCCAGGGTGTTGTCGATGTCGGGCCGGCCGAACAGCTCTTCTTCCATCTCACGGCGGAGTGTCATGCCCACCTGCGCGTCGCGGCGGAGGTCGGTCAGCGGCTGGTGGAAGCCCTTCGGGATCACCGCGAGCCGGCGCGCCGCGTTCAGCACGTTGCCGGACCGCTCTTGGACCAGCAGCAAGTAGTCCGCATCTCCGCGGTACGGGTCGGCAGGCCGGGCGATCGCCGTCAGCGCGAGGACGCCGCCCGCACAGAGCCGCTCGCCGACGTCGAGCACCGAGCGGAGGTCCGGCAGGTAACGGTCCCTGAGCGGCATGGCCGTCGAGCCCGCGGCCACCGCGTCGACCAGTTCACCTTCGAGAAGGTCGGCCGTCAGCGCGTAGTGCACGAACTGGGACACGCCGAACGTGCCGCGAAGCTGGTGTTCACGGATGTCCGCGCTCGTGAGCCGGTAGATCGGGCTGTCCGTGAGTCGGGTGTTCATGGACAGGGTCTCGGCGAGTCGCTGAACGGCGCGGTCGACGGCGTGGTCCGCCAAGTCGAGGTCGGTTTCCGGCTGCGCGCTCGGAACCCGGAAGTGGTCGTACGGCGGACGCAGCTCGCAATTCAGGTCGAGCCAGTCTGCGCAGGTCAGGACACTGGTGTTCATGGTGAGATCACCGCATTGCGCGGTGTACAGGCCGTGGTCGTCGACCCGGCTGCCGTAGTAAGTGGTCAGCGCGGCGGCGACGTCACGTTGGCGGACCCAACCACGCTGAGTTCCGCGGTCGTGTAGCTCCTGGACGTCGATGTGCGCGAGGCGATCGGCGACGGCGCGCCGCCCGGTGCCCGGCGTCCAGTGCGCGTGACGGTCGAGCCACTCCAACGCGGCGCCGATGTGAGGGTCGGCGTCCAGGCGTTCATCAGCCTCGCTCGACGCACCGGCCGGCGAGGCGCTGGCCGGTGCGTCGCTGGTCAACGCACCGAACCGGTCGCGCTCGGCGTCCGACGCCTGCGCCAACGCCGTGTCCAAGACCTGTTGCATGTCTGACTGCGGTCGAAGATCCGGTTTCTTGTGCCACGACCCGACTGTGCGCGCGCTGATTCCCAGGCGTTCGGCGAAGCGCTCTTGACTCAGCCGCAATGCCGACTGCAATGCCGTCGCCGTGCGTCCCGTCCATCCCCCGGCCGGATTCATTGCGCTCCCGAATGTCGGTGATCTGCGGTGGTTGTGCGGTGATGCTGCGGTGCTTATGCATGGGTTGAGAGGCCGTTCCAGCCTTGAATTGAAGGCATGGAAAAGACCTCGCTAACGCTTCGGCCGGATGTGCTCGACCACGGTTGCCAGGCTCGTTTGAACATCTTCGAGCCGGTCTGTGATCTCGGCCAGCCGCTGTTCAAGCGCGTCCAATCGGGACGCGAGCTCGTTGCCGTCGTCGGCCGGCTCGTCCGGGTGCGGCGGCGTGCGGTTCTGCAGCACGGCCAGCAGATGCCGCGGGTGCCAGCCCAGCGTCGTCGACAGCGCTTCGAGCGTCCGGGCACTGCGGCGCCGCTCGACGACATGGTGCTGAAGCTCGCGCACGGTCGCTTGCGACACGTGCGACCGCTCGGCCAGCTCGCGTTGCCGCCAGCCCAGTTCCCGCACGCGCATGTCGATCGCCTTGGCGACCGCCGCCCAGTCCTCCGTCACGTATTCCTCCGCGCTCCGCCTCAGCGCCGAGATTAGCGGCTTTTCAACCGTTCATTAGCGCCGCGGGTGCGTGTTGCTGCGGCGCGCGGACAAACACGTCCGCATGACAGCTGAAATAAACAATATAGTCTTGAAATCAACAGAATGGTTCTCTCATGAACACCAAAACGACCTTTCACACCATTCCCGAGTCCGCGTGGATTCTCGGCGTCTCTCGCAACACGGTCAGCCGGGCGATCCGCACCGGCGCCCTGCGCGCCACCCGATGCCGGACTGGCCTGCGCGTCTCCTCGGCCGAGTTGGCCAAGGCGCTTCAGGACGGAGGTGCGGCATGGACGACCTCCAGCTGATCGGCATCGCGTGGCGGCTGGATCACTTGCGATGGGTGCCCACCGATGTCCTGACCACCATCGTGACCAGCGATGGAGCCTGCATGACCCCGGCGGCGGGCGGGCCGCCGAACGCTCGTGGTGATCGGGAGTTCGCCAAGCGCTTGTGCGGTGGCTGCCCGGTCCAGAACGAGTGTCTTGAACTGGAGCTTCGGGCGGCCGGCGCTGAGACGGTCGGCGTCTGGGGCGGGATGACCGACGACGACCGGCGCGCGCTGTACCCGCACTGGCTGCGACGCGGCGACCGGACTGAGAGGGGTGCGCGATGAACGGACTGACCGTGACACCCACGCAGATCCTCGCCGGAGTCGGCGTGCTGCTCGTGCTGTTCTGGGTCTGGCGGGCCGGCGCGCGCCGGGCGAAGGCTGCCGCTGAAGCCGCTCGGAGCGGGGCGCGGCTCGTGTCGCTGGTCGGGCGGGTGCTGTTCAACGCCGGCTTGATCGTCGCCGTCCAGTGGGTGGTGATTGCGCACCCGGGCAGCATGTGGCTGCTGATCACCGTGCTCGGCCTGCCGGCGCTGTTCGCGTCCTACGCACTGACTCGCGCCATGACCGTGACCACCGTCGACACACGGAAGCGGGGTGGTCGGCGATGAACCGTGCTCAACGGCTCGCGCAGGACGCGGCCGAAGCAGCGGAGGTGCGCGCCTACCAGACCGATCCGGACGTCGTCGCACTGCGGATCGAGCGAGTCAGGCGGCAGGTCGATTGGATGTGTTGGACCGGGATCGTGCTCGGGCTGGCGTTCACGATGACCAACGTCCAGGGCTTCGCGTCCGCCGGAACACGGCCGGGCTCGCTGCCGTGGCTGGCGGCGTGGGTACTGGACCCGACCGTCTCACTGGTCCTGCTCGCGATCCTGCGCGCGGAGCAAGTGACCGCGCGATACCAGGTCCAGACGGGTCCGTGGGTGCGGCGGGCGAAGTGGTTCACGCTCGCGGCTACGTACGTCATGAATACCTGGACGTCGTTCGCGGCCGGCGATCCTGCATCGATCGTCCTGCACTCAGTGCCGCCGCTGGTCGTGTTCGTCGCGGTCGAAGCGATCACCGACCTTCGGGACAAGCTCACTGACGCCGTGCTCGTGGCTGCTGAACGGCGTCCTGTTCACGAGGAACCCGTGAACGCCGGTAGGCGCGTCCTGTTCGGCGACTACCTCGCGATCGCCCGGGAGAGTTGGACGCCGGACGTCGAGATCACGCCGGCATGGGTACGGCGGGCGACCGGCTGTTCGCGCGGGCTGTCACCACGGCTTGCGCGGGCGCTGCGCGCGGAGGTGGCCAATGGCTGACTCGTTGCCGGTCAAGGCCGATCCCGTGCTCGACGGCGAGCTGGTCGACGACACGTTGCCGCAGCCTCGTCGGCGTAAGCGACGTCGGAACCGTTTCTTGTTGTGGTGGTTGCACTCGCCGCGGGTGCCGTTGTGGCTGAAGAACAAGTCGCAGGCGGTGCAGGCGCTCAAGGATGCTGTGGTGTGGCTGGTGCTGTCGCCGTTGCGGTTCCTCGGTGCGGTTGTGCGCGGTGTCGTCGTCGGTGCGCGGTGGTGGCGTAGGTGGGTAACCGTCCGGGATTACCGGACGGCCGCCGAAGAGTCGGAGAAGCTGGCGGACAAGTTCATCGAAATCCGAACGCTGACGTTGTTCCGGTGGAAGGTTAGCGGCGCCATCGCGGTCGTTGTCGCCATTGCGGTGGCCGTCATCGATCTGGTGTATGGGGACGATCCACTGTGGATCGCCGGGGCGGCTGCGTCGGTAGCGCTCGCGGTTCTCGGACGAAGGAAGGATGGCAGTCCCGGGCGTAAGCCTGCGCTCGCCGGACCGCGGACGCTGACGTGGACGATGGACCCGCAGGTCCTGGTGGACGCGTTCCGGGACGCGAAGCTGATCGGCAAGGACGAGACGCTGCGGCTCGTCGAGCGCGCGACGCGCGTCGGTGACGGCTGGGCGGTCACCGTCGACCTTCCTGCCACGCGCAAGGCGGCCGACGTGGTGAAGAACCGGGACGCACTCGCGTCGGCGCTCGCGGTCGACGAAGTCCAGCTGATCGTCGAGCGGGTACGAGGCAACAGTGGGCACGCCGGTCGGGTGGCGATGTGGGTGGCTGATGAAGACCCGTACGCATCACCGCCGTTGAAGACGCCGCTGCTCGGCGTGACGCAGTGGGACGCGTGGCGGCCGATTCCGTTCGGACGGGATGCGCGGGATCGGCGGATCGACCTTCCGCTGGTGTGGACGTCACTGCTCGTCGGCGCGATTCCGCGACAGGGCAAGACGTTTTCCGCCCGGCTCGCCGCTGCCGGGCTCATCCTGGACGCGTGGGTCCGGCTGTACGTCGCGGACTTCAAAGCTGGGAAGGACTGGGACGCGGCCGGTTTGGTGGCGCACCGGTTCATGTCGGGCGACGAACCCGAACACGTGCTGGCCTTGGTGGATTGGCTGATCGAGCTGGTCGGCGAGGTTCAGACGCGGTTCCGGCGGATGCGCGACCTGGACGACCTCACCTGCCCGGAGTCGAAGGTCACGCCGGAGATGTCCCGGGACAAGTCGTTGAACATGCCGATCACAGCGATCTTCATCGATGAGGTTCAGGTTCCCTTGGAGGACCGCACACCCGTTGACGTGCAAGGAAAGAAGCTTCCCGCGGGTGAGTACGTCGGTGAGCTGCTGACCTGGCTGGCGAAGAAGGGGCCGGCCGCGGGGATCGTGCTCGTGCTCGCGACGCAGCGGCCGGACTCGAAGACGATCCCGTCCGGGCTGCGCGCGGTGCTCGGCTCCCGGTTCGCCTTGCGGGTGATGGACTGGCGCGACTCGAACATCGTGCTCGGCGAGCAGATGAACACGCGAGGGTTCGACTCCTCGCGGCTGCTGCCCTCGCACAAGGGCGTCGGCATCCTGCGGCCGGACGGCGACACCGCCGCTGGCGCCGACGTGCTGGCCATGACGGTCCGGACCTACTACATGCCGAACGAGGACTGGCGGACCATCTGCGAGCAAGGCCGGGCGCTGCGCGAGACGGCCGGGACGCTCACGGGGCATGCAGCCGGGCAGGACACAATGCCGGTCCTCAACCACGCCGCGGCAATGAAAGCAATCAGTGCAGGTCAGCCCGTCGACGAGGTGGAGCTGCCCGCGCTGCTCGCGTCGATCGTCGACTACCTGGGCGACGATCTCAGCGAGGACGGCCGGGACTTCGTACCGACGGCCGAACTGCTCGACGCGCTGGAGATGGACCGGCGGACGTTCGCCCAGGAGATGACCGACCTCGGATGTCGGCCGACCCGGGACCGGGTGACCAGCGAAGACGGCGAGGTTCGGCAGGTGCGCGGGTATCTGACAGCTGAAATCAGGGACGCAGTCAGTCGAGCGACCAGCGGCGACGAGCTGGACGTCGAAGAAGATCAGCCATGAGCACCGCTCACTCCGCGGATCGACCGATCCGAGTTACCCTACCTGCGGGACTGCCAAGCCTAACGCCTGCTGTCGCGCGCGGCTTGCTGGCCATCCTGATCGAGCTTGCCGAGGTGCCGGTACTGGACGGACCGGCGGAGGAGGTAGACCGTGACGGCTGAAATCAGCAGTGACCCGTGGTCAACGCTTGACGACATCCTTGGCCTGGAAGTCGTCGACCCCGCAGACGACGGGATCGGCGAGCTGGCGGTCTACGGCCGGTGCTCTACCGAGGACAACCAGGACCCCGAGACTTCTCGCGGCTGGCAGTTCGGGAACGCTCGGAAGTTCGTCGAGCCGCTGGGCGGACGGGTCGTGGCCGAGTTCTTCGACATCGGGCAGTCACGTTCGGTGCCCTGGGACCGGCGTACCGAAGCCGCTCGGCTGCTTGCCGAGCTGAAGAACCCGCGGCGGACGTGGAACGCCGTCGTGGTTGGTGAGGGCACCCGGTGTTGGTTCGGCAACCAGTTCTCGCTGATCGCGCCACGGTTCGCTGCGTACGGGGTGGACTTGTGGGTGCCGGAACTCGGCGGAAAGTTCGACGCGCGGAACCCGTCGCACAAGATGCTCATGAGCGTGCTCGGAGGAATGAGCGAGTCAGAGCGGCAGCACGTGCAGGCTCGTGTCCGCGCAGCGATGGACGCCCAGGTCGTGAACGAAGGGCGACACCAGGGCGGCCGGGCACCGTATGGATACGTCGTGGTCGACGGCGGGCCGCATCCGAACCCGCGGAAGGCGGCCGAGGGGTTCCGATTGCGCGTGCTGGCGATCGACGACGAGGCGGCCGACGTTGTCCGGCGGATCTTCGCCGAGTACCTGGAAGGTGTTGGCGACCGCGCGATTGCGAAGGCCTTGAATCAGGACGGAGTGCCCTGCCCTTCGGAACGCCGGCGCGACCAAAATCGCCACCGACTCGCCGATGGCTGGCAGGGCAGCACCGTTCGATCCATTTTGGAGAATCCGCGCTACACCGGGTACGCGATCTTCGGGCGCTGGACGAAGCATGAAACGTTGCTGAACCCGGATGATGTGAGTGCGGGGCACGTCGTGCGGTTCCGTCGCGCGGAGCCCGAACGCGTCGTTCGGTCGCGGCGGCCCGCGCACCCGGAGATTGTCACGGTGGAGACGTTCACGCAGGCGCAGTTGGTGCGCCGGTCCCGTGCGGCCGGCGGGATGCGTGGCATTGCGAAGCTTGACCGGGATCGGAGCGCCACCACGCACACCTACTTGCTGAAAGGGTTGGTGCGCTGCGAGATCTGTACGCGGAAGATGCAGGGCGCGGCGATTCGCAAAGGCGTGTACTACCGGTGCGTCGCGCGGACACTGGCGCCGGGCTCTGCGGCGCTCGCCGACCACCCGAAGACGGTGAATCTGCGAGAGGACGTCGTGACTCCGCCGATCAACGATTGGCTGTGTCAGGTCTTCGACCGGGCCAACCGGGACGAGACGGTGGCCGCGCTGGTCGGTGCGCAGGGCGGCCAGCCTGGCACGGGCCGGGAAGCCGTGGAGAAGCGACTTAAGGACGCGGAAGCACGGTTGCGGAGGCATCAGGCGGCGATCGAGGCAGGGGTTGACCCGGCAGCCCTGGTCGACGCGATGAACGTCGCTCAAGCCGAGCGGCAAGCCGCGAAGGAAGAGCTTCAGCACCTGCCAGAAGCGCAGACGCTCGACGTGGCTGAGGTGTACGCCATGCTCGACTCGCTCGGCGACGTTGCCCGGCACCTGAACTCACGGAACCCGGACCGGATCATGCAGGTCTACCGAGACCTGGGCCTGCAAGTCGTCTACGACAACAAAAAAGAGGCGGTCGTGGTGACCGCCTCTCCCCGTGTGGTTAACGTGTGTGTCCGAGGGGGGACTTGAACCCCCACGCCCGTTAAGGGCACTAGCACCTCAAGCTAGCGCGTCTGCCATTCCGCCACTCGGACTTGCTGATGAAGAGAGTATACGACCCCTGGAGGCCCGTTTTCAGGGGGGTGTCACCTGATGTTCAAAGGCCAGATGGGATGATCATGTGTTTCGCCCATGGCATTTAGCGGCTAGTGTATCGCCAGGTCAGCGCGTTTTGATGGGCTGCCAGCTCGCGGGGCCATGCTGGCTTGGGCGTCGGCGTCGAGCGGAGCTGCGGGGCTGCGCGTTGCGTCGGGAGCATGTTCGGTTCCAGGCCTTCCGGCACTCGGCTGCCGGGCGAGGTCGCCTTCCGGTGACCGGGAGTAGCCGATGTGGCCGGCGTGCGGAGGACAGCTGATATCACGGCGACTCGAGTGAGGCGCCCCGCCTGGTCCGCAAGGGAACCGGGAGTGGAATTCGGACGTCTCAGACAGGACGAGTGTTACATTACCGACACGCAATGTCACTCGGCGCGTCGGTGACCTCCCGCCTGGCGAGCGGGACGGTGGGGAAGGAAGCTCTGTGGGGTTCGAGGTCGATGTCGAGAACATCAGCAACGCCGCGGCGAAGCTCGGCCGGGGGACGCCCCCGTCGCTCTCTGCGCAGGGGGCGCCGAATGTGGGGGGCACGGACCGGGCCGGTGGCTTCGCGGGCGATTACGAGGTCTGGCTGCTGACCCGGCAGGAAGATCTGGACGCGGCGCGGCAGCAGGTCGACAGTCTGGTCGAAACGATCGGCAACGCTGCGAAGAGTTACCACAGCAGCGACGCCGAAGCGCGCGGCGTGTTCCTGAAAGCGCTGGACAGCAGTTTCGAACGGATCGACCGGTGACGGCGGTGTTCGACAAGATCCGTGAGCTCGCCGGCAAAGTGGAACAAGGCAGCACGACCGAGCTGGATGACCGTGCGCGGGCCTGTAGAGCGACCAAGGAATCGGTGAAGGACGCCAAGGCGCTGCTGGAGAGCGTCCGCGCGCAGTTGAGCGAGGGCTGGCACGGAGGGGCCGGGGAGTCGGCCCTGTCCTCACTGGATGCCTTCAAGAAGAACCGCGACGACCAGGCCAAGGATCTCGAAGAGTCGGCGAAGTCGTTCGAAGTCGTGCGCGACGCGCTGGCGAAGGCGCAGTCCGACGCCCGCAGCAAACGCGAGGACGCCGATAAATTGCAGGCGAAGCTCGACAACGTGTGGAAGGACCTCTCGAACGGCAAGGGGAACATGGTGTTCGCCTGGGCGCAGGACAAGATCATCAAGGCCGAGGCCCTCGTCCTGCTCGCCGATCTGCAGCGGGTGGTCACCACCTACGACGCGGTCCTGCTCGCCGAGGGCCTGAAGCTCCGCAACAAAACGGGCCAGGTGTGGGAGCTCGCGGGCTCCGAGAAGCGGAACCCGGCCGAGATCGCCGCGATCATCCTGCGCGAGATCCCCGGTCTCGCCGCGCTCGTCGCGAAGAACCCGAAGCTCGATCTCGCCCTGCTGAAGGGCGATTGGGACACGATCATGCGCGACCCCGAGGTCGCACAGAAGATCTACGACTACTTCGGCTTCAAGCACGTCGAGGGCGGCGACTTCTACACCACCGGCGAGCACTCCGTGCAGAGCTACCTCGGCTGGCACGACATCTACGACAAGATGGAGAAGCTCATCGGCGCGGACCTCGACCGCACCAGCTCCCAGGGCGACAACATGGAGTTCACCGACCCCAAAACCGGGAAGCAGTACCGGCTGGAGCTGTGGAAGGGCAGCTACGGGTTCGGCGGCGCGTTCGGCGGCGAAGTCGGGTTCTACACGCGCGACCCCCAGTCCCAGGACCCGTCCGGCTATTTCTCCGCAGCTCAGGGTGACGACCAGATCAAGGTGACCCAGCAGATCTACGACAAGGAAAGCGGCAAGGTCTACTTCACCAACGACGGCCAGGGCGCCGACGGCACCGACAGGCGGCACTTTTGGAACCTGGCGATCCGCTCCGACCCGGGCGTGCACCCCGACCAGCTGGGCCAGCGGGCCACGATCGAGGTGCAGGACACCGACATGCGCGACCGGATCTACAACGAGATGACGCGGTACGCCGCCGCGCACCCCGAGGAAAACCTGACCGTCACGAAGGTGTCCGACCACCCGCCCGTGCTCAGCTACGACTGGAAGAAGTGACCGGCGGGGTCACAACGACGTCAGCGGCTTGAACTCCCACGGCTCGTCGTCGTCTTCGCTCCCCCCACGACCCCCACGACCCCCGCGGCTCTCCCGCGCCGGAACCTCGCGGTCGGCGAGACCGGCGAACACCTCGGCGACGTCGATCAGCCCGGCGACCTCATCTGCGACGCCCCGGCCGTGTCGTTCGTCGACCTCTTCCAGCCCTTCGCGCAACACGGCGACCGCGGCGTTCCTGGCTCGGGTGCGCAGCGCGCGGGCCAGCTCTTCGGACGTCTCGCCGGCACGTCTCGACTCAGTCATGGGCCACAGACTATCCGGCCAGGTCGGGTGAAAAGGCGCATTTGGCGCAAGGCTCGACCAAGCCCCTGCCTCGACCGTCCCGGCCGAAGGGTCAGAACACCAGACCCGGTTCGGCGGTCTTCTCCGGACACGGCGTCGGCGGCGGGAGCCCGGGCTGACGGCGTTGGCGGTCACCGTCGAGCCACCCAGTTTCCACCCCGCCCGCGCGAACGAGGCCGGCGACACCGGCGTTGGCGGCGCAATACGCCGCGAGCATGGGCAATCCGCGCGTCGCCGCTGCCGACGCCATGGCGAGGAGAACCGGCCCGAGCGCTGGGCTGGGCGGCGCAGCAACGCCCGGATCGCGGCGCGCGCGAGGTTTACGACGCCCCGCAGGTCGGTGTCGAGCACGGCGTCTTCCTGTTCGTCGGGCACTGCCCACAGCGGAACGCCACGGCCTGATCAGCACCGTCCCCGACCTCGCCGCCAGCGCCACCATCCACTACGACGCCTGGGAACGCGCCGTCGCCGATTTCGTCGCCCGGCGCACGGGCCAGCCCACGGATTCGCTCTTCCCGCGCATCGTCGGCCGCTCGGTGCTCGCCTCCTGCCGCACCGTCTACGAACGCTGGTTCGCGCGCGCCGACGCCGACCTCGCGGTGCACCTGGAGGCCGCCCTGGAAGCCCTGCCCGCCGGGTTCGCCGACCCCGTGCCGGCCACCGAGCCCGAGCCGCCGGCCGAGCGCGGGTGAGGCGTGCCGGAATCCGGCCCGGCACCAGCGGAAACACCCCCTATACTCGGCGGCTGTGATCGACGTCCGACCGCCGGCACCGGAACGAGCTCGGGCGTTCCTGGACGACCGGAGACCCCCGACCCCCTGCCTCGTGATCGATCTCGACGCGGTGCGGGAAAGCCACGACCGGCTACGTGAGGCGCTGCCCGAAGCGCGGATGTACTACGCGGTGAAGGCGAACCCGGCGCCGGAGATCGTGCGGTTGCTTGTCCGGGCCGGCGCGGGCTTCGACGTCGCCGGCCGCGAGGAGATCGAGCTCTGCCTCGCCCAGGGCGCGCGCCCCGAGCTGATCTCGTACGGCAACACCGTGAAGAAGGCGCGGGACATCGCGTTCGCGTTCCGGGCCGGGGTTCGCCGGTTCACCTTCGACAGCGCCGAAGGCCTCGCCAACCTCGCCGAGCACGCACCCGGGTCGACGGTGTCGTGCCGGGTGCTCGTGGACAGCTGCGGCTCGCAAACCCCGTTCGGGCAGAAGTTCGGCTGCGCACCGGAGATGGCGGTGGACCTGCTCGTCCACGCCGCCGCCCTCGGGCTCGATCCGGAAGGCGTCGCCTTCCACGTCGGCTCCCAGCACCTCGACCCGCGGGCGTGGGAGACCGGGATCGCCACCGCCGCGAGGGTGACGCGCGAGGTGGCGGCGCGCGGTGTCGCGTTGCGCGGCTTGAACATCGGCGGCGGGCTGCCGGGCCGGTACACGACCACTCCCCCGCCGCTCGCCGAGTACACGGCGGCCATCCGCGCGTCGATCGCGCGGCACTTCCCCGTGGCACCGGACCTCGCGTTCGAGCCCGGCCGAGCCGTGGTGGCCGACGCCGGGCTGATCCGCAGCGAGGTCGTGCTGGTGTCGCGCAAGTCCGTGACGGACGAGAAGCGCTGGGTGTACCTGGACATCGGCCGGTACGGCGGGCTGGCCGAGACCGAGAACGAGGCCATCGCCTACCGCCTGGAGACCGCGTACGACGGAACTCCGGACGGCCCGGTCGTCGTCGCCGGCCCCACGTGCGACGGCGACGACGTGCTCTACCTTCGCACTCCGTACCGCCTGCCGCTCGGTTTGACGGCCGGCGACCACGTCGACATCCTGAGCGCGGGCGCCTACACGCAGAGCTACTCGTCGGTGTCGTTCAACGGGTTCGCGCCGTTGAAGACGTACTTCGTCGGCGGGGAACCCGAGGAGATCGGCGAGTTCGTCGGCCGGCACGTGCTCGCGGAGTTCTCGGGCGTGGCGGCCGAGCTGCTCGACGACGTCGAATTCTTGTGCGAAAGCTTGGAATGCGCGTTGCGCAAGGCCGGGGCGACCGTGCGTGAGGTGACCTCCACACGGTTCGACCCGCAGGGGGTGACCGTGGTCGCGTTGCTGTCGGAGTCGCACGCGTCGATCCACTCCTACCCCGAGCGCGGGTCGGTGTTCATCGACGTGTTCACCTGCGGGCGCCGCGCGGACCCCGAACTGGCCGTGCAGCTGTTGCAGGACACGCTCGGCGCGACGGCGGCCAGGACCAGCACCATCCACAGAGGACAGGACGCACGGTGAACATCACGGAATCGGTCGGCACCGGTCTGACGCGGGTCTGGCAGGTCTCGGACGTGCTCGTCGACACCCGCACCGACTACCAGCACCTGGTGATCGGCAAAACTGCCCAGGGCATCTCGTTGTTCTGCGACGACGAGCGGCAGAGCACCGAGCTGAGCCAGCTCGTCTACCACGAGGCCCTGCTGGTGCCCGCGCTGCTGCTGGCCGCCGAGGTGAACCGCGTGCTGGTCATCGGTTCGAGCGAAGGTGTGGTGTGCCGGCTCGCGGTGGAGGCGGGCGCGTCGGTCGTCGACCACGTCGACATCGACGCCCAGGCGGTGCGGTTGTGCGCGCGACACCTGCCCTACGGGTACTCGGCCGCCGAGCTGGCCGCGGCCGAGCGTGGCGACGGCGCGATCCGCGTGCACTACGCCGACGGCTGGGAGTTCATCCGCACCGCCACGCAGAAGTACGACATCGTGGTGGTCGACCTGCCCGACGAGCAGGACGACACCGAGGCGCAGCACAACCGCTTGTACGGCACGGATTCCCTGCGGCTGTGCCGGAACCTGCTCACCCCCGGCGGAGTGGTGGCGTACCAGGGTGGCTGCCCGACGCTGTGGCGCAACTCGACGCTCGTGAAGTGCTGGAAACGGTTCACGGAGACGTTCCCCGCGCCGGTCTACTTCGGCTCGGACGAACACGAGTGGGCGTTCCTCTTCGGCACGGCACTCGACGCGCCGGTGGAGACCATGGTGCAGCGCTGGGCGACCCTGCCGTACCGTCCGCAGACGATCGACGAGCGCACGCTGCGCGGATCCACGGTGCCGCCGCTCAGTCTCCGCCGTTGACCTGGTGCTCCCCCGCCCGCGCGAGGATGCCCTGGGCGTGAAGGACGACCGGCCGATCGATCCTCTGTCCCTCGTGGATGGATACGCAGCCGTCGCCTCGCGGCGGCAGGATCGCCCTGACCTCGCGAACGTCCTTTTCGGACGGAGCGAAACCTCGGTACCGCGGCGGTCTCACCGGGTACAGGCACAGTTTCGCGGAGGGGGACCGCCTCTACCAGGTCCGCCTCGAGGGCGGCGCTGTCGTCGAGCGCGGTCGTCACCCCCGTCGATCGGGGCCGGTGGCCGCGGCGGCGAGGACGACTGCGGAACGGGCGTACCGCGCGGCGCGGTGTGCGAGGTGTGGTCGACGCCCGGCTGCGCGGTGTGGTCGACGCTGCCGAACGCGGCCCGGACCACGCCGGGCACGGCGCAAACCGCTGCCGCGCCGACGATCCCGGCCGCTGCTTCGAACAACGGGCCAGCGTGGCGCCCGCCGTGAGCGACCGGGCGACCTCGGCGAGCGCGGCGGCGTCTCGGCTGGGGGGAACACGCCGCCGCACCAACCGCGGCGAGGTCGTCTTCGAACCACGGCGTGCCCGGAGGGTCGATCCGCACGACAGCCCGGCGCCCGGCCGCCAGCCACTCCCGCACGTGGCCCCGGGGCTCCTCGCCCCGGACATCCCCCGCACCCCAGGAAGTCCTGCGGGCGTTGAGGGACAAGCGCGCGCCGGTGTGGAGCGGCCCCTGAGATCCACCGGCCGAGAGAGGGCCGAGGACAATTCTCCTCCCAGAGCGGGGAAAGAGCCGTGCCCTCACCGTCGGCGGAGGTTGCCGACCGGAACACGCTCCGGAGCAGCCACTTGCGCCGCACCACAGCGGGCGCACATCACGGCGCGCCCGCCCGGCTGGCGACCAGCACGCCGGGCGTCGAAGACTCCGAACTCCTCCCCCGCGGTCTGGGACTTGCACGTGGTTCCACCACAGTGGACGCAGCAGCCGATCGCCGGGGTGGTCGCGTCGTTTTCGGTGCAGTCGTGACAGATCACAGCTGGTTCTCCTGTCCAGAGTGGTGCCACAGCCGGTCTCGGCATCGCCGGCGCGGGCGGCGGAGGTTCGCGCCCGAGGTGGCGTCCACCTCGCGGCTGATTTCTGTCCGGTCGAGGAAAGGCGGGTTGTCTTCCGTCACAGCAGCTTCGCGACGACCTCGGGCAGCAGGCGGAGGAACGCGCGCACCGCCGCGCTCTCGTAGGCGCCGGTGCGGCGGAGGAGCACGACGGTCCGCGCGGGAAAGCCGGGGTCGAGCGGGATCGTCGTGAGGTCGGGGTGGTCGTGGGCCAGGACGTCGGGCAGGACCGTCGCGACGGGGCCGCGCCGCACGATCTCCAGCAGCGCCTGGATCGAGTTGGCTTCCACGGTGATCCGGGGATCGATGCCGTGCTGCGCGAAATACGTGTCGATGTGGGTACGGGTGACGAAATCACGGGTGAGCAACGCGAGTTCCCGGTCTTCGAGTGCGACGGTCGTGACCGCTCGGCCGCACACGAGACTCAGCGTCTCCTCGAACAGCGCGGTGGCGCTGATGCCCGGCGCCGCGCTGTCGCCGAACCCGATGCCGGCGTCGAGGTCGTCGGCGAGCAAGCGGGCCTCGATCTCATCCTGCGCCCGCTCCTCGATCGTGAGGGTCACCCCCGGGTGGCGTTCGCGCAGTTCTGCCACCAGCGGGCCGACGAGATAGGTGGTGAACGTCGGCGTCGTCGCCAGGCGCAGATGGCCACGGGAGAGATCCTGGACGTCGTGGACGGCGCGTTCGCCGGAGGCCAGGTCACGCAGGGCCTGGCGGACGTGCCGCACGTAGGCCTCGCCGGCGTCGGTGGGCCGCACGACGCGGCCGGTGCGATCCAGCAGCTGCACACCCAGTGCGCGTTCGAGCTGCTTGATCTGCTGCGACAACGTCGGCTGCGAGACGTGCAGCTCCTCGGCGGCGCGGGTGAAACCGCCGCACTCGATCACGGCCAGCAGGTAGCGCAGGTGACGCAGTTCCGGTGCCATGAAACCCACTATAGATGCGAGCGATAGGGATCATCAGATCTGCGACTTTGCGCCTATACAGACACGTCAGGCATCGTGAATGGAGCAAGGCCGAACCGGCCTGCAGCCCACCTCGGAGGTGATTCGAATGCAGGACACGGCCGAAGGCGTCCGGCACTTTCAGCAAGACGTCCACCCGCGCAAGGCGCAGTTGTTCGAGCACCTGGCCACCCACCACAAGCCGGGCGCGCTCTTCATCGGCTGTTCCGACGCGCGGGTCGTGCCGGAGCTCATCACCAGCAGCGAGCCCGGTGAGCTGTTCGTGATCCGCACCGCCGGCAACCTGGTCCCCGCCTACCACCCCGGCGCGGACGCGGTCACCGCCAGCATCGAGTACGCGGTCGCCGCCCTCGGCGTCACCGAGGTCATCGTCTGCGGCCACAGCGCCTGCGGCGCGATGACGGCCCTGGCCGAGGACCACGACCTCTCGGCCACCCCCGCCGTCGCCGGCTGGCTCGAACAGGCCGACGCCTCCCGGGCCCGCGTGAAAACCCCGGGCGACGTACCGGAACTGGTGCGCCAGAACGTCCTCGCCCAGCTGGCCACGCTGGCCACCCACCCATCGGTCGCCCGCGGCCTCGCCTCGCGGACGCTCAGCCTCCACGGCTGGGTCTTCGACATCGCCACCGGCCGCGTCGACGTGCTCGACGCGGACTGAAACCCCCACCACGGAAGGAAACCCGCCCCATGCTGCACACCCAGCTCGACCCCACCGCCCGCGAAGCGCTCGCCGTCGCCGCCGTCGAAGCCAAGACCCGCAAGGACCTGTCCTGGCAGCAGATCGCCGACGCCGCCGGGCTTTCGGTCGCCTTCGTCACCGCCGCTGTGCTCGGCCAGCACCCCCTGCCCGAGCCCTCCGCCCGAGCGGTCGCCGAGCTACTGGACCTCGACGCCGACGCCGTGACGCTGCTGCAGGCGGTGCCCACGCGCGGCTCGATCCCCGGCGGCGTGCCCACCGACCCGACGATCTACCGCTTTTACGAGATGATCCAGGTCTACGGCACCACCCTCAAGGCCCTCGTCCACGAGCAGTTCGGCGACGGCATCATCAGCGCGATCAACTTCAAGCTCGACGTGCGCAAGGAAGCCGACCCCGAGGGTGGCGAGCGGGCCGTGATCACGCTCAACGGCAAATACCTGCCGACCAAGCCGTTCTGATCCGTCCGATGGAGACGAATCCGTCCAGCGTCGCCCCGGCGAAGGCTTGGTGAGAAAAGCGATGTCCGATCCGCGCAACGGGTTGCGGAAACCCTTTCCCCTCAACCTGTTCGGAGTCGCCTTCGGACTGTCGGGGCTGGCCGGGACCTGGACGGCCGCCGCCGGTGCCACGGCCGCGATCACCACCGCCTGGTGGCTGCTCGCGGCCGCGGTCTGGCTCGGCAGCGCGCTGCGCTACGGCATCGCCGCCGGAACCGCGCGGCGGATGCTCGACGACCACACCCACCCCGTCCGGAGCCCCTTCGCCGCGCTCGTGCCCGTGACCGGAATGCTGCTGGGCAGCCAGCTGTCGCGATTCGCACCGCACGCCGGACGAGTGGTGGTGCTCGCCATGTTCACCGCGGCCGCCACGATCGGCGCCCTGTACCTGGCCAAAGCGCTGACCGGGCAGCACGACCTCGACAGCATGCACGCCGGCCACCTGCTCCCCACCGTCGCCGCGGGGCTGATCGGCGGCCAGTCACTCGCCACGGTCGGCCTCCGCGACGCCGGCGTCGCGGCCTTCGCGGTCGGCATGCTGATGTGGGTGCTCCTCGGCGCGACCATCCTCGCGCGCCTCGCGTTCCGGCCACCGCTGCCCGACCCGCTGGTCCCCACCCTCGCGATCTTCGCCGCCCCGCCGACCGTCGCGGGCAACGCGTGGTTCACGCTCAACAACGGCGTCCCCGACCTGTTCGAACACGCGCTGCTCGGCGTGTTCGCACTGTTCTTCCTGTCCCAGCTGACCCTGCTGCCCCGCTACGCCCGGCTGCCGTTCACCCACGGGTTCTGGGCCTTGACCTTCACCCTCGCCGCCGGCGGAACCTACGGCATCCACTGGCTCACCGCGGTCCACGCCGCCGGCGCCACCACGTGGGCGTCGGTCATCCTCGCCATCACGACGACGCTCATCGCCTCGATCGCCGTGCGGTCGATCACCCTAGCGATCTCCGGCCTCGCGCCGGGCGTCCGACGCGACCCGCCACTGACGCGATTGCCGGCCGGACGGCGAGGCTGAGCGCTGGCGCTCGACCGTTCAGGGCGCGGATAAATCCTTCAGCTGCCGGAGTCCCCACGCCGGGACCTGGTGAACCACCGCGCCCCCTCGCGCTGGCCGGCCACCGGCGCCGAGAACAGGACGTGAAGTAGCTGGCTGCGGCACTTCGGCCCCGCGCCCGGACGCCCCCGTGCGGCTCGTGTGCCTCCCCCACGTGGGTCGCAGCGCGGCCGCCCACCACACGTGGCCCGCCGGCCTGCCCGAGTGGGTCGAATTGATCGTGTGCAGTACCCCGGCCGCGGGGCACGGTCATCGGCCTGCCCGCCCTGGTGGTGAACCTCGCCGTCACCGTGCTGGTGAGCCTGGTGACGCGGCCACCCGCCGCGGCGGCGATCGACGCCGGGACCGGGGACAGCGCTCCCGCCGGGGACCGGGAGCCCGTCGGCGAGGTCGCGCTGCACTGATGAACGCTCCGGACAGCTGCCGGCCCCGGGCGTGCGCCCGGGGCCGGACACACCGCGGCTCGATCGGCCGGCAGACGATAATGGCCGGATGACCATGACTCGGATCCGTGAGTGCCGCACCCTCCGGGGCTTGACCGTCCGCGAGTTGGCGGACCGGGCCTCGGTGTCCACCGGGCTGATCAGCCAGGTCGAACGCGACGTCACCGACCCGAGCCTGAAAACCATGCGGCGGATCGCCGAGGTGCTGGAGGTGCCGCTGTTCAGCCTCTTCCAGGACGGCGAGCACGACACCGTCGCCGTCATCCGGCGGGAGAACCGGTACCGCATCTCGTCACCGCACCACGCGATCACCTACACCCGCGTCTCGCCCGGCGGCGCGAAGCTCGAGGTGCTCGAAGGCCTGCTCGAGCCGGGCTCGGTCTCGGCCGACACGCTGCGCGCGCACCCGTCTGGAGAGTGCGTCGTCGTGCTCTCCGGCCGCCTGACCGTCGAGGTCGGCGACCAGGTGCACGAGCTGAAGACGGGCGACAGCTGCCACTTCGACTCGAACATCCCCCACCGCTTCCGCAACGACGGGCGAACCAGTGCGCGGTTCATGGTGAGTGTGACGCCGCCGAGCTACTGACGAGGAGCTCGCCCGTGGAGCTCGAACCGCCCGGCGTCGGCCGGCAGCTCGGTTCTCGAGGGCAGCAAAGAGGTGTCCATCCCGATGCCCATCGCGACCCCGCCGACAGCACCGTCCTGCGCGCGATCATGCTGGAACTGCGCTCGCGCACGGTGCTGGAGCGCTGGAACGCCACCACGGGTGGCGCCGAGCCCCGCCGAACGATCGTGGACAGCCCGTTCGGCCGCTCGGCGTACCCGGTCTCCGAGGTGGACCGCCGATCACGTCAACAGGACCCGCGCGCCCGGATACCGGGCCACGCGGGAACCGTGATCCTCGCCCAGGGCACGGAGAAACTCGCACTCAGTCAAGTCTGGAGGTCGGTGGCGCGAGGATGACGCGGTTCGTAGATCCCCACTCGGCTGCCGCCGGGGAGCCGGAAGCCGCTCAACCGCCCCCACCGCTCTTCTTCCACCGGCACGCAAGTGACGCCGGCAGCAGCCAGATCGGCCAGCGTCGCGTCCAGCTCGTCGCACATGAAGTACAGCTCGTGCGAAGTCGGGCTGTCGGCAGGGTGGACGGCGAGTTCGGCAGGCGGGAGTTTGAAGATCAGCCAGCCGCCGCCGGCGTCGACGTGGGGGAAGGCGAGGACGTCGCGGAAAAAGGCGCGGTCCGCTTCGGCGTCGTGGCTGGAGACGATCACGTGGGCTCCGCTGATGGGCATGCGGTCACTGTCGCACACCCCCGCGCTGGAAACCGGACTCCGCCGAGGATCAGTCCGGCAGGAAGCCCGCGATCAGCTCGTCGCGGGCGAGCACGTCGTCGCCGTAGAGGTCCTGGAGCCAGTTCGTCTGGTAGATCGTGTCGAGGTAGCGCTCGCCGAGGTCCGGGGCGATGGCCACGGCGGTGAGGTCGCGCTCGTCGTGCTCGGGGAGCCAGCGCATGGCGCCGCTGACGACGGTGCCGGTGGAGCCGCCGAAGAGGAATCCCCTGCGTGCCAGGCGATGGCAGCTGCGGATGGTGTCGGCCTCCTCGACGGCGATCACCTCGTCCACATAGGACTCGTCGAGCAGGGCCGGCCGGACGCTCGTGCCCAGGCCGGGGATCATCCGGCGGCCCGGTGGGCCACCGAAGGTCACCGAGCCGACGCTGTCCACCGCGACGATGTGGACCGGCCGGGGCCATTCGCGGAAGAAGCGGGCGCAGCCCATGAGCGTGCCCGTGGTCCCCGCGCCGACGAACAGCACGTCGAGTTTCGGGAACTGCCGGGCGATCTCCGGCGCGGTGGTCCGGTAGTGCGCCTTCCAGTTGCCCGGGTTGGCGTACTGGTTGAGCCAGACGTAACGGTCGTCGGAGGCGCACAGCTCACGCACCAGTGCGAGCCGCGCACCCAGGAAACCGCCGTCGGCGGCCGGTTCCGCGATGATGTGCACGCGGCTGCCGAGCGCCTCCATCAGGCGCCGGCTGGCCAGGTTGCAGCGCGAGTCGGTGACGCACAGGAACCGGTAGCCCTTGCTGGCGGCGACCATGCTCAGCGCCACGCCGAGGTTGCCCGAGGACGACTCGACGAGGATCGAGCCGCGCCTCAGTAGTCCCTGCCACTCGGCGGCCTCGACCATCTCGGTCGCGGCCTTGAGTTTGATCGAGCCGGCGAAGTTGAACCCCTCGCACTTGAGGAAGAGCGAGCGCCCGAAGATCGATTCGAGGTCGACGTACAGCTCTTCCTCGTTGAAGTCCGTCGGATCGGATATCACGGTCACGATGACCCCCTCCCTGGTGGATCGTCAGCCGTAGCGGCGCAGTTCGTGGAAGAAGTCCGGGATGACGGTCAGCTCGCCGTCCCGGGCGATCTCGTCGTAGACGTATTTGCCCACCGCGAGGTCGAGGACCCCGAGCCCGAACGGCGAGAACACCACCGGCCGGTCGGCCGGCACGGAGACCCGTCCGGCGAGGACGTCGTCCAGCGTGCCGTCGAGGAACTCGCGCCCGCCCGTGAGCTGCTCGGCCAGGTGCGGCGACGTACCGGCCTTCAGGCAGTGCTCGACGTCGTCGACGAAGTTGGCCGTGCTCAGCAGCAGCTCCGGCGCGAGATCCCGCAAGGAAACGTGCAGCACCACCGGATTGTGGTCGAACCACGACCGCTCGGACACGTGCGGCCGCCCCGCGACGGTGGCGAACACGATCAGGTCGCTCGAGGAGATCAGCGACTCCGCCGACTCGTGGACCGTGATCCGCCCGCCGGTCCCCGTCCGCGTGAGGTACCCGTGGAACCCCGCGGCGCTCTCGGCCGACAGGTCGTGCACCCCGAGCTCGTCGAACTCCCATCCGGTGCCGGCCAGGAAGGTGTGGACGTAGCGCGCGATGAGCCCCGTCCCGACGAACCCGACGCGCATCGGCCGGGCCCGGCCCCGGCTCAGTGCCGCCGCGGCACACGCGGCCAGCGCGGCCGTCCGCGTGGCGCTGATGATGGAGCTTTCCAGGCACGCGAACGGGTATCCGGTGTCGTGGTCGTTGAGGATCAGGACCGCCGACGCCCGGGGAATCCCGGACTCGATGTTCCCGGGGAAGCTCGAGATCCACTTCAGACCGTCCACTCGCACCTGACCGCCGATCGAGGCCGGCAGAGCGATGATCCGGGACGCCGGGCGGTCGGGGAACCGCAGGAAGTACGACGGCGGGTTCACCGTGTCGCCCGCGCTGTGCAGCCGGTAGGTAGCCTCCACCAGTTCGACGATCTCCTGCTCGCGCCCCGCGAGCGTGCGCCGTACCTGGCCGCCGCCGATCACGGCGAACGGGGGCACGGTGTTCGGCCCGTCGGCACCGGCGCGGGCCGGGTTGGGTCGGATCGCGGTCATCTCGCACCCGCTTCGACACCCGGCGCGAGGCCGGCGGGCCGCACCGGGTCGGCCAGCCCGACGAGCACCTCGCGGGGCCCTTCGAAGGGCTCCCGGCTGTGCGCGGTCCGGATGTTGTCCACCAGCATCAGGTCCCCGGCCTGCCACGGCTCGCGCACGGTGTTGGCCTCGTAGACGCGGTTGAGCAGCGCCACCACGTCCTCGCCGATCGGGTCGCCGCTCCCGAAGCGGGTGTTGAACGGCAGCGCGTCGGCCCCGTAGACCTCGATCAGGTACTCGTGGATCTCGGGATCCATCGTCCATTCGTTGAGGAACGCGACCTGGTTGAACCAGCAGCGCCGACCGGTGACCGGATGGGGCACGACGGCGCTGCGCCGCTGCCGGGTGCGCAACCCGCCGTCGGGCTGCCATTCGAACTCGATCTCGTTGCCACGGCAGTAGTTCTCGATCGCCGCCCGGTCGTCGGTGCCGAACGACTCGGCGACTGTCGCGCCGATCTCGTCGTTGTAGTTGCGGGTGAGCAGCCAGCCCTCCTGCTCGAATCGGCGGACGAGGTCGGCGGGCAACGCGTCGAGCACGGTCGGCGAGTCCGACACCGCGGTGGCGCCGCCTTCGGTGGGCGCGCCGAGGCAGGCGAACAGCAACAGACCGGGAACCTCGAGCCGGTAGCTCAGCTCGTGGTGCATGCACATCGGCTGGTTCTGCGGCCACGCCGACGACGAGTACACCTCGGCCGAGTAGACCTCGCGCGGCGCGAAGGCCTCGCGATCCTTCATGAGCTCGCCGGCGAGCCGCTCGAACACGGCGGCGACGTCGGCGGCGTCGCTCAGCCCGAGGCCGCGCACGAGCACGCAGCCGTGCTCGGCGACAGCAGCGCGCAGCGTCTCGCGGTGTTCGCTCGCCCAGGCCGGCGCACCGGCACCCGGCTCGGCGGGCAGCAGCGGAACGCCGCCCGGGCTCAGCCGCACTTCGGCGAGCAATGCCGACGGTGAGGAAAACATGTCCTGTCCTTTCCGTTCGAGTTCACGGGACGAGCACCGGTGCGGCGGCGTGCAGCACGATCCGCGCGGTCTCGGCCGGGTTGGTCCGGGGGAAGTAGTGGCCGCCGCCGGCGATCGCCCGCACGTCGACGTGCTCGGCCAAGAGTCGCCATTCGGCGTAGCGGTCGCGGAAGTCCACGGTGATCGGGTCGTCGTCCGCGGCGACGACGGTGACGGGCGTGGTCAGCTTCGCCGCCGGCGGATTCACCAGGGCGGAGGCGAGGTAGCTGTGCGCGGACACGCAGTCGTGCCGGAACGCCGCGCCGACCTGCTCTGCTCGCTCCGGATCGAGCGCGCCGAGGGCGGGGTCACCGCTGTCCGCCGCCAGCTCCGCGGCGATCTCGGCGTTGCTCAGCCGGCCCAGCTCACTGATCGAGGCGCGCCGCTCGTCGGCGTCGCCCAGCAGCTGCGCGCCCACGAACAGCCGCCGTACGTCCACCCCGCGCCCCGTGAGCCGCCGGGCCGTCTCGAACGCGAACGCGGCACCTGCGGAGTGACCCCACAACAGCACGCGCTGCGGAGCGAGGTGATCGATTTCCGCGACGACCTGGTCGACCACCCGCATCATCGGCGCGAACGCCTCGCGGTCGGCGGCCGGGTCGTGCCCGGGCAGCTCCACGGCGTACACCGCGAGCCCGCTTCCCCGCAGCGCCGACGCCAGCGGCCGGAAGTTCACCGAGTTGCCCCCGGCGTGCGGGAAGCAGACGAGCGCGGCGTCCGGTTCCCCGGCCGGCTCGGTGAGCGGCTGCAGCAGCCCGCCGGCCTCGGCGTCGGCTCGGTCGTCGAGCAGCGCGGCCTGGTCGGCGAGCACCGGGTACCGGGTGATCTCGGCGAGCGACACCGCGCGGTCCAGGGCGACGGCCAGCTTCACCGCCGAGAGCGACGTGCCGCCCCGGTCGAAGAAGTGGTCCTGCCGGCCGATCTTCTCCCTCGGGAGACCGAGCACGCCGGCCCACGCGGCCGCCAGCCGCTGCTCGGCGGGTGTCGCCGGTGCGTCGTGGTCTTCCTCGGCGCCTTCGAGCTCGGCCGCCAGCGCCGTCAGCGCCTTTTTGTCGATCTTGCCGTTGGCGGTCAAGGGAAGCTGCTCGCGCCAGTGGAACGCCGACGGGACCATGTAACCGGGCAGCGAACTGCTCAGCCGGCTGTGCACCGCGTCGGCCGGCAACGCCTCGGCGGCGGAGTAGAACGCCACCAGGTGCTTGCCCTGGCCGTCCCGCTCGGCGACCACCACGGCGCCGTCGCCGACCCCGGGCACGCGCAGCAGCGCGTTCTCGACCTCGCCGACCTCGATCCGGAAGCCGGAGATCTTCACCTGGCTGTCGCGGCGGCCCAGGAACTCCAGCCGGCCCCCGGGCAGCCAGCGGCCGCGGTCCCCGCTGCGGTAGAGCCGTTCGCCCACCCGGTGCGGATCCGGCAGGAACGCCGCGCGGGTCCGCGCGAGGTCGTTGACGTACCCCCGGCCCACGCACACGCCGGAGAACACGATCTCGCCGGGCGCGCCCAGCGGCACCGGCTGCAGGTGCTCGTCGACGACGTAGACGTGCACGTTGTTCACCGGCCGCCCGAGCGGGATCCGGCTGGTGTCCGGTGGCCGGTCCATGACCTCGTGGTTGGTGTCGTCGGAGGTCTCGGTGAGGCCGTAGGCGTTGACCAGCTTGACGTCCGGGTACGCCGCGAACCAGCGCTGCACCAGCTCCTTCTTCAGCGCTTCGCCGGTAGCCGACAAGCACCGCAGGTCCGGCAGTGGGCGCGGATGACTCTCCACAAAGGACAGCACGGCTTCCAGATAGGACGGTACGACCTGAGCCACCGCGACCCGGCCCCGCGCGATCCGGTCGACGAACCGCTCGGCGTCGAGGATCACCTCCTGCTCGACGATCAGCGTCTGCCCGCCGACGAGCAGCGGCGCCAGCAGCTGCCACAACGAGATGTCGAAGCACTGGGGCGCGGTCTGCGCCACGACCTGTCCCTCGGCGATCCCCAGGTCGTCGATCTTGGCGTGCAAGTGGTTCAGCATCCCCGCGTGTTCGCACATCGCGCCCTTGGGCTCGCCGGTGGAGCCCGAGGTGAAGTAGATGTAGGCGAGCTGGCGCGGCGTCACGTCGATCCCGAGGTCGGTGGCGGACCGGTGCTCCGCGCAGGCGGCTTCGACGTGCAGTCGCAGCGCGCCGGGCAGCAGCGCCAGCGCGTGATCCAGCGTCTCGCTGCTGCCGCGCTCGGTCAGCACCAGCTCGCAGCCGGCCTGCCGCAGCGTCTTCGCGATCCGCTCGGGCGGGAAGTGCGGTTCGATCGGCAGGTACACGCCACCGGCCTTGAACACCGCGAGCACCGCGGTGAGCCAGCCGAGGTTCCGCTCGGTCACCACCGCCACCACGCTTTCCCGGCGCAGGCCGCGGACGAGCAGCGCCCGCGCCAGCCGGTTGGCCCGCTCGTTGAGCTCACGGTAGGTCCACGCGTGCTCGCCGTGCACGGCCGCGAGCGCGTCCGGGTGCCGCCGCACCCGTTGCTCGAACAGCTCGTGCACCCGCAGGTCGGGCAGCGGCCGTCTCGGTCCGGCGAGCCCGTCGAGCTGGAACCGCAGCTCGTCGGGTGCGAGCAGGCTCTGCGGCGCGTGCTCGGTGTCCGGGGCCGCCACCAGCCGTGCCAGCGCGGCGACGTGGTAGCCGGCGATCCGGGCCGCGGCGGCCGCGTCGAGCACGTCGGCGCGGTAGCGCACTTCGAGACGACGGCGACGGTTCGCGAATCCGACGCGCAGCACCGCCGTCCCGGTGAGCTCACCGTCACCGGCGGGGTCGAAAATGGTCTCGGTGACCGGGCCGGGCACGCCCAGTTCGCGCCGCAGCTCGTCCACCGGGAAATGCCGGTGCGCCAGCATTTGCGACTCGGCCCGGTACGTCTCCGTCACCAGTTCCCGCCACGTCTCCGGCTCCGTCGTCAGGCGGCACGGCACCGGCGCGCCGGCCGGCGCCGCATAGCCGGTCACGACCTCGCGTTCACCGGTCAGCGCGGCCAGCACCCTGGCGTGCGCGGCGAGCAGCACCGAGCTGCCCGGGATACCCAGCTCCCGCGCGAGCCGGCGCACCCCGGCCGCCACCGGGGCGGGCAGCCGCACGGTCGTCGTCCCCACTCCCGCGCCCGGACCCGACGTCCAGCGCGGCACCGTCGTGGCCCCGCCGGCCACGAGCACGTCACGCCAGAACCGGTAGTCCGCTCTCGGCAGCTCTCCCATGTGTTCCCCTCCGCTCACCGTGGCCACGGGCTCGGCCGCCACGTTCCGTCGGCGATGATCGCCTTTCCGTTGTGTCCGTCCGGGGCGCGGCGCCGCGGGCTGGGCCGCCGCTTTCCGTTGGTGACGGCGAACTGCTCGATCGACTTGCCGTTGTGCCCTTCCCGTCGCCGGTGCCGGCCGGCCATGACCCGCCCGTCCCCTTCACGGCCGGACCCGATCTCCCTGGCCGGGTTGCCTTCCCAGCGGGTGTGCGGCGGTACGTCCTCGCCCTTCATCAGGAACGAGTCGGCCGCGAGCACCGAACCCTCGCCCATCGTCGCTCCGTAGTGCACCCACGCGCCGACCCCGACGGTGCTGCGCGGGCCGACGGTGATGCGGTCGGCCTTGAAGGCACCGTCCTCCTGGGAGTGGCATTGCACGTGCGAGCCGACGTTGAGGGTGGCCTCGTCGCCGAACGTCACGAGCGTCTTCTCCGGCATCGCCGCGCCGTCGTCGAACACGCGCCGCCCGACCTTGACCCCGAGCATCCGCCAGGCCAGGTTCTTGAACGGGGTGCCGTTGAGGGCCTGGACGTACACCGTGGACGCCGCCGCCTTCCAGAATCGCTCGTGGCGCCAGAAGCGGCGGTCGTAGATCGAGCAGTACAGCGGCCGCAGCGGGTGCACCACGATGGACGCGCGTTCCACCAGCGTGAAGTACACGGAGCTGAACAGCAGCGCGGCGACCGAGGCCAGCGCCACCGCCGAGACCCCGAACCGCGGGTAGAGCGCTACCGAGGCCCAGCCGAGCAGCGTGACCCCGGAGAAGTAGAACCAGCGCACCAGCAGGAACATCACGGCGGTACCGGCGTTGTGTCGGTTCTTCGCGGCCAGCCGGCGGCGGAACTCGTCGCCGGTGCGCAGATGGTCGAACTGGTGGTCGCGGGCCACCGTGCGCGGGATCTCGAAGCTCGGCGAGCCCAGCAGCCCGACGTTCTCGCGGACGGGCCCGTCGACGGGCACCAGGACCTTGGTCGCGAGCAGGCAGTTCTCCCCCGTCCGCCCCTGGGAGGGGTAGACGATCATGTTGCCGAGGAAGTTGTGCGCGCCGATGGCCGCCCGGGAAACTTTGAAGGACGTGCTCGAGTAATCGGCGTTCACGATCGAGAGCCCGTCCGCGACCATCGTGCCGCTGCCGACGGAGCTCTGGAACGGCGTCTCGTGCTTGACCGCCGTGCCGAAGTTCGAGCCGGTCTGCTCGACATCGCGCATCCGGTAGCCGAGGTAGCGCAGGTAGTGCACGATCGCGGAGCTGTCACCGAAGACGGTCATGAAGAACTTGAGGTTGGTGATCAGCCGGACCGCCCGCAGGATCGAGTAACGCAAGGTGTACAGGCGGTAGACCTTGTCCGGCCTGAGCGCGAGGCTGAGCACGCGCGGGACGACGGCGACGAAAAGCAGCCCGAGCAGCGAGACGCCGAAGAAGATCACGAACGTGACTGCCAGCGCCTTGCCGTAAAACGCCCAGCTTCCGAACGCGACCGTGGGGGTCCCGAGCGCCGTCGTGAGTTTCGGGACCTTCCCGATGAGCAGGTCCACACCGCCGACCGCCAGCGGGAGGTACACGAGCAGCGTGGTCAGCAGCTGAGAGACGCCGTAGGAGAACCGGCGAACCCGGCCGCAGCGTGCGGGCCCGACCCCGCGGTAGTCCGCCTCCGCGCGCAACGCCGGCGACCCGTGCCAGCGCTCACCGGCCGGCACCGCCTGACCGGGATGCAGCGACGACACGTGCCCCAGCTGGGAGCCGTCGCCCATCGACGTGCCGATGTCGAGCACCGACAGCTCGCCCACGAACACGTCCTTGCCCAGCGTCACCGAACCGGTCTGGAGCACGCCGGCTTCGGCCCGGTAGCCGGTGAAGAACGAGTCCTTCCGGATCACCGAGCCTTCGCCGATCGTGAGCAGGTCGGTGCACACGGGCACGTTGCGCGAGAAGATCGCGACTCCCCGGCCGATCTTCGCGCCCAGCGCCTTCAGGTACAGCACGTACAGCGGCGAGCCCAGGAACAACAGCGCCACCGGATTTCGCTGCACCAGCGTCTTGACGAGCCAGAACCGGAAGTAGGCAAGCGTCCACACGCGAATGCGCCGCGGCTTCCACCGGCCGACGAGCACCCACTTCGCCACGACCGGCAGCAGGCACAGCCCGATCAGGCTCGCACCGCCGAACACCACGAGCCGCACGTAGACCTCCAGCAGGTTCGCCGAGGCGTAGACCCACGAAGCACCGCGTACCACCAGGAGTGCGGTGAGATAGGAATAACCCAGGAAAGTCACGAACTGGAGCAGTCCGCAGAGGACGTACGCTCCGGTGCCGGCGCGGGGCAGGTCAGCGGCCTGCACCTGGTCAGGTGCGGCGCCCTGTTCCCGATCCGGTGCTTCGGTCGCCGGCTCCGCCTCGGCGGGTTCGTCGTCGGTGAGCGCGGTCGCGAGGCTCCGCGCGGTCGGGTTGGCGTAGACGTCCTTCATCGACACCGACGGCACGTCCGCCCGTTTGCGGACCCGTGCGCAGAAATGCGCCATCACCAGCGAGTTCACGCCCAGATCGTCGAAGAAGTGGCTCTCGGCCGACACCTGGTCGACCTTCGCCACGTCCGCGAGCACCTCGGTGTAGACGCGCTCGGTGCGATCGGGGGTGATGGCGTGCCTGCCACTCCCCCGTCGAGATTTCGCCCAGTCCGCCGTCAGGAATTCGTCAGATTTCCCCAGGGCCTGGGCTTGGTTCTTCCCACCGGTATTCTCCCGCCTCCACGTCCCCGACCGGCCGGAAGTACCGGCATCGTCTCGGCTACGTTCGCCACCCACTGTAATCCCCATCCGCGTGCCGTCGACCCCGAAACGGTCCTTACGGGCACATTACGCCACCCGGCTCGAACTTCCTCCGAGAACGTCTTCCGAGGTAGCAGATATTTCAGCGGCACGCGGGTAGTTCCGGTACTCCCGCAGGCAATCTCCTTGATCCACCAAGACGTTCGCACACTGTGCCGAGTTCGTCGCGTCGGGTGCAAGGTCATCACCGGTCCGGCGAGACAGCGTTTACGACCGGGCCATCACGACGATTCTTGATTTGTTTTTCAAGCCGTCACACCGATTCGATCATTCACCATCGCGAATTTGATCTTAACTTTCCGTCACCGACGGGTCTGCGCAAGGAACTAACGGGGGGCGAAATACTCCAACCCGCCGGAACCAGCCAATTCATGGTGTTGCACGAATGTGATCCCCAGGGTCGACTGTGATCCCGAGCGTCGACTGGGCGCCCGGACAACCCGTTGTGTCCGACGTGGACACTTGCGGCGCGGTCAGCAGCACCACGCGGCCCCGCACCTCGCCGTCTTCCAGGCGGCGGTGCGCCTCGGCGGCGTCCACGAGGGTGCGGTGCTCCACCCGGCGGGGGCGCAAGCCGCCCGCGGCGAAGCGCGGGTTCAGGGCCGCGGCGGCGGCTGCGAGGTCGGCGACCGTCGCGTTCGAGATGACGAAGCCGACAACCGAGCGGTCGTGCATGCACAGCTCGCGGGCCGGCAGCACGGGGCGGCTGCGGGCTCCGGCCAGCAGCACGATGCGGCCGCGCCAGGTCAGGAGGCGCACCGCCGCCTCCAGATCGTTGCGGCCCGAGGTGTCGACGAACAGATCGACCGGGCCGACCCACGCGAGCTTGGCGGGCAGCCGCTCGTCGCGGTGGTCGAACGCCTAGGCCGCGCCCAGGCCCCGGCAGCGGCCGACGTCGGCGGCCGCCGCGGTCGTGAGGTTCCTGGCGCCCGCGGCGGCCGTCAGTTCGATCAGCGCGCCGCCGACGTTCCCACCACCGCCTGCGACCAGCACCGTCTCGCCGGGCAGCAACCGGCCGAAGGTGACCAGATACGCGGTGGCGGCCGGGTGCGCCATCGCGACGACGGCGAGCGGATCGGCGCCGCCCGGCACGTGGTAGAGCTGGCCGGCGGGCACCACCGCGCGTTCGGCGGCCGCGCCCTGGCGCCCGGCATACCCGAGACTGTTGCACCAGGCCCACGCACCGGCCCGGGATCCGTGGGCGTCCGCGGCGACGCGTGCCACGAGGCCCCGGCCGAGGACCAGCGGCAGCGGGACTTTCGGCACGTACAGCCCCGGAGCCGACGAAGGTGTCGACGGGATTCACCGACGTCGCAACGACATCCACCACGACGTCACCCGGACCGGCTACAGGTTGGGGCAGGTTGCCGAACCGGATCTCCGCCACACCACCGAGCCGTTCGACGTAGGCCGCACGCACGTTTTCTCCTCCTGAACGGGGTAGCCGCCACCGACGCCGGTCAAGACCCGCTTTCGAGCTCCACCGGCCCGGCGAAGTGGAACGCCGTGATGTCCAGCCGGTGGCGGAGGTAGAACCGGTGCGCGTGGGGGTTGGCGACGCCGGAGTCGAGCTCCAGCCGAACGCACCCGCCGCGCCGGCCCAGCGTCTTCAGCTCGCCCAGCAAGCGGGCGCCGACTCCCCGCGACCGCGCGGCCTCGTCGGTGACCAGGTCGTCGACGAACAGGACGCGGCCCCGGCTGGTGACGAGCGTGCGGTACCCGGCCGCGGCCAGCGGCTGCCCAGCCGGCGAGTAGGCGATCAGGTACCGGGCAGGCCCTGGTCGTGTCCTTGGGTCACCAGCTCTTCGAACAGTTCGCCGGACAACGCCGGACGCAGCAGCAGCGGCAGCGGCAGCAAATCCTCCGTCACCCGCGGATCGCCGGCCGGTCCCAGCTCCCGGAATACCAGCTCGCATGCGCCCATCGACCTGCAGCTCCTCGCTCTTCCAGCCAACCCGGCGCTCGAGTGGGGACGTCGCCGCCGCCGCGGGGCGGGGCGGTGCCCGGCGCGGCCGCGGCGACAAACCGTCGAACCTGATCAGTCCCGGCCCGCGAGCGCGAGCTTGCTCGCCGGCCGCGCCGGGTCGGTGAACATGACTTCGTGGGGACCTTCGAGCGTCACCAGCCGGAAGGTGCCGAGCCGGCGGGCCTTGGCCAGGTAGCCGTGCCCGGGGTCACCCGGGGGAAGAGCCGAGTCCTCGCCGCACAGGACACAGCTGCGGGGAACGGCCCGCGCGAGGTCGGCGTCGCCGATGAACGCGTCGCGCCAGACCTCGAACGGCACCATCACCGTGTCGTCGCTCGACTGCGCGGCCAGGACCGGGAACAGCCCCTGGTAGGCGGGCGGGGCGTTGTCCAGCACGCTCGTCCCGTTGGCGGAGACGAAGGCGGTCAGGAACACCAGCCGCCGCACCCCGATCGGGCAGGCGCTCGACGACCCGGGCGACGACGCTCCCGCCCCAGCTGTCCCACGAGGACGAAGCCGGCGAGGTCGTGCCGCTCGACGTAGTCGGTGACCGAGCCACGCAGTCGTCGTGGGTCACTTCGCGCGACGCTCCGGCGCCGTGGCCGGCGACGGTCGGGCTGTGCACCTCGTGCCCGAGGTGCGCCAGGTGCTCGACCACCTCGGCCCAGGACGACCCGTCGTGCCACGAACCGTGCACGAGAACGAAACCGACACTCCGGCTCCTTCAGTGAACCGGCGGCTACACGCCGGCTTCGGACGTGGCTTCGGCGAGGCCGTAGTTGCACAGCCAGCCCTCGCGGACGTCGGCCTCCGGCACGTGGTCCACCGTGTACCGGGCGACAAGAGTTCAGCAGCCTTGCTGACCATGATCTTCACGGCGTGATTGGTCGGCTGGCTGTCGCTGCGCTTCGACACCAGCCACGCTCGGATCCACTCGAAATCCGGATGTCACGCGTCGAGGATTTCGGCGGTGCCGCGGAAGCGGAAACCCTTGCGGGCGATGAAGTCCACCACGTTGACCTCGACCGCCGGCTGGTGGCGCAGGTTCTCCACGGTCTGCGGCGAGGCGATGTCCATGAAGATCAGGTGTTTTGGGTCGAGCACGCGCACCGAGCCCTTGGTCGAGACGTTGGAGTCCCGTCAGGACGGACGGTAGCGACGAACATCAGTTTCGCGTCTTCGATGACGTCGATCATTTCTTGGCTGATCGTGGGCACGGGAAACACCTCGTTACGTGTCTTTTGAGCTGCCCGACACCGACCGCGTGCCGGCGCGGTGTAGGCCGGAATTCTTCTGAACAGAACCAGCCGGGGAACCCGGCGTCGATTCCAGCTCCGTCGGCGCCGAGTTCGTTGGCCACCTGCCGCCACGCTAGTGGTATTCCGGTGCCGGCGCGTGGTCCACTTCCCCACCGGCTCGGTGTACCGGTTCAGCCCGCATCCGTTCTGCACACAAGAATTCGGGGTCACGGCCGAGGGACACTCCGGCCGCCACTACCTGGATCTGACAAATCCAGGATGCAAGTACTCCAGGTCCTCGCGTAGTCCAGCGGAGGCCATGGCGCTGATCGCCGGCCGTGGTGTCCCCCGCCGAGATCTCGCAGCCGGCGGCGAAGTTCTTCGACCAACGTCGTTCTCGCCGTCGTCACGGTCGATGCGGTCACCGGCGGGCCGTCACCACCGGCATGGTCCCGGCCGGTCCTCTCGAGGCAGCCGGCCCCGCCGGCTCCCCGAAGGAACCGCCATGGCCACCTCCGCCGCCGGGCGAAGCACCTTCCCGTGGACGACAGCGATCACGAGCGGGCAGCGCGCCGCTTGCCACGGCCACCTCGCCGACACCCTCGGCCGGCGCCGCACATGGCGTGTCGCTGCTCACGGCCGTGCTCGTGGTGGTGTTCCCGAGCGGCTCGACGACATCGGCGTACGCCACCGGTTGCCGGCGGATCCCGTTCCTGATCGGCGCGGTGAGGGCGTTCGTCCTGTTCTCCTACGCGCGCAAGACCGCCGAGTCGCGGGCGTGGGCCGGTACAGGGTGGAGCAGGCGGCGAAGAACCGGCCTCCTGATCTCCTACCTGCACCTGCTCAGCCGGAGCATGATCTGGGGCATCCTGGTCGCGTGCGCGCCTCGGGCTACGGCATCGGATTCACGCTCGCGCTGATCGTCCCCAGGCTGTACTCGTTCATGCTCGTCGGGCTCGGGAAGGTCGTCGGCTACGAGTACGGCGTGGTCGTCCCCGGCGAAATGCTCAACACCGTCGCCGTGTTCCGCTCCCCGGTCCTCCGCGCCGGCGAGGAGGACCGGGGCACGCCCGACGACCTCGACACGGCGTTCGCCGCCACGTGTGAACCGGCCCGCGCCGGCCTGCCGCACCTGTGGAGGGACCGTTGGTGGCGGATGTACGACCGCGAACCGATCGGCATCTGGGTCGACGGCCGACTCGCCCTCCGCGGTGACGCCGCCCGTCCGATGCTCCAGTACCTCGGCCGGGGCGCTTGCCAGGCACTCGAGACGCCACCGTTCTCGTCGAGCAAGCCGAGAAGTACGACACCGGTTCCGGCACAGACTGGGACCCGGCCTTGCGGGACTTTTCCGCGGCCCGGGGCCGTACGACCGGCCCGCGTCCAACGCACTGTGCGCGACTGGGGCGATCCGCGGCACGGCCTCTTCCACGCCACCCGCAATGCCCTGCAGCGCGACCGGGCCGTGGACGCGCAGCCCGGTTCGTGGACTGGCTCTACGGACGCGGCGCGTAAGGAGTTCCGGTCGGCCCCCGCCTGGCGAACTCGTCACGAACTCCACCGAGAACTCGAAAGGATTTTTTGTGGCCCCACAACCACAATCGCCTTCCTGATCGGCGGCGATCGGCGGGACAAGTGCCCTGGTCGAGAAAGGTGCGCAGCCTGGCAACGGTACCTAGACTGGCCCGTACCGGTCGGTGACACAACCTGGAACGAGTGACGAAGCCACGGACGCGTGAGGCAGCGGCCAGTCCGCTGCGAGCCAGACCAGGCCTGGACGAACGGGAACCGGTACAGGCCGTGCGCGTGCATCGGGGCGTCGGTGATGGACCAGAGGTGGGTTCCCCAACCATGAGCGATGCGCATCGGTTCGAAGGGAAGGCGGCGAGCCCCGGCGGCGACGCCGTGTTCGCGGCGTGGGAGCGGTTCGTCCAGGGCGAGGACCAGGTCCCCGGCGTCCGGCCGGTGGTGGCGATCTCCTGGCACCGGTGCCGGGAGCGCTACCGGGTGGATCCGCTGATGACCGAGGCTCCGGTCGCCGTCGCCGAGCGCAATCCCACCCCCGAACACGACGTCGTCTTCGCCGAGCTGGGTTTCCGCGCTGCCTCCGTGGCCCGGGAAATGGCCAACCTTCCCGGCGTCGTCACCGTCACCGACGCAGCCGGCCGGATCCTGGGCAGCTGGGGCGACCCGGGCACGCTCGCCCGAGCCGCCGACCTCAATCTCGCACCCTGGTTCTGCTGGTCGGAATGCGCGGCGGGCACGAACGGCATGGGGACGGCGCTCGAGGCGCACGGCCCGGTGCTGATCAGTGGCGCGGAGCACTGGTGCCAGGCGTTCCACAGCTGGGTCGGCGCCGGCATCGCGGTGCGTGACGTGGTGACCGGCGAGCCGATCGGGGGCCTGAACCTCTCGTGCTGGCGCAGCCAGCTCCCCCCGAGCGCGGGCGGGTGGCTGGCGAACGCGGTCGCCAAGACTCAGAGCGCGCTGAAGCGGCGCGCCCGCGACAGCGGAGCGGAGCTGGTCGCGGCCTACACCCAGGCGAGCGCCCGCTCCAGTGCCCCGCTGGCCGCGGTCGACACCGCGGGCAAGGCCGTGATCGCGGACGACACGGCGAGTGTGCTCATGGGGGTCCCCGCGTCGACCCCGGCGGTCGACTCGACGCTGCGCTGGAACCCCGGGCTCCCGGAACTGATCTCAGCCGCTCGGCACGCCAGCAAGCAGGCGGCCCACAACCCCGACTGGGTCGGCTCCACGCAGATCTTCACCCACCTGGCCGACGAGCCGGCCGCGATCAGCATCCGGCCCGTCTTCTCCTCCGCCCGGCTGATCGGGCACCTCGTTTCGTTCGGGGTCTCCGACGGTGTCCAGTTGCCCCAGGCGGAGGTGTCCACGACCCCTCGCGTGCGGCCTCGGCGGGTGGTCGGGATGCGGGACAGCCGGATGGTGCTGCTGCACCTGCCGGAAGTCTCCTTCGCGGAATCGGAAGGCAACGACGTGTGGCTGTCCACCGCGCAGGGGCGCTTGCGAGCCGCTTCGCAGAGCTTGGACAAGCTCGACACCGAGCTGGCGGAGGCCGGCTTCCTGCGGGTGCACCGCAGGTACGTGGTCAACCTCAGCCGCATCCGCGAGATCGAGCGCGGGCACAAGGGCGAGCTGCGGCTCGTCATGGACGACGGGGCGAACGCGATGGTGCCGGTCTCCCGCCGCAACGCACCGGCCGTGCGCCGTGCGCTGGACCTCTGATTCCCGGCACCACCGCACTACCCGGAAGGATTCACCGGTGTCTGACAGTCCCGACGCCGTGGCCGGCGAGACGAACGACCGAAGCGCGGGCGGCCTCGGCCTCCCCGCCCCGGCCGCGCGCGGCCACCGCCCGGCCGCGGCCGCGAGCAACCGCGACTGGTGGCCGAACCGGCTCGCCCTGCACATCCTCCGGAAACACCCCGCAGAGGCCGACCCCTTCGGGCGGGACTTCGACTACGCCGCCGAGTTCCGGACCCTCGACCTCGACGCCCTGGCGCAAGACGTCGACGAGGTCCTGACGACCTCGCAGGAGTGGTGGCCCGCCGACTTCGGCCACTACGGGCCGCTCGTGATCAGGATGGTCTGGCACTGCGCCGGGACGTACCGCGTCGACGACGGCCGGGGCGGCGCCGCGACGGGCATGCAGCGCTTCGCCCCGCAGAACAGCTGGCCGGACAACCGCAACCTCGACAAGGCACGCCGGCTGCTCTGGCCGGTGAAGAAGAAGTACGGGCGCAAGATCTCCTGGGCCGACCTGATGGTCTTCGCCGGCAACCGCGCCCTGGAGACGATGGGCTTCACGACCTTCGGGTTCGCGGGCGGCCGGACGGACGTCTGGGAGTCCGACGACGACGTGTACTGGGGTCCCGAGCAGGTCTGGCTGGGCGACGAACGCCACGGTGGCGTCCGGCAGCTGGAGAGCCCGCTCGCGGCCGCCCAGATGGGTTTGATCTACGTCAACCCGGAGGGGCCGCACACCGTCCCGGACCCGCTCACCGCGGCACGCGACATCCGCGAGACGTTCCGCCGCATGGCGATGAACGACGAGGAAACCGTCGCGCTGATCGCGGGCGGGCACACGTTCGGCAAGACCCACGGTGCCGCCGAGCCGGACACCTACCTCGGCCCCGAGCCCGAAGGCGCCGCATTGGAGGAACAAGGCCTGGGCTGGCGAAGCGGCTACGGCACCGGCAAGGGCGCGGACACCATCTCCAGCGGGCTCGAGGGCACGTGGACCCCCACCCCGATCAAGTGGGACAACAGCTTCTTCGAGACCCTGTTCGGCTACGAGTGGGACCTGGAGCTGAGCCCCGCGGGCCTGTGGCAGTGGATCCCGCGAGACGGCGGCGGCAGCGCAACCGTGCCCGACGCCCACGACCCGGCGAAAACGCACGCCCCGACGATCCTGACGACGGACCTGGCACTGCGGACGGACCCGGTCTACGAGCCGATCGCCCGGCGTTTCCTGGAAAACCCGGGCCTGCTGGCGAACGCGTTCGCCCGGGCCTGGTTCAAGCTGACGCACGTCGACATGGGCCCGATCCAGCGTTACCTCGGGCCACTCGTCCCGCGCGAGACCCTGCTCTGGCAAGACCCGATCCCCGCCGTGGACCACGAACTCGTCTCCTCGGCGGACGTCGCCGCGCTCAAGAGCGAGATCCTCGCCTCCGGGCTGTCGATCTCCGAGCTCGTCTCCACGGCCTGGGCGTCGGCGTCGACGTTCCGCGTCAGCGACAAGCGGGGCGGGGCGAACGGGGCCCGCATCCGCCTCGAACCGCAGCGGAGCTGGCCGGTCAACGAGCCCGACCGGCTGGCGCGGGTGCTGCGCGGTCTGGAGGAGATCCAGCAGTCCTTCGCCGGATCCCGAACGGGGGGCAAGAAGATCTCGCTCGCCGACCTCATCGTCCTCGGCGGGGCCGCAGCCGTCGAGCGGGCCGCCGCGGACGCGGGCCACGACGTCGAGGTCCCGTTCACCCCGGGCCGCATGGACGCGACGCAGAAGTGGACCGACGTCGAGTCCTTCGCCGCGCTCGAACCGGCCGCGGACGGGTTCCGCAACCACCGGGGCAAGGGCGGCCGGCTCGCGCCGGAGCACCAGCTCGTCGACCGGGCGAACCTACTCGGCCTGAGCGCACCGGAGACGACGGTTCTCGTGGGCGGTCTGCGCGTGCTCGGGGCGAACCACGAGCAGTCGCCACTGGGCGTTTTCACCTCCCGGCCCGGGTTGCTGACCAACGACTTCTTCGTGAACCTCCTCGACACGGGGGTGGAGTGGCGGCCGAGCCCGGGATCCGGTTCGCCCGCGGAGACCTTCGAAGGCCTCGACCGGACCACCGGCGAGGTCAAGTGGACCGGCAGCCGCGTCGACCTCGTCTTCGGTTCGAACTCCGAACTGCGGGCACTCGCGGAGGTCTACGCGAGCGACGACGCGGAAGCTCACTTCGTGCGTGACTTCGTCGCGGCGTGGGACAAAGTCATGAACCTCGACCGGTACGACCTGCGGGCGTGATCCGGGCGCGTCCCCAGCCGGCCGAGTTTTTCACTGGGTGCCGCCGGCCGTACTCAGGACGGGTTCCGGGTGACCCGGCCCCTGCCCAACGGAGCCGAATCGCCTGCGAACGGTGGCCGATTCGGGGTGAACGGCGCGTGCCGAGTGAGCCGCCCCGCGCGCTTGTCGGCGTGTTTTCTCCGGCGTAGCGTGCCTATTGAGTACCGATTTTGCGTCGGACGTCGGACAACGCGGGAAAATTGATCGGATTTCGAAGAATTTCCGCGCGGGAATGCGAATTACCGCACCCGAGCACCTTCGATGCCACCGATGCGAAGTCGGCACGACGATCGGGATGAGGAAGGTGAAGGCCGATGACGACAGCGCCGGAGCGTACCGACTTGCTCAAAGAGCTCGGGCTGGATGTGCAGAACCACGCAACGCTGGGTCGCGTGCTGGGCACCGGAAAGATCGGGCGGGCCAGCGAAGGATCGGATGGCCGCATGCAGGCCACCATTCGCATCAACGAGGACGAGCTGATGTGGGATCCCTCCATTCTCGTGATGCCCCACGGAGGGGATATTGACCTCGAGCTCATCAACGACGACAAGAACACCCACTGCGCGCTCCTGCCGAGCAATGGTGACCGGAAATTCATTTGGCTGGTGAATCATTCGCGTGGCCGGGCGACGCTCAATCTCGACGGCCCGGGCTATTACTGGTTCTGCTCGCCCACCGGCAACGACGAGGGCCGGGGGCTGACCGGGGCCATCGTCGTCCTGGGCGACGCGCCGCCGGAGGCTCGTCTCGACCGACCCGACCAGCCGCAACCGTAGGAAGGAGGAGGGCATGACGACTTCGGAAGACTACGTCGACGCCGGTGAGGCCATCGACCAAGGAAACTTGAGCTACAAGATGCCGGGCGGGGAAGTTGCTCCGCCGGTGACGGCCGGCGTGAACTACGAGCGCATTCTCAACGCGCGCGAGGAAGCGCACAACTGGCTCACCTACTACGGCGCCTACAACGGGCAGCGCTACAGCCCGCTCGACCAGATCAACACGGAGAACGTGAAGCGCCTCGTCCCCGCGTGGGTGTTCCAGGCCGGCACGACCGGCCTGATCGCGGGTGCGTCGACCTACTCGTTCGAGGCCGCCCCGATCGTCGTCGACGGGATCATGTTCCTGACCGGCTGGGACGGCTGGATCTGGGCCCTGGACGCGAAGACGGGCGTGGAGATCTGGCGGTACAAGCACGCTGTGCCGTTCGACGTGTCGCTGTGCTGCGGGAACGTGAACCGCGGGTGCGCGGTGGCGCAGGGGAAGGTCTTCTTCGTCACGGCGAACGCTCGGCTGGTCGCGCTCGATGCGACAACAGGAAAGATGGTCTGGGCCAAGACCTACGGCGACGTGCGGGCCGGCGAGAGCGCCACCGTCGCGCCGCTGATCGTGAAGAACATGGTCATTGTGGGCAGTTCCGGCGGCGAGTTCGGCGTGCGCGGTCACCTGGACGCGTTCGATCTCGAGTCCGGCGAGCACCAGTGGCGCTGCTACATGGTGCCGAAGCCCGGAGAACCCGGATCCGAGACCTGGCCCTCCGAGGGTGAGGCCTGGGCGCGCGGTGGCGCGAACTGCTGGGTCACCAGCACGTTCGACCCGGAGACGAACCTGCTCTACGTGGGCACCGGCAACCCGGCACCCGACTTCGACGGCGAGGTCCGCGAAGGCGACAACCTCTACACCGACAGCGTCGTCGCCGTCGACGTGGACAGCGGGCAGATCCGCTGGCATTACCAGTGCACGCCGCATGACCTGTGGGACTACGACAGCATCGCCGAGTGCATCCTGTTCGAAAAGGACGGCCGCAAGCTCCTCGGGCACTTCGACAAGAACGGCTACTTCTACGTCCTCGATCGCACGAACGGCGACCTGATCCAGGCCACACCCTTCGTGGACCGCATCACCTGGGGCGCGGTCACGCGGGACGGCCGGGTCACACCCAAGTTGTACCCCGAGAAGGAGGGCGAACCGGTCCACTTCTACCCGGGCCCAGCCGGTGCGAAGGAATGGACGCACGCGTCCTACAGCCCGAAGACCGAGCTCTTCTACGTTCCGGTCCAGGACACCGGGGCGACGGCCACCCGGCGCCGCCGGGAGTTCAAGGAGAGCATCCCCTATTGGGGCGCCGGGGTTCAGGTGGACGCGGAGGACATGGCCGGATCGATCAGCGCGTTCGACGGCAACGGCGAGGAGAAGTGGCGCTGGCGCAACGAACTTCCGATGTGCGCCTCGACACTGGCCACCGGCGGCGACCTCGTGTTCGCCGGCGAAGCCACCGGCGAGTTCAACGCGCTCGACGCGCGCTCCGGGGAGCTGCTCTGGCAGTTCCAGTGCGGAAGCGGCCACCACAGCAGCCCGACCACGTACATGGTCGACGGGCGGCAATACATTGCCGTGCCGGTCGGCTGGGGTGGCTGGGCCGAGGGGTTCCTCCCCGGCATGCTGGGTGCGGGGCACGGAAGCGCCCTGTTCGTCTTCGCCCTCCCGGAATCCGCGTGACACTCGAGAAGAACCCGCCGCGATTCGGGCAGAGGAGGTGAATCCATGGAGTCTCGACTCGATGTGTGGGAGACGCCCGAGTTCGACGAGATCGGAGTCGCGCCCGAGGTGACCATGTACATCGCTCAGCTGGACGACTAGAGGACGTGGGTGGCGCCGGGCTTCGGCCCGGCGCCCTCCGCCGGCTGGGACGACACGGACGGGGTGCCGGGATGTGGTTGCGGGTGCTGGGCTCGGCTGCGGGAGGCGGCTCGCCGCAGTGGAACTGCGGCTGCCCGGTCTGCGCTGCCGTCCGGTCCGGGACCGGACCCGCGCGCACCCAGTCCTCGGTCGCGGTGAGCGCCGACCGCCGGTCCTGGTTCCTGATCAACGCCTCGCCGGACGTCCGCTCCCAGATCGAGGCGTTCCCCGGGCTGCTGCCGCACGACGGTGACCGCACGTCGCCGGTGGAGGCGGTGCTGCTCACCGATGCCGAGCTGGACCACACGCTGGGCCTAGTGCTGCTGCGCGAAGCCCGCGGTCTACGGCTGCACGCCACGCCGGCGATACACAAGACGTTGCGCGACGGCTCAGGGCTGCTCCGCACGCTCGAGCTCTACTGCCCGGTCGAATGGCGAGCGGTGGTCCCCGGCGCCGACGTGCTGCTGGCCGACGGGCTGTCGTGCCGAGCGTTCGACGTACCCACCACCAAACGGGACCGGTTCGGGCCCGGCGCGGACCACGGTCGCGTGGTCGGCTACCGGCTGACCGACGACCGCAGCGGAGGGCGGCTGGTCTACCTGCCGGGGGTCCAGGCGCTGACGCCGGCGCTGCGCGCTGAGATCGCGGGTTGCGATTGCCTGCTGATCGACGGGACCTGCTGGCGTGACGACGAGCTGGTCCGGCTCGGCTTGGCCGGCAAGACGTCGCGCGAGATGGGCCACCTGCCGATCGACGGCCCGGACGGCACGCTGGCCGTGCTCCCATCGCTGCACGTCGGGCGGGTGATCTTCGTGCACATGAACAACACCAACCCCATCCTGCTGGAAGACACGGCCGAGCGGCACCTTGTGGAGACCGCCGGCATGGAGGTGGCCGTGGACGGACTCGAGGTCGAGGTGTAAGGCATGACAACGACAACACGGACCACCGCGGCGACGACCGACGAGTTCGTCGAGACATTGCGGGCCCATTCGCGCCGCTACCACGACCAGCACCCGTTCCACGTCCGGATGAACGCCGGCCTGCTGAGCCGCGGGCAGATCCGCGGCTGGGTGGCCAACCGGTTCTATTATCAGGAGAACATCCCCCGCAAAGACGCGGCGATCCTCTCCAACTGTCCCGACCTGGAGGTCCGCCGCCGCTGGATCCGCCGGATCCTCGACCACGACGGCCGCCACGCAGGGGAAGGTGGCATCGAGGCGTGGCTGCGCCTCGGCGAGGCCGCCGGGCTCACCCGCGAGGAAGTCCTCGACCACCGGCACCTGGTCCCGGGGGTGCGGTTCGCGGTCGACGCCTACGTGAACTTCACCCGGACCCGCCCGTGGGTGGAGGCGATCGCGTCGTCGCTCACCGAGCTGTTCGCGCCCGACCTGATGGCGGAGCGGCTGGCCGCCTTCGAGCGGTGGTACCCGTGGATCGCGCCCGAGGGCCTCGCCTACTTCCGCGCCCGCCTCGATCAGGCTCCGCGCGACTGCGAGCACGCCCTCGAGGTGGTCACCACGCACTGCCGGTCCGCCGAGTCCCAAGCTCGTGCCGTCGACGCGCTGTCGTTCAAGTGCGATGTCCTGTGGAGCCTGATGGACGCGATCGATCGAACCCACCCGGAGTGAGCGCCATGGACTCGACGACCCGCACCGAAATGTCCACATCGGACCGACCGCGACTGGCGCGCCACGTCCGGTTGACGTTCAACCCGGCCCGGCAGCAGCACGTCCTGCAGCTCCCCGAGACCGTGGTGGTACTGAACCGCACCGGCTCGGCCATCCTCGAGCTGTGCGACGGGCGGCGCACGGTGGCCGAGATCGTCGCCGAGCTGGGCGAGCGGTACGAGAGCGTGCCCGGCGACGAGGTGCGACGGTTCCTGAGCCGGCTCGCCGCCCGGCGCTGCGTGGAGCCGGCCGATGGATAGCCCCTTCGGACTGCTGGCCGAGCTCACTTACCGCTGCCCGCTGGCCTGCTCGTATTGCTCCAACCCACTGAACCTGGCCGACTACACCGACGAGCTGACCACCGGCGAGTGGCGGCGGGTGCTGCTCGAAGCCCGAGATCTCGGGGTTCTGCAGTGCCACCTGTCCGGCGGGGAACCGCTGCTGCGGCGCGACCTGGTGGAGATCGTGGCGGAAGCACACGAGCTCGGCCTCTACACCAACCTCGTGACCAGTGCCCTCGGGCTTTCGCGGCCGAGGGCGGAGCAGCTGCGGACAGCCGGCCTGGACCACGTGCAGATCAGCGTCCAGGCCGATGAACCCGTGGTGTCCGACCGCATCGCGGGAACCCCGTCGTTCCAGCGCAAGATCGAGGCCATGGGCGTGGTCAAGGAGCTGGGGTGGCCGCTCACCGTGAACGTGGTGCTGCACCGGCAGAACATCGACCGCGTCGCCGACGTGCTCGCGCTGGCCGAGCAGGTGGGCGCCGATCGGGTGGAGCTGGCCAACACCCAGTACTACGGCTGGGCGCTACGCAACCGGGCCGCGCTGTTGCCGAGCCGGGACCAGCTCGACGCGGCCGAGGTCGTCGTGCGAGCCGCCCGCGAGCGGCTGCGGGATCGCATGGACGTCATCTATGTCCTGCCCGACTACTACAGCCGCTACCCCAAGCCGTGCATGGGCGGCTGGGCGTCCCGGCAGCTGACCGTGACGCCGAACGGCGATGTCCTGCCCTGCCCGGCTGCCCAGTCCCTGCCGTTGCCGCGGGCGAACGTCCGGGAGGACCCGCTGGCGCGGATCTGGGCCGAGGCCCCGGTGATGACGGCGTTCCGGGGCACGGACTGGATGCCGGATCCCTGCCGCAGTTGCGATCGGCGGGAGCTCGACTTCGGGGGGTGCCGCTGCCAGGCGTTCCAGCTCACGGGCGACGCGGCCCGCACCGACCCGGTGTGCCACCTGTCGCCCGACCACGACCTCGTGGCCCGGGTGGTCGAGACCGCGAACACGGACAGCCGGACCGACCTTCCGGTGATCCCCCGTCCGCACCGCGCAGGCCATTCCACCGTGTGACGCTCAGTCCGTTTCGATCGGTGCTCCGCCGAACACGGCGAAGCTGACGGCCCAGTAGGCGATGTAGAGCGCGAGCAACACGAACCCGTGCCAGCGCCTGAGCCGGCGCGTGTAGAGGAAGTACGCCGCGAGTGCGGTCATGCCGACGAGGACCGGGAGGTGCCAGGAGAGCACGTTCGCGTCGACGTCGATGCTGCCGCCGGCGAGCAGGACGACGCCGAGCTTCGCGGTCACGCCGAAGACGACGCTGCCGATGACGTTCCCGACGCCGAGTTCCGGCGCGCCTTTGCGGGTGGGTTCGACGGTCAGGAAGATGTCCTCGAGCGTGAGCACGAGGGTGGCGATCGTCGCGCCGAAGAGAGCACCCTGGATGTGGTAGTCCTCCAGGATGCTCTTGGTGCCGTAGCTGGTGATGGCCGCGCCGGCGACGAGGCCCACCAGCGCGACCACGGCCAGCGCGATCGCGGCCCAGCCGGGGATCGGGCGCTCCTTGTTGAAGGGCATGGTCACGACGAACGGGGGCTTGTCGGTGGGCACGTCGGCGGGGTCGCGCGTGGCCGAGCCGCCGCCGGTATCGCTCGTGCTTCCGCCTGAGCCCGCCCCGACCTCCAGCTTCTCGAGGATCTCCGCATTGCGGAAGACCGGCGTGCTCCGCTTGAGCTCGCGGGTGGCCACGTACCCGATGAAGAGCACGAACAGCAGGACGAGCACCACGCCGTAGACCGGCGTGAGGGGCGCGAAGGCGATGAAGGGAATCAACGCCAGCGGCGCGGCGGCGAACAGCGCGAGGTAGGGGCGCGGAATGTCCACCTTCGTCGGCGAAATGATCGCGGCGAGGGCGAGCACGATTCCGATCATCGAGATGGCCGTGCCGAATACCGTCCCGAGAGCCACGTCGCCGAGATCTTCGACGTTCAGTGCCACTCCGAGCGCGACGTCGTCGAATTCGATTCCGGTGAACACGATCGCGAGCAGGAACACGGAAACGCGCAAGCCGGTCGCCGCTCCGACGAGGTAGGTGATCAGCTTCTCCGCGCTGTAGATCAGCAACGCCGCACCAGCGGCGAAAATCAGGATCGACATCGTAGCGGCGTTCCTTTCCGAGAGGGCCGAAAAGGTCAGTGCTCGGGTCGACCGGCAGCCGGTCATTGCCCCCGTCATCCGATCGTCGCAGGTCGGCGTCGATTCGGCTACGTCCACTCACCCGCGTGAAACTGTGGAGAACAATTTTCCCGTTCGGCGGTGGAATTCGCCGGTTTCCGCTGCGGCCGATCGCAGTGCCGGTGGGGCCGCCGGCCGCCAGGACGGGCGTTCGCGGGTGGCAGGAGGCGGGCCATGCGAGTGACGCGCTACGACGCGGTCCAGGAGGTCCGGCGCGGGCGGGTGGCCACGAACACCGTGGCCCGGCTGGACGAGGTCGGGGGTCGCCGAGGTGCTCGACGTGCTCGGGCACCTGAGTGAGGACCCCGCCGAACGGCGGAAGGTGGACGACGCCCGGATGGTGCACGTCGCCGCGGCACTCGAGGCTCCCGCATCGCGGGTGAGGTGGGAGGGACTGCCGGGACAGCGCAGGAGCGGTGGGGTCGACGTCGTGGCGCTCGTCGCGGTGAAACCGGGCTCCTGACGAGTTCCCAGACGACGTCGTGCTCGTGCAGCGGGTACCCGTGCCCCGCGACGACCTGGCCATCGCGGGGATCCCGAACGGCTACTTCACCAGCGCGGGAACCTGTTCCGGAACCACGCGATCGTGCGCCGGACGGCAACACGCGGCTACCGCCACTTTGGGGTCGGGGCCTTGCTGCTCGGGTTCGATCGGGCGGCCGCCCCGTCGCCGGAGCAGGCGCGGGCGGTCTTCGCCGATCTGACGCACCGCTACGCCGCGCCCGGCGTGGCCGCGTGGGGCGAGGTCGCCCGGCTGCTGGCCGAGCGGGCCTGCTGCTGCTCGGCTACACGGAGAACTTCCCCGACCTGGTCGGCTAGCTCGCCCCAACCGCGGCGCGGGCCCGAGCCCGCGGGCGCACCGTGAAGCCGCTCGGCTTGAGCGTCAGTGACTCGGCGATCTTCAGCTCGTACGCCGGGTCAGCCTCGAAGTCGTAGCGCTGCAACACCATTCCCAACGCCAGCACCGCTTCGTGCAGCGCGAATTGCCGGCCGATGCACGCGCGCTCCCCCGTGCCGAAGGGTTTGTAGGCCTGCGCCGGGCGCTTCTTCACCGCGGCCGGCTCGAAGCGGTCCGGGTCGAACTTCTCCGGGTCCGGCCCCCACACCGCCGGGTCGCGGTGGACCAGCGGCAGGGGCACGATCACCCAGTCGCCCTTGCGCATCCGGTACTTTCCGCCGAGCAGCACGTCTTCGCGGGCCTCGCGCGAGTAGCCGGGCGCGGTCGGCCAGAGGCGCATGGCCTCGTCGAGCACGCGGCGCACGTAACGCAGCTTGGCGACGTCGCCGAACCCCGGCTCGCGATCGCCCCACACCGCGTCGACCTCGGCGCGCGCCTTCGCGAGCACCTCGGGGTTGCGCGTGAGGTAGTACAGCGCGAACGACAGCGCGCCGGACGTCGTCTCGTGGCCCGCGACGACGAACGTGATGGCCTGGTTGCGGATGTTCACCGGGTCCAGTCGCTCCCCCGTCATCGGGTGCCCCTCGGTGAGCATCAGGCCGAGCAGGTCGCGGCTCTCGCCCCCTTCGCGGCGACGGGCGTCGATGACCTCGTCGACGAGGTTGTTCATGGTCGCGATGTCGGCCTGGTTCTGCGCGGGCGACCCGGCGAACGCGCGCCGCACGAACGGGAGCTTCACGTTCTGCAGCTGCGCGAACCGCAGCGCGCGGATCATCGCCGTGACGAACGGGTGCGGCTCGGCGCGTTCGAACGAGCCGAACCGGTAGCCGAAGCCGGCTCGCCCGATCGTCTCCAGGGTCAGGCGGGTCATGTCGGCGGCGACGTCGAGCGGCCCGCTCGCGCGGTCCCACGCGTCCGTCAGCTCGTGCGCGACCTCCAGCATCACCGGGTGGTAGCGGCGCATCGCGTCGGCGGAGAACGCCGGCTGCAGGATGTCGTGGGCCAGCCGCCAGTTCGGCTCGTGCGTGTGGGCGGTGAACAGCCCGTCGCCCGCCACCGCGCGCAGGTTCTCGATGCCCAGGCCGACGTGCTTGCCGAACTTCGTCTCGTCGTTGAGCTGCGTGACCACGTCGACGCCGCCGGCGAACACGATCTCGAACCCGAAGATCTTGCGCGTGAAGATGGGTCCGACCTGCTGCCCGACGCGCAGGGTGTCCTGCAGCGGCGTGCGCGGGTTCGACCCGAGCAGGTCGCCGATCACCGGCAGCCGGCCCGGCCGGTGCGGAATCCCGGTGGTGTCCACGTTCGCTCCCCTATTGAACCCAGATCCAATAACGTCACGATCCCCCGCTACTGAACCCGTGTCAAGTAAGCTTGGGTGATGCGGACCCGGCTGAGCACGCAGGAGCGGCGCGAGCAGCTCCTGGGCATCGGCGCCGGGCTGTTCGCGAACCGGCCGTACGAGGACGTGTGGATCGAGGAGGTCGCCGAGATCGCGCAGGTCTCGCGCGGCCTGCTCTACCACTACTTCCCCACGAAGAAGGACTTCTTCGCCGAGATCGTCCGCCGGCAGCGCGACCAGCTTTTGGCGATGAGCGAGCCCGACCCGGCGCTGCCGGTGATCGAGCAGCTCAGCGCCGGGCTGGACGTCTACCTCGAGTTCGCCCGCACCCACCCCGACGGCTACCGCATCGTGCACCGCTCCGCCGGCGACGCCGACCGCGAGATCCGGGAGATCCGCGAAGCCGGGATGGCCGCGAACACCGAACGCATCCTGGCCGCGCTCGCCCTTCTGCGGCCGGTCACCGAAACGACCCGGCTGGCCGTGCGCGGCTGGCTGGCCTTCGTCTCCACCCTGATCCTCGACTGGCTCGACCAGCCGAAGGTCACCCACGAGGAGCTGCGCGACATCTGCGTGCGGACCCTGTTCGCCGCGGTCGAGGTGACCGTGTGACGCTCATTGTCAGTCCACAGTGGTCAGACTCGTCCACGAGCGCGCCGCGCGGCACGTTGAGGAGAATCGCGCCGGGTCAGACTTCCTTCTGCTGCCCGGTCAGCGTGATGTGGCCTTCAGCGCGGATCCGCTCGATCATGTGCGGGTAGTGCAGCTCGAACGCGGGACGTTCGGAGCGGATGCGCGGCAGTTCGGTGAAGTTGTGCCGCGGCGGCGGGCACGACGTGGCCCATTCGAGGGAGTTGCCGTAGCCCCACGGGTCATCGACGGTGACGACCTCGCCGTAGCGGTAGCTCTTGAACACGTTCCAGATGAACGGCAGCATCGACGCGCCGAGGATGTACGCGCCGATCGTCGACACGGTGTTGAGCACGGTGAAGCCGTCGGTGGACAGGTAGTCGGCGTAGCGGCGGGGCATGCCTTCGGCGCCGAGCCAGTGCTGCACGAGGAACGTGCCGTGGAAGCCGAGGAACGTGGTCCAGAAGTGCCACTTGCCGAGCTTCTCGTCCATCATCCGGCCGGTGAACTTGGGGAACCAGAAGTAGATGCCGGCGAAGGTCGCGAACACGATCGTGCCGTAGAGGACGTAGTGGAAGTGCGCCACCACGAAATACGTGTCGGACACGTGGAAGTCGATCGGTGGCGCGGCCAGCATCACACCGGTGAGACCGCCGAAGAGGAACGTGACGATGAAGCCCATCGAGAAGATCATCGGCGTCTCGAAGGACAGCTGGCCCTTCCACATCGTGCCGATCCAGTTGAAGAACTTCACGCCCGTGGGCACCGCGATGAGGAAGGTCATGAAGGAGAAGAACGGCAGCAGCACCGCGCCCGTCGCGTACATGTGGTGCGCCCACACCGCGGCCGAGAGCGCCGAGATGGCGATGGTCGCGAAGATCAGGCCGCGGTAGCCGAAGATCGGCTTCCGGCTGAACACCGGGAAGATCTCCGACACGATCCCGAAGAACGGCAACGCGACGATGTACACCTCGGGATGGCCGAAGAACCAGAACAGGTGCTGCCACAGGATCACCCCGCCGTTGGCCGGGTCGAAGACGTGCGCGCCCAGGTGCCGGTCCGCCAGCAGACCGAGCAACGCGGAGGTGAGGATCGGGAACGCGACCAGGATCAGGATGCTCGTGACGAGGATGTTCCAGGTGAAGATCGGCATCCGGAACATCGTCATGCCGGGCGCGCGCAGGCAGACCACGGTGGTGACCATGTTGACGGCGCCGAGGATGGTACCCAGGCCACCCACCACCAGCCCGGAGATCCACAGGTCGGCGCCGACGCCCGGCGAGTGGATCGCGTCCGACAGCGGCGTGTAGGCGAACCAACCGAAGTCGGCCGCGCCACCCGGGGTCAGGAATCCGGAAAGGACGATCAGGCTGCCGAAGAGGAAAAGCCAGTAGGAGAAGGCATTCAGCCGTGGGAACGCGACGTCGGGCGAACCGATCTGCAGCGGCAGCACGAAATTCGCGAACCCGAACAGCACTGGCGTCGCGTACAGCAGCAGCATCACCGTGCCGTGCATGGTGAACAGCTGGTTGTACTGCTCCTGCGACAGGAACTGCAGCCCGGGCCGGGCCAGCTCCGTCCTCATCAGCATCGCCATCGCACCGCCGATGAGGAAGAACCCCATCGAGGTGACGAGGTACATGACGCCGAGCTGTTTGTGGTCCGTCGTGCGCAGCAGCCGGACGACCAGCGAGCCCCGCGGCGCGTCCCGGCGCGGGTGAGCGTGGACCGCCACGGGGACCGGGGTCACGCGCGCGGGCGAATCGGTGCTCATGACAGGCTCCTGACCAGGTCGTGGACCGACCCGCACTGCCCTGTGGACAACGCCCTGCCGAGCCCGAGGTGCCGGGGCACCTCGGTCGCACGGACCTCGCGCAGCGGATCGACGATCCGGTCGCGGCGCCGGGCGGTCATCGCGGCAGCACGGTGAACGCCACCGTCAGCAGGAAGACCAGCGCGCACCCCACCACCAACGCCAACGCGAACGGCCGCGGCTCGGCCACTTCGCGGCTCGGCTCCGGCATGAACTCGTCCATCACCACTCCTTTACGCGCGCCTGACCGCCCGGATGGATAGTACGCTGATAGTTAGCACACTAATCAACAGGGCGAGACCTACCTCACGACCCTCTGTGCGCCACTGAATGTGAGCGGGCGACCCCGGCGCGCCTTCATGCCTGGCAGGTGATGCGCCGGCGCCGGGCGGCTGGTGCTGTTCGCGGCAACGGCATCGAGCGAAGGAGTCAGCCATGTCCGACGTCGAGGTCAAGCGCGAGGAAAAGCTTTCCCGCGAGGACGCCGCCCAGCGGCTCGCCGCGCTCGCCACCGCGCTGGCGGAAGGGGGCGAGGTGGAGCTCGCGCTCGGGGCCAGCACCGTGAAGGTCCACGTGCCCGACGAGGTGGAGATCGAGGTCGAGATCGAGATCGACGGCCGTGAGGTGGAACTGGAAGTGGAGCTGAAATGGTCGACCGGGAAGCCCGCCCGAGCGGTGGCCGCCAGGCGTACCGGCCGGCGATCCACCGCGGCCGCGAAATGACTTCCGCGGCCACTCGGCACCGGTGACGGTGCCGGACAGCCGTACCGGGCCGCTACCCGCCAGCCGGTACGGACGCTACCGGCTGGCCGGTATCGACGTATTCCCGACAGCACCGGGCCCGCAACGGCCGCTGGCGGCAATGTGCGCGGGCGGCGCCGCTGCGACCCTTGGTTGCATGAAATCGAACGAGCGGTCACCGCGGCGCTCCGAGCCCGAGGACCTCACCACCGTCACCGGACACACCGGTACGTCGTACCTGTGCCCGGACCTGTCCGCGGTCGACCAGCACATCACCTTGCTGTACCAAGAAATCGAGCGCACTCCCCCGTCGAGCCGGCCCGAGGTCGAGCGGACCGTGTGGGCCGACATCGACCTCCTGCTCGACCGCCGCAAGTGGCTCGAGGTGACCACCCTCACCGCGGCGCGGTGACCTGGCAGTTCGCGTGAACGGCGGCCCCGCCGCCGCCGTCTCGCCGGATCAGCCGGCCAGGCGCGGGAAGAGCACCTCCGCGTTGCCGCGGTCGATCGCGGCGGCCTCGCCTTCGGCGAAGCGCGGGTACTGCTCCAGGAACCGGTTGTAGTACGCGCCGGCCCGTTCAGGAGCGACGGACCAGTCGCTGCCGTAAAGGACGTGCCCCGGTTCGGCAAACCCCAGCAGCGCCGGCAGGACGCTGGGGCAGGCCGAGAGTGCCGTGTCGAAGTAGGAGCGTTCGAGCTCGCGCATCACGTCGGCGTCGCGTGTGGTGTCCACGACGGTCGACGTCAGCCGGAGAACCGGTAGGCGGCGTACAGCAGGAACCCGCCTCCGTGCGAGAGGGTCACGCGGACGTTCGGGAAGCGGCCGAGCATGCCCGTGAGCACCAGGTTGAGCGCAGCTCACTTGGTGTCGAAGACGTAGTCCGCCAACGGCGCCGGCGTGCCGGCCAGCAGCGGCATCGGCGGCTGGGCCGGGCGGACGAACACGACGGCTCGGTGCCGGTCCAGTTCCGCCCACAGCGTCGTGAAATCGGGGTCGCCGAGGTAGCGACCATCCACATGGACATCGGGACGACCCCGTCGGCGTGCCGGGCGTCCAGGACGTGGACGGCTTCCGCGACGGCTCCCTTGACGTCGGGCAGCGAGATGCTCGCGAAGTGCCCGACGCGGTCCCGGCAGTGTTCACCGCTCGCGACAGGTGCGCGCCTCGGCGTCTTCACCGAAGTGGGTGCCGGGTTGACCCCGCAGGACAAGCGTGTGATCGACGACGTGGAGGCCCTGGCCCAGGCCGCCGACCGGCTGTTCTACGCCATGCGCCCCTCCCGCACAGCCATCGGCGACCGCGCCGCCGGCGGCCTGTCTGGCCCGGCTCGCCCGGCTCGATCCCCTGGCCGAGGAAGCCAACGCCGCCGGGCTGCGCGTCAGCCGGCTCGCCGCGGGCGCTGAAGTCAGCGTCCCCACCGCGACCCGCATGCTCCAGCACCTGGAGGCCAAGGACCTGATCACGGCACCGCTCCCCGGACGACGAGCGGAAGGTCCTCGTCCACCTCACCGCCGACGGTGCGCACCGCCCGCCGGCCCTGCGCACCGAGCTGCGCGCGGCAGTTCGAGGTGCTGTCCCCGCTATTCGGCACAGAAGCGGCGCGAACTGACCGCGCAGCTGCAGGGGCTGGCCGACGTCATCGGCGGGAGCCTGACCGGTCCGCCGCGCTGGGCCGATTGGGTGAAGACCGTGAAGTGGGTTGGATGGGGCGCATGCCCACCGAGGTCACCAACGACTACGACAGCTTCGCCGAGGCCTACACGGCCGAGAACGAGACCAGCCTCATCAACGCCTACTACGCGCGGCCCGCGATCCTGGACCTGGCCGGAGACGTGGCCGGCCGGCGGATCCTCGACGCGGGCTGCGGGGCCGGCCCGGTGTCCGCCGCGCTGCGCGACCGCGGTGCCGAAGTGAGGGGCTTCGACGCCAGCGTCAAGATGATCGAGCTCGCCCGGCACCGGCTCGGCGCCGACGCGGATCTGCGGGTCGCCGACCTGAGCGAGCCGCTGCCGTATCCCGACGCGGAGTTCGACGACGTCATCGTGTCGCTGGTGCTGCACTACCTGGAGGACTGGTCCGCGCCCCTGGCCGAGCTGCGGCGCGTGCTGAAGCCGGGCGGACGCCTGATCCTGGCCGTCAACCACCCGATCATCTTCAAGCTGGTCCACCCCGAGTCGAGCTACTTCGCGATCACGAGGTGGTCGGAGGAGTACGATTTCGCCGGCCAGATGGCCACGCTCACGTACTGGCACCGGCCCTTGCACGCGATGACCGACGCCTTCACCGCGGCCGGCTTCCGGACGGCCGTGATCAGCGAGCCGTACCCGGCGCCGGGCGCGCGCGAGCGGTTCCCCGAGGAGTTCGGGGACAAGCACGCGTTCCTGTGCTTCCTGTTCTTCGTCCTCGAGGCCGCCTGAGTCACGCGCCCGCCGCGTCGTTTTCGTCGCGGTCCTTGTATTCGGCGAGGACCTCCTCCAGTGAGCCGTGCGCGCGGATGCGGCCCTCGTCCAGCCAGAGGGCCGTGGTGCACAGCTCGCGCAGCAGGTCCTCGGCGTGGGAGGCGAACACCAGCGCGCCGGAGCGGCGGGCGAGGTCGACCAGGCGGCCGCGGGCTTTGGCGAGGAAGGCCGCGTCGATCGCGCCGAGGCCCTCGTCGAGGATGAGGATCTCGGGGTCGATGGTGGTCACCACGCCGAGCGCGAGCCGGACGCGCATGCCGGCGGAGTAGGTGCGCAGCGGCAGGTGGAGGTAGTCGCCGAGCTCGGTGAACTCCGCGATGTCGTCGACCCGGCGCTCCATCTGCCTGCGGCTCATGCCCAGGAACAGGCCGCGGATCAGGATGTTCTCGCGACCGGAGACCTCGGGGTCCAGGCCGACGCCGAGGTCGAACACCGGCGCGACCAGAGCGCGCGGACCGTGCTGGTGGGCCACTCCTACGGCGGTTCGGTGATCAGCCAGGCCGGTGACCACCCCGCCGTCGACTCGCTCGTCTACCTGCCCGCGCGGGCGCCGATGGCCGGCGAGGACTACCCCGCGCTCACCGCGCGGTTCCCGGCCGCCCCGGCCGGCGCGGGCCTGGTGTACCAGAACGGTTTCGGCCACCTCACCGAAGACGCGTTCCACAACGACTTCGCCAACGGCGTCCCCACGGCCAGGGCGCGGGTGCTCTACGCGGCCCAGGGCCGCGTCGCGCAGGATCTCTTCTCGACCAAAACCACCACCGCCGCCTGGGAAACGAAGCCGAACAGCTACGTGATCACCACCGCCGACCGCACGACGGCACCCGAGCTCCAGCGATTCGTGGCCGCGCGGATGAAGGCGCGCACGACAGTGATCAACTCCGGCCACCTGTCCTTCATCACGCATCCCGACACGGTCACCCGCGTCATCCTCGAGGCCGTGCACCGGGCCTGAACCTCCGAACGGTCGGCGGCGCTCAGGAAGGGACGCCCCGAACTGCACCACGAGAAACCTGAGCGTGCCGACCATCATCGCCGCGGCCCCGAGGCTGCCGGCGGCGGGCGCCCCGGGGCGCGAGCGCTGTCGCCGCGATCAGGGAGCCCGGCACGACCTGCATGGTCCCGGTGACGCGGCCGAGGGTGCGGGCGCCCATTTCCTCTGCGGCCACGAGGTAAGCGGGCTGGCGACGACCACGGGCTGCGCGATCTCGACCTCGTAGTCCTGGAACTTCACCACCCCGACCCACACGAAGCGCGTCGCCAGCCGTACCGCATCACCGGCAGCGCGGTGACGGTCAGGACGCCTGGGACACTCGTCATCGCACGGCTTGGACCGCGCTCGCGATGAGCCCCAGCACGTCGTCGGGGTGGGAGACCATCGCGACGTGGTTCGTCGCGACCTCCACGGTCGTGGCCTTCATCCGTGCGGCGAACAGGCGCTGGGCCGCGGGCGGGATCGCCTGGTCGCCGTCGGCCACCAGGAACCACGCCGGGTGCGCCTTCCAGGCCGGAACGCCCATCACCTCGTCGAGGGCTGACAAGGCCAGCGGCTGCTGCACGGCGTGCATCACGCGCGCCTTGACCGGGTCGACGTCGGCGGCGAAGTGGTTCACGAAGTCGTCCTCGGGCAGCCACGCGAAGCCCTGCTTGTCGACGTCGAGGTGCGCCAGAGCCGGGGTCACCGGCCCCTGTGCCAGCAGCTTGCCAATCGTCTCGCCTTCGTCCAGGCCGAACGCCGCGACGTAGACCAGGCCGATGACGTTCGGCGCGTCCGTGCCGAGGGCGGTGACGATCTGACCGCCGTACGAGTGCCCGGCGACGATCGTCGGGCCGTCCTGGCGGGCCAGCACCTGGCGCAGCCGGGCGACGTCGGCGGCCAGCGAGGTCTCCGGGAACTGCGGTGCGGTGACGCGGTAGCCGCCGGCCTGCAGGCGCTCGATCACCGCGCTCCAGCATGAGCCGTCGGCCCACGCGCCGTGGACGAGGACGATGTTCGGTCGCTGAGCCATGTCGGTTCCTCCCCGGGCTGCCGTTTCAGAGCCCTTGGAGACTGGCGTGGCGGGCGCCGTCGGCTCATCACCCCTGGTGAGTGAACCCTCTCGCGGGCCGAGCCACGCGGCCAGCACGTGGGCCACGACCACCGCGACGATCACCAGCGGCATCACCGCCAGCCCGTCGGACGAGAGCAGGAGCGTGGCGAGCAGGACCGACGTCAGCGGCAGCCGCAGCATGACGACGCACATCGCGCCGATCCCCATCGCCACCCCGGCGACGAGTGGGAGACCCGGCAGGTGCGACAGCGCGATGCCCCCTGCGGCGCCGAGGAACATGGACGGGAACACGGGCCCGCCGCGGAACGCCGACAGCGTCACGCCGTACGCGAGTCCTTTGCAGGCCAGCAGGAGCAGCAGCGTCGGGACCGAGTACGCCGCGCTGTTCTCCAGGAGTGCCGGCAGCGCCGTCTCGCCGGAGAACAGGACGTCCGACAGGCTTCCGCCCGCGGCGGTGTAGGCGATCGCGAGCCCCGCGACCACGAGGCCCGCCGCGGGAGTCAGCAGCAGGACGTGGTTTTCGACGCGCGAGTGCAGCAGCAGCGACAGCCGGCGAATGCCCGTGCCCAGCACCGCCGCGGCCGCGCCGATGCCGAGCGCCCAGCCGAACTGCGCGAGGTCGGGATGGGTGAACGGCGGCAGCTCGGGCAACGCCAGCGAGGCCGCGCCCAGGCCGGTCAGCGAGTCCAGGCCGATGAACAGCAACGTGCCGATCCCTGCGGCCAGCAGGCCCGGCAGAAGCACCAGTCCCATGGTCGCGCCGGCCAGCCCGGACGCCTCCATCAGCAGGAACGCGCCCAGGATCGGCGATCCCAGCAGCGCGCTGATGGCGGCGAAGCTCCCGGTCGCCGCCACCACGGCACCGACCTGCTTCGGCGAGTGCGGGCGCGCGAGCCGGATCGCGCACACCCCGAGCCCGGCACCGAGTGCGATCAGCGGCGCCTCGGGCCCGAGGACGGCCCCCAGCCCCAGCGTCGCCAGTGCGGCGAGCAAGACGCCCGGCAGCTGGCGCGGCGTGGGCTCGTGGCCCGGCGTGAATCCGTAGACGGGCGGATGGCCGCCCCCGCCGGGCAGGTACCGCACCGCGACGGCGACCAGCAGACCGCAGAGGACCAACGGCGGCACCGGCCACCACAACGGCGGCCCGGCGAACCCGAGCGCACGAGGCAGATCGGTGTAGACCCAGTCCTGCAGCCCGCCGACCAGCTGGAGGAAGAAGTACGCCGCCGCGGAGATGGGCACCCCGATGATCGCGGCGAGCACCAGCAGGCGCAGGTAGGCGGGTGACCGGAGCCGTGCTGCGGGGTCCGGCCCGCCCGGCTGTCCCGGCTGCGCCTGCCGGCGCGGCCGGTCCGGGCCGTCCGCGGTACCGCCGGTCGGCGCAGGCGTGGCCGTCTCCGCCATGCTCCGCCCTCCTCGTCGTCGGCCCTGCCGCGGCGGCGCCGCTCGGGCCGACGCGGGGGGACGAGGCCACAGTGCTCGCCGCCGGTCCGCAAAGCATCGCCCGTCCCAGGTGAGCCGGATCGGCTCTCGCCGTCGGGCCCAGGTCGGGGCCGAGACCGAGGACCGTGCGATTACGGTGCGTGGCGGTGATGACCGGCCAGACGGCCGTGGAAACTACCCGGCGTTCGCGCGCTGAGCCGTGCTGAACCGGCGCTGGTACGCCGCCGGGCTGATCGACAGCTTCCGCGCGAACACCCGGCGCAGCGCTTCGTAACTCGGGAAACCGGCGAGCGTCGCCGCCTGGGTCGCCGTGTGGCCTTGGTCCAGCAGGGCCCGGGCCAGGTCGAAGCGGATGTTCTCCACGTAGCGGGCCGGGGTGGTGGACAACTCGTCGTGGAACAGGCGTGTGAGCTGGCGGGTGCTGACGTTCAGGTGCTTCGCGAGGTCGCCGAGCGAGTGCCTGGCGCCGGGGTTCGCTGTGACCAGGTCGGTGATCGTGCGCAGGGCCGGGGAGCGCGGCGGCGGGCCCTGCAGCGGGGCGGAGAACTGCGACTGCCCGCCCGAGCGCTGCAGGTACACGACCAGCGAACGGGCGACGTCGCGCGTCAAGTCGGGGCCGTGGTCCTCCTCGACGAGGGCGAGGGCCAGGTCGATGCCGGCCGTCACTCCGGCGGAGGTGTAGGTGGTGCCGTCGCGGACGTAGATGGCGTCGGGCTCGACGCGGCACGTCGGACAGCGGACGGCGAGCTCGTGGGTGACCTTCCAGTGCGTGGTCGCGCGCTTGCCGTCGAGCAGGCCGGCAGCGGCGAGGATGAACGCGCCCGTGCAGATCGAGGCGACACGGCGGGCCCCGGCGGCCGGCACGCGGGCGGCCTCCGCCAGGTCGCACGGCACGGGCGTGTGCGGGTAGAGATCGGACCCGGCCACCAGGTAGGTGTCCGGCGCGGGCTCGGAGAACACGGAGCCCTCGACCGCGACCTTGAACCCGAGGTTCGACACCACGTCCTCGCCCGTCGGGGAGACGAGCACGATCCGGTAGTCGGCGCCGAGCCGGGTGGCCTCCTTGAACACCTCCGCCGGGCCCGCGACGTCCAGCAGGGTCACCCCGTCGAAGACCAGGATCGCCACTACACGCGCGGCGGCACCCGGCCGCGCGGGCCGGGCGGCTGTCGAGGCGGAGGACGGGCGCACAGGGCATTGGTAGCACACCGTCACCACGAAAGCTCACCGGCCGAGTTTCATTACATCTCTTGACCGTAACTGAACTGATCGCTACGTTCCCTTCGTCACAGGCCCGACCGAGAACAGGTCCGGCACGGGCTGCATGCCCTCTGGCAACGAAGCCACAGGAAAGGTGAGTCGAACCATGGTGGAGACATACGTTCTGGTTCCGGGCGCGTGGCACGGCGCGTGGTCTTGGCGGCCGGTCGCCCAGCGGTTGCGCGCCGCGGGGCACAACGTGGTCGCGCTGACGCTGCCGGGCCTCGCGGACGGCGATGATCCCCGTCGTTTCACGCTCGAGGACACAGTGGACTTCCTCGTCGATTTCCTCGACACGCACGACCTGACCGACGTCACGCTGGTCGCCCACAGCTGGGGCGGATACCCCGTCTTCGGCGCGGCCCACCGGGTTCCGCACCGGGTGCGCCGCCTCGTTTTCCACAGCGCGTTCGTGCCGGAGAAGGGCGTGCCGCTCGTGGACGACGTCCCGCCGGGACACGCCGCGCTCTTCCGGCAGCTCGCGCAGGAGTCGGGCGACCATTCCGTGGTCCTCCCCTACCCGGTGTGGCAGAGCGCCTTCGCCCAGGACACGCCCGAACCGACGCAGAAACTGATCTACGAGCTGCTCGTGCCCCACCCGATGTGCTTCTTCGAACAGCCGTTGCACGCCCCCGCGCTGTCCACGCTCGGCCTGCCGGTCAGCTACCTGGCCGGCGAATGCGACCTGGCCATGCCCCCGGGCGACTACGCGTGGTGCCCGCGGTTCCCCGCCCGGCTCGGGGTGGAGCCGATCACCGTTCCGGGTGACCACGAGGCATTCCTGACCCGGCCCGACGCGTTCGTGTCGGCGCTCCTGCACTCCCACACCGTCGACGGCTGAACCGCGCGTCCCGATCTGAGTGGTTCCTGGCCGGACAAAGGCGGCACGACGGGCGCCGAGATCGGCACCATGGAAGCGGACACAATCCGCCGAGAAAAGAACGGAAGCGCAGCAGTCATGTCAGAGAGCATCGCGGGTGTGGAGGTTCCCGAGACGGCGGCCGTCGTCGAGGCGTCGCGTCTCATCCAGGAAACGACCAACCCCCTGATCTACCACCACTCCCGCAGGGTCTACTTCTTCAGCCAGTTCCACGCGCAGCGGCTCGGGGTGGAACCGGATCCGGAACTGCTCTACCTGGCCGCGATGTTCCACGACACCGGGCTCATCACGCCGTTTTCCGACGTGGAACAGCGGTTCGAGGTCGACGGAGCCGACCACGGGCGCAAGTTCCTGCTGGACCGCGGTTTCTCGGCCGCGGCCGCCGACACCGTGTGGACGGCCATCGCCCTGCACACCACGCCGGGAATCCCCGGCCGCATGGGCCCGGAAATCGCGACGACCCACCTCGGTGTGCTGACCGACGTGCTCGGTTACGGTTTCGACGGTCTGGATCTTGCCCAGGTCGAGGAAATCCTCGCGTTCCACCCGCGCGGCGATTTCAAGAACGATTTCCTGCGCACCTTCGTCGACGCGCTGAAGCACCGCCCGGAAACCACCAACGGAACGGTGAACTCCGACATCCTGGAGCACTTCATCCCCGATTTCCGCCGCACGACCACCGTCGAGCGCATCACCGGCTCGCCCTGGTCGAGCTGACCCGACCACCGAAATGGACGACCGACAGAGCCTGAGCCGCGGCGCCTCCTTCGCCCTGCTCGTGTTCGCTAACGTGCTGCTGATGGCGTCGACGAGCGCCCCCTCGCCGATCTACCCGGTGTACCTGCAGCGGTGGGGCTTTTCGGTGACGATGCTGACGGTCGTTTTCGCCGTGTACGTCGCCGGGCTGGTCGGCGCGCTGCTGACGGTCGGTTCGCTGAGCGACCATGTCGGGCGCCGGCCGGTGCTGGTCGCGTCGCTCCTGGTGGCCGCGGCCGGCACGGCGATCTTCTGGGCGGCGGGCGGGGTCGGCGCGCTCGTGACCGCCCGGATCGTGCAGGGCCTCGCCACCGGGGCGGCGACGGGCGCGCTGGCCGCCGGGCTGGTCGAGTTCTCCCCTGCGGGTCGCCCGCACCGAGGCCCGACGATGACCGCGGTGGGGACGAGCTTCGGCCTCGCCGCCGGTGGCGGTGTGACGGGCTTGCTCGTGCAGGCCGGCCCGTACCCCGACGCGGTGGTCTTCCCGGTGCTCACCGTGGCGTTCATGGTCGTCGCCGCACTGGTCTTCGCCATTCCCGAGACGGCGGGCCCGCGGCCTGGCGTGCTGACGTCGCTGCGCCCGCGCGTCCGTGTGCCGCGCGAGACGCGCCCGGCGTTCCTCGGCGCGGTGCCCGCCATCGTCGCGGGGTGGTCGCTGACCGGGCTGTTCCTCGCGCTCGCTCCGTCGCTGGTGGCCGACGTCTTGCACGAGCGGTTCGGCGCCGCCGGCGGCCTCTCCATCGCGGTGCTGTTCCTCGCCAACAGCGTGGGCGGGCTGTGGGCTGCGCGGCACACGGCGCGGATCGCGACCCTGATGGGCGCGGTCCTGCTGGTCGTGGGCACGGCGGTGCTGGCAGGCGCCCTGGGTTTCGGCTCCGCGGCCGGCTTCCTCGGCGGGTCGGTGATCGCCGGGCTCGGCGTCGGCCTGACGTTCACCGGGACGCTGCGCGGCATCAGCGCGGCCACCACCACGAAGACGCGGTCGGAAGTGTTCTCCGCCGCCTACGTCGTCAGCTACGCGGCTCTGAGCCTCCCGGCCCTGGCGGCCGGGCTGGTCGCGCCGGCCTGGGGGCTGGAGACGACCGGCTACGTGTACCTCGCGTTCGTCGGGGTGCTGTCCCTGAGCGCCGCAGTGCAGTCCTCTTCGGCCCGACGCCTCACCGTGCTCGTTGCATCCCGACACCACTGAGTGACTGTCCTGAAAGGACCTGACATGCAAGCCATCACCGCACAGGACCAAAGCGCGGGCCTCGGCGGCCTCAAACTCGTCGACTTGCCCTACCCGCACGCCGCCGAGAACGACGTCATCGTGCGCGTCCACGCCGCCGGCTTCACCCCGGGCGAGCTCGAGTGGCCCGGCACCTGGACCGACCGCGCCGGCCGCGACCGCACGCCCAGCGTTCCCGGGCACGAGCTGTCCGGCGTCGTCGCCGAGCTGGGCTACGGCACCACCGGTCTGAGCGTCGGGCAGCGCGTGTTCGGCCTCACCGACTGGCTGCGCGACGGTTCCCTGGCCGAGTACACCGCCGTCGAGGCCCGCAACCTCGCGCCGCTCGCCGCGGACATCGACCACACCGTGGCCGCCGCGCTGCCGATCTCGGGACTGACGGCGTGGCAGGCCCTGTTCGACCACGCTTCGCTGTCCGCCGGCCAGACCGTGCTGATCCACGGCGCCGCCGGCGGTGTCGGGTCCATCGCCGTGCAGCTCGCCCACGAGGCCGGGGCCGAGGTGATCGGCACCGGCCGCCCCGACGACCGCGACTTCGTACTCGGCCTCGGCGCGCACTCCTTTGTGGACACCGCGTCCTTCGAGTCCGCCGGTCCGGCCGACGTGATCCTCGACGTCATCGGCGGCGAGGTGCTCGAGCGCTCGACGAAGCTGGTGCGCCCCGGCGGCACCGTCGTGACCATCGCCGCGCCGCCCGAGGCCCAACCGGCCGACGGGCGTGCCGTGTTCTTCGTGGTGGAACCGGATCGGGTGCGCCTGGCAGATCTGGCACAGCGCGTCCGAACCGGACGGCTGAAGCCGATCGTCGGCGGCGTGCGCCCGCTCGCCGAGACGGCGGACGCGTTCGCGCGCCGGCAGCGGACTCCCGGCAAGACGATCATCCAGGTGGCGCAGTGATCAACCCGCGTGTCGCCGGCGGCCTGCTGATCACCGCGGTCGCGGTCGCCGGCTGTTCGTCCGCCCCGGAGCCCCGGCCCGCCGCTCCGGTTTCGGCTCCGGTCTCTGCTTCCGGCCACCCGGCCGAGACCCTGACCCCGCTTCTCGCCCAGGCCCTGCCGAACATCCCAGGCAAGACGTTCACCTCGTCGATCGTCACGTTCCCCCCGTCCGCCAGCGCGGTCCCCCACCGCCACGGCGACGCGTTCGTCTACGCCTACGTGCTCGAAGGCACCGTCCGCAGCCAGCTCGAAGGCCAGCCCGCCCACACCTACCACCAGGGCGAAAACTGGACCGAGCAGCCGGGCGCGCACCACGTCGCCACGGACAACGTCAGCACGACCGAACCGGCGAAGCTGCTGGTCGTGTTCGTGGCGACGACGGGAGAACAGCTGAAGGTGGACGACCCGCACGGCTGAGCCGCCGGGAACCGGTCTGGCTGGACCACCTCACCGCTTCGCGATCAGTGCTCAAGCGGTGAGGTTGTCCAGCAGCAAGGACAGGGTGAAGTCGAACCAGTCGTGACCGGACCCGGACGTCAGCTCGGCCGCATGCCGACGCGTGTGGGGAAACCGCTCGGCCGGCAGAGCGCCCAGCCGCTCGACGAGGTCCTCCCGGCTGAGCACCCAGTGGTCGTCCTGGTTGTCCCGGCGCTGGTGGACCAGCGACCGCTCCCAGGCGTACGCGGTGACGTACAGCGTGAGCGAGTCCAGCGCCCACGCGGCGGTCTGCGCGGGGACGCCGCCGGCCAGCAGGAGAGCCAGGATGCCCTCGCTGACGCGCAGGGTCTCCACGTGGGTCGGGACCAGGGCGAGCGCCGCGCGGGAGACGCCGGGGTACTTGAGGTACTGGTCGCGGATCTGGGCGTAGACGTCGTGGATCTGCTGTCGCCACCTGGCGGGGTCCGGCTCCGGTAGCGAAATCTCCGAGCAGAGCCGGGCCGATGAGCAGGTCGTCGAGATCGGTCTTCGTGGTGATGTGGGCCTAGAGCGACGACGGGCCGGTGCCCAGCACGGCCGTGACGCGGCGGATGGTCAGCGCGTCGTAGCCCTCGGTGGCGACGACCTGTAGCGCGGCATCGGTGATGCGTTCGGCGGTGATGGGCGGCTTCCGGGAAGCAGAGGGCAGAGCACGGGGGGAGGACGAGCGTCGCCAACCTGGCCGGACCGTCGATCCGCGCCGACCTCGGCGGAGGGCCGATGACGCTGCAGTGGGTGCTCTCTGCCCACACCGCGGCGTTCGCGCTCGGCCTCATCACCTCGGGCCGGCCGAACGGCATGAGCGCCTTGCGCAGGTGCTCGGGCGGAAAGACGATCTTCACCAGCGCCAGGCCCTGCGGGATCAGCACGGAGCCGAACAGGCCCTGGAACACGCGCGCGGCGATGAGGAACCCGGCGCCGGGCGCGAGGCCGCAGGCCAGCGACGCGATGGTGAAGCCGGCCAGGCCCCGCAGGAACAGCCGTCGACGGCCGAGCAGGTCACCGAGGCCGATCATGGGCCTGGCCACGGTCGCCGGCCCGGTCCTGGCCGGCTGGCTGCTGCACCTGGACCTCTTCGGCAGCGAATGGCGCTCGATCTTCCTCGTCAACGTCCCGTTCGGCGTCCTCGCCGGCACGCTCGCCTGGCGGGCCCTGCCCTGCCACAGCGGCGAGGACCGCACCGCGCGCCTCGACCTGCGGGGCGTCGGCCTGCTCACCGCCGGTTCGGCCCTGCTGATCGTGCTGCTCGTCCAGGGCCGCGACCTCGGCTGGCCGGCGTGGGCGTACGTGATGATCGCCGCCGGGCTCGTGGCCTTCGGGCTGTTCATCGCGTCCGAGCGCCGCAGCGCGCACCCGGTCATCGCGCCGTCGTTGTTCCGCAAGCGCAGCTTCGTGGCGGGCCTGCTGGTCGTCGGCGGGTTCTACGCCGCGCTCAGCGCGTTCGTCCTGGTGCTCAACCTCCTGCTGCAGTCCGGCGTCGGCTGGTCGCCGCTGCAGACCGGTTTCGCCCTGATCCCGTGGGCGGTCGGCACCGCGGTCGCGACGTTGCTGTCCGGTGCCGTCCTCGCCGAGAAGCTGGGGCGAGCGAACCTCCACGCAGGACTGGCCATCGCGGTCGCCGGCCTGCTCGGTCTCCGGTGGTCGATCTCCCACTGGGGTACCGCGATCACCGGATGGCAACTGGCCCCGGCGCTGCTCGTGACCGGGCTCGGTGCCGGGCTACTGTTCGACTTCGTCCTCGGCGACGCCACCAGCGAGGAGGTCGGCACCGGCGCCGGTGTGCTCAACGCCGCCCAGCAGTTCGCCAACGCCCTCGGTGTCGCCGCGCTCGGCACCGTGTTCTTCGCCCGCGTCGAGCAGCCTTCGCCGGCGTCTTACCTCTACGCCGCCGAGCTGGTGTTCGGCCTCTGCGCCGGCGTCTGCGCGCTGATGCTTGTGCTGGTCCGATTCCTGCCGAAGCACGCCCAGCGCTGAAGCTCAGTCGCCCAGGCCGTAGCGGCGGATGCGCTTGTACAAGGTGCCGCGCGCCATGCCGAGCCGGTGCGCCGCCGCGGTCTTGTTGCCCCGGCAGGCGGCCAGGACCTCGCGGATGATCTCGGCTTCCGCGTTCTGGAGCGGGTTTTCGTGCTCCGCCGACGACGTCGCGCTGAAGATCAGGACACGGCCGTCCTCGAACCGGCCCGGCGTGACGGGGCGGACGGTCGCGACGCGGCCGTCGGCCAGGGGCAAGTGCGAGGCCGAGGGGCCGGCTTCGCGCAGCATCGACCACAGCGTCGCGCGGTCGGGCAGGGTTGCGGTCGGGCCGCTGTCGCTGATCATGATCTCGCCGTCGAGCGTGATCACGGTGGTGCCGGGCAGGGAACGGAACGTCATGTGCGCGTCCACGAGCCGGCGCTGCCGAGGCGTGGCCGCGTCGCGAAGCGCCGAACGCAGGCGCTCGGCGAAGGCGACGACGGCGGCCATCACGAACCGGTTGGTGTGCTCGGCGCGGCAGCACACGTTGACCGAGCCGAGCAGCAGCCGAGTGGTCGGGTCGATGATCGGCGCGGTCGCACAGGTGTAGGGGTGCCAGGCCTGCTTGTAGTGCTCGGCACCGACCACCATCGACGCCGAGCGCACCGCCATCGAGAGCCCGACGCCGCAGGTGCCGACGCCGTCCTCGACGTAGCGGTGCCCGGGCTCGACCTCTACCTGTTGCAGGGCGCCGCGCAACGCGGGATCGGATTCCCAGCGCCAGGTCAGCGTGCCGCGCGGGTCGACCAACGCGACCGACGCGGCGTCGCCCACGAGCAAGTCGGCCGTGCCGGGGATGACGCGGCTGCCGACCGCGACCAGCAGGGTTTCGGGGTCGAATTCGGCAGGCGCGAGGTCGAGCCGCTCGGGATCGACGCCGGACTGCCGCGACCGCACCCACGACTCCTCGATCTCCGGCCGTGCCGCCCCGCGGCGATCGGCCTCGAGGAACTGCTGCCAGACGTCCGAGGCAGGCACAGGCGGCTCCTCTCCTGGCGGCGTCGCCGGGAAACCCGAGTGTGCAGGATCGGCCAAGCGCGCGGCCAGCCCCCGATCGGGCGGGGTGTTCATCTTTTGAACGGTTCCGCCTCGGGCCCGGTGTCGCACGGCACACCGGCGTTACCGTCGATCACCCGGCCGGCGAAGTCAAGGAGGACTCATGCGTTTCGGCGTCTTCATGGCCCCGTTCCACGCCTCACCGATCAAGAGCCCGGTGGCGGCCCTGGCTCGCGACGTCGAGACGATCAAGCTGCTCGACCGGCTGGGCTACGACGAGGCGTGGATCGGCGAGCACCACTCCTGCGGCGTCGAGCTCATCGCGAGCCCGGAGATCTTCATCGCCCACGTCGCGGCGCAGACGAAGACGATCAAGCTCGGCACCGGCGTGCTCTCGCTGCCGTACCACAACCCGTTGTGGGTGGCCGACCGCGCGATCCTGCTCGACCACCTCACGCGCGGCCGGTTCATGCTCGGCCTCGGCCCTGGCTCGCTGCCCACCGACGCGTCCATGATCGGCCTCGACCCCCTCAGCCAGCGCGGCGCACTGGAGGAGGACACCGACGTGCTGATGCAGCTGCTCAACGGCGCCGAACCCGTCACCGTCAAGACCGACCGCTACCAGCTGCGCGACGCACTGTGCCAGCTGCGGCCCTTCACCCAGGGCGGGCTGGAGGTCGGCGTCGCCGCGATCGCATCGCCTTCCGGGCCGCGCATCGCCGGCAAACACGGCCTCAGCCTCCTGTCGATCGGCGCGACGCTGACCGGCGACCTCGACCTGCTGGCCCAGCACTGGGATGTCGCGGAGGAACGCGCCGCGCAGTTCGGCACCGCGATGAACCGCGACGGCTGGCGCCTCGTCGGGCCGATGCACCTGGCCGAGACGAAGGAACAGGCCTACGCCGAGGTCGAACACGGCCTGGACGACTGGTGCGACTACCTGCAGCACGTCGCCGCCGTCCCCCACTTCGAGCCCGGCGGCGCGACATTCACCGAGCGCGTCGACTGGATCAACGCCAGCGGCATCGGCGTGATCGGCACCCCGGAGGACGCGATCCGCCAGATCGGCACCCTCGAGGCGCAGTCGAAGGGCGGCTTCGGGTCGTACCTGATGATGGCTCACGAGTGGGCGAGCCCGGCCGCCACGGCGCGGCACTACGAGCTCTTCGCCGAAGCCGTCGCCCCGCACTTCCAGCAGCGGCTCGACCGCCTCGCCGCCACGGAGGCGCAGGCGAAGAAGCTGCGCGCCGAGCTGCACAGCCGGCAGGGCCAGGCGCTGGAGGAGGCGAAGGCCCGGCACGAGGCGGAGAAGTCCGCCTGACCGGCGCGGCCACGGCGGCACGGTTCTGGTGCCGCCGTGGGAGTTTCCCCGGGTCAGGTGGGCATCGCGCCTGCGTGGGCGGCGCGGAGCTCGGCGAGTTTTCCGGCCGGCGGCGGGGTACCGAACACGGAGACGTCGCGGACGTCCGAGACCGGTTCCCGGCCCAGCGACGGGATCTCGGCGCCCGCGCGGTCAAGGAGAACCATCGCCGTGGCGAGGAAGCCTTCCACCATCGACCGCAGGATCAGGTGGGTCGAACGCTGGTAGCGGTCGGCGAGGGCGTCGACGAAGGCGGTGAAGACCGGCGGGTCGATCGCCCACTCGTCGGCGGCCTTGGGGCTGATCCCGGTCGGCAGCTCGACGATTGGGGCCACGGCCTCGGCCGAGCGGACGAACAGCAAACCGACGCCGTTGGACGGATTCCACAACGTCTTGTCGCCGAGGTCGAAGTATTGACTCATCGGCTCACTTCCCCGTCCGGTGCGTTCACGGCCGCATAAGCGTACTCAAAGCGCGCGACGCTCGGCGATCGTTTTTGCCGGAATACGAAGCGACAGTTCGCCCCCGCGTGAATACCTTCGGGCGCATGGACACCACGTCTCTCACCTGGCGCCCGCTCGCCCGCGACGATGCCCAGGCGGCGGCCGATCTGCTCAACGCCATGGAGACCGTCGACCGGATCGGCGAGAACTACACCGCGCAGGACACCCTCCAGGAACTGGTCGACCCCTACGCGGATCTGGAGCGCGCGAGCCTCGCGGCCTTCGACGGTGACGTGATGGTCGGCTACATGAAGATCCGCTACAAGCGGTTCGCGCAAGAGGTCCACCGCGTGTTCCGCGACGGCGGCGTGCACCCGGACCACCGGCGCCGCGGAATCGGTGGCGCGCTCGTCGAAGCCGGGGTGGCGGCGGCGAACACGCTGCACACGCTGCACCATCCGGCGCTGCGGCTCGCGATCGACGTCCACAAGGCCGGGCACATCGCCGGGCTGGCCGAGCTCCTGGGCCCGCTGGGCTTCGCGCCCGTGCGGTACTTCCAGCGCATGGAGCACCCGCTCGGCGCCGCGCTCCCCGACCCGGTGATCCCCGGCGGGCTGCGGATCGCGCCGTGGTCGGAGGACAACGACGAGGATTTCCGCGTGACCCGCAACGAGGCCTACGCGGACCACTGGAATCCGGCGCCGTGGCCCGCGGACAACTGGAAGAACAAGATCGCCAACCACACCCTGCGGCCCGAGGTGAGTTTCCTGTTCCGCGACGCGGCGGACGGCACCGCGGTGGGGGTGCTCGTGGCCAACCACTGGGAAGCCGACGCGGCGGTCACCGGTGTCCGCGACGTGCACTTCATGGTCGTCGGCACGATCCCCGCCTACCGCCACCGCGGCGTCGCCGGCGCGCTGGTCGGGCACGCGCTGCGGGCGGCCGCCGAGCACGGCTTCGACCGGGCCAGCGTGAACGTGGACTCGGCGCGTCCCGCCGGCGCGTCCGGGATCTTCACGAACGCGGGCTTCACGTCGAAGCGGCCGTATGTCCGCTGGGCACTCGAATTCTGAGGAGCGGGCAAGCTCACCTCCCGCAGATGAGGCCGTTCGCGACCCGCGCCCAGATGCTCGCCCTGAGGGACGCGACGCAGAACGGAGGCAGAGTCATGACGATCGGACCCATCCAGCTCATCGTACTGGGATTTCCGGACCCGGACTTCCACGGCGCGATCATCACGGAACTCGAGCGCCTGAGGGAGAGCGGCACCGTCAACGTGGTCGACGCGTTGGCCGTGCACAAGGATTCCGACGGCGGGATCGAGGTGGCCCACCTGAGCAACCTCAGTGACGAAGAAGCGATCGAGTTCGGCAGCAAGGTCGGCGCGCTGATCGGGCTCGGGATCGACGGCGAGGAAGGCATGGCCGCCGGCGCGCTCGAAGGTGCCGAGGAGGCCGCCGAAGGCGTCGAGATGTTTTCCGACGAAGACGCCTGGGACGTCCTCTCGGAGATCCCCGACGGGTCCGCCGCCGCGCTCGTGCTGCTGGAACACCGCTGGGCCATCCCGCTGCGCGACGCCATCGCGGAGGCGGGCGGGTTCCGCATCTCCGACGGCTTCGTCAGCCCGCTCGACCTGGTCGCCATCGGCCTCGTGACGGCGGAGGAAGCGACCCAGTTACACGCCTTCGAAACAGCCACACCCAGCCGCACCTGAGACAGGAGGCAGACCATGTTCGGATCCCGCAGGATCGCCCGCCGCACCTCGCGGCGCACCGCCCGGCGCGTCAGCAGGCGCCGGCGCTGAACTGCCTGTGTCGCGTCGACGGGGAACGCCCGCGCGGCAACGACACCGGCCGAGCTCGACGGCCGCCGCCGCGCTGTCCGATGTGGACTGTCCGGGATGGTCCAGCGGCCGCGGTCAGCACATGATCGTGGCGTCGGCGGCTCCCCGGAGGTGACGGACAGGCGGGAGCTGATCGACGAGACGGCCGCCTCGAGCTACCGCGTGTCCGAAACCCGCGGAAACCCGCGAGGTCCACGGCGCGCACTGCCACCGACGCCACCGGCGCCGCCCGCCTCGGCGAAAGCCCGCGCCGGGAACGCGGCCGTGCCGGACGTCGGCGGCTCACAGCGCGGCGATCGTGGCGTCGACCACCCGGAGCGCCCGCTCGCGCCCGCCGGCAAGCCGGGACAGCACGCGCAACCCCACCACTGTGGCCAGCACCATGCTCGCCACTGCTCGGGAATCGCGGTCGCGTGCGAGCTCACCCGTCCGCTGCCCCTCCTCCACGAGGGCCCGAAACGCCTCTTCGACGTGGTCGAACATCCACCCGACCGAGCCCGCCGCGGCGGCGTCTGCGCCGCCCAGCTCCGCGGCCGTGTTCACCGCCAGGCAGCCCCGGCGATCCGGGTCCGCCAGGTCCATCTCGACGAGCTCGCGCAACGCCCGCCGCAGCCGCTCCTTCACCGGCCCGGGTCCACCGAGCGCGTCGACGAGCCGCTGCGCCTCACGGTCCCGGTAGCGCCTCAGGGCCCGCTCGAACAGGCCGTGCTTGCTGCCGAACGCGTGGTACAGGCTGCCTTTGCCGATCCCCAGTGCGTCGACGAGGTCCTGAGGTGTCGTGGCCGCGTATCCCTGCCGCCAGAACACCTGCATCGCCTGCTCGACGGCGACGTCCGGATCGAACTGCCTCAGCCTCCCCATGTCCGCGACCGTAGTCAATTGTGTACCTTCAGGTCAACAAATGGCCGCCGACCCCTTACCCTGGGCGTATGTCGGACAACGACCGCCCCGCGTGCGTCGAGGACGTGCACGAGCTCGCGCTCGCGATGCCGCACGTCAAGATCTGGCCGGGGTCGGAAGGCAAGCCCGTGTACCAGGTCGGCGGCAAGTCGTTCGTCTTCTTCCGCAACCCGCGACCGGACGCCTTCGACCCGGACACTGGTGAGCGCTACCCCGATGTGATCGTCTTCTGGGTCCCATCGGAAGCCGACAAAGAGGCGCTCGTGCAGGACGAGGCCACGCCGTTTTTCACCACCCCGCACTTTCGCGGGCACCTGTCGGTGCTGGCACGAGCGTGCCGCCTCGGCGAGCTCAGCCGCGGAGAACTGGCGGAAGTGGTGCAGGAGGCGTGGCTTTCGCGCGCCTCCGCCCGTCGCGCGGCCGCGTGGCTCGCTGAACACCCACCGCCGACCGGGTGACGAACGACGTCGGGGAGACCCAGTCGTGACCGAGCCAAGGCTTGACCGAGTGAGTGTTATCGCTAACACTATGCGCCGGAAAGAGTGACGCGGACCACCCGGACGGGAAAGGCGGTGACGAAGTGTCAGCAGGGCCAGCCGGAGATCGGCAGGCGAGCCTCACCGACGTGGCAGGGCTCGCGGGCGTCTCCCACATGACCGTCTCGCGGGTGATCAACGGCACCGGCCCGGTCCGCCCCGAGACCCGGGCGCGGGTGATGGCCGCGGTGGAAGAGCTGGGTTACCGGCCCAACTCCGCGGCCCGCGCGCTCGTCACAGGCCGTTCCGGCACGCTCGGCGTCGTGGCGCTCGAGTCCAATCTGTACGGACCCGCGAGCACCCTGCACGGCATCGAGAACGCCGCGCGGGAAGCCGGCTACGCCATCACGATCTCGAGCGTGAGCCGACCGGGCCGGTCGTCGATCGCGGACGCGGTGGAGAGCCTGCGGCGCCAGGCGGTGGAGGGGATCGTCGTGATCGCCCCGCACGTCACGGCCGGGTTGGCACTGGCGGGAGTGCCTTCGGCGGTCCCGGTGGTCGCCGTCGGCGGCGGCGAGAGCGCGCCGGTTCCGGTGATCTCCGTGGACCAGTACGACGGCGCCCGCCGCACGACCGAGCACCTGCTCGCGCTCGGGCACCGCACGGTGTGGCACGTCGCCGGGCCGGAGGACTGGCTGGAGGCGCTCGAGCGCGAGCGCGGCTGGCGCGAGACGCTGGAGCGCCACGGCGCCGAAGTGCCGCCCGTCATCCGCGGCGACTGGAGTCCGGCTTCCGGCTACGCCGCCGGGCGGACCCTGGCCAAGAAGGTGCCCGCCGGGCATGGCGGACTCGACGCGGTGTTCGCCGCCAACGACCAGATGGCGCTCGGGCTGCTGCGCGCGTTCACCGAGGCCGGCATCGGTGTGCCGGGCGACGTGCACGTGGCCGGTTTCGACGACGTCCCCGAGGCCGCGTACTTCACGCCGCCACTGACCACGGTGCGCCAGGACTTCATCGAAGTCGGCCGGCGCACGTTCGGGCTGCTGACCGAGCGGATGGGCGGCGGCGACCAGCACGCGCGGTACCTGGTCGAGCCCGAACTGATCGTCCGGGAGAGCACCGGACCGCGCTGAGCGCGGTTCCCACCGAAGGAGAACCCCGTGTCCCCGCACTCTCCGAATGTTAGCGCTAACATTCACGAGCCCCTCGTGATCGGCGTCGACTTCGGCACGCTTTCGGGCCGCGCCGTCGTGGTGCGGGTCTCCGACGGCGCCGAGCTGGGCACCGCCGTGTACGAGTACCCGCACGGCGTCGTCGACCGCACGCTACCCGCGACCGGCGAGCCGTTGCCCCCGGACTGGGCACTGCAGGTCCCCTCGGACTACATCGGAGTGCTGCGCACCGCCATCCCCGCCGCACTGCGCGACGCCGGCGGCGATCCCGCCGACGTCGTGGGGCTCGGCACCGACTTCACCGCGTGCACGATGGTTCCGACCACTGTGGACGGAACGCCGCTGTGCGAGCTGCCGCAGTTCGAGCGCGAGCCGCACGCGTATGTGAAGCTGTGGCGCCACCACGCCGCGCAGCCCCAGGCCGACCGGATCACCGAGCTCGCGCGCACCCGCGACGAGAAGTGGCTGCCCCGCTACGGCGGGCGGATCTCGTCGGAATGGGAGTTCGCCAAGGCGCTGCAGGTGTGCGAGGAGGCGCCGGCCGTCTACGCGGCGACGGCGCACTGGGTCGAGCTGGCCGACTGGATCGTCTGGCGGCTGACCGGCTGCTACGTCCGCAACACCTGCACCGCCGGCTACAAGGGCATCCTGCAGGACGGCGAGTACCCGGGCGCCGATTTCCTGCGTGAGCTGAACCCCGGGTTCGCGGACTTCGTGGCGGACAAGCTCGACCGGCCGCTCGGGCGCCTCGGCGACCGCGCCGGCTCGCTCACGGCCGAAGCGGCGGCGTGGACCGGGCTGCCGGAAGGCATCGCCGTCGCGGTCGGCAACGTCGACGCGCACGTGACCGCGCCCGCTGCGCAGGCCGTCGAACCCGGCCGGATGGTCGCGATCATGGGCACCTCGACGTGTCACGTGCTCAACGGCGAGGAACTGCGTGAGGTCCCCGGCATGTGCGGCGTCGTCGACGGCGGGATCGTGCCCGGGCTGTGGGGCTACGAGGCCGGGCAGAGCGGGGTCGGCGACATCTTCGGCTGGTTCGTCGAGCACGGCGTGCCGCCCGGCTACCACGAGGACGCGCGACGTGCGGGCGTCTCGCTCCACGAGCACCTCACGAAGCTGGCCGCCGATCAGGAAATCGGCGCGCATGGACTGCTCGCGCTCGACTGGCACAGCGGCAACCGCTCGGTGCTGGTGGACCACGAGCTGTCCGGCGTCGTCGTCGGCCAGACGCTGGCCACCCGCGCCGAGGACACCTACCGGGCGCTGCTGGAGGCGACGGCATTCGGCACCCGCACGATCATCGAAGCCTTCCGGGACTCAGGAGTGCCGGTCACCGAGCTGGTCGTGGCCGGCGGGCTCGTCCGCAACGCCTTCCTGATGCAGCTCTACGCCGACGTGGTGAACCTGCCCCTGTCGGTGATCGGGTCCGCGCAGGGGCCGGCGCTCGGCTCGGCCATCCACGCCGCCGTCGCGGCCGGCGCTCACCCGGACATCACCGCGGCCGCTCGCGCGATGGGCTCGGTCCACCGCGACGTGTACCGGCCGGTGCCCGCGCACGCCCGTGCCTACGACGAGCTCTACGCCGACTACCGCGAGCTGCACGACCACTTCGGCCGCGGCGGCAGCGACGTGCTGCACCGCCTCGCGGCCCGCCGCCACGCCACCGCCTCCGCCGGCGAAAGGACAGTCCTGACATGTCGCTGACCGACGAGCTGCTCGGCACCGTCGCCGAACTGCGCCGCACCGTCGCGGACCTGCACGGCGAGCTCACCCGCAACGAGCTGGTCGCCTGGACGGCGGGCAACGTCTCGGCACGGGTGCCCGGGCGCGAGCTGATGGTGATCAAGCCGTCCGGGGTCTCCTACGACGAGCTGTCCGCCGACACCATGGTCGTCACCGACCTGCACGGGCGGCTGCGCGACGGCGAGCTCACGCCCTCGTCCGACACGGCCGCCCACGCCTACGTCTACCGGCACCTGCCCGAGGTCGGCGGTGTCGTGCACACGCACTCCACTTACGCCACCGCGTGGGCCGCGCGCGGCGAGCCCATCCCGTGCGTGCTCACGATGATCGCCGACGAGTTCGGCGGGGAGATCCCGGTCGGACCGTTCGCGCTGATCGGCGACGACTCCATCGGCCGCGGCATCGTCGAGACGCTGCGGGCCAGCCGCTCCCCCGCCGTTCTGATGCGCAACCACGGCCCGTTCACCGTGGGGCGTACCGCCCGCGACGCGGTGAAGGCGGCGGTGCTGGTGGAGGACGTGGCCCGGACGGTCCACAAGGCCTTCGAGCTCGGCGCACCCACGCCGTTGCCGGCCGAGGACGTCGACCGGCTCTACGCGCGCTACCAGAACGTCTACGGCCAGCGCTGAGCCCGGCCGGCGCACACGACGAGGAGACAAATGGCTTCGCAGAACAAACCCCAGGTCTGGTTCCTCACCGGGAGCCAGGCGCTCTACGGCGAGGACACGCTGGCGCAGGTCGCCGGCCAGTCGCTGGAGATCCAGCGGCTGCTGGCCTCGACGGGACGGCTTTCGGCCGAGCTCGTCGGGAAACCGGTGCTGACCGAGGCCGCCGCGATCCGCCGGCTGCTGCTCGAGGCCAACGCCGACGCCTCCTGCGTCGGGGTGATCGCGTGGATGCACACCTTCTCGCCGGCGAAGATGTGGATCGGCGGTCTCGACGCATTGCGGAAACCGTTGCTGCACCTGCACACCCAGCTCAACGAAGCCCTGCCGTGGCGCAGCATCGACATGGACTTCATGAACCTCAACCAGGCGGCGCACGGGGACCGCGAGTTCGGCCATGTGCTGACCCGCCTTTCGGTGCCGCGCAAGACCGTCGCCGGGCACGCGGGCGACCCGGTGGTCGTGGCGCGGATCGACGCGTGGGCGCGGGCCGCGATCGGCGCGGACCACCTGCGTGAGCTGCGGCTGGCGCGCTTCGGCGACAACATGCGCGACGTCGCCGTGACCGAAGGGGACAAGGTCGAGGCCGAGCTGCGCTTCGGTGTCTCGGTGAACACCTACGGCGTGAATGACCTCGTCGAGCTCGTCGACAGCGCGTCCGAAAAGGACACCGGCGAACTGGTCACCGAGTACGCGTCGGCCTACGACGTAGCGCCGGAGCTCGCCGAAGACGGCCCCCGCCACGACTCCTTGCGGTACGCGGCGAAAGTCGAACTGGGGCTGCGGCGGTTCCTCACCGAGGGCGGCTTCGGCGCGTTCACCACGAACTTCGAGGATCTCGGCGGCCTGCGGCAGCTGCCGGGGCTGGCCGTGCAGCGGCTGATGGCCGACGGCTACGGCTTCGGCGGCGAAGGCGACTGGAAGACCTCGGCCCTGCTCGCCGCGGTGAAGGCGATGGGAGCCGGCACTGGCCGCGGCACGTCGTTCATGGAGGACTACACCTACCACTTCGGGCCGGGCGAGCCGAAGATCCTCGGCGCGCACATGCTCGAGGTCTGCCCGAGCATCGCCGCCGCCCGCCCGTCGTGCGAGATCCACCCGCTCGGCATCGGCGGCCGCGAGGACCCGGTGCGGCTCGTGTTCGACGCCGCCCCGGGCCCCGGCGTGGTGCTCGGCCTGGCCGACCTCGGCGACCGGTTCCGCCTGGTGGCCAACGAGATCGAGGTCGTCCCACCCGACGAGCCCCTGCCCAGCCTGCCCGTCGCGCGCGCGGTCTGGCAGCCGGCGCCGTCGCTCGCCACGTCTGCCGAGTCGTGGATCACCGCCGGCGCGCCGCACCACACCGTGCTGACCCAGGCGGTGCCGGTCGAGACCCTCCGCGACTTCGCCGACCTGCTCGGCGTCGAGCTCCTCACCATCGACGCCGGCACCACCACCTCCGGGTTCGCCGACCGGATCCGCTGGAACCAGGCCTACCACCGGCTCGCCCAGGGCTTCTGAAAGGAGCACGAACAATGAAGTTCATCCGAGGAATCCGAGGGGTCACCGTCGCAGCACTGGCGTTGACGCTGGCCGCCTGTGGTTCGAGTGTCAAGACGGCCGACCAGCAGCCGGCCGCCGGCTCGTCGGCCGGCGCGCTGATCGGCGTCACCATGCCGACGAAGTCGTCGGAACGCTGGATCCACGACGGCGACAACATCAAGTCAGCTCTGGAGAAGCTCGGCTACAAGGTCGACCTGCAGTACGCCGAGAACGACATCCCCACGCAGGTCAACCAGATCGAGAACCAGATCACCAAGGGTGCCAAGCTGCTGGTGATCGCCTCCATCGACGGTACCGCGATCACCACCCAGCTGCAGGAGGCGGCCGACCACAAGATCCCGGTGATCGCCTACGACCGCCTTCTGCTCAACAGCGGAGGCGTCGACTACTACGCGACCTTCGACAACTACAAGGTCGGCGTGGAGCAGGCGACCTCGCTGGTGAAGGGCCTCGGCACCGGCCCCGGCCCGTTCAACATCGAGCTGTTCGGCGGCTCGCCCGACGACAACAACTCAACGTACTTCTTCAACGGCGCCATGTCCGTGCTCAAGCCCCTCATCGACAGCGGCAAGCTCGTGGTGAAGAGCGGCCAGACGACGTTCGCGCCGACCGCGATCCTGCGCTGGGACCCGGCCACCGCGCAGCGGCGCATGGAGGACCTGCTCACCAAGACCTACGGCGGCGGCGCGAAGGTCGACGGCGTGCTCTCGCCGTACGACGGTCTGTCCATCGGCATCCTCTCGGCGCTCAAGAGCAACGGCTACGGCACCGCCGGCCAGCCCTACCCGGTGGTCACCGGCCAGGACGCCGAGGTCGCGTCGGTCAAGTCGATCATCGCCGGTGAGCAGTACTCGACGGTGTTCAAGGACACCCGCAAGCTCGCCGACGTCACCGTGAAGATGGCCGACACGGTGCTCAAGGGTGGCAAGGCGGAGGTCAACAACACCACGGATTACAACAACGGCAAGAAGGTGGTGCCCTCCTACCTGTTGCAGCCGGTGGTGGTGGACAAGAGCAACTACCAGAAGGAGCTGCTCGACTCCGGCTACTACACGGCGGGGCAGCTGAAGTGACGGAACTGCTCGGCATGCGCGGGATCACCAAGACCTTCCCCGGGGTCACCGCCCTCGCTGACGTCACCCTTTCCGTGCGCCGCGGGGAGATCCACGCGATCTGCGGGGAGAACGGCGCCGGGAAGTCGACCCTGATGAAGGTGCTCTCCGGGGTTCACCCGCACGGCAGCTACGCCGGGGAGATCCGGTTCGACGGTGAGGCGTGCGAGTTCGGCTCGGTGCGCGACAGCGAACGCCGGGGCATCGTGATCATCCACCAGGAGCTCGCCTTGTGCGGGCAGCTCTCGATCGCGGAGAACATCTTCCTCGGCAACGAGCGGGCCCGGCGCGGGTTCATCGACTGGAACCGCACCAACCACGAGGCCGGCGAGCTGCTGCGGCGCGTCGGCCTGGCGGAGAACCCGGTCACGCCGGTGCGCGACCTCGGCGTCGGCAAGCAGCAGCTCGTGGAGATCGCGAAGGCGCTGTCGAAGCAGGTGAAGCTGCTCATCCTCGACGAGCCGACCGCCGCGCTCAACGACGACGACTCCGCGCACCTGCTCGATCTGCTGCGCGGGCTGCGCGACGAGGGCGTGACGTCGGTGATCATCTCCCACAAGCTCGGCGAGGTGATCGCGATCGCCGACACCGTCACGATCCTGCGCGACGGCCGGACGATCGAGACCCTCGACGCGGCCGGGCTCACCGAGGAGCGGCTGATCACCGGCATGGTCGGGCGCGACCTGCAGCACCGCTTCCCGCCGCGGGAACCCGACGTCGGCGACGAGGTGCTGCGGATCGAGGACTGGACCGTGCACAGCCCCACCCAGCCCGGCCGGGTCGTGGTCGACCACGCCAACCTGACGCTGCGGCGCGGGGAGGTGGTCGGCCTGGCCGGGCTGATGGGCGCGGGCCGGACCGAGCTGGCGATGAGCGTGTTCGGGCGCTCCTACGGCACCGGCATCTCCGGCCGGCTGGTCAAGGACGGCGTGCCGATCGACGTCCGCTCGGTCCGCGACGCCGTGCGCCACGGCATCGCCTACGCCACCGAGGACCGCAAGCGCTACGGGCTCAACCTCATCGAAGACGTGCAGCGCAACGTCTCGGCCGCGGGCCTCGGGAAACTGGCGCGCCGCGGCTGGGTCAACGAGCACGCCGAGCACGACACCGCCGCGCGGTTCCGCCGGGACCTGCGGATCAAGGCGCCGACCGTGCGCAGTGTGACCGGGAAGCTCTCGGGCGGCAACCAACAGAAAGTCGTGCTGGCCAAGTGGATCTTCACGGATCCGGACGTGCTGATCCTCGACGAGCCGACCCGCGGCATCGACGTCGGCGCGAAGTTCGAGATCTACTCGATCATCAACTCCCTTGCCGCGCAAGGGAAGGCGGTGCTGGTCATCAGTTCCGAGCTGCCGGAGCTGCTCGGCCTGTGCGACCGGATCTACGCGCTGTCCGCGGGCCGGGTGACCGGCGAGGTCGCCCGCGAGGACGCCACCCAGGAGCTGCTGATGCAGTACATGACGAAGGAACGCCCATGACCACAACGGACACGGCCCGGCCCGCCGCGCCCCCGGCCGCCACCCCGGGCAGGCGGATCTCGATCAACCCGCGCCAGAGCGGGATCTACGTCGCCTTTGCGCTGATCGTGGTGCTGTTCGAGGTGCTCACCGGCGGCGCGCTGCTCGAGCCGCAGAACATCTCGAACATCATCGTGCAGAACTCCTACGTGCTGATCCTGGCGATCGGCATGATCCTGGTCATCATCTCCGGCCACATCGACCTCTCGGCCGGTTCGGTGGTTGCGATGACCGGCGCCGTCTCCGCGGTGCTCATGGTGAACCTGCATGTGCCGTGGCCGCTGGCGGTGCTCATCACCCTGGTGACGGGCGCGGTGATCGGCGCGTGGCAGGGGTACTGGGTCGCCTACTTCGGCATCCCGGCCTTCATCGTGACGCTGGCGGGGATGCTGGCGTTCCGCGCGCTGACGCTGACCGTGCTGGGCAACCAGGGCATCGGCCCGTTCCCCGATGCGATCCGCACGCTGTCCAACGGCTTCACCGACGGCTACCTCGGCAACATCGGCCTCGGCCCGCTCGGCGGCGCCGACCTGGTCAGCCTCATCGTCGGGGTGCTCACCGTCGCCGCGATCGCGATCACCCAGCAGCGCAAGCGCTCCGCGCGGCTCGGGTACGGGCAGGACGTGGACCCGTACCCGGTGTTCGTCGCGAAGGTCGCCGGCGCCGCGATCCTGGTGCTCGCGGTGGTTGTGCAGCTCGCGCGGTTCAAGAACCTGCCGTGGGTGCTGATCCTGCTGGCCGTGCTCGTGGTCGGCTACTCGCTCGTCGCCGGCCGTTCGGTGTTCGGCCGCCACATCTACGCGGTCGGCGGCAACCTCCAGGCCGCGACGTTGTCGGGCGTCAAGGTCAAGTCGGTGGCGTTCTGGATCTTCGTGAACATGGGGGTGCTGGCCGCGCTCGCCGGGATCATCTTCGCCGGCCGGCTCAACCAGGCCGGCCCGACGGCCGGCGTGAACTTCGAGCTCGACGCGATCGCCGCGGCGTTCATCGGCGGCGCCGCCGTGCAGGGCGGCGTGGGGAAGGTCGTCGGCGCGATCACCGGCGGGCTGATCATGGCGGTGATCAACAACGGCATGTCCCTGATCGGCGCTCCGAGCGAGCGCGTGATGCTGGTCAAGGGCGTGGTCCTGCTCGCGGCGGTCGCGTACGACATCTGGACGAAGCGTCGCGGTACGGCGTAAGGCGGCCCGGGCCGTGACGGGGTCTTCTAAGGTCGGCGGTAGATCGTGATCGAGTGGCCGACCTCGTCGATCGGGGTGCTGGTGTCCAGCAAGGACTTCATGTGGGCGTCGGCCTTGGCGACGGAGGAGTCGGAGACGGCGAGGAGGCCGTGGACCTGGTCCGGGGGCACCCGGAGCGGGTCGGCGGCCTCGATGCCGTAGCTGGCAGGCACGCCGCTGCCCTTGTAGACCAGCCAGACGTGCTCGCCCGGGTAGGTCGTGCGGAGGCGATCGGCGAGGCGGCCGAGGTCCTGGCCCCAGTCGACGTTCGAGTCGTGCAGTCGCAGGTGGGTCTGCGTCGGGCCGCCGAAGGCCTCGTTCGAGTAGGGCAGGTAGTACGGGAACGTCAGCAGCGAGCTGACGGCCGTGAACACGACCAGGGCCGCCGCGGTGAGGTGGGCCGAGCGGCGGCGCACGAGGGCGAGGCCGGCGGCCGCGACGGCGAGGAACATCGGGAGGAAAACCGTGTACCGGACGCCGAAGTCGCGGCTGCCGGTCATGGCGGCGGCCAGCAGCACCACGGACGGAACGAGGAGGTAGGGCGCCGCGGAGCGCAGCCGGGGAATCGCGAGCAGCGCGACGATGCCGGCCGCCCAGAGCGCCAGTGTGCCGAGCGGGGTCTTCACGAGGATCGCGGCCGGGAGGTAGTACCAGAGGGCGCCGAAGTACAAGCGGCCGAACAGGAAGCCGCTCCACACCTGGTCTTCGAAACCGAACTGGAGATGCATGCCGTCGCGGTACGGCGCGGGTACCGGCAGCCAGTCGGCGAGCGCGCGCAGGCCGTGGAGGGTCGGCAGGCCGGGCGGTGCCTGCCAGCGCAAGCGAGGATCGACGGCGAGGTAGGCGGCCCAGACGACGGCGACGGCGATCAGCCCCACGCCGACGACCGCCGCGACGAGCTCGAGGGCGGTCCGTTTCGAGCCGGAGCCGCGGCCGCGACGGAAGTGCCACACGGACAACGCGGCCAAGAGCAGCACCACCGGAACCGCGGGCAGAGCGCTCATCTTCGTGGCGATCGCGGCGCCGAGCGCGAGTCCCGCCAGGGGGAGATACCGCGCGGGCCGGCGCCGGGCCCGCCACACCAGCCAGGCCGACGTCAGCAGGAACCCGGCCATCGGCACGTCGAGCGTGGCCAGCGAGCCGTACGCGATGACGTCGGGAGAGAAGGCGTAGAGCGCGAGCGCCATGAGTCCGCCGACCGGGCCGGCCAGGTCGCGCGCGAACGCGAAGACGACCAGCCCGAACAACAGCGTCAGCACGATCATCGGCAGCCGAGCCAGGAGCATCAGGTGGCCCGGATCGCTGGCCGACTCGTACAGCACACGCCGGCCGAGCTGCGTTTCGTCGCCGGCGAAGCCGGGGTCGAGGTGCACGTCGGCGAAGGCCAGGCCGGCCGCGATGATGAGCTTGCCCAGCGGCGGGTGCTCGGGGTTGTACCGAAGGCTGTGCTGGTCGAGGTAGACGACGGCCGTGCCGACGTAGACCGGCTCGTCGATCGTCGGGGTCTGCTCGACGGCCGTGGTGACCATCGCGAACGCCATCTGGGCGAGCAACGCGAACCCGACGAGCGCGAACGCCCACCGGCGGTGCCGTCGCAGCCACTCGAACCGGCCCCCCGGAGCCTTGGCCGGGTCCCGGTCCGGTTCCGCCGGGGTCGCCGGACCCGAGCTCGACAGCTGGCTCGTAGGCGGCGACACCCCGGAGTTCCTTCCACGCGAGAGAACACGTCCGAGCCCATGCTACGTCCCGCCCGGCGGTGCGATCGGCTCGTGACCACCGGCGACCGTCCGGATAAGCGCTGGGGCTTCGCCGACTATCGGCAGACAGGATCGTGTCCAAGCCCGGGTGGTCGGTGCGGAACACCGGCAGGGCGCCGGGAACGTCGTCGTGCCAGGGGCCGGCCGGCGCCCGCTGTCCGCCAAGCGCCTGCGGCGAGCGGCGCGGGCGGGCAGGTCGTCGTCGAAAGCCGGTTTCGGCACGAACGCTGCGGGAACGTCGCGGTGCGAGGCGCCGCGTGGACCGGACGGTTATTCGGTTGACCCGGCCCTGCGGCGGCGCTGCACTGTGGCGCGACAGCCACGACATCCCGGGGAGACCGCCACGGTGGATATGCACGCACTGGAGATCCGCGCCACGACCGAGCAAGACTTCGACGTCTTCGTCGACACCGTCCACGCCGCGTTCGCGCGGTTCCCCGAGACGCCGGCCGAGGGCGGCGGGTTGTGGTGGTCGGCGCTCGAGATGGATCGCGGGGTGCTGGCCGTGGCGCACGGGCGGCCCGTCGGGACCGCCGCGGCCTACTCGTTCGAGCTCACGCTGCCCGGCGAGGTCGTGGTGCCGGCGGCCGGGATCACGTCCGTCGGGGTACTGCCAACGCATCGGCGCCGGGGGGTGCTGACCGCGATGATGCGCCACCAGCTGGCCGAACTGCGGGCGCGCGGGGAGTTCCTGTCCGTGCTGCTGGCGTCGGAAGCCACGATCTACGGCCGCTTCGGCTACGGGCCGGCGACCTACACCGGGAAGCTGACAGTGCCACGGCACCAGGCCGCGCTCGCCGCACCGCGGGCTCAGCCGCCGGCCGACGCCGGCTCGGTGGAGGTTCTGAAGCGGGACGAGTGCGTCGACCTGCTGGAAGACGTCTACGACCGCTACCGCCGCGCGCAGCCCGGCGCGTTGTCCCGACCGCACCGGTGGTGGGAGTTGCGCGCGGGCCAGCCGCCGATCACCGCGGCGCCGCGGTACCTCGCCGTGCACCGGGACGCCGACGGCACCCCGGACGGGTACGCCAGCTATTCGCTCAGTGAGCCCGGCACGCTGACCGTCGACGAACCATCGCCGTCGACGACGCCGTCCTCACCGCCCTGGCCCGGTTCGTGCTCGGCCACGACCTGGTCACGCGCGTGGTGTTCAAGCACATCCCGCCGTGGCACCCGCTGCGCTGGCAGCTCGCGGACTTCCGCGCCGGCGAAATGACCGACGACGACTGGCTGTGGGTACGGCTGCTCGACGTCCCGCGCGCGCTGACCGCCCGCGGCTGGTTCACCGACGGCGAGCTCGTCCTCGACGTCATCGACCCCTTCCTCGACGAGCGCGGCCGCCACCTTCTGACCGTCCGCGACGGCAAGGCGGAGTGCGTCCCCACGGACCGCACGCCCGACCTGTCCCTGGACGTGCGCGACCTCGGCTCCCTCTACCTCGGTGGCACCACCCCGAGCACCCTCGTGCGCGCCGGCCACGTCCACGCGCACCACGCCGAGGCCGCGGCAACCGCCGACGCGCTGTTCCGCTCCGACCGAGAGCCGCACTGCCTGCACTGGTTCTGACGGCGCCGGCCGAGACTCAGGTTCGACATCGAGCGAACATGTTCATCGCCGCACGCACGACGATCCCAGCGGCTCCTCCGGTGAAAACGAGACCGCCGAAGAGGTGGCCGTCGTCACTTCCGGTAGCCGCGAACGCCATGGTCGACATCGCCGCGCCACTACAAACAACCAGCGTTTTGCGAGGACGCCACCTTGCCGCAATCCGGTTGCGCGTCGTCCTGGCCACGAGCAGGCCGATACAAGCTCCCGGCGGCAAAAAGATGCCTGAGCTCAGCCAGTGGCTGTTCGGCCCGAACGCCCGCCCGCTGATCAATGAAGCACGCCGCCGCCCGCACGTGCCGCATCACGTCGCTCGGAGAGCAGAACCGATGCCGTGCCGAGCTGCTATCTCGCGAAGCGTTATCCGGCGGTCGGGGTGCCAGCGTGCCAGTGCTGCCCTGGCCACGGAGGCGCTCCGGCCGAGGCTCAGCGGTTGAGCACGTTCGCGAGCGCCGCGACGTCGACCTGCCGGGGCTTCGGCAGCCATGCCGGCTGGTCGGCGCCGCGGGACGAGAGGACGTTCAGGTAGTGGTGCGGGGTCCGCGAGAGCGTGACGTTTCCGTGACGCCCTGGTACAGCCCGAGCGGCGTGAACAGCTGCGGGTCGAGCAGCTCGTGCTCACCCCCGCTGCCGACGGCGCGGCGGACGTAGTCCCGGTCGAAGAAGCCGAGGATGGTCGCCCACATGGCGGCGCGCGTGAGGGAGACGTGGACGCGGTAGCTGCCGCCGTCGGTGGCGCGGCGGATGAGCGCGGCCAGCGCGCCGGTGGCGCCCAGCCAGGCGACGAGGTAGTCGTTGATGATCGACGTCGGCGGGAGTTTCGGCTGGCCCAGGGTGCCTTCGGCGGCGACCATGCCCGTGACGGTTTCGGCGACCTGGTCGAAGCCCCCACGGTTCGCCCACGGGTCGGTGTCGCCGTGGCAGCCGGAGTGACGTGGACGAGGCCGGGCCGCAGGCCGATCGCCTGGTGGGCGTCGACGCCGAACTCGGTGAGCAGGCCCGGGGCGGCGGTTGGCGTGGAAGACGTCGGCGTCCGCGCAGGAGAGCGTGGAGGGTCGCCTGGCCGTCGGGGCGCGGACGTTGAGGCGGGTCGAGCGGACGCCCACGTTGACCGTGGCGACCAGCGAGTCCATCTCGAACTCCATGACGCGCCAGACGTTGAGCACGTCGGCGCCCAGCGCGGCCAGCGCGCGGCCGATGCCGGCGCCGGCGATGACGCGGCCCATGCCGAGTGCGCGGATGCCGGACAGCGGGTGCGTGCCCCAGTCCGGCAGCGGTTCGGGCGGCGTGTCCGCGACCTTCTCGATCTCGATCAGCGGCCGTGAAGCGAGGTGCTCGAACACCGGCTCGGCCACGAACTCCTTGACGCTGCGGACCTTCGCAAACACGATGCCGTGCCGCTCCCCACCTCCTCCAGCTCGTCGGAGGTGTGCCGGGCGATCGCGCGGCCGAGCGCTTCGGGGCTGTCCGCGCAGTAAAGGACAGCGGGCATCTTCGACTTCAGGCCCGGGTAGATGTTCGCGGGTACGACGTGGCGGCCGTCGCGCGTCGGGTAGAAGCCGAGGTAGGAGCCGACGAGTCGGTCGGCCAGGTCGGCGCGGTAGCCGTTGAGCGTCTCCCACCGCAGCTCCGACGCCGGGGCGAGCCGGCGGATGGCCTGGCCGAGGTCGACCCTGATGTCCTGGCCCAACCCCGTTCGCATCCGCCACAGCTTAGCGGCGAGCACCGACTGCTGGGCCAGCGCGACAGCCGCCGGCCCGCCGATGCGGATCGAGCTGGGCAGCAGCGGTCACGCTTGCGGAAGGTGATGGCGCCGCCGCTGTCCTCGGGTGTGAATCCCAGTGGTACCAACACTTCGCGCAGCTCGGCGTGAGGGTCGAACGCGTCGTCGGACGCGCGGGTGCGCACCACCTGGAGCATGGCGTCGCGCATCGCCCGCGGATCGGTGGTTTCCACAGTGGACACGCCAGGGTCGGGACCGCGACGACCGCGACACGGGCCAGCGCGTCGACCGTAGCGACGGCAGCGGGCCACGCCGGGGCGACTTCGGAGAATCTCCTCACTCGTCCTTCGTCGCCGAAGCGTTCCCGCGCACCACCAGGACAGGGCACAGCGCGTACGAGATCAGACTCTGGCTGGTCGATCCGAGCGCCAGGCCGGCGAGCCCGCCGCGGCCGCGGCTGCCGACGACCAGCAGCTGCGCGCGATCGGCGAAGTCGAGCAGGCCGTCGGCCGGTTTCTCCTTCACGACCACGCGCTCGACCTGCACGTCGGGGTACTTCGCCTGCCATCCGGCGAGCCGCTGCGCGAGCAGCTCCCGTTCGTGGGCCTCGATCGCGTCGGCGTCGGCGGACGAGCCGGACTCCTCGAACACCGACGCGAGGAAGCCTTCCTTCCAGCAGTGCACGGCGACGAGCGGAGTCCGGCGCCACGACGCCTCCTCGAAAGCGGCGCCGATGGCGTCCTCCCCGATCGGCGTGGCGTCCACGCCGACGACGACCGGGCCGTCCACCGGGGGCGCGTCCTCGGCGACGTGGGGGCGGACGAACGCGACCGGGCACTCCGCGTGCGACGCGAGCGAGACCGACACCGAGCCCAGCACGAACCGGCCGAGCCGGCGCAGGCCCGTCGACCCCAGGATCAGCATGCCGGCCGACGCGGACTCGGCCCGCAGGGCCGACGCCGGCTGTTCCGGCCGCAGCACGGCCTCGACGGCCAGCTCCGGAGCAACCTCCGCGACGGCCGCCTGCGCCCGGTCGAGCACCCGCTCGCCGCGTTCGCCGACGACACGCTGCGCGTCCTCGTAGGTCGGCGCGGCGTGCGGGTACGTCACCGGGATCTCGTCCACGGCGTGCACGAGCCGCAGCCCCACGCGGCGCTCGCGGGCCATCCGCGCGGCCCACCGCACCGCCATCAGCGAAGACTCACTCCCGTCGACCCCGACGACCAGATCGGTGGACGCGCTTGTCATGGGTTCCCCGCCTTCGTCGGTCTGCCGGCCACCCGGACTGTAACCGCAGCGGACCGGCGTGCGAGACGGCCAACAGACCCCCGTCCGGGTGACTTTCGTCCAGCGGCGCCCGCTCATCGAGCAGCTGTCGATTTGATCCGCATCAGACGGCCTACGCGGCCCGGCAGGCCGCTCGCCCATGTCGTCGGGTGAAGGGAATGCTTGACACCGGACCGGCCGACAGCGGCGATTTCCTCTGCGTGCTGATGCTTCTGCGGCGCAGCGATGCGTTGGCAGCACTTCGACCTTCCGCAGCGCCCGCTCTCCAGCGAAGGGACTTCCATGACCGCAGCCGCGGTGACGCGTTCAGGTCAGTTCGGGCAGCCGTCGAGGGTCGGCACCGGGTACTTCGGGTCGTAGCAGCCGGGTCGACGCCCGTGCCCACCGCGTCGACGACTCCGGCGCCGTCGCCGTGCGGGATCACGCGCGGGTAGGCCATCGTCGAGCCCCAGTAACCGCGCCGTTTTCCGACGTCTCCGACGTGAATGCCGGAGACGACCACCCGGACCCGCACCTCGTCCGGCGCCCGTCAGATGGCTGGGTCTCCGACGGTCGCCGGCCCGGGCCGCGCTGTCAGGCGGTGCGAGGAGGTGTCAGGCGCGGATGAACTCGAGCAGGTCGGCGTTGATGGTCGCGGCCTCGGTGGTCGGCATTCCGTGCGGGAAGCCCGGGTAGATCTTGAGCGTGCCGTTCTTCAGCAGCTCGACCGACAACAGGGCCGGGTCCTCGTAGGGGACGCCCTGGTCGTCGTCGCCGTGCATGACCAGCGTCGGCACGGTGATCTTCTTCAGGTCCTCGGTCTGGTCGGTCTGGGAGAACGCGACGATGCCGTCGTAGAGGGCCAGCGCGCTGCCCAGCATCCCCTAGACGCCACCAGTGCTGGATGAGCGCCTCGGACGGCTCGACGCCCGGCCGGGTGAAGCCGTAGAACGGACCCGACGCCACCGCGCGGAAGAACTCGGAGCGGTTGGCGGCGAGTTGCGCCTGCCTGTCGTCGAAGACGGTTTTCGGCAGTCCGCCGGAGTTGGTCCCGGTCTGCACCATCAGCCGCGGAATGGCGGACAGAATGGCGGCCTTGGCGATCCGGGACTCACCGTGCCGGGCCAGATAGCGCACGACCTCGCCGCCGCCGGTGGAGTGTCCGATGTGGATCGAGTCGTGCAGGTCGAGGTGCGCGGTGAGCTCAGCCAGGTCGTCCGCGTAGTGGTCGAGGTCGTGCCCGTGGGCGACCTGTGCGGAGCGGCCGTGACCGCGCCGGTCGTGGGTGATGACGCGGTAACCCTGTTGCAGGAAGAACAACATCTGGGTGTCCCAGTCGTCCGCCGACAGCGGCCAGCCGTGGCTGAACACGATGTCACCGGCACAGTCATCTGTCTGGCGCTGTGCGGGACCCGGCCCGGCGACGATGGTCGCGTCAACCAGGGCGGGTCCGCACAGCCGGGCCGTCGAACGCGGCTGCCTGGTGCCCCAGTCCTTGTAGAAGGTCTCGGCACCGTCGGCGGTGGTGATCGTCGGCATGGTGGTCTCCGTTCTCCGGATCCCGCGGCGTCGGTACCCCCGACAGCCGAGAACAAGGGAGAACGGTCATGGGAAAGATCGTCGTCAGCGAGAACATTTCGCTCGACGGAGTCATCCAGGATTGGTCGCGGCAGGAGGCACCATCGCCGAACCGGCCTACAACTTGCCGGGCGGGCGGCCGTTCCACTTCCGGGACCGGCAAGGCAATGTGCTCGCCGGGTGGTCGGCTTCGTAGCTTCACGGTGCCGGATCGCCTTGCCCACACCGGGGCAAGGCGATCCGGTCGCGCTCAGCCCCACTGGTACTTGAGGAATTTCCCGTCGAGCGTCACGACCACGCGCTCGCCACCCGGGTCCTCGCGGCGGCCGACGTCGATCTTGAAGTTGATGGCGCTCATGATGCCGTCGCCGAACTGCTCGTGGATCAGTTCCTTGATGGTGGGGCCGTACACCTGCAAAACCTCGTAGAAGCGGTAGATGGTCGGGTCGGTCGGCACGGCCTCCTCGAGCGCGCCGCGCGTCGGCTGGAGCTGCAGCGCTCGCGCGACGTCGTCACCCAGCTCCAGGACCGCGACGGCCTTCGCGGCTTTGTCCGCGGGGACCGGGTGCTGCCCGAGCAGGGCCGACGTCGTCCACGCCAAGGGGGCGTCGAGGGATTCGGCGATTGCGGCCCAGGTGAGCCCCAGCCGGGTCTTGGCCTCGAGCACCGCGTCGGCCGCCTGCTTCTTGGTAGTCATGCGATCGAGCGTAAGGGCCCCGACCACGCGGGAGCCATCGATTCTTGTTTCGTGTTCACTGCCTTTTCCTCTGAGCCCTCGATTTCCTCGCTCACCTGCGCCGAGCCAGGTCCGCGGGGCTGCCGCTCGGCATGCCGACGCCGGATTCCGCGTAGGCGCGCAGGCTTTCGGTGAAGTGGTTCCAGCCGGCGGTGCACATGTCGATGCAGTCGAGCTCCGCGGTCAGGCCGTGGTGCCGGAAGCGGAGTTCCGTGGCGCCGTCGACCGGGACGAGGGTGGAGGCAGGCCGCGTGCCGACCCAGTCCGGGAGGAAGTCGCACGAGGTGACGGTCCAGCGCACCACGCTCGGCCGCGTGGCTTCGTCGACCCGCATCACGCACGGGTCCGGATGGGAGAAGAAGAACCGGAGCTCGCCGCCGGCGTCGCCGGATCCCGTGACGCGGGTCCACCACGCGCCGAGGCCGGCGACGGTGGTGAGCGCGGCGAACAGGGTGGCCGGAGTCGCGTTGACCGAGACCGTCCGCTGGTAGTCCGGGGTCATGACGGGGGTTCCTTTCCTTCGGTCGATCGCAGCGCCTGGATCGACTCGGCGATCGTCTTGATCCGCCGCAGCCGGGCGTCCCACGCCGCGCCGACGGAGGTCAGCTGCGCGACGGCGCGGGAGAACTGCGCTTCGTTGACGACGTACCGGACCTCACGCCCGTCCTTGCGGGCCACGACCAGCTCCGCGCGCTCCAGCACGGCGAGGTGCTTGGCGACCGCCTGACGCGTCACCGGCAGGTGCTCGCTCAACCCCGTCGCCGTGCCGAACCCGTCGGCCAGCAGCAGGTCCAGCAGGTGCCGCCGGGTGGGGTCGCCGAGGGCGCCCCACAGCTCGTCGTCGATCACGTGCGCACCAACCCGGCCGCGTACGCCGCCAGGTTGGGCAGGTGCTCGTCCCAGCCCGCACTGTGGTCGTGGTAGTACGCCTCGAGCCGAGCCGCCTCCCACCCGATCTCGCGGAAGCCGGCCTCGGTGAGCTTCAGCAGCGTGCCGCCGTCCTCCGGCACCAGCTCGAACGTGACGAGGAACGAGTTCTCCGGCGTCGCCGCCTGTCCCGCCGGCTGCACCCAGCGGAAGGCGAACCGCCGCGGCGGCTCCGCCTCGACCACGGACACCGGCACGACGACCGTCCCGCTCCCGTCGCGGCGCGGCCGGCCCATGGTTCCCGCGGTCCCCTCGAACACCGCGTCGAACCCCCACCACGCCGCGATGTGCTCGGGCTGCGTGATCACCTCGTAGACGACTTCGGGCGTCGCCGCCACCCGGATCTCGCGCTCGATGGTGCCGTACTCCATGGCCGTCCTCCCTATTGGCAACCAATGGTTGCAGGTTAGGCGAGACCGGCACGACGCGCAACCATTTGTTGCATGTTTGAGGCACAGTAGCCTGGCCGGATGCCCGTCAAACCGAGCGCCCGCGACCACCTGCACCGGTTGGAGTCGATCACCGACGCCGCCCTCGGCAGGCTGGAGCTGGAGCCGCTGCTGCGCGCCCTGCTGGAGCGGGTCCGCGAGCTGTTCGACGTCGACACCGCGACCGTCCTGCGCTACGACGAGGCCGCCGGGCAACTCACCGCCATCGCGTCGGCAGGCATCGAGGAAGAGGTCTTCCAGGGCGTGCGGGTGCCGGTCGGAGCCGGGTTCGCCGGCCGGGTCGCGGCGCAGCGCACGCCGGTGCTGATCGACCACGTCGACGAGTCGACCGTGATCAACGCGCTGCTGTGGGAACGCGGCCTCAAAGTGCTGCTGGGCGTGCCGATGCTGGCCCGCGACGAGCTCGTGGGCGTGCTGCACATCGGGTCCACCGTGCAGCGCGCGTTCGACTCGGACGACATCGAGCTCCTGCGGATCGCCGCTTCCCGCCTCGCGTTGACGATGGTGGCCGAGGCCGCCGGCGAAGACCGCGCGGCCGCAGCGGCGCTGCAACGGAGCCTGCTGCCGGCGCGCATCGCCTCGGTGCCGGGGCTGGACTTCGCCTCCCGCTACGTGCCCGGCGCGGACTTCGCCGTCGGCGGCGACTGGTACGACGTGTTCCCCCTGCCCGGCGACCGGCTCGGCATCGTGATGGGCGACGTCGCGGGCCACGGCCTCGGCGCCGCCGTGGTGATGGGCCGGCTGCGCAGCGCCCTGCGCGCCTACGCGCTCGACGCCGCGAGCCCGGCGGAGGCGCTGGGCAAGCTGAGCCGCAAGATGAACCACTTCGAGCAGGGCATCATGGCGACCGTCGCGTACGGCGTCGTGCCGCCGGACCGCGAAACCCTCGTGCTGTCCCTCGCCGGGCACCCGCCGCCCGTCCTCGCCACGCCCGGCTCCCCCGCGCGCCTGCTGGACGTGCCACCGGACCTGCCCGTGGGCCTGGGCCTGCCGCCCGCGGACCGGCGCGACACCGTGGTCGCGCTGCCCCCGGAATGCACGCTCGGCTTCTACACCGACGGCCTCGTCGAACGCCGCGACGCCGACCTCGACGTCGGCTTCCGCAAACTGACCACCGCCATGACCACGGGCGATCCGGAAGCCGTGTGCGCCCGCGTGATGGCCGCGCTCGTCGGCACGAACCCGGCCCAGGACGACGTCGCTCTGCTGGTGGCGACAAAACGGCCGGTGCGTTCGTAGCCGCCCGGTGCGAGCCCACCGGGGAGTTCCCCGATGCGAAGGACCCCGCACCGGACCCACGCTGGGCCTCGACGTGTCGCCCAGCCCCGGGAGGTCCGGCAGAGATGGTGTCGTGGAGCCGCGTGAGCGAGGCGGACGTGGTGCGCGCCGCGCAGGAGTACGACCGGCTCGGGGCGGAGGCGTTCTTCGCGCAGCACGGGTTCGGGCCCTCGCGCACCTACGAGCTGGTGTGGGAGGGCAAGCGGTACCCGCACAAAGCCGTTCTCGGTACCGCGTATGAGTTCGCCACCGGCGAGCGCCTGGCACCCGGCGACTTCGAAGGCGGCAGAGCGGGCGCGGTGGCGGTGCTGGGGAAGCTCGGGTTCACGATCGAACAGCGCCGCCCGTAAGTCACCGCCCGCAGGTCTCAGTAGCGGCCGTCGAACCGGGACCCGCGGCCCTGTTCGATGAAACGCAGGCCGACGACCCGCCCGTCCTCCACGATCCACCGCAAATCGTACGAAGCGCGGTAGCTCGGCGGCCAGAACGAGCCGAACCGCCCATCCCCTTCGACGGTCCACTCGCCGCGAGTGGTGGCGCCGGCATCGACGTAGCTGGTGGTGCCGTCGGCGGAGAAGGTCTGCGTCGAACCGTCGTCGAACCGCAGGCGCCCGGCCGTCAAGGCGGTGGCCATGTGGGCGGCGGGGACGCGTTCGCCGTCGCGCGCCCCGAGGTCGTCGAGTCCTTCAGCCATGGGGTTCCTTCCCGTGAGGTGCGGCGAAAGTAGCAAGCCGCACGGCCGTCGGAACCGGGCACAACACTTCCGTAAGATCCGCCGTAACGTCCCGATAATGGTGACTGCGCGTGATGCTCCCTAGGGTATGAGGGCCAGCTCGGACCGACCCTGGAGTGCCCGTGAGTCCCCGATTCGACGGCCTGCGCGCCGTGTTCTTCAACAGCACCCTGAAGCGCTCGCCGGAGCCCAGCAACACCGAAGGTCTCCTGCGGGTGAGCGCGGAGCTCATGCGGCGCGAGGGCGTCGAGGTCGAGGTGATCCGGACGATCGACCACGACATCGCCGTCGGCGTGTACCCCGACATGACCGAGCGCGGCTGGGCGAGCGACGAATGGCCGGCGCTGTACGAGAAGGTGCTGGCCGCCGACATCCTCGTCCTGTGTGGACCGATCTGGCTCGGCGACAACTCGTCCGAAATGAAGAAAGTGATCGAACGGCTCTATGCGTGTTCGCACCTGCTCAACGACGCCGGCCAGTACGCATACTACGGACGCGTCGGTGGCTGTCTGCTCACCGGCAACGAGGACGGGGTGAAGCACTGCGCGATGAACGTGCTTTACAGCCTCCAGCACCTCGGTTACACGATCCCGCCGCAGGCCGACGCCGGCTGGCTCGGGCCGATCGGCCCGGGTCCGTCCTACCTGGACCCGGGGTCGGGCGGACCGGAGAGCGACTTCACGAACCGCAACACCACGTTCATGACGTGGAACCTCATGCACCTGGCGAAAATGCTGAAGGACGCGGGCGGAATCCCCGCGTACGGCAACCAGCGGGCGGCCTGGGACGAGGGCGAGCGCTTCGATTTCACCCACCCCAACCCCGAGTACCGCTGAGAGGACACCGATGACCGCTGTCGGGAAGATGCTCGTGCAAAGCCTGGCCGACCACGGCGTGTCCGCGATGTGGGGCGTGGTCGGCGACGCGCTGAACCCGATCACCGACGCGCTGCCCCAGGAGCCCCGCATCCGGTGGATCGGGGTCCGGCACGAGGAGGCGGGCGCGTTCGCCGCGGGCGCGCAGTCGCAGCTCACCGGCCGGATCGGCGTGTGCATGGGCACCGTCGGGCCGGGCTCGCTGCACCTGCTCAACGGCCTCTACGACGCGAAGAAGTCCCACACTCCCGTGCTCGCGATCTGCGGCCAGGTGCCCAGCGCCGAGATGGGCAGTGACTACCACCAGGAAGTGGACAACGACGCCGTGTTCCGCGACGTGTCGGTGTTCTCCCGCACGATCACCGACCCGGCCCAGTTTCCGTACCTGCTGGAGCTGGCGGTGAACGCGGCGTACGCCCGCGACGGGGTGGCCGTGCTGACCCTGCCGGGGGACGTCGCGGCCCGCGAGCTGCCGCACGGCACGCAGGAGCCGCGGTTCGTGAGCCAGCACCCGCGGGTGACCCCGGACGACGGGGCGCTCGGCGAGGTGGCCGCCGTGCTCAACGGCGCGAACACCGTGACCATGCTCGTCGGCTCCGGCGCCCGTCCGGCCCGCGACGAGGTGCTGGCGACGGCGGAAACCCTCGCCGCGCCAATGGTCCTCACGCTCAAGGGCAAGGAAACCCGCGAACGGGACAACGACTACCAGGTCGGGCAGACCGGCCTGATCGGCAATCCCGCCGCCCAGCACGCGCTGACCCACGGCGACGTGCTGCTGATGGTGGGCACCGACTTCCCGTACCGCGACTGGTATCCGAAGGGCAAGACGGTGGTGCAGATCGACCACGAGGGGATGCGCTTCGGCCGCCGCACGCACGTGGACCACGCGCTCGTCGGCGACGCCCGCACGACGCTGGCGGCGCTGCTGCCCCTGCTCGAGGCGAAGCCCTCGCGCGAGCACCTCACCGCGTCCCGCGAGCGCTACACGAGCTGGCGCGAGCGCCAGCGCCACCTCGCCGACCCCGGCTACGACGCCACCGTCGTCGGCCGGGTCCGCAAGCAGTTCGACAACCACGAGCGCGCCATCCGCCCCGAGGTGCTCGCGGCGGCGATCGACCGGCACGCCGACGCCGACGCGGTGTTCACCTCCGACACCGGCATGTCCACGGTGTGGCTCGCCCGCTTCATGACCCTGCGCGGAAACCGGCAGCTGCTCGGTCGTACAACCTGGGCTCCATGGCCAACGCCCTGCCCCACGCCCTCGGCGCCGCCCAGCTCGACCCCGCCCGCCAGACGATCGCCTTCTGCGGCGACGGCGGCCCCGCCTCGGCATGGTCAAGCTCGAGCAGGAACAGGGTGGCATCCCCGAGTTCGGCACCGTCCTCAAGAACCCGGACCTCGCCGGCGTCGCCCGGGCCTGCGGCATCCACGCCGTCCGCGTCGAGCACCCCGGCCAGGTCGACGCGGACGTCCGCGATGCGCTGGCCTACCCCGGCCCGGTGCTGCTCGACGTCGTCACCAACGCCGAGGAGATCGTGATCCCGCCGAAGCCCACCGTCGGCCAGGCGTGGGGCTTCGCCATCGCCAAGATCGAGGAGACCCTGATCTCGGCGCACGATGCCGGCGAAAAGGCGTAACCAGCTCCGCTGTCAACAAGGCCCGACCGGCGAGGTCGGGCCTCGTTCGTTTTGTGCCAGTCACACGCTCGGCTGAGACAGACCTTCTCAGCTGGGCGGACGCCGCAGTCGGCGATTCGGCGGGTGCAACATCGGCGCGTACCTCGCGGGGATCTCCACCGGCAGTCTGCATGACCAGGGGGTGGGACACCTTGTCGAGGCCGGAGTGACCTTCCTATAGTGCGTCAGACGTCTGACGTCTTTGGGAGGCTCACGGTGACGAAGGATCTGCGGTCGTTTCTCGCGGAGGTGGTCTCGACCGGTGCGGGCGAGGTCAAGCACGTGCCGAAGCAGGTGGACCCGCGGTTCGGTGTCACCGCTTACGGAGCGTGGTACGACAAGCGCGGCGACTACCCGGCGTTGCTGTTCAGCAACGTCGCCGGCAGCGAGCTGCGGTGCCTGACCAACCTCGTCGCGACGCACGAGCGGATGGCGCTGGCCCTCGGGGTCGAGGTCGAGACGCTCGTGCGCTCGTCGGTCGCGGGCCAGGGCCGGGCCGCGTACCCGCCGGTGGAGTTCGAGGGCGCGGCGCCGGTGCAGGAGGTGGTGTGGCGCGGTGCGGACGCCGACCTCACCCGCCTGCCGATCCCCACGCACAACGAGCTCGACGGCGGCCCGTTCCTCACCGCCGCCGTCGGCGTGACGCGCGACCCGGAGTCGGGCGCGATCAACGCCGGGATCTACCGCCACCACATCTACGGCCCGCGGCGTCTCGGTGTGTGGTTCTTCGGCTCCCACGACGGCGGCACGATCCACCGCCGGTACGCCGAACGCGGCGAGCCCACGCCGATCGCGCTGGTGATCGGGCACCACCCGGCGTTCCTCATGGGCGCGGTGTCCCGCGTGCCCGGCATCGGCGGCGAGTACGACGCCGCCGGCGCCTACTTGGGGGAATCGGTCGAAACCGTCCCCACGGTCACCTCCGGCATCCCCGTGCCCGCGCACGCCGAGATCGTCATCGAGGGCCACATCCTGCCCGACGAGCTCGAAGAGGAAGGCCCGTTCGCCGAATGGCCCGGCCACTACGTCGGAGGCGGCCGCAAGCCCGTCATCGAGGTCGACGCCATCACCATGCGCCACGACGCGATCTTCCAGGACATCCAGGCCTCCGGCCGCGAACACCGGCTCATGGGCGCGCTGCCGCGCATCGCCAGCATCCACGAGGCCGTGCAGCAGAAGGTGCCGGGCCTGCGCGCAGTCAACATCCCCCTGCACGCGCGCATGCACTGCTACCTGTCGATCCGCAAGAACTCCGACACCGACCCGACGCGCGCGGCCTTCGCCGCCCTCAACACCGAGCCGGAGAACCTGCGCGCCATCGTCATCGTCGACGACGACATCGACGTCTACGACGAACGCGAAGTCGCCTGGGCCATCGGCACCCGCTTCGACGCGTCGCAAGACCTGCAGATCATCCCCCGCTGGAACGGCCCCGGCGGTCTGCTGCCCACGAACTGGTCCTACGACGAAGCCGGCGGCCGCACCCCGCAACGCTCCTCCGCCGTGATCGTCGACGCCACCAAACCCGCGCCGCCGGTCGTCTTCCCGGCCCGCGCGCGGGTCCCGGAGGAGGCGATGCTGGCGGTGGACGTGGACGCCGTCGAGACGATCACGGCCGTGAGCGACCTGCCCGGCTGGGCCTGACGGTTGTCCGTTCACTTCGGACGGACAACCTCACACCAGGGCGAGGTGCCGCAGCTCCCCGGTCACCGCACTGCCGAGCCGAGGCTTCAGCTGGTCCAGCAGCTCGCCGATCCGGGCCGCCAGCTCCGGGGACGGCCGGGTGAACGCGCTGGTGCCGTCCTGCCGCCAGTCGTCCAGGTCGCGGCGGGCTTCTTCGGCGAGCGGGTCGGCCGGAAGGCTGAGCAGCCACAGGTCGGCAGCCAGCCGCGACCACCGGCTAGACCTGTGTTGTTCGCCTCGGCTCCGCCGAGGCGCGCGAGATCGCCTTTGACGCGATCCCGCGCCGTGCCGCCACGAATTCGAGGTCGTCGGAGCTCCCCATCTCACCGGGGCCGGTCGTCGGCGAGCTGCGCCCGCACGAGGTCGACGTCGTCGAGCGTGCCCGTCTCGCCGAGGCCGGCCACGATCGCGCGCGTGACGGCACCCGCCCGCAGCGCTTCCCGGTAATACGCGGCCGGATCCCACCCGAGCGCAGAACCGGGGCCTGCGCCATGGACCGCACCAGCGACGAGCTCTCCGCGAGCCGTTCCCAGGCGGTCTCGACGCCCAGCGACTGCACCGCCCGCGCCCGCACCTTGGGCGCGCCGCCCTCGAGCAGCAGCCGCACGAACCGCGGGTCGCCGCGGTCGAGCAGGAGGTGGCCGAGACGCGTGCGGACCACGTCGTCGTGGTCGTGCACCGCGATCGAGGCCAGCCGCTCGTCGGACAGCAGCCCGGCGCGCAGGGCCGACTCGTGGACCATCCGGCGGGTCCGCAGATCCGGCGTGGCGAGCGCGTGGTCGAGGAGCTCGGGCGAGCGCAGCATCGGCTGGAGCAGGTGCTCGTCCACCCAGCGGTCCACGGCCCGGCGGCTCAACACGACGACCAGCGGCAGCGAGGGTGCCAGATCCGCCTGCGCGAACCGCGCGAGCACCGCCGCGCGGGCGATCGCGCGCACCTGGGGCACCCAGTCGACGCAGCGCACCAGCAGCAGGGGCAACGCCTCCGGGTTGCGGCTTCTCCGCAGCCGGCGCACACCCGGCTCCCGGACATACCCGTCGGCGTGGCAGACCGCCTCGACGAGCTGGACGCGGCTCAGCCGACGCCACGGCAAGGCCCGCCGGCAGTCCTGGCCGTAGCACCCGGACCAGCGCCGCTCCGACTCGTCGAGCGCCAGCCACTCGCGCGAGTCGCCGGCGGCGAGCGCGTCCAGTTCTTCTTCCGTCGCCATCGTCCCGCTCTCCGGCGCCATCGTGCCGTCCACGACAGCACGGCGCCACCGGTTTCCGAGAGGGGTTACAGCCCGCCGAGGCGTTCGGTGATGGCGGTGCTCAGGCGGAGGATGGCGGACGTCGAGTGTTTCAGGCGCTCGGCGTCCACAGTGGACTTGACCATGCTCACCGACAGTGCGCCGACGGGCTGGCCGCCGCGCACGGCGACGGCGGCGCCGACGCACATCATGCCCGGCGCGGTCTCCTCGTCATCGACGGCGTAACCGTGGGCGCGGGTGCTCTCGATCTCTGCCATGAGCCGCGGCATCCGCGAGATGCTGTGCGGGGTCAGGGTTTCGAAGCGGCCGTCGGCGTAGCGGCCGGCGATCTCGTCATCGGTCAGCGAGGCGAGCAGCGACTTGCCGCTCGCCGTGCAGTGGGCGGGCAGGCGCAGGCCGATCTCGTACGACATCGCGAGCGTCCGCAGGCCCGGGCGGGTTTCGACGTAGACGACATGGCGACCGTCCAGCAGGGACAGCACGATCGTGTCCTCGGGCAGCAACCCGAGCTCCTGGTCGACGCGCCGGAACTCCAGCACGAACCCGGACTTCGCGAGGTAGGCGCGCCCGAGCGGGACGACCTTCCAGCCGAGCCGGTAGTGCCCGCCCGGGGTCCGCGTGAGCAGGCCGGTGGTGACCAGCGTCGTGCACACGGCGAGGCAGCTGCTCTTGGGCGCGCCGATGGCTCGCGCGAGCTCGCTGAGCGGCAACCCGTCGGGTGCGGCGGCGAGCGCGTCGAGCAGGTACGCGGCGCGGGCAACCGAAGGAACCGGCAGGCCCGCCGAGGAAGGCGAACTGGTCATCGCGGGAGATTCTGTCATCGGCGCAACCGGCGGGCGAGGACGATCGCCGCGACGACAGCGGCCACGGCCGGGACAGCGCGTTTCGCGACCGGGACCGCAATGGCCCGCAGGACGACAGTGTCCGCGTTGCGAGTGCGCGGCCGGTCCTGAGGGCTCGGCGGGGCATCGGCAAAGCCCACGGCCGCAGCCGCGGCGACGGGCTCGGCCGCGGAGGCGGTGCGCACGGGTTCGTCGTCCGGCCACTCCTGCGTCGCCAGATCGACGACCTCCGCCACCGGCTCGACAGCGGCCACCGCCGCACTGGACGGCGCGGCCTTCGGCGCTGCCGCGGCCCGAACCTGCGACCCGGACACCTCGTCCGCCAGCGCCCGCGCGAACTCGTCGACCAGGCGCCCCGTCACCTCACCCAGCACGCCACGCCCGAACTGCGCCAGCCGTCCCGTCAACGCGAGGTCTGTGGCCAGGTCGACGCGCGTGCCTCCCGGGGCCGGCGCCAGCCGCAGCGTGACCGTCGCCGAAGCCGAACCCCGGCCCCGTACCTCACGCCCCGACGCCGCTACGACCACCATGCCCGCCGCCTCGTCACGTTCGCGGAACCGCGCCACGCCGGAGTACTCGGCAACGATCGGCCCGACCTTCACGCGCAGGCCGCCGCGGACGTCGTCGCCGTCGACCTCGTCCAGGTGCACGCCGGGCATGCACGGCGCGACCCGCTCCGGATCGGTGAGCACGGCCCACGCCTGCGCGGGCGGCAGGTCGACGGTGAAGCTGTTCTCCAGTCGCACGAGCGCCCCTAGGCCGGGAACCGCATATCGACGCGGGAGCCGGCCGAAGGCGCCCACCGGCTCGTGACGACCTTGCGGCGCGTGAAGAACCGGATGCCGTCCTCGCCGTATTGGCCCGAGTCGCCGAAGAGCGAGTGCTTCCAACCGCCGAACGGGAAATACGGAATCGGCACGGGGATGGGCACGTTGAGCCCGACCATCCCGGCCTGCACGGTGTGCTGGAACTTCCGCGCGGCGACGCCGTCGCGGGTGAACAGTGAGACGCCGTTGCCGTACTCGCCGCCGTTGATCAGCGCGACGGCCTCGTCCAGCGAGTCGACGCGCAGCATCGACAGCACCGGGCCGAAGATCTCGTCGGTGTACACGGACATGTCCGGGCGCACGTGGTCGAGCAGCGTCGGCGCGAGGAAGAACCCGTTCTCCCGCCCCGGAACGCGCACGTCGCGGCCGTCGACCACGAGATCCGCGCCCGCATCGGACCCGGCCTGCACGTAGCCGCTCACGCGGCGCAGGTGGTCGGCGGTGACGAGCGGGCCCATGTCGGTGCCCTCGTCGTGGCCGTCCGCGGTGGACAGCCGGCCGATGCGCTCCACCAGGCGGTCGCGCAGCGCGTCGCCGACCCCGCCGACGGCCACCGCGACCGAGATGGCCATGCAGCGCTCCCCCGCCGAGCCGTAGGCGGCGGAGACGAGGGCGTCGGCGGCCGCGTCCAGGTCGGCGTCGGGCAGCACCACGAGGTGGTTCTTCGCGCCCCCAAGGGCCTGCACCCGCTTGCCGTGCTTGGCCGCGGTCTCGTAGACGTGCCGGGCCACCGGCGTCGACCCGACGAAGCTCACCGCGCCGACGTCCGGGTGGGCCAGGAGCGCGTCGACGGCCGGGGCGCTGCCGTGCACGACGTTGAGCACGCCGGCGGGCAGCCCGGCCTCGAGCGCCAGCTCGGCCAGGCGGTTGGCCGCCGAAGGGTCCTTCTCGCTCGGCTTGAGCACGAAAGCGTTGCCGCACGCGACGGCGATCGGGAACATCCACATGGGAACCATCACGGGGAAGTTGAACGGCGTGATGCCGGCTACGACCCCGAGCGGCTGGCGGATCGAGTACGTGTCGACTCCGCGGGAGACGTTCTCGCTGAAGTCGCCCTTGAGCAGGTGCGGGATCCCGGCCGCGAACTTCGCGACGTCCAGGCCCGCGTTGACCTCCGCGCGGGCGTCGGCGAGCGTCTTGCCGTGCTCGCCGGTCACGAGCTCGGCCAGCTCGGCACGCGAACGCTCGACCAGCCGGATGAACTCCAGCAAAACCTGCTGGCGCACGCCGAGCGACTCCTCGGCCCAGGCGGCCTGGGCATCGAGTGCCACCTTCACGGCCTGGTCCACGGCACCGGCGTCGCCCAGCGCGACCCGGCCTGCGACGCTGCCCCGGGCGGGGTCGTGCACGTCGGCCCACGCGGGCGGTTCGTCCTGGACGAAGGCGCCGCCGACGAAGTGCTGGATGGTGTTCACGAGTGTCCTTTCTCGACAGTCGAGCCGAGGTGCGGGAGAGCCGGTACGGGTGGGGTGTCGGGTGGTTCGGGCCAGCTGTGGCCGGCCGCTTCGTCGAGGGCCCGGACAACGCGTTCGGGGCTGATCGGCTCGTGCCACACCCGCGCGCCCAGCGCGGCGAGCGCGTCGTTCACGGCGTTGTGCACCGCCGCGGGTGCGCCGGCGGCCCCGGCCTCGCCGGCGCCTTTCACGCCCAGCATGGTGATCGGGCTCGGGGTTTCGAGGTGGGTGATGCGCACGTCCGGCAGCTCCGGGCCGGTCGGCATGAGGTAGTCGAGCAGGGTCGAGGTGAGCAGCTGGCCGCTCTCGTCGTAGTACAGCCGCTCGAACAACGCCCCGCCGATGCCCTGCGCGACGCCGCCGCGGATCTGCCCGTCCACGATCTCCGGGTTGATGAGCACCCCGCAGTCCTCGACGCACGCGTAGTCGACGAGGTGCACGAGCCCGCTGTCCTCTTCGACCTCGACGACCGCGGCGTGGGCGCCGTTGTTGAAGGTGACGTTGGGGCCGCTGTACTCGCCCACCACCGACAGCCCGATCCGCAGCTCCGGTGGCAGGCGGTGGGTGCGGAAGTGCGCGACCTCGGCGAGCTCTGCCACTTCCAAGTGGACGTTCGACGCGCCCGCGACCCGCACCACACCGTCGCCGATCTCGAGGTCGGCCGGGTCGACCTCCAGCAGGTGCCCGGCGATCGCGAGCAGCCGCTCCTTCACCTCGCGGGCGGCCGACGCGGCAGCGCCGCTGCTGACCACGGCCGAACGGCTGGCCCACACGCCCGTGCCGTGCGGCACCACCGCCGTGTCGCCGCTGACGACGCTGATCCGGTCGAACGACACCCCGAGGTGGTCGGCCACGACCTGCGCGGCGGTCGTCTGCAGGCCCTGGCCCTGACCGGGCGTGCCGAGCAGCACGGTGACGGAGCCGTCGGCCTCCACGCGGACCTCGACCTGGTCGTGCGCGGTGATCGGGGCGCCGCGCTTGCCGTAGAACATCACACCGGGCGCGGTGACCTCGACGAAACAGGCGAGCCCGACGCCCAGCAGGCGCCCGCGTTCGCGCGCTTCGGCCTTGCGTTTGTCCAGGTCCGGCCCGGACGGGAGCATGGCGAGCAGCTTCTCCAGCGACTCCTGGTGCGAGCCGCTGTCGTAGACCTGGCCGGTCACGGAGGTGTACGGCAGCTCGGCGGGCGCGATCAGGTTGCGGCGGCGCAGTTCCGCCGGGTCGAGCCCGAGCCGGCGCGCGGTCTCGTCGAGCAGCGTCTCCATCGCGAGGATGGCGACCGGGTGCCCGACCCCGCGGTACACCGCGAGCGGCGCCTTGTTGGTGATGGCGACGCGCAAGTGACCCGAGTAGACCGGGATCCGGTAGGGGCCGGGCATGATCGTGGCGACCTGGATGCCTTCGGTGACCATGCTGCGCGGGTAGACGGAGTAGGCGCCGCCGTCGCTCACGACCTCCGAACGCAGGCCGAGGATCCGGCCGTCGGCCGCGACCGCCAGCGCGGCGGACACCCGCTCGTCGCGCGCCTGCGTGTCCGACTGCAGCGATTCGACGCGGTCCTGGATCCACTTCACCGGGCGGCGCAGGAGGATGCTGGCCGCGCACGTGGCGACCTCGTCGGAGTACACGTGCGCCTTCATGCCGAAGGCGCCGCCCACCTCGTCGGTGAGCACGCGGATGTTGCTCTCGCGCAGGCCGAGCAGCTCGGCGAACACCGACTGCAGCATGTGTGGCGCCTGCGTGGACAGCCGCACGGTGAGCGATTTCGCCGCCGGGTCGTACTCGGCGACTACGCCGCGGGGCTCCAGCGCGACGGCCGTGTGGCGCGCGGTGCTGATGCCGGTCTCCACGACCACGGCGGCCTCGGCGAAGGCCGCTTCGACGTCACCGGTGCCGAAGGTGCCTTCGAACGCGAGGTTGGACGGCAGCTCGTCGTGCACCTTCGCCGCCGACGCGTCGAGGGCGGCGATGGCGTCGACGACCGGGGCGAGCTCCTCGTAGTCGAGGGTGACCGATTCCAGCGCGTCCTCCGCGACGGCGCGGCTTTCGGCCACGACCATCACCACGGGCTCGCCGACGTAGTGCATCTTGCCGGTGGCCAGAGGCCGCTGGTCGCCGCCGACCAGGCCCGGCCAGTCGAGCAGGCCCTTCCACGAACGGCACATCGGGTTGAAGTCGTCGGCGGTGAACACGGCGACCACCCCCGGTACCTGCTTCGCGGCCTCGACGTCGATCGCCGTGATCAGCGCGTGCGCGACCGGGGCGCGGACGAACGCGGCGTGCAGGCAACGGGCGGGGGTGACGTCGTCGGCGTAGCGGCCGCGCCCGAGCAGGATCTTCGGATCCTCGACGCGCTTGACGCGGCGGCCGACCCAGCCTTCGGTGATGCTCACGCCCGCGCCTCCCGCACCTGCTCGGCGTATTCGGCGATCGCGGCCACGATCGGTGCGTACCCGGTGCAGCGGCACAGGTTCCCGGACATCCGCTCGCGGATCTCGTCGCGGGTGAGATCCGGGTTCTCCTCGACGGCGGTGACGGCGGCCATCAGGAAGCCCGGCGTGCAGAAGCCGCACTGCAGCGCCTGGTGCTCCCAGAACTTCTGCTGCAGCGGGTGCAGCACGTCCTCGGCGCCGGCCGTCTCACCCAGCCCTTCGACGGTGTCCACTGTGGATCCGTGCGCCTGCACGGCGAGGGTGAGGCAGCTGCGCACCGCCGTGCCGTCGACCCGGACGGTGCAGGCGCCGCAGACGCCGTGCTCGCAGCCCAGGTGCGTGCCCGTGAGGCCCAGGTCGTGGCGCAGGAAATCGGCGAGCGTGGTCCGCGGCGTGGTGCGCGCCGACTCTGGTTTCCCGTTCACCGTGAAAGAAACCTGTGTCGGCTCATGGGCGTCAAGCACGGGTACTCTCCACTTCGGACTGGCTGCGGGCGGCGGCTTCGGCGAGCGAGCGGGCGACGAGCCGGGTGCCCACGCGGCGGCGGTAGGTCACGGAGCCGTGGATGTCGCCGACGACGTCGATTTCGTCGAACGCGTGCGCCGCGGCTTCGGCGAGCACGGCGTCGTCGAGGACCTCGCCGGCGAGGATCGCCTCGGCGGCGGTGGCGCGGCGCGGGGTGCCGGCGATGCCGAACAGCGCGATCCGCGCGTCGGTGCAACGCCCGGCTGAATCGGCGTCCAGCACGCAGATCACGCCGACGAGAGCGAAGTCGCCGCTGCGGCGCGTGATCTCGCGGAGCGACCAGCCGGCCGTCGCGGGCACGAGCGGCAGCTCGGCCCCGGCGACGACCTCACCGTCGTTCAACGCGGTCAGGTAGGGACCCAGGAAGAAGTCGCGCGCGGCGATCCGGCGCCGCCGCTCGGCGCCGGCGACGCGCACGGATCCGCCGAGCGCGAGCAGCAACGCGGGCAGCTCGGCCGCGGGGTCGGCGTGCGCGAGCGAGCCGCACACGGTGCCGCGGTTGCGGATCTCGGGATGCCCGACCTGCGCCAGGCTTTCGGCGACCAGCGGGTGGCGGCGGCGCGTCTCGGCGTCGGTCTCGAGCGCGCGCGTGGTGACCGCCGCCGACACGACGAGACCGTCGGTGTCGCGGAACGCGTGGCCCTGCAGGTCTTTCGCCGTGGTGATGTCCACGAGCACGCTCGGGTTCGACATGCGCAGCGCCATGACCGGGAACAGGCTCTGCCCACCGCCGAGCACCCGCGCGTCGGGCCCGTGCTCGGCCAGCACCGCCACCGCGTCGCCCAGCGATTCGGCCCGGTGGTAGCCGAAAGCAGGCAGTTTCACCGATTCGCCCCTCCTGCTCGTTTCGGTCAGTGTTCGAAATGCTGAACGCTGTTCGATTTGCAGAACGAGTCTCAGGAGAGCCGGGACGGATGTCAAGTCGAGCGGCGCCTGCTGGTGATCTTCGGGTAGCCACGCACGAGCGGCATGGGGCATCCGCGGCCGGCGCGAGTGCGCGGACCAAAGAAGCCGTGCCTCGTCAAGCGGTGAAGTGTCCGGCCATGCCCGAGTGCGCCTCGAGCTGCTCACCGAGGTGACCGAGGCTTTCGAAATCACCGCCGGCATGCATCCGGCGGGCGACGCCTACGGAGGGTGCACGTCCGCGCCCTGCGGGCACTGGTCGCGGCGGTGAGCGCCCCTCGCTGAGGGCCTACGGCCTACGGCCTACGGCCCGACGCCGAGATCATCGGCGAGGTCGCCAGGTCCAGCCGGCCGGAAGTGACGTTGGCGAGGTGCTGGTCGATCTCGGCGTCCGTGGCGAGGCCGGCGGAGACGAGGCCGCCGCGGATCTGGCGGACGGTCGCGGCTTCCAGGGCCGTGCAGGCCGGGGACGTGATCGGGAAGTACGCGTCGGCAGTGACGTCGGTGAGGCCGGCTTCGCGGAGGGCGCGCGGGAGGGTGCGCCCGTAGGCGAGGTCGGCGCCGCGCGAGGCGAGGAGCTCGCGGAAGGCGCGGCGGAGGCGGTTGGCCAGCGCCTCGTCCGGGCCTTGTTCGTCGAGACAGATCAGGGGCTGCAGAGCCGGGTCGGCGTCCTCCAGCAGGAGACGGCCGCCTGGGCGCAGGGCGGCGACCAGGGTGCGCAGGGCGCGTTCGCGGTCTGGCACGTGGACCAGAACCAAGCGGGCGTGGACGAGGTCGAAGCCGCCGGGTGGGGGTGCGTCCAGGCCGACGGCGTGGCGGCGGACCTCCACGACGTCGCTCACGGCGGTCGCCGCCCAGGAGGTGTCGAGGTCGGTGCCCAGGACGTGGCCGCTGGGGCCGACACGGTCGGCGAGCCACCTCACGACCGAAGGGCCGCCGGCACCCACCTCCCAGCACCGCCAGCCCGGGGAAATGCCGAGATCGTCGAGATGCCGGAACGTCGACGCGTCGAACAGCGAGCTGAGCGCGTCGAAGCGCGAGCCCGCTTCCGGTTGGGCGTTGTCGAGGAGGTAACCCTTGTCCGGAGGTCATGGCGGTGATTCTGCAACACGCGACAGGCCGTGGACGCGCTCTGCGGTACCCCCGGAAATCGACACGTACCCGACAGCCGGGTTGATCTCGCGCCCCATCTCGTGGTCCGGCCCCAGCCGCTGTGCCACGCCCGGCCGGTAGTTCTGCAGCATGACGTCCGCGGCTGCGCTTGTTGCGGGTCAGCGACAGGAACGACGGGTTCACCGCGACGCCGGTCGCCTCTGCCGTCGGAGCGTGCCGCTGACACTGGCCGCCCTGCGCCTCGACCTTCACCACGTCCGCGCCGAGGTCACCCAGCCGCAGCTTCCCGGCCGTCGCGATCGGCACGTCGGCCACGCGGTACCCGTCCAGCACTCGCGTCGTCGCTCCCCGCTGAACCGTGGTTCGCGGCGCTGCGCGAAGGCCGCCCGGCCTTCCGCGGCGTCCGCTGTGGACAGACATGCCGCAGGCAGGCCCCGCTCGTCGCCGATGGCCTGCTCCAGCGGCAACGAGGAGGCCGCGCGCAGATTGGCTTGGGCCGTTGGCGCCGCGATCGGGCCCGGGCGGCGATCGCTCGGCGAGCGCACGCGCTTTCGGCACCAGGCCGGCGGGGTCGGTCACCTCGCTGACGAGGCCCCACGTCAGCGCCTGCACCGCGGAGACCGGGTCACCCGTGAGCAGCATCGTCGCCGCGTCGCCCGGCCCGATGCTGTGCGCCACGGGCGTCGAGGCGCTGGCTTTCGTCGCGCGCCACCACCCCGACGTCGTCCTCATGGACCTGCGCATGCCCGAGCTCGACGGCGTCGGCGCGACCCGCCGGCTCGCCACCGAGCACCCCGCCGTGCGCGTCCTGGGCCTCACCACGTACGACACCGAGGCCGACGTCCTGCCCGCCATCGAGGCGGGCGCCACGGTTACCTGCTCAAGGACGCGCCCGTCGCCGAGCTCCAGCGCGCCGTCCGCGCCGCCGCCCTGGGGCGAGCCGGTGCTGGCGCCCGCGGTGGCTGCCCACCTGATGGCGCCCCTTCGGCGTCCTGCGCCGGGCGTGCTGACGGCCCGCGAGCTCGACGTGCTGCGCCTGGTTGCGGCGGGCGCGACCAACCGCGCGGCGGCGAGCTGAGCCGACTGGCCGCTGCCGCCGATCCAGCCGAGCTTGATCTCGGATGCGGCGAAGGTCGCGGTCGAGGCGGCGAGCCGCACGTCACACGCCAAGGCCAGCTCCAGGCCGCCCTGAAGGCGAAGCCGTTGACGGCTGCGATCACCGGCGTGCGCAGGTCGCGGATCGTGTCGCCGTCGTCGGCACGCTCGCGGAAGGCCGGCGGTTGTGGCGTAGCGGTCCAGCTCACCGATGTCGCTGCCCGCCCCGGTCGGCACGATCGCCCGCACGTCCGGGTCCGCGCCCAGCGCCAAGGCATGGGAGCGCGGGGCCCGGCCATCTCCGCCGTGATCGCGTTGCGCTTCGCCGGCCGGTTCAGCGTCAGCACCGCGACCCGGCCCGTGACCATACAGTCCACTTCGGACACACTTGCGCCGGACCCGCTGCCGTGTCTAGGTTCCCCCTCGGCCCCGGATCGGGCCGCAGTATCCCCACGAGGATCGAGGTCAGCCGTGCTCATCGTTCGTTTCCGTTCCCCGGGCGGAACCCACCCGGCCGTCGGCGTCCGCACCGCGGACACCGTCCTCGAGCTGCCGGTGACGTCCATCGGCGAGCTGCTCGCCCTGCCGCTGCACGAGCTGCGGGACCTGTGCGCCGGCGCCGACGGCCCGTCGCACGACGTGGCCGGCGTCCGGCTCCTGCCGCCCGTCGACAGGCGCACCGAGGTCTGGGCGGCGGGCGTGACCTACCAGCGCTCGCGCGAGGCGCGGATCACGGAAAGCGAGCGCGCCGCCGACGTCTACGACCTCGTGTACGAAGCCCCGCGGCCCGAGCTGTTCTTCAAGTCCGCCGCCTGGCGCGTGACCGGCGACGGCGAGTCCGTGGCGATCCGCACCGACTCCGGCATCGACGTGCCGGAGCCGGAGCTCGGGCTCGTCGTCAACTCCCGGGCCGAGGTCGTCGGGTACACGGTCGTCAACGACATGAGCTCGCGCAGCATCGAAGGCGTCAACCCGCTCTACCTCCCCCAGGCCAAGACCTACCTGGGCGGCTGCGCCGTCGGCCCCGGCATCCGGCCGGCCTGGGAGGTGGCCGACGCGTCGAACCTCCCGATCGAGCTGGAGATCCACCGCGCCGGCGCTCTCGTGTGGTCCGGCGCCACCAGCACATCGTTGCTGCGCCGCACATTCGACGAGCTGCTGGAGTACCTCTTCCGCGCCGACGTGTTCCCCGACGGAGTGGTGCTCGCCACCGGCACCGCGCTGGTGCCGGACCTGCCCTTCACCCTCGCCGCCGGCGACCGGGTCGCGATCACCGTCGGCGAGGTCGGCACCTTGACGAGCACCGTGGTGTCCGGAAAGGACGAAGTGGCGAAGCTGCTCGAAGCCCGGTGACGTCAGCACTGTTTCCGCTGCCGCAACCGGGCGGCAGCCCGACGCCGTGCCTGTACTCGCCGGCCCGCAACGACGCCGTGCGCCGCACCGCGGACGGCCGGCGCCTGGCGCGGTGGTGGGCGGCGTCCGACCAGGCGCCGATCAACGCGCACAACCGGTCCAGCTTCGGCTGAAGAGGCATTCGCGGTCGAGGAGTCGCTGTTCGAAAGGCCGCAGATCGGCGACGTGGTCGCGCTGGCGGCCGAGCCGGGTGACGGGCCGATCGTGATCGGCAACGCGTTCGTCGACGTCGTGGTCCGCAAAGTGCGAACGCGCAACCGGATGCGCCTGGACATCCGGTCCCCACGCCGGGATTCGTGGCAGCTCGACGCGGCAGCGTTCGGCTGCCTCAGTTTCCCGGCACCGGAGCTGATCTCCGCCCTGCTGGAACGGCGGTCCGCGCCGTGAGCCTGCGCGGGCTGACCATCCGCGTCGGCGGTGGCGGCTCCGGCATCGGCCGGGCCGCCGCGCTGCCTGCCTGCGCGAAGGCGTCACGGTCACCGTGGTCGAGCGCTCGGCCGAGCACGCCGCCGCGCCGCGGGCCGACGCCACGTCACAGCCGCTGACCATGGTCGAAGGTGACGCGACCTCGTCCGAGGTGCTCGGTCGGCGGTGTGCACCGGCGGGCCGGGTCGACCAGCTGACGTGCTGTGTCGGCGTGTTCGACCACTACGCGTGGGTTCGCGAGCTGCCGGTGTCGGATCTCGTCGCCGCGGCCGAGGAGACGTAGCGGACCAACGTGCTCGCCGCGCTCGTGGCGGTGACCGCCACCTGGCGCGCTGCGCGACGCGCGGGCCGGTGGCGGTGACCGAGTCCGCGTTCCACCCCGTCGGCGGCGAGGTGCTCTACGGCAGCTCGAAGCGGGCGTTGCGCGGGGTTGTCCAGCACCTGTCGGTGGCCCTGGCGCCGGCCGTGCGCGGGAACGGCGGGGCGCCCGGGCGGCACCTCGAGCACGCGCTGTTCGGGACTGACCGCGCTCGGCGGCACGGAGTCCACTGTGGAGCGCAGAGCGGGCCGTTCGGAACGCATCGCGGCCGGCACGCTGCTCAAGACCACGGCCGCGCCGGACGACCGCGCGGGGTGCGTTCGGGTACTTCGCCGACCCGGTCGCCGCGCGCGTGGTGACCGGCGTGGTGATCAACACCGGCGGCGGGCGGCGCCCTGTTGACAAGATTGTCGACGACATTGTGACCGTCGTGCACACCTGATTCCCGGACCACCCGGCCCGCCGCGCAGACGGGTGCGGGATCGCGCCCGCGCTGCCAGAGTGGATCATGACCGGACGAGAGGAGCTGAACGGCATGAGCGACCACCGAGGCGCGGTGAACCGGTGGTGGCGTGTCAAACCGGCCGATCCGGGTGCTCCGGGTGCTTCTCCGACACGACGGACCCGGCGACCGGCCCCCTTCGTCGTCGGCCTCCGCCGTACGTCCCCGGCGTGGTCGACCCGCCTCGACGAGGTGCTCGAGTTCAACGCGAGCCACTGAGCCCTTCGGGGAACGACTCCCGCGCGCCCGACCGGGGAGGGGACGGGCGCGCGGGTCCTTCGAACCCGCGCCGGGCTGGGGTTCTGATCCGTCGGCGGACGTGCGCCTGCTGGCCCACCGTCACACAGCCGCACCCGGCACACCGGCCGAAACCGGCGGATTCCGCCGCAGCGCGTCCAGCACGACCTGCAGCGCCGCGCGCTGCGGTGAGCCCCGGCGCACGGCGGCGGTGATCGTCCGCGTCACCGGCGACGCGAGCTCGCGCGTCGTCACGCGGTACCGGGGGTCGACGGCCAGGCCGGGCAGCAGCGTGATCGGCAAGCCGGCCTCGGCGTGCTGCAGGGCGAGCATGTAGTTGCCGAAGCGGCACACCGCGCGCGGCTCGAAACCCGACTGCCGGCACAGCCGCAGCGTCAGGTTGGCCATGTAGGACTGCGGCAGGTCCAGCGACCACGCCTCGTCCGCGAACGCCGCCAGGTCGACGGCGCCGCGGCGGGTCGCGGGGTGATCGGGCGGCATGACCAGCACGATCGGGTCGGTCGCGAGCGCCACGAGGTCCACGTCGGGGTCCAGCGGCTGCTCGACGAAGTCCGTGGTCGTGATGATGAGGTCCGCGTCGCCCCCGCGCAGGGCGGGCATGCTCTCGTGCGGTTCCAGCTGCAGCACCTCGACCTGCAGGTCCGGATGCGCCGCAGCCAGCCGGGTTACGGCGGGCACCGCGAGCGCGTGGACGGCGCTCTGGAACGCGCCCAGCCGCACCAGGCCGGCGGGTTCGTCACCGAGCCCGCGCAGCTCGGCCTCGACCGTGGCCATGTGGTTCGAGGATCGCCCGGGCGCGGCGCGCGAGGATCAGCCCGGCCGGAGTCAGGCGGACGTGGCGGCCGGTGCGTTCGAGCAGCTTGGTGCGCGTTTCGGTCTCCAGCACGGAGAGTTGCTGCGACACGCTCGACGCGCTCAGGTTCGACGCGCTCGCCACCGCGCGGATGGTGCCCAGGGTGTCGAGCCGGCTCAGCAGGCGCAGGCGCCACGGGTTCAGCACCGCTTCATTGTGCGGTTGGGCCGAACAGAACGTCCGGAATGGTGAGCTGGACGTGTCGCTCGGCGCCGACCTACCGTCGGGGCATGGCTGCTCCGACCACTGTTCCGCTGTCGGCCGACACGTTCTGGACCGGCCGCCGGGCTCCGCGGGGCGTTGCGCTGGACCGGCCCGGCCGGAAACTGCTGTCCGGGATGAGGTCCTCGATCCGAGGTGGACGCGCAGCTCTACGCGGCCCGGGGTTCGATCCGCGTGCCGCGCGGGACGGTGACCGACAGGAGGTCGCCGGGGGCGTCGAGTTCGAGGCGATGCCACCGTCCACACGGGACGATCGCCGCGGTGCCCGGGGTGAGCGTGGCCGGGGTGTCCTCGTCGCGGAGGTACAGCCGGAAGCCGCCGGTGAGGCAGCAGACGAGTTCGTCGGCGGCGGCATGGATCTCCCAGTGGTCGGAGTGGACGTCGGCGTCGGTGGTGGCGTGGAAGGTCATCAGATGCCAGTCGTCGGGCTCGCCGTCGAAGGCGCGGGGAGCCGCGTTGGCGTGGCCGTCGTCGTGGAGGTGCAGGAAGGAGGTGAACAGGTCGATCGGGGTCATGGGTTTCCTTTCGAGGGGTCAGTCGGCGAGGCCGCGACGGAGGGCGGCGGCGAGTTCGGCGATCTGGCGCTGCGACACCTCGGCGGACAGGATCGCCTGCGAGCCGTGGAAGGTGCCGGGCCACTGGTGCAGCTCGGCGGACACGCCCGATTGGAGGAGGCGCAGCGCGTACGTGATGCCCTCGTCGCGAAGCGGGTCGAACTCGGCGGTGGCGACGTACGCCGGCGGCAGGCCGGACAGGTCGGCCGCGCGCGCCGGGGCGGCGTAGGGCGTGCCGGGGGCGTCGCCGAGGTAGTGGCGCCAGGTCGCGGCGAGTTTGTCGCGCGTCATCCACGGCGTGTCGGTGAAGGTGCGCGCCGACCAGGTGTCCTGGCGGTCGTCGAGCTCGGGCTGGTTGAGCAGCTGGAAGCGGATCGCCGGCCCGTGCTCGTCGCGGGCCCGCAGCGCGATCGCGGCGGCGATCCCGGCGCCCGCGCTGTGCCCGCCGACGGCGATGCGGGCCGGGTCGATACCCAGGTCCGCCGCGTTTTTCCCGGCCCAGGTCAGCGCCGTGTACGCGTCGTCCACCGCGGCCGGGAACGGGTGTTCCGGAGCCCGCCGGTAGCCCACGGAGATCACCACGGCGCCGGCGCCGTCCGCGACGCGCGCGGCCCAAGGGTGCTCCGTGTCGAGGTCTCCCATGACGAAGCCGCCGCCGTGCAGCCAGATGATCGCGCCGTGGGCCTGCCGCGGCCGGTAGACGCGCACGGGGACGTCCCCGTCGGCGGTGTGGTCCTCGATCGTGAGGCCCGCGGTGTCGGGCGGCGGCGCGGAGGCGGACAGGCCGGCGAGCTTCTCGCGGGCGGTGACCGGATCGTCGAGGTCAGCGGGCGGGAACAGCGGGAGGAAGGCTTCGAGTTCCGGGTTCATGCCGATGATCCTGCCGCTGCTCGGGCGCCGAGTCGCCCGCCGGCCGTCGCGCGAAATCGCCTGATGCCGCGACGCTCGCCGCGTACGCTGCCGGGTATGGAGGCGTTGGTCGTCCGGCTCTCGCAGCTGGACTCGGAGGCCGAGGGCGCGATCCGCGTCGTGATGTTCTACGACACGCTGATCCGCCGGCGCGTCGACCTGCCCGCGCTGGCCCGGGCGTCGGCGGGCCTGGCCGAGTGCGTGGCCGGCATCCGGCTCGACGGCACCGGCCAGACGTTCCGCGTCGCCCCGGACGGCCCCGCGCCCGCCTCCGGCCGCGCGTCGACCACGGTCGCGATCACGCTGGACGACGAGCAGATCGGCGCGGTCTGGCTGGAACGACAGTCGCCGCTCCCCCTCGACCGCCTTCTGCTCGACCGCCTGGCCATCGCCGCGGCCGCCGTCGTCGAACGCTACGGCCCCGCCCGCACCACCATGGCCGACCCGGCCCTCGTCGAGCTCGCCATCAGTCCCGGTACCGACGATGCCGCCCGCGCGCGGGCCCTGCGGCTCCTCGGCTTCGCGGCGGACGCGGCGGTGCGCGTCGTCGCCGTGCGCTCGCCGCTGCCGCTCGACCAGCTCGGTGCGTTGGTCTGCCCCACGCGCCCGGTGAAGGCTGCGCCCCTGGGTGAGGTCGGCGTGCTGCTCCTCACCACCGTCGACGTCTCGCGGTTCCCGGCGCAGGTGCGGGCCGGGATCGGGACAGTGGGGCCGTTGCCGCGCTCGTGGCTGTCGGCGCGCACGGCGCTGCGCTTCACGACGTCGCGCCGGCCGGTCGTGGACTACTGCTCGCTGGGGGCCTTGGCCCTGCTCGCGCACGTGCCCGGCGATGCCGCCCGCGACAACACCGACGTGGCCGCACTGGCCTCCCTGGCCGCCGACGACCTGGACACGCTCGACGCCTACTGCGCCACGGGCTCCGTCCGCCGCGCCGCCGACGTGCTGCACCTGCACCACAGCAGCGTCGCCCGCCGCCTCGACCAGCTCGGCAAGACCCTCGGCTACAGCCTGGTCTCCCCCACCGGCCCCGCGCGCGCCCAACTCGGCCTCACCGCGTGGCGGCTGCTGGAGGCCTGAGTCAGCGCGAGACGAGGGCGGTCTCGCCGTCGGAGCAGGAATTCACCATGCGGCCACGGTCTCGACCCGACCCCGGGCGACGTCGTGCTTCAACGCGGCCGGATCCGCGGGCAACGCCGGGCCACGTCCACCGTCACGCCCCGCAGCTTACGGATGTCCGGGCCCACGGCTGGAGTTCGTCGCAGCCGCCACGCTGAGGCCGGGCCGTCCACTTCGGTCTGAAAAAACTTCCGGAACCGGTGAACCGCAGGGGATCCGGCAGCCGTGTCCTCGTCGAGTCGCCCGGACGAACCGGGTGCCAAGAACAACGGGGAGTGTTCTCATGTTCCGCAAGCAGGCGATGTTCCTGGCCGCTTTCGTCGCGGCGGGGGCCGCGGTGCTGTCCGCGTGTGGGGCAGGCAGCGACAGCGCGACGACGGCGCCGGCGGGGGCGGACGACCTGCGCGCCGCCGCGGCCGCGCCGGCTGCCACGCTGACCGCGACCAGCGCGACCCTCTTCGACGACGCCGCGTTCTCCGACAACGGCGCCTCCCAGGGCATCTCCGGCAAGGGCTGCCAGACGCTGGCCCGGCCGAAGGTCACCTCGTCGCTGACGACGACCGGCACGCTGAAGCTGTGGAGCGGCGCGAACTGCACCGGCAAGTCGATCGTGGTCACCGGCAACGTGAGCAACCTCGCGAAGCTCGGTTTCGACAACAAGACCGTGTCGGTGAAGCTGGCCGGCGATGACAACGGCGGGAACAACGGAGGCGCCAACGCCAACCTCACCTCCACCTTCGCCCTCCTCGACAGCGGCAAGAACTTCTCCGAGCCCGACGGCTCCCAGGTCGCCGCCGACAAGGGCTGCAACGAGGTCCGCAACCCCGACCTCGTCCGCTCCATCGACGCCGACGGCACGTACAAGATCTGGACCGGCGCGAACTGCACCGGCAAGTCGATGCTGATCACGGGCGACGCGCCCGACCTGGAGAAGATCGGCTTCGACCGCCAGGTCGCCTCGATCCGCCTCGCCGGCTGACGCGGCAAGCACACCAGCACGAATAAAAGCGCCGAAAGGATCCCGGAAACCCCGGGGTCCCTTCGGTGTTTCCGGGAAGCGTCAGGAAAGCGCCGCGGCTTACTGCGCGCGAGGAGCCGACCGGCCCCAGTCCCGCGTGCCGCTCACGGAACACCTCCGGGTCGTAGTCGGTCTGCCGGCCGAAGTCGGCCACACGGCCTCGTCGGCAGTCCGCCCGAGGACCACCGTCACGCCGTCACAGCCGAGATCACCGCATTCGGGGCAGACGAACAGCGGCACGCGGCCGTCGGGCAGCGCGTCGACGCCGAGTGAACACAGCGACTCGCCGAGCCCGGGACCAGACGGAGCCCGTTCACGCGTCGAGGTAACGACACAGTGCCACGACGAGCCACCGAGTTCACGCGTTCGTCCAGCGTTCACACCGTGCTCATCCGTGAGAGGGCGCCTGTTCGGCCCGGGTCGGAACTGTCGGGTGGCCCTGTTCCCCGACCCCAGGACGGATTCCGTGGCCGATTCACGCGTTCGCCGGTGGCACCGCAACCTCCGTCGTCCCCTCGTCGCCGTCGCCGGACCAGTGCTGGTCCTCGGTGCGCTCACCGCGCCCGCGGCCAGTGCGGCGCCCGCCGACGACGTCCGGATCAACGAGGTGGTGACGACCGGCGACGTCAACGACTCGATCGAGCTCTACAACAAGGGCACCGCGGCCGTCGACATCTCGGGATGGATCCTCAAGGACGACGACAACGGCTCGAACTACAAGATCGCCTCGGGCACCACGCTGGCGCCGGGCGCGTTCCGCGCGTTCGACGTGCACGACGAGTTCGGCCTCGGCTCCGAGGACGAGGCGCGTCTCTACCTCGCCAACGGCAGCACGCTCGTCGACAGCTTCAGCTGGCACGACCACTCCGACCCGTCGTGGTCGCGCTGCCCCGACGGCACGGGCTCGTTCCGCCAGGCGTCCGCGCTGACGCTGGGCGGGCCGAACGCGTGCGCTGGCTCGGGCCAGGGCACCTCGCCGGTCGCGTGGCCGGGCAGCGGTTCGGTGTCCACGGCCGACGCGTCGAACGTCTTCGGCGAGGACCTGTCCGGTCTGTACCAAGAGGGCGGCGTGCTGTGGGCGGCCCAGAACTCCGGGAAGCTGTGGCGCCTGGTGCCCAACGGCTCCGGCGGGTGGTTGCCGGACACCGCGTCGGGCTGGTCCTCGGGCAAGAAGCTGCATTTCCCCAACGGTTCCGGGACACCCGACGACGAGGGCGTCACGGTCACCGGCTCCGGCTCCTCGGCCGGCGTCTTCGTGGCCACCGAGCGCGACGACGACAAGTCCGGCACCAGCCGGCTTTCGGTGCTGCGCTACGACGTCAGCGGCTCGGCGACCGCGCTGAACGCGGCGAAGGAGTGGAACCTGACATCGGACCTGCCCTCCGTTGACTCCAACTCGGGCTTCGAGGGCGTCACCTGGGTGCCGGACGCGTCGCTCACCGCGGCGGGCTTCACGGACTCCTCCACGGGCGCGGCCTACTCCCCCGGCCGCTACGGCTCCCACACCGGCGGCGTGTTCTTCGTCGGCGTCGAGGGCACGGGCATGATCTACGGCTACGTGCTGCAGGACTCCGGCGCGTTCACCCGGGTGGCCTCGTTCGGCAGCGGCATGGAGGGCGTGATGGAGCTGCAGTGGGAACCGCAGGCCTCTCGCCTGTGGGCCGTCTGCGACGACACGTGCGATGGGCAGCACCGCACGTTCCAGGTGTCGTCGGGCTCCTTCACGACGGCCGCCGTGTACCAGCGGCCGACCGGGATGTCGAACTACAACAACGAGGGCTTCGCCGTCGCCCCCGCGAGCGAGTGCTCGGGCGGCTCGAAGCCGGTCTACTGGTCCGACGACAGCAACGACGGCGGGCACGCGGTGCGGAAGGGCAGCATCAGCTGCTGACGTGCGCGAGTCTGTGGTCCCGGCCGTGAGCCGGCCGGGACCACAGCCGTGTTCAGGCCGGCTTCCGGGCCGCGAGCCGTTCCACCGTCCCGAATTTGAGCCGCTCCGCCCGCGTGATCTCGAAGCCCGCGGCGGTGACCAGCGGCAGGGGGCGGCGGGTCTGATGGTCGCCGATCTGGCGGAGGGTGACGCGTTCCAGGAGGCATTGGGCCCAGCGCAGCGGACGGTGGTGGCTGCCGATGTGGTCGAGCAGCAGCAGCGCGCCGCCGGGGCGCACGACACGGTGCATCTCGGCGATGGCGGCGCGGTCGTCGGGGAAACCGCACAGGCCGAGGGTGCAGACGACGGTGTCGAAGGTCGCATCGGGGAACGGCAGTGCTTCGGCGACCCCTTGCCGCAGCGTGACGGGCCGGCCGAGGTCGTCGGCGCGCCGGCGAGCCAGCGCCAGCATGGCGGGGCTGAGGTCGAGACCGGTCACGCGGGCGTCGGGCGGGTAGAGACCCAGGTTGCGCCCCGTGCCGATGGCCACTTCCAGCACCTCGCCGTGCGCCTGCTCGCACACCCATTCACGCCCGCCGCCGAACTGGACGCGTTCGAGGAAGCCGATGCTGCGGTCGTACCGCGAGGCGTACTTGTCCCACTGGGCGCGGAGCCAGGCGGGTTCGGTCATCGGCTCAGGTTCGCGACGGGCAGGCCCATGACGGCGCAGGTCCGCTCGTCTCCGGGGAATACGCCGACGGCGCCGGCTTCGACCCCGACGGCGGCCGAAGTGAGGACACACGCGACCAAGGGCGGCACGGTGGGGCTGTGCCATTCGTAGTAGTCGTCTCTCCAAGCCGTGACGCAGATGTCCATGATCGCGGCGGCGATGTCGCCGCGTCCGTTCGGGCTGTTGCCGTTGATGCCGGCCGGGACGTGCTGGTTCGGCGCGGGGCTGGTGATGTCCGCGGTGTGGTAGCAGTAGGCGATCTCGCGGTCGTTGGGCTTGGCGTAGGTGATCTGCCCGGACGAGGCCGGGGACACCGGTTCGTGCCGCAGCACCGCGACCGCACCCAACGCGGCCACGACGACCGCCGCGGCCGAGCCGGCCAGCGCCAGCCGGGCCCGGCGCCGCACCGAGCGCGCGCCCTGGGCCGCGATCGCCTCGAAGTCCAGCCGCAGCGGGGGTTCGTCGGAGCCGAGGGCGCGGTCGAGCAGGTCCCGGGTCATGAGCTGGCTCCTTCCGTCAGCAACGTCCGCAGCGTGGCGAGAGCGCGGGCCGACTGGGATTTGACGGTGCCCTCGGTGATGCGCAGCGTCTTCGCGGTGTCGGTCACCGACAGGTCGCAATAGAACCGCAGTACCAGCACCGCCCGCTGCCGAGGACCGAGTGTGTCCAGCGCGGCGCGGACGTCGGCGCTGTCCTCGGGCATCGCGTCCGGACGCGGCCGTTCGGGCGGCGCCGTCAGCACCTCCGCGCGACGGTGCGGCCGGCGCGCGGCGTCGATCGCCAGCCGCGCCATGACGCGGCGGGCGTAGGCGTCGATGCCCGCCGGGTCGAGGCGGTGCCAGCGTTTGTACAGTCGCAGCAACGTCACTTGCACGATGTCCTCGGCCAACGCCCAGTCCCCGCACAGCAGGAACGACACCCGACGCCACCGCGGCGCCCGGTCCCGCGCCACGTCGGTGAAACTCGCCCGATCCGCCACGCCACCCCTCTCGTCGCCGTCCCATACGAGCCGGGATGCCCCGGAGGTTGCACGGTCCGGGTCAGGAGCGCCGGCAGATGTCGTCGGACGGGGTGGGGCACCAGCCGTCGGGGGTCACCGTGCAGGGGGCCGGCCCCAGGCACCAGCCAGGCGCGACGGCCGCCGACGAAGTGGCGGGCACGGCCAGGGCGCCGAAGGCGAACGAGCCGGCCAGCACACCGGCGGTCAGGAATCTGCGCATATCGCCGACTCTGCCCGATTCGGGCACCCCACACCAGCAACGACGACCGAACGACGGCGCCGAAGTGGCCCCCGGTTGGGATACTCCCCTCTGCCCCCACGAAGGGAGACGGCTGGTGGTGACGCGGGAGCACGACATCACGGCGCGGCGGTGGCTGCAGCCGGAAGCCGGGGCTGGAACGGGCAGTGACCAGGTGTTCTTCCGGAGGCGGCACGACCTCGTGATGGTCGCGGAGCGGGCCGTGCGCACGTTGCGGGAGCAAGTGGTGCAGTACCTCGACGTCGCGGACAACGTGGTGCGCCGGGTGACCGTGGACGTCACCGACGGCGACGAGCGGCTGGCGCGGCTGGACGTGGTCGACACCACCGCGCCGTTCGGGCTGACCGTGCGTGAACTGCAGGTGGCCACCGGCGTCGCGGGTGGGCTGGGCAACCAGGACATCGCCAAGGCGCTCCAGTGCTCACGGCGAACGGTGGCGACGCACCTCGAGCACATCTTCACCAAGACCGGCACGAACTCCCGCGTGACCGTCGCGACGCTGCTGGCCGAGCTCGACGCCTACGCGGCACCCCTGCCCGCCATCGAGCTGGTGCTGCCGGCGAAGTTGCTGGCCCTCCTGCGAACCAGACCCCCGGCAAAACCACGCACGGCCAAGCCCCGGCCCGCGCTCATCGGCGCGGTCTACGCGGCGGCCGCCGGACCCGAGGTCGTGGCGATGCGCCGCGGTGACAAGCTGGCCGTCACCGAGCTCAATGCGCGGGGCGGCGTCGCGGGGCGGCAGGTGGAGCACGTCGCGCTCGGGGCGACGCCGGAAGGCCTGCAGGACGCCGTCGAGGAGCTGACGGCGCGCGGCGTGGACGCCGTTGTGTTCGGCAACTTCCCGCTGACCTACGCGCGCAAGGCCATCGCGACGGCCGCCACCGCCGGGGCGCCCGTGCTGCACAGCATGACCGGGCCCGCCCTCTCCGACGACGTGCACGCCGACCCGCGCGGCCTCGGCGCCGTGTTCCAGGTCTGCTCCACCGAATCCGCTTACGTACCAGGCCTCCTGCGCACGCTCCCCCACCTCGACCACGGACGGCGCCGCAGGCTGGCCGTGCTGCCGCGCGAAAGCACCTTCGACGCGTCGATCCCGGAGCAGGTCGAGCGCCACGCCGCCGCAGCGGGCTGGGAGCTGGTGTTCGCCGAACCGGTGCCCGACCACACCGGAGACTTCACGAACGTCGTGCGGCAGCTGGAGCGCGCGGAAGCCGACGCCGTCTCGTTGTCGAGCTTTCCGGAGCCGACGCTGCGCGCGTTCCTCGCCGCCGCCGAACCGCTGCGGGACCGCACGCTCGTACACGTCGCCTGGTCGCCCGCCGCACCCGGCTTCACGGACCGGTTCCGCTCGCTGTCCGAAGGGCTGCTGTGGTCGACGGTCATCGGCCACGTCGACAGCCCCGCCTGCCACGCGTTCGAGCAGCGCTACCGCGCGGCCTACGGCGGCGAGCCCGGCCTGGGTGCCGCCGCGGTGCACTTCGACATGGTCAACGTGCTCGCCCAGGTGTGGAGCCAGGTCAGCAGGCCGTGGGACTTCGCGGCGGTGCGCCGGCAGCTGCGCTCGGTCGCGTCGTTCGGCGTCACCGGCGCGCACCAGTTCCTCGGCCGCGGTCAGCGCGGCCTCAGTTACCCCGACGACACCGGCGACCCGACCCGCGGCCACCCGCACCTCGTCTACCGCATCGAAGGCGGCATCCACCGCCGCCTGGCCCCGGCGCGGTTCAGCTGAGCCACGACGGCGAAGTCACCGACCCGATGCCGTCCCCGCCGTCCACCGGCACCGACCGCCCGTTGACCCACGACGCATCTTCGCTCAGCAGCCACGCGACGACGGCGGCGATCTCCTCGCGACGGCCCAGCCGCCCGCTCACTGGCCGCCTCGACCCCCTCGACGTACGAGCGCGGCACGGGGTTCACCTGCGAGCCGACGTCAACGAACCCGGGCGCGACGGCGTTGCAGCGGATGCGATCGCGCCCGTGTTCCAGCGCGAAAGCCCGCACCAGCGCGTCCAGAGCGGCCTTCGACGCGGCGTACACCGCGGTGCCCGGCCGCGCCCGCGTCGCCGCGCCGCTGCTGACGAACACCATCGCCCCGGGCCGGCCCGCGGCCACACACCTCCGGACGAACTGCGCGCCCGCCGCGAACGCCGAGCGCGCGTTCACCGTCAGGACCCGATCGAACAGCTCCTCGTCACCATCCGACACCGGCGCCGCCGGATAGAGCCCCGCCGCGTGCACGAGCGCGTCGAACCCGCCGTGCGACTCCTGCAGCCGCGCCACCGCCGAAGCCACGTCCGGTCGCGCCAGATCCAGCTCCGGCAGGTCCGCGCCGACGACCGTCCACCCGTCCTCGGTCAGCCGCGAGCCGATGGCCCGCCCGAGGCCACCGCGAGAACCCAGCAGCAGCACCGATTTCAGCACCGGTCACCGTCCTTCGAGGACTGGCCGGAACCGCCGTGCGACGTCCGCACAACGTTCGAACCCCACGCCCAGCTCCCGGCAGCCGACGACGAACCGCTCCAGCGCCGCCATCCGCGCACCGCGGCCGACGACCTGCGGGTGCAGCGTCACCGTGGCCACGCCGCCGGGCACGGTCTCGGTCAGGTAGCGCACGTCGCGCAGGAACCGCTCGAACACCGCGTCGGCGTCCTGCAGCCCCGGCATCACGCCCTGCGGCAGGCGCAGGTACTCCAGGTGCGGGTAGTCGTCGAGCGTCCACGACACCGGGAGCTCGACGATCGAAGACGCGGGCCCGAACCGATAGGGCCCGTCGGGATCGCAGACGTCCCCCCAACGCGCGAAGTACGGCTCGAAATCCGTGCCCATCAAGGAAGAGTCGTACTCCACGCCGAGTTCGCCGAGGATCTCGATCGTATTGTCGGTGAAGTCCCAGCTCGGCGTCCGGTGCCCGGCGGGCGGCGCGCCCGTGAGCTTCTCGATCAACGCCGCCGAACGCCGGTTCACGGCCAGCTCGGCATCACGATCCAAAATGGACACAGGTTCGTGGGCGTAGCCGTGCAACGCGATCTCGTGCCCGGCCGCGGCGATCGCCTCGCACTGCGCCGGGTACGTCTCCAAAGTGTGCCCGGGAATGAAGAACGTCGACCGCACCGCGTGACGCCCCAGCAGATCCAGGATGCGACCGATCGCGTACGCGCCGAACTCCCCGCGCGACACGGGTCCGGGCGTCATCTGACCGCGCGCGACCCACAGGGAGATGGCGTCGAAGTCGAACGTCAAGCAGACAGTCGGGCTCATGCGACGGCGGCCTCCTCGGGCTCGAACTCGGTGCGGACCGGAAGGTCGGCGGGATCACCGTCGAAGAGCCGGTCGAGATCCCAGCGGGTGTAGGCGTGCCGGCTCGGCGGGCCCGGCGCAATCCACAGCACCCGATCCGTGAGGTCCATGACCAGCGAGTACACCGTGCAGAACTTGTCCGACGCGGGAACGTCCGGGTCGGGGTGGCGGCAGATGCCGTCCGGGAACGACCACTCGTCCCGCAGCGTCGCGACGACGTCGGCCACCCGCACGCGCCGCTCGTCCAGCGCGGGCTCCAGCAGGTGCCGGGCCCGGGCCGGCCGCAGCTGGGTCAGCGCGCTGGTGGCGGCTTTCTTGTCCTGCAACGGAAGGTTCGCCTGGAAGTGGTTGGAGTGCGTGATCAGCCCCTGCTCCGGCAGCAGCGTGCCGAAGACGCCGGGCGCGAGCTCGAAGTCGATCGACTCGCCGCCCGCGTCGGCGAGCAGCACGTTGCCCGAGGAGATGCGCTCGACAGGCAGCAACCGCTTGTGCGCCACGGACATCGTCGGCGACTGCAGCACGCCGCGCAGCAGGTAGTGGTACGGCACGCCGCGCCCGCCGTGGTCGAGGTCGGAGATCAGCAGGTTGGCGCACACGCCCAGGCCCGCCGAGTTGAGGCCGCTCTTGGCGAACATGCCCGCCTCGGTCAGCGACAGCACGGAGAACCCGGACTCGTCGCGGGTGGCCAGCAGGAACGTGACCTCGGCCTGTTCCGGGTGCCAGTCCCAGTTCTGCGCGAGCAGCGTGTGGCCGTCGGCGGTGTAGCGCGGAAGCACGGACACCGACGTGCAGCCTTCGTCGCGGTAGCCGGTGCCGTAGAGCATTTCGGTGCGCGCGTTGAGCGCGGCCAGGCGGTGCGCCGGGTGGCCGGAGCCGTCGGCCATGCCGTGGAGCATCGCGGCGATCTGGGGGACGTAGGACTCGGCGACGTCGAGGTAGATCCGGCCCCAGCGGTCGATGTCGGCGTCCGACAGGCCGGCGTCGTCGCGGAAGCGGCCGACGTAGGTGGCGAGGCTGCGTTCGATGAGCTCGGCGGTCTGCGTGCCGAGCTGTTCGCCCATCCGGTGGTAGCTGCCCTGCACGACGATCAGGCGGGGAGTGGTCATGGCGGTGCTCATTTCAGCTCGGTCCGGTAGGTCTCGGGCATCCGGCAGACCGCCACGAAGGTGATGATCGCCGCGGCGGTGGGCAGGGCGGCCACCACGAGGGCGTTGCCGGTGGCGTCGATCAGCGCGGTCGCGATGAAGCCGGCGGTGCCGCCGAAGGCCATGACGGAGAAGTTGTAGCCGATGCCCAGCGCCGAGTAGCGGACGTTGGTGGGGAACAGCTCGGCCAGCGCCGCGGGCCCGGGCCCGGAGAACGCGGCGAGGACGAGCGCGATGAGGATCTGCCCGAGGTAGGCGCCGGCCGTGCTGCCGGTCTGGAACAGCCACATCACCGGGAACGTCAGCGCGATGAAGCCGCCGGACCCGATGAGCAGCAACGGTTTGCGCCCGATCCGGTCGGACAGCACACCGAAGATCCAGATGGCGACGGTCAGCACCACGAGCGCGACGAGGTTCGACGCCTCGACGGTGCCGGAGTCGAGCTTCACCTGCGTTTTCAGGTGTGTCGGCAGGTAGGTGAGGAAGAAGAAGTACGCGACGGTCCAGCTCACGGTGAAAAAGAACCCCAGCGCCATCGCGGATTTCTGCGTACGCAGGGCCAGGCGCAGGGGGCTCGAGCTGACCTCCCCCGCGGCCTTCTCCGCACGGTAGAGCGGCGTGTCTTCGAGCCCGAAGCGCAGCACGAGCGCCACGACGGCCGTCAGCGCCCCGACGAGGAACGGGATGCGCCACCCGAAGTCCTTCATGCTCTGCTCGGTCCAGAACAGCGAGTTGAGCGCGACGACCCCGGCGGCCACGAGGAAGCCGGCGGCGGTGCTGACCTGGTTGAGGCTGCCGTACCGGCCGCGGGCCTTCGGCGGGGCGTACTCGACGAGCATCGTCGCCGACCCCGCCCACTCGCCCGCCACCGCGAAGCCCTGGAACAGCCGCAGGATCACGAGCAGGATCGGGGCGGCGAGCCCGATCGTCGAGTACCCGGGCAGCAGGCCGACCAGCACCGTCGCGGCGCCCATGAGGACCACGCTCAGGATCAGCGCGGGCCGTCGGCCGACTTTGTCGCCGATGTGGCCGAACACCACCGTGCCCACCGGGCGGGCCAGGAAGCCGACCGCGAACACGGCGAACGTCGAGAGCAGCGACGAGAACGAGTCGCCGGCGAAGAACTGCGCGGACAGGTAGACGGCCGAGTACGCGTAGACGAGGTTGTCGTACTGCTCCAGGAGATTGCCGATGCTGCTCGAGACGACGGCTCTCAGCTGGAGTCTCGGGGTGTTCGCCCCCGTGGCGGCGTGCGCGGGGTGCACGGTCATGGTTCCTCCTCGGGAGTGGGTCAGGACGCCGCCAGGTACCCGCCGTCGACGGGCACCAGCGCGCCCGTGACGAACGAGGACTCCGGGCCGGCGAGGAAGGCGAGCACGTCGGCGAGCTCGCCGATCTCACCCGCACGCGCCATCGGGGCACCGTCGACGCGGGCGCGCAACGCGTCGGGCGGCAGGTGTTCGAGCAGCGCCGTGCGGAACACCCCGGGCAGCACCGCGTTCACGCGGATCCCGCGAGCCGCGAGCTCCACGGCGGCGACCTTGGTCAGCTGGTGCACCGCCGCCTTGCTCATCTGGTAGGCCACGGACGACGGCACGGTCCCCTCGCCCCCGGGCGGCGTGGTGACGCCGTAGATGGAGCCCACGTTCACGACCGCGCCCCGGGTGGCGACGAGGTCGTCGGCGAAGGTCTTGATGCCGCGCCACGGGCCGAACGCGTTCACGGCCAGCACGCGGGCGAAGTCGTCGTCGGAGGTGGAGAGCAGGTCGTCGCGCGCGCTGACGCCCGCGTTGTTCACCAGCAGCCCGACCGTCCCGAAGTGCTCGTGCACGTGGTCGCGCAGCCGCTCCCACGACGCCGGGTCGGTCACGTCGAGGTGCGCCCGGTCCTGGTCGACGCCGTCGAACCGCAGGTCAGCGCGTACGACGGTCGCGCCCATGCGGGTCAGCCGGTCCGCGAAGCCGGCCCCGAGCCCTCCGGCCGCGCCGGTCACCACCGCCAGCGTGTCCACTCACGTCTCCTCCCGATCGACGACGGTGCCGGGGAAGGTAGGCGGGCGGGCCCGGCTCGGCATCGGTCGTTCGACCGATGTGCGTGCCGCGGGGGTTGACTCGGCTGCGAAGATCGCAGCGACCACGGGGGGCGGGATGTGGGATCTGCTGCACGCGTGGCGCGAGTGGCTCGCCGGCCACGACACGGCGCAGCTGCGCGTGTTCGGCATCGCCGTGCTCTGGTGGGGGCGGATCGGGAAGACGCTGGAGTTCCTCGGCGGCTTGACGGTGGTCATCGACCTGCTGGGACGGCAGCGGATGGAGACCTTCCACGCGTCGCTGCGCCACCGGCGCCGGCGGCTGGCGCGGTGGGTGCCCTACTGGGTCTGGACCCTTCTGCGCCGCCCGGTCCCGGCCGGCGCGGCCCCGGAACCGGCCCGCCCGGAAGCGCACGAGAAGGGGCTGCGGGTGGCGTGGTTCGCCGGCACCGCCGCGATGGCGATTCTCCTTTACGCCGGCGTGCACTACCTGTACGCGCCGCCGAGTGACCCCATGCCGTGGCCCGTGGCGCTGATGTTCATCACCATCGCCGCCCCCACCGTCGGCGGCCTCGTGCTGGGCGGCGGCGGGTACGTGCTGGGGTTGTTGCTGGTCGAGGCGTTCGTGGTGACCACGCTCGGGCAGCTCAGGACCCGCGAAGGTCTCGAATCGCGGCTGAAATGGATCGGCCTGGTCATCTTCGTCTTCGGGTTCTCGCTGGATCTGCTCTCGTCGTAGGGTCTGGCCATGGCGATGCTGCGGTTCGACGACGAAGGCGCGAAGCGCACCGAGCGGCTGTACGCGAGCCCTGACGTCGTGGCGCAGCGGGACGCGGTGCTGGCGCGGCTGGCGCCGCGGCCGGGTGAGCGGGTGCTCGACGTCGGGTCGGGGCCGGGGTACCTGCTGGAGTCCATCGCACGGGCCGTGGGCGCGTCGGGCGCCGCCCACGGGCTGGACCCCAGTGGCGCGATGAACGAGCTCGCCGTCGCGCGCACCCGCGAGCTGCCATGGGTGCGCGTCGACGAGGGCGGCGCGGGCGCCCTGCCCTACGCCGAAGGTTCGTTCGGCGCGGCTGTGTCCACACAGGTCTACGAGTACGTGCCCGACGTGCCCGGTGCGTTGGCGGAGCTGCGCCGAGTGCTTCGCCCCGGTGGGCGCGTGCTGATCCTCGACACCGACGCCGACTCGCTCGTCTGGCACACCGCCGACCGCGCCCGGCACCGCCGGATTCTCGCCGCCTGGGAGGAGCACCTCGCGCACCCCCGGCTGCCACGAATCCTGCCGGCGCTGCTGCGGGGCGCGGGCTTCCGCGTGACCGGGCACCACGTGCACCCGATCCTGAACCCGCAACTGACGCCCGATTCGTTCAGCGCGACGCAGATGCACATCATCGCCGAGTTCGTGCCCGGCCATGGCGGCGTCACCGAAGCCGACGCCGAGGCGTGGCTAGCCGACCTGCGAGAGCGCGCCGAGGAAGGCGAGTACTTCTACTGCCTCAACCGGTACCTCTTCACCGCGGAAGCGGAATGACCGGCGCGTTTCCGGCGAGCGGCCGCGAGCCGGGTGGTCACGCGCCGAAGACCAGGGCCACGATCCACACCAGAGCGAGGACGACGAGTCCTGCGACCACCAGGAGCCCGACGCCGACGAACACCCACGCCACGGCCACGACGATGCTCAGGTGCAGCACCCGGTCGCGCCCAGCACCGCCAGCACGGCCGTGCCCATCGCGGCGACGGCGGTGAGGGCGACGGGCACCACCGGCACTGGGTCCAGCGCCACGATCGAGACCAGCTCCGCCGGAACCCGCGCCGTGCGCTCCAGCGCGATCATCCCCGCCAGTACCGCACCGGCCACCAAACCCGCGGCGAGCAGCAGGAGGAATGCTCCCGTCCCGGCGGGCGGGTCGTCCGGCGCGTCGGAGACGATCTCGATCGCGCCCCAAAGGGCCGCGACCATGCCCGCCAACCCCGCGAATCCCGCGAACAGACTGCTCGTCTCGAGCCCCCGGGAGGCCCACCGGCAGGCCGCCCGGTAGCAGACCGTGCTCGCCACGAACCCGAGCACGGTGACGGCGCTGCCCGCGACCAGCAGCGACCAGGAGACACTGCCGGGAGCACCGACGGCCCCTGCCTGCGCCACCGCCGGAATCCGCCCCATTGTCCCAAATTACGGCCCCGCGCCGGGCCCGACAAGCCGGGTTCGGGCACGGCTCAGCTCGCGATCTCCTGCTGCCACCGCGTGATCCAGGCGGAGAGGTTCTGGGAGATCGCTTCGCTGTCGAGCTGGATCAGCGACGAGATCTGCTGCTGGCCGTACGGCACGTAGTTCGCACTGAGGAACGGCTGGGGCAGCGTGACCTTGCTGTTGGTCGGACCTTCCGCGATCGCCTGCACGAACTTGCCGTTGACGGCCGAGGAGATCTGGAAGTCCAGGTAGGCGTGGGCGTCTTTCGGGCGGCTGGTGGCCGCGGGCAGGCACATCGCGGACAGGATCGCGGTGGCGCCTTCCCGGGGCCGGACGAAGGCGACGGGCGCGCCACTGGATTTCAGGGCACTCGTGCGGTCGGCGTACCAGACGCCGATGTCGGCCTCGCCGCTCGTGAGGAGCTTGCTCATCTCGTCGGGCGTGCTGTAGATGGCCGCGAGACTCGGTTTCAGGGAGGCGATCGCGGCGAAGCCGGGGTCGATCGCGGTCTCGCTGCCGCCGTTGAGCCGCGCGGCCATGGCGAGGAAGTGGTAGCCGGCGGTGCCGCTGACGTTCGAGATCGCGACCTTGCCGCGGTACTTCGGGTCCCGCAGGTCTTTCCACGACTTCAGTGGCGTTTTCACGCGCTCGGTGTGGTAGACGATGCCGGTCATCGACGCGAGCTCGGCGACCCAGTAGCCGCCGGAGTCCACGGCCAGCGGGTACAGCTCCGACAGCGACGGCAGCTGCGCGCGCTCGCCCCCGTCGACCTCACGCGGGTGGGCACGAGAGGATTGCGCAATGTTCACCCCCGTCACCAAGGGCCGGGCCTTCGAATCGGTCGTCGCCCAGATCGAGGCCGCCATCTACGGGGGCCAGTTCAAAGCCGGCGACTACCTGCCGTCGGAACGCGCGCTGGTCGAGCAGTTCTCCGTCGGCCGCTCCACGGTCCGGGAAGCGCTGCGCATCCTGGAGAACATGGGGCTGATCAAGACCAGCCCCGGCAGCCACAAGGGACCCCGCGTGTCGGCGTCGATGACCGAGGGCATCTCGCGGATGCTCAACGGCGCGGTGAAGGTCGAGCAGATCTCGCTCGTCGATCTCGTGCAGTACCGGATGATGACCGGTTCCACGGCCAACTTCCTCGCCGCGCACCTGCGCACGCAGGAGCACCTCGACGAGATGGCGGAGGCGATCCGGCTCATGGCCGAGGTCGGTTCCGGCGACACCGAGGCCTTCGCACGCGCCGACGCGCAATTCCACGCCGCGATCCGCAAGGCGGCGGGCAACGCGCTGATGGACATCATCAACGACGCGATCGAAGAGGCCATAGTGGACCTCGCTCGCGACACTGTGGACTCTTCGACGGAGACGGACGACGTGCGCGCGGAGTTCGTGCGCACGCACCAAGCGGTTTACGACGCGATCGAGCGCGGCGACGCGGAGACCGCCGCGTCGCTCTCGCACCACAGTCTCGCAGCCGTGTACGGGCAGAGCCTCTCGGCCGAGGACCGGCGCCGGCTGGAACTGCTCGACGCGTCGGTCCGCTCCGACTAGGTCACCCCCCGCAGAAGCCCCGGCAAAGCCTCAGTCGAACAGGAGACCCGCATGCGCAAGCACCACCTGGCCGTGATCGGCGGCGACGGCATCGGCCCGGACGTGACCGCCGCCGCGCTCACCGCCGTGCACGCAGCGGCCGGGAAGTTCGGTTTTGCCGTGGCCACCACGGAGTTCGACCTCGGCGCCGAGCACTACCTGCGCACCGGTGTGGTCCTCGACGAGCCGGCCGTGGAGAAGCTGCGCGAACACGACGCGATCCTGCTCGGCGCGGTCGGCGACCCGCGCGTGGCGCCCGGCGTCCTGGAGCGCGGCCTGATCGTGGCGCTGCGAGTGGCGTTCCGGCAGTCGGTGAACGTCCGGCCGGTTCGGCTCTACCCCGGCGTGGAAAGCCCGATGAAGGGCGTGACACCGGAGAACTGCGACCTCGTCGTGCTGCGCGAGAACACCGAAGGCCTCTACACCGGCGGCGGTTCGACCACCCACGCCGGCACCCCGCACGCCGTGGCGCTGCAGAACTCGGTGACCACCGTGGCGGCCACGACGGAGATCGTCGAGTTCGCGTTCCGCTTGGCGGAGCGGCGCCGGCGGCGCGTGACGTTGTGCCACAAGACGAACATTCTCGTCCACGCCGGGCGGCTGTGGCAGGACGTCGTCGACGAGGTCGCCACGCGCCACCCCGACGTCGAGCACGACTACGTGCACGCCGACGCCATGTGCCTTTACCTGCCGACGAACCCGGGCCGCTTCGACGTGGTGGTGACCGACAACCTCTTCGGCGACATCATCAGCGATCTCGGCGCAGGAGTCCAAGGTGGACTCGGCGTGGCGGCCAGTGCCAACTACAACCCGGCCGGCAGCGCGCCGAGCATGTTCGAGCCCGTGCACGGCTCGGCGCCCGACATCGCCGGGCGCGGCTGGGCGAACCCGGCCGCAGCCGTGCTGTCGGCCGCGCTCTGCCTGGCCACGCTCGGCGAGCGCGACGCGGCGCTCGCGCTCGAAGCCGCGGCGGCGTCCGTGCTCGCCGAGCTCCCCGCACTGGCGGGCCCGGACATGGGTGCCACGACGGAAGAGCTCGGCCGCCGGATCGCCGAACGCGTCGCCACGGTGGACCCGGCGGCGATCGGCGACCCGGACCGGTCGTTGATCAGCGCGCTCGCCTGAGCGAGGTCAGTTGCGAGAATCCGGTCGATGCGGGCGAGCATCTCGGGACTGGTGCCGGTGATCTCGCGGAACTCGTCGAGCTCCAGGGCCAGGCCTTCGTCCAGCACAGCTCCGCACTCCGCACCAGCACGCGCTTCGCGACGTAGACGGCGTTGGTCGGCAGCTCGAGCAGCTTGCGGCACCACTCGACCGCCGCGTCGAGGAAGCCCTCGTTCGGCAGGACCTCGTTGATCCAGCCGACGCGCAGCGCTTCGGCCGCGCCGACGAGCCGGCCGCGCAGGAGGACGTCGGCGCCGAGACCCAGGCCGATCAGGCGCAGCAGGCGCGGCGCGCAGCCTCCGCCGGTGGTGATGCCGACGTTGACCTCGGGGTCGCCCACGTGCGAGCGCTCGGAGGCGACGTGCAGCTGGCACGCGATGGCCAGCTCGTTGCCCGCGCCCCAGGACTGGCCGTCGATGGCGGCGACCACGGGCTGCGGCAGGTTGCGTACGAGGTCGGTCACGCGCCGCCAGGCAGGCGGGACGTCCCGGCCCTCGCCGCGGCCGAGGCGGGCGAGGTCTTCGAGGTCTCCGTGGGCGACGGAGTACCCGTCGACACCGCCGGTGAGCATCACACCCTTCACCTCGCCGGAGCGCTCGGCGAGGTCCCCGAGCGGGTCACCGAGCTCCGCGATCGACGCGAAGTCGAGGTAGTCGCGGGGCGCGCGGGTGTGGTCAGGAGGGCGACGCCGTCACGGTCTTCCAGCGTCCGGTTGGGCATGAGTTGATCTTGAGTACGGACATCCGAGCACCCGGGGCGGACGCCCCGAAAGGACCCCTCGCGCGCGCCGTTCGGGACCGTCCTGAGTTGACACTCCCGGCACGCACGGGGTGACGGCCACTCCCCTGCCTCCTTCGGGCTTCCTGCTTCCGCTTCCGTTCGCCGGCGCCGCTCGGAAGGCAATTCGCAAGAGTCAGACAAAAACCAACCATCTTGGACGGTTTTCAGTTCACTACTTTCGTAGCTAACCTGCGCCCAGGCTGTCTGGTCTGCTCAGGGACGAGATCCTGCAGGTCCCGAAGGGAGATGGCGAATGAGGGCAGACGTGAGGCGCGTGGTGGCCGCGCTGGCCGGCGTGGTGACCGCGGGCGTGGTGGCCGCGGCGGGGGCGCCCTCGGCGTCCGCCGGGCAGGAGCCGCTGATCGTGGGCGGGACGCCCACCACGATCGACGAGTTCCCCGCCACGGTGATCTTCAACGTGGACGGCACGCAGCACTGCGCGGGCAGCCTGGTGGCACCGAACAAGGTGCTCACAGCGGCGCACTGCACCGACGGCGTGAAACCCGCCCAGATGGAGATCATCGGCGGGCAGACCAATTTCTCCGACACCACGGGCGAGAAGGCGGGCGTCACGGACGTCTGGCAGAACCCCGAGTTCACCATGCGGGGCATGCAGCACGACGACTCCGTGCTGACGCTGGACAAGGACCTCTCCTTCAAGCCCGCCACGCTGGTGCAGTCGGCCGACGACGCGGCCTACCGGACCGGCACCGACGTCACCGTGGTCGGCTGGGGCACCACGTCGGAGAACGGCGACGTCTCGGACGGGCTGCTGAAGGTCACCGTGCCGGTGGCCGACAACACCGCGTGCGCCGAGGCGTACGAGAAGATCGGGGACAACTTCGACAAGGCGTCGATGTTCTGCGCGGGCGTGCCGGAAGGCGGCAAGGACTCGTGCCAGGGCGACTCCGGCGGCCCGGCCTACGTCGACGGCAAGCTGGCCGGCATCGTGTCCTGGGGCCAGGGCTGCGCGCGCGAAGGGTTCCCCGGCGTGTACTCCAACGTGGGCAACGACTACCAGGTCATCAGCTCCCACCTCGGCTGACCACCGCCTCGCCGGCGGGCTGCGCACCAGCCCGCCGGCGGGGTAGCGTGTCCGTCCATCCGACGCGGCGGCCGGGTGGAGGAGGCGCGATGCAGGGCATGACCGTCCGGCTGGACACCCGCGACGCCGACCTGGCCCGCGCCCAGGTGGCGGGCTCCTACTGCCCGCACGACCTCACGCCGCGCGGGCCGGCCTTCCACGCCCGCCACGCCGAAGCGTCCGGCGACGAGCTAGGCGTCTTCTCCCTCTCCTACGGCGGAGATCCCGTGCAGGTCGATCCCGTGCCGTTCGGGGACTTCGTGCTCTTCTCCCGGCCGCTCGCCGGCGAGCTCACGGTCGGCAACGACACCCGTGTCACCACTGGGCAGACCGTCGCCCTCGATGCGCGGTCCGCCCACGCCCTCACCTTCGGCCCCGGCTGCCGGCTCCTCACCGTGAAGCTCCCCGGCAACCTGCTCGCCCGCGCGGCGGCCGCGTCGCGCCGGGCCGCCGACATCCGCACCGGCCCGGCGCTCGACCCCGGGCCATGGGACGCTGTCACCCGGTTCGTCGTCCGCGAGGTCCTTCCCCACGGCCTGCTGAAAGCACCGTTCGGCACGTCGGTGGCGCAGCTCGTGGCCGCAGCGGCGCTCGACTCGTTCGGCGGGCCCACCCCCGCCGGCAAAGCAACGCCGCCGACGTCGTCCGCCGGGCCTGCGAGTACATCGACGCCCACGCCGGTGCCGACGTCGGCCTGCTCGACATCGCCGCCGCGGCCGACGTCGCACCACGCACCCTGCAGGACCATTTCCGCGAGCAGCTCGGCACGTCCCCCACAAACCGGCTGCGGCAGGTCCGTCTCGAACGCGTGCACGCGGAACTGCTGGCCGGCGCCGGAAAGTCCGTGGCCGAAGTCGCGACACGCTGGGGCTTCGGGAACCTCGGGCGCTTCGCCGCCGACTACCGCCGGATGTTCGGCACCGCCCCGTCCGAAGACCTGCACCGGGCCTGAGTCCGCGCGTTCCGGCCAGGCCGCGGATTCCGGACAGCCCCGGCCGGGCGCCCGGGCTACCTTCCCCGCCACCGCACACGCCGGCGAAGGGAAGACACCATGGCCACTCTCGTCCTCGTCCACGGTTCCTGGCACGACGGCCCGCTCTGGGAACCGGTCGCGAAGCACCTGCGCGACCACGGCCACGAAGTACACACCCCGACCGTCGCGGGCCACGGCAACGGCGTGCCCAAGAACGTCGACCACGACGACTGCACGCAGTCGATCGTCGACGCCATCACCGCCGCCGACCTGCACGACGTCGTCCTGCTCGGCCACAGCTTCGGCGGCACGGTGATCGCCCGCGTCGCCGAGGAGATCCCCGAGCGGCTCAAGCGGCTGATCTTCTGGAACGCCTTCGTCCCTGCGCCGGGCAACAGCCTCAACGACGAGCTCCCGCCGCACTACCGCGAGATGTTCGCGCAGGCCGCCGCCGCCAGCGACGACAACTCCGTCGCGATGCCCTTCCCGCTGTGGCGCGAGGCGTTCATCCAGGACGCCGACGCCGAGCTTGCCGCGTCGACGCACAAAGAGCTGTCCACTGAGCCGTACCAGCCGTTCCTGGACAAGCTCGACCTCACGCGCTTCTACGCGAGCGACCTCCCCAAGAGCTACATCAACGCCACCGAGGACACCGCCCTGCCGCCGGGCGAATGGGGCTGGCACCCGCGGATGTCGGGCCGACTCGGGCTGTACCGCCTCGTACAGCTGCGCGGCAGCCACGAGGTCATGTTCACCGCACCGGACCGGCTCGCCACCGCGATCGAGGAAGCCGCCCGCGACTGACGGGTCAGGCGCCGTACGTCGCCTGCGTCACCGCGAACACGTTGCGGTTGCCCACGCCTTCCTGGAGCGTCCACAGTAGATCCGCGTTCGTCGCGTCTTCCCAGTACGACAGGCTTTCACCACTGGAGATCCACGTGTGCGTCGCCGGGCCGGTCGCCGGGGTCCAGTAGTAGAGCTTCTTCTGGCCCGAGGAGTTGAACCACCAGCGGTTGTTGTGCGAGGCAACGCCGTTGAGGTTGTACCAGGGCAGCTGCAGGGCCTCGCTCGCCGTGGTCGTGGCCGCGAACGTCGTCGCGCCCGCGGCGAACGGGAACCGGATCGCGCGCGGCGCGCGGTTCGGGTACGCGGTGCAACCGGACTGGCAGGTGTACTCCGCCATCACGATCGACTTGCTCACGCGGTCGAGTGAGATCGACGACCACGCGAGGTTGGTGCCCGACGTGGTCTTCGACGTGATCGTGCCGACCTGCGGCAGCACGTAGGCGTAGTTGTGGGCGTAGTACACGCTGCCGGTCTGGTGCCCGATCTGCCCGGCCGTGCCGCCGGTGTCGGTCTTGAGGATCTTGCGCAGGTCGAACACGCGCATGCCGTGCCCGGTGTCGGCGACGTAGAGGTAGTCGCCGTACCAGGAAACGCCGCCGGCGTGGATCGGGATGTCCTTGAAGTCCGGCGCCGCGGCGGTGCCGGTCGGCTCGACGAGAAGGATCTTGCGGTACTTGTTCGGGTAGGTCGCGTCCCAGTCGACGAGCGTGATACGGCTGCGCGCCTGGTCGCCGTCGCAGCCGTCCTTGGTGTACCAGCTGACGAGCACGAGCTGGTGGCCGTCGTAATTGCCGCTGTTGGCGGTACCCACGGCGTCGCGGCTGGTGGTGATGCCCTGCGGGTAGTTGGCGCAGTCGGAGTTGTCCGCGCTGTCGAAGCGGAACCCGTCGGCCAGCCCGGCGACCGACACCGAAGACGGCAGCGCCGTGCGGTCGTGGTTCGCGTTGTCCATCACCGTGTGCACGGCCGCGGTGCCCAAGGTCGAGACCAGGGCGGTGTTCACGGCGTCGAACTGGTGGTAGTCCGCGCTCAGGGTGTACTGGCTCGTGGGCAGGTTGGTGGGCGCGGTCGCGGCGGACGCCGGCGGCGACGCCACCACCGCTCCCCCGACGAGCACCGCGGCGGCGACAACCGCCCGCGACACAACCAGAACACGACGACGCACCGACATGAGACCCCCAGAAGTCGAAGCTACGCTCGCGGCCACGCTAGGGGTGGGCGCCGGGGTTGCGCAATCCCCCTGATGCCGATCCCTGTCACAGCGAGTCAGGGGTACACCCGCCGGTTGCCCACTGTCCACTCGGTACTCATCTGCGGGCCGCCTCGGTACGCGGACACCGCGCGGCCGGATCTTCGAGGGCTGCGGCGCTGGTGCGCTGCCCCGACCACGATGGCCGCGGCGCACCTGACGACGCGCCACCGCGCGCCCTTGTGCCGCAGCCGCCCCGAAGGCCTGCGTCGCCGCGGTGCCGACCACCGATTTTCACCGACGGTGACGTCGTCTCTTCACCTCGGAGCCACTGCCACACTTGCAGCCGCGGCGGGCCCGAATCACCCCGTATCGATCGGCACCGCGCAGCTCGGGGTTCACCCATCCACCGTATCAACGCCAACACCCCCCGCCGACCTTCACAACGGGTCCTCCGCCACAACGAACCCGCCAGACCCAGCAAAGCCACTCCAACACTCGCAACGGCAGCCGCAGCAGCCCTCGCAGCGAACGCCCACCACCCCGCACCGATTCGCACCACGCAGCTCAGAACTCACCCACCGGCCGCATCAACCCAAACAAACCCCGCCGACCCGACAACGGGTCCTCCGCCGCAGTGACCCCGTTGCTCCGGCGCGAACAACGACAACCACCCGCCGGTCCGTCGCGAAAATCCAACGGTCAGCCGCTTCCCCGCGCCACTGCGACGCTCGTGAGTGCCCGCACCATCAGCGCAATGGCCGATTTTTTGCGGTGGGCCGGGAAAATCGTGCGGTGGCACCCCTCGTCGGCGATCGGGTTCCGCACGACGTGCGGGTGGTCGTGATCGGCCATCCGGCCCGGCGCCGCGGAAACGCCGAGCCCGACCATCGACTCGACGACGAAGGGGTTGCTACCCGGCACCGTCACGCGCGGCACGAACCCCGCCACGGGCCACGCGCCGATCAGGTGCGCGCGGCTGCACGCGCCGGGCGTCGTGGCGACGAACGAACGGTCCTTCGCTTCGCGCAGGTGCACCGTTTTGTGCCCGGTCAGCGGATCTCCGGTCGGCACGGCGAGCAGCAGGGCTCCGTGAACGGCGGCAGCACCACCACGCTGGGGTCGGCCGCGGCGGCGGAGCCGAGCGCCGCGGCGCCGCGCAGGGATGACCGCGTCCGTCGCGGAGCTCTGGTGGCAGGGGAACCGCAGGTCGGGGTGGCGGTCGAGGAGACCGGCCAGCACCTCAGGCACGGAGCCGAGCCGGCGGGAGAACGTGTGCGCGATCCGCAGCACCCGCCGCGGGTCGCCCGAAGCGGCGCGTATGGTGACGATCGCGTCGGCGCGGGTGCGCAGCACCGGACTCGCCTCGCGTGCGACACCCGGCCGGCGTCGCGCAGCCGGACGCGGCGCCCGTGCCGCTCGATGAGGTCGACCCCGACCTTGCGCTCCAGCGCGCGGACGCTGCGCTGCACCGTCGTCACGTTGACGCCGCCGCGCACCCTCTGCTCGTTCCGGGCGAACGCGAGGAACCACCGTCGTGCTACTCGCGGCGCGGACAGCAGGCCGCGCCGGGCGGGCAGGAGCTTCGCCTCACCGCATTCAAGGTCTTGTACCGATCGGTCGGTACGACTATAGTTCCGCGGAACATCCCAGGTCACGGGCCTGAAGATCGCCGGCCCGTGCCCGTCCGCCGCTGGTCCCAGGACTGGTGGCGGCACCACCGGCGCGCCGTTCGCGTGCCGTCTCCCCCGATGACGTTGGAGGTAGTTGTGGTTGTCGAGCAGCAGCAGGCGACGCGGGTCAGACCCGCGCGCGTGGCATTCGCAAGTTTCGTCGGCACCGCCATCGAATGGTACGACTTCTTCCTCTTCGGCTCGGCGGCCACGCTCGTCTTCAACGCCCAGTTCTTCCCCACCCTCAACCCGCTGGCCGGCACCCTGGCGGCCTTCGCGACGTTCGGGGTCGCCTTCGTGGCGCGCCCGCTCGGCGGCATCGTGTTCGGCCACTTCGGCGATCGGATCGGCCGCAAGCGGATGCTGTTCCTGTCTCTGCTGCTGATGGGCGGCGGCACGGTCGCGATCGGGCTGCTGCCGACGTACGGCCAGATCGGCGTCGCGGCACCGGTCCTGCTGGTGCTCGTGCGGCTGCTGCAGGGTTTCGCCGTCGGCGGCGAGTGGGGCGGTGCGGTGCTGATGGCCGTCGAGCACGCCCCGCCGCACCGGCGCGCGTTCTACGGCAGCTGGCCGCAGGCCGGGGTTCCCGCGGGTCTCGTGCTTTCGGCGTCGGCGTTCCTCGCGGTGCAGCAGCTGCCGAAGGACCAGCTGCTGAGCTGGGGCTGGCGGCTGCCGTTCCTGGCCAGCGCGGTGCTCATCCTCGTGGGGCTGTACGTGCGCTCGCGGCTCGAGGAGTCTCCGGAGTTCGTGCGCGCGGACGTGCCCACGTTCCCGTTGAGGGACACCCTGCGACGATCCCTGCGCGCCGTGCTCGTCGGCGTTTTCGCACAGGCGGGCACGAACATCCCGTTCTACATCGCGAGCGTTTTCGTGCTGTCCTACGGCCCGAACGAAGCCGGCGTGTCGCGCCCGACGGTGCTGACGTGCCTCATCGTGGCTTCACTGATGGACATCGCGGCCGTGCCCCTGGTCGCCATCCTCGCCGACCGCGTCGGCCGCCGGAAGGTCCTCCTCGGTGGCGCGGCGTACTCGGCCGCCGTGGCGTTCCCCTTCTTCTGGCTCCTCGACACGGGCGCGCCGGCCGCGGTGCTGCTGGCGATGTTCCTGCTCGCGACCCTCGGCCACGCCACCACCTACAGCGCCATGGCGGGTTTTCTCGCCGAGCTCTTCGGCGCGGAACACCGCTACACGGGCGTTTCGGTCGCGTACCAGGTCGGCGGCTTGATCACGAGCGGCCCGGCACCGTTCATCGCGGCCGCGTTGTTCGCGGGGTTCGGCGGGTCGTGGGTGATCGCGCTGTACATCGTGGTGGCGTGCGCGATCACGTTCACCGCGTTGCTGCTGGCTCCCCGCCGGAGCTGACCGCGCGCAGGACGACGTCGCGGGTGTGGTGAGTGCCCTCCGGCCCCGGCCTGGTTCGGAGCCGGCACTCGTGGACCCGGATCGTCCACCCGTCGCCGAGGACCCGCGCGACCTCGTCGGGCCGGTAGTAGCCGGTGTAGTCCGCGCCCTCGTCGCCGGGATCGTGCCCGGCGACGAGCAGCGTGCCCCCGGGCGCGACCGACGCCGGCAACCGGTGCAGCGCCTCGTGCCCCGGCTGGTACGGCAACGGGAAGGACTACACGGACACGAGATCGAACACCCCGGCCGCCAACCCGGCGGTGCTCAGATTGGCCCGCGTCCACGCCACCCGCCCGGCGACGTCCGCCCCCGCCGCCGCACCCCGCCGCAACGCCGTTTCCGCGACGTCCACCGCCGTCACCCGCCACCCCCGGCGGGCCGGCCACACCGCGTCGACCCCCTCCCCGCACCCGACGTCCAGCGCCTCCCCTGGCGGCAGCTCCGCGGCCTCCGCCACGAGCACCCCGTTGGGCTCCCCGCTGAACACCTGCGCGCGCGACCGCGGTACATGTCGTCCCAGGACTGCGTGTTCATGTGCCTCGCCTTCGCCTGTCCGCCCGACCCCACCGTGCCCGGGGGCGGTTTACCGGCAAGGTTTGTTGCGGAAGTGGCAAGGCCGGCTCCTGGCCGGCGATCAGGGAGCCGGCACCATCGGTGTGCCGGGCGCTCGGCTCGGCGCCGAGGCGACCGGTCGCGCAACTCGTGTGCGACGTCCTGCGCGCCTGCACCGAATACTGGGACTCGGTGTTCTGGCACGACTCGGTGCACCAGTCGGCCCAGTACCGGCCGCACCGCGTCACGGACATCACGGATCTCGACGGCTGGGAGTACACCCGCTACCCCAACGGGGACTACCTGATCTTCGTCTCGAAAGACCTGTCGTTCGGCATCCTCGGCAACCACCACGAGGAGCGCCTGTGTTTCTTCGGCGAGACCGCCGCGCAGGCGGCCACCGAGCTGAACCGCGGGATTCTCGGCCCCCTGCTCCGCCGCGACGGGCAGACCGTGAACCAGGCCTCACCGACCGAACAGTGACGTCACCAAGGTTTCCGCGATCTCCCGCAGCGCGTCCGGCTCGTAGCGCACCCGCTCCATCACCGCGAGACCGCGCGTGGTGCTCACGACGAGCCGGGCGGCGCCGTGGAGGTTCACGGGGGACTCGACGCCGTCGTCCAGAGTGGACAGTTTCGCGTACACCAGGGTTTCCAGCTCGTCCAGCAGGGCGCGCACGGCGGACTCCGCGCGGGGCGACTCCGTGGCCGCTTCGATGGCGGTGCGGGTGGAGAGGCAGCCGTGGGCCGGGGTGCCGGCGGTGAAGGTCTGGATGCAGTAGTCGAAGAACGACAGAAGGGCCGCGCGTTTCGTCGGCCGGTCCAGCGCCGCGGAGGCGCCGGCGAGGAAGCCGGCCGTGTATTCGCCGAAGGCGCGCAGGAAGATTTCTTCCTTGCCGCCGTAGGCGTGGTACAGGGAGCCGCGCTGCACGCCGGTTCCGGTGGCCAGGTCGAGCATCGACGTGGCGCGGAAACCGCGGTCGGTGAAGACGTCCAGGGCGCGGGAGAGAGCCTCGCGCTCGTCGAACTGGCGTACGCCCGCCATGGAACCCCTTTCCCTACCCGCCGGCCGGCCCAGTCGGCACCGGAACGTCGAAAACGCCGTGCCGCGTGAGCAGCCCGGCCAGCCACCCCAGCGCCGCTGCCAGCAGGATCGGCGGCAGCAGGTCGACCCCGCTCAGCTCGACCGCGAGCACGACGGCCGTCGCCGGGGCCCTCGAAGCCGCGGCCAGGCACGCGGCCATTCCCGCCGCCGCGCCGCCCGCCGTGGGCAGCGCCGAGCCCACTGTCGCCCCGACGAACAACGCCGGCCCGATTGTCCCAACCACCCCGCCCGCCCCGACGGTCACCCCCGTCGCAACGACCTTCACCACCGCCAGCACCAGCAACGCACTCACTCCGCCCGCCGCGGCCCCGGGCTGCCCGACGCCGGCGACACCGGGCACCGCGAGCACGAGCAGCCCGACGGCCAGCCCGCCGACAACAGCGCGGACCCAGCCCGAACCGGCCCGCTCCACGACCTCACGAACCCGGCCGGAGACAGTCCGCGGGGAACCGGCCACCACCCGGTTCTCGCCCTCGATCCGCCGCGCGCCGGCCACCCCGCGAACCCACCCGGACCAGGCCCCGCCGGCGTACAACGACCACGCCAGCACCACACCGAACAACCCCGCCACCACACCACCGAACGGAGACCCGCCGACCGCGACGTCCGGCAGCCGCAACGGCTCGCCCGGCAGAGCCCAGCCCGTCAGCGCGCCGGCGGCCGAGCCGATCGCCACCGCGACGAGCTCCACCCCGCCGAGGCCCTCGACGAGCACCTCCGCCACGAGCACCACGCCCGCCAGCGGCGCGCCGAACGAAGCCGCGACCCCGCCCGCCACGGCGGCCGCCGCGACCGGGCGCACCGAAGCGGGAGACAGCCGCACGGTACGGGCCAACGCGGAGCCCAGCGCCGCCGAGATGTGGACGACCGGGCCTTCCGCGCCACCGGAACCGCCGGAGCCGAGCATCACGCCGGACGCCAGCACCTTGGCGCCCGCGACCCGGCCGCGCAGGGACGAACCCGCGAACGCCCGGCGCACCTGGGGAATCCCGCCACCGCTGGCGTCCGGCACGAAGCGAACCACCGCGACGCACAGCAGCGCCCCCACGACCGGCGCGAGCACGACGACGGCGGGCGTCGCACCGGCCACCAGCGACCGGAGCGCGCCCACCGTCTGTCCGAACGCGACAGCCGCGACCCCGGCGAGAACGCCGGCCAGGGCGGCCGCGAGGAGCAGCGGGCCCGAGCGCACGCGTCAGGCCGCGTTCAGGCGCTGGTGCAGCTCGTACGAAGCCCGCTCGACGTGGTTGCGCACCAGCTTGCCGTCCTCGACCTCCCACACGGCGGTGCCGCTGAAGGAGATCGGACGACCGTCCGGTGCGGACCCGAGCACGCCGTTGTTGCGCCCGTGCACGTTCCACCGCGAGGCGACGCGGCTGCCGTCGTGGTTCTGGAACGTTTCGACGATCTCCAGCTCCAGATCATGCACCTGCTCGAGGAACGCGTGGATCCACGCCTTGAAGTTCTCGCGGCCCTCGATGCGCACGCCCGCGTTCGTGATCACGAAGTCCTCGACCACGAAATCGTCGGCCGCGGCCGGGTTGTGCGCGTTCCAGACCTCGTTCCAGAACGCTTCGACCAGCTCTGCCGAGTTCGGCACGGTGACCTCCCGAGTCATGTTTGACATTGCTGTCAAAGATAGCTCCGAGGCGGCCACACCGGTCCTGTTTGCGAGCAGCACCACACCACCGCGGCTAGCCGGCGAACGCGTCGTCGAACCGGTAGCCGTCCAGCAGCTCGCGCGCGGCCACCAGGTACTGGATCGTGGGCGTACCCTCCTCCAGCCAGTTGAGCCGCGCGTCGCGGTACAACCGTTCGATCGGGTACTTGCGCGTGTAACCGATGCCGCCGTGCACCAGCAGCGCCCGGTCGGTGACGCGCCCGACGGCCTCCAGCCCGAACTGCTTCAGCAGCGACGACTCGGCCGGGATGCGCCGGCCGGCGTCCCACTTGGCCGCGGCGTCGGCCAGCATGCCGCGCAGCGCGTACACGTCGGCCGCCATCTCCGCCAGGTAGCGCTGGATCGCCTGCCGCGACGCGATCGGCTTGCCGAACGTCACCCGTTCCTGCGAGTACTTCACCGAAAGCTCGAGCGCACGCGTCGCCGTGCCGAGCGAAGACGCCGCGATGAACACCCGGCTGACCTCCAGGGCCCGCTCGAGGTGCTTGCCGCCCTCACCCTCGGCGCCCACGAGCGCCGCCGCGGGCACGCGCACGTCGGTGAACGTCAGCTCGCCGTGCTCGGCCCCCTTGCAGCCCATGGTCTCCGGCAGCGGCGCGATGGCGAACCCCGGCGCGTCCCGCGGCACGATCAGCGCGGATACGTCCACCTCCGACGTTTTCGCGAACACCAGGAAGTGCGACGCGATGTCCGAGTTGGTGATGAGCCACTTACGCCCGTTCAGCACGTACTCGTCACCTTCGCGGCGCGCCACCGTGGACAGGTCGGCGCCGGTGCCGTTGCCGGGTTCGGTGAGCGCGAACGCCAGGGACTTCTCCCCCGTCGCCGCGCCCGGCAGGATCTCGTTCTTCTGCGCGGTGTTGCCGATCTCCGACAGCGCGTGGGCGAACGAGTTGTGGACGTGCACGATCGCCCGGATCCCGCCCTGGATCTTGGCGAACTCGGCGAGGATCGGCAGGTACTGCGCGATCGACAGGCCGGAGCCGCCGTACTCGCGCGGCACGATCAGCCCGAACGCGCCGCACGCGCGCAGCGCCGGCAGCACCACGTCGTACGGGATCTTCTCGGTGTCCTCGATCCGGTGCTCCAGCGGGTCGAGCTCGTCCCAGATCGTGGCGAAGACGGCGTCGCGCAGCTTGCGGTAGTCGTCGGCGGGCAGGCCAGTGCTCATCGGTTCCTCCTTGGTTTCACAGCGTCCAGCCGCCGTCGGCGGCAAGTACCGCGCCCGTGCAGAACGTGGCGTCCTCGGCGAGGAACACCGCGGCGCGGGCGATCTCCTCGACGGTGCCGAACCGCCCGAGCACGGTGGCGTCGGCGATCTTCTTCCGGGCGCCGGCGGGGATCGCGGCGGTCATGTCGGTCTCGACGAACCCGGGTGCCAGCACGTTCACCCGGACCCCTTGCGGCGCGAGCTCTTTCGCGAGCGACCGGGCGAAGCCCACCGCCGCGGCCTTCACGCTCGCGTACGCGGTGTCGCCGGGGAAGCCGACCGTTCCGACGGCCGACCCGACGAGCACGACACTGGGGTTCACACCCTCGGCCAGCCACGGGATCGCCGCGCGCACCAGCGCCGCCGTGCTGCGCAGGTTCTCCTCGATCACGCGCCACCAGTCGCCGGGGTCGACGCGGGCGAGCTTGCCGCCCTGCCACACCGCGGCGTTGAGCACGAGCGAGTCGAGCCGGCCCCAGTGCCGGGCGACCTGCGCGACGAGAGCTTCGGCCGTGTCGGGCGCGGCGAGGTCGAACGCCACCGGCAGCACCCGGCCGGGCGCGTCCGCGGCCAGCTTCCCGACGCGGTCCTTGCCGGAGCGGTACGTGCCGGCGACCCTCAGCCCCCGGTCGAGCAGGTGCCGCGCGATGGCTTCTCCGATCCCCCGCGAGGCGCCGGTGACCAGCGCGACCCTGGCGTCTTCTGCATTCATGGAATGATTGTACCGATCGGTCTGTACGGATAATTGTGACGAACGTCAGAGCTGCTCGACGATCGTGGCGTTGGCCATGCCGCCCCATTCGCACATCGTCTGCAGCCCAAACCGGGCGCCGCGGTGTTCGAGCGCGCCGACGAGCGTGCTCAGGATCCGGGCACCGCTCGCGCCCAGCGGGTGACCCAGCGCGATCGCTCCCCCGTGGACGTTGAGCCGCTCGGGCTCCACTTTGATCTCGTGCTGCCAGGCAAGCGGCACCGGCGCGAACGCCTCGTTGACCTCGAACAGATCGATGTCGTCGACGCCCAGCCCGGCCCGCGCGAGCACCGCGCGCGTGGCGGGCACGACACCCATGAGCATGAGGATCGGGTCGTCGCCGACCACGGCCGTCGTGTGGATCCGGGCGCGCGGGGTCAGCCCGAGCGCCGCGGCCTTGGCCGCACTCATCAGCAGGACGCCGGCCGCGCCGTCGGAGAGCGGCGACGAGTTGCCCGGCGTGATCTTCCAGCCCAGCTCGGGAAAGCGACTCGCGGCGACTTCGTCCACGAACGACGGCCGGAGGCTGGCCAGACCGTCCACTGTGGTCGACGGGCGGACGGTCTCGTCGACTGTGACCTCCGGTGCCTCCGCGACCGTGACCAGGTCGGCGGCGAAGAGCGAGCGCGACTCGGCCGCCCGGCGGTGGGATTCCACGGAGAAGGCGTCGAGCTCGTCACGGCTCAGCCCCCACCGCGCGCAGATCAGCTCCGCGGAGATCCCCTGGCCCACGAGCCCGCCGGGGAACCGTTCGGCCACGCGCGAGCCGAGGTGGTCGGTGCCCTGGGTGTCGGAGTGCATGGGCACGCGCGACATCGACTCCACGCCGCAGGCGATCACGACGTCGGCCGCGCCGGCCTGGATCGCGTGGGCGGCGAAGTGCACGGCCTGCTGGCTCGAGCCGCACTGCCGGTCGACCGTCGTCGCGGGCACCGACCGCGGGAACCCGGCGGCGAGCACGGCGCTGCGGGCTGGGTTCACGGCCTGCTCACCCGCCTTGGTCACGCAGCCGCCGATCACGTCGTCGACGAGCGCGGGGTCCAGGTCGTTGCGCGCGACGAGCCCGGCGAGGACGTCGGCCAGCAGGTGCACGGGGTGGACGTGCGAGAGGGCGCCACCCGGCTTCCCCTTGCCGACGGGGGTGCGCAGCACGTCGACGATCACCGCGTCGCGTGGTGAAGTCATGGGTCCTCCCGGTCTCCGGCGCTGGAATTACCGGTGACGATACCTGTATGGACCGGTCGGTACAAGAACTTCGGCACGCGAAGGCCCGTGACAGTAATTCGATCGGGAAAACGCTGGCCGAAGGCAGTCTGAATGCGCTCGGGTCAGGCGCGGATGCCCTCGATCAACGCATCGAGGAACATGTCGGCGACCTCGTCGGGCGTCAGCTCGCCGTCGGGCTCGTACCAGAGGTAGGTGTAGTTGAGCATGCCGAGGATGCCCTTCACGAGCAGGCGCGGGGTCTGGCGCAGCACCTTGGCGCGCACGCCGTTGTCCAGCGCCTGGCGCCAGTAGCCCTCGTAGCGCTCGCGCGCGGTGATCACGTGGTCGCGCCACTCACCGGTCAGCGCGGTGTACTCGCGGAAGAACACGGCCCATTCCGCGCGGTGCTCGGCGATGTTGCGCAGCAGCCCGCGGGCCATGCGCCGCAACAGCTCCTCGGCGCCGAGGTCTTCGTCGAGCAACTGCTCGGCATAGGCGTTCATGGAGTCGACCTGCTCTTTGCTGATCGAGTAGAGCACGGCCTCTTTGCTGCCGATGTAGTGGTACAGCGCGCCCCGCCCGAGGCCGGCGGCCGTGCCGAGCTCGGCGATCCCGGTGCCGTGGTAGCCGTTGCGCGCGAACAACTCGGCCGCGATGCCGATCACGCGCGCGCGGTTCGCCTCGAATCCCGTCACCGTCATCTCGCCGATGCCCGCCTTCACCCCTCGTGGACCGAACGTTCCAAGGATATCCGCCGGTGACCCCGCCCCGGTTCGAGGGCGAGGTCCCCGCACGTCGAACGGCCGGGCGGCCGGGGCCTCACTTCTTCTGCCGACGGCTCCCGCCGTGCCAGTCCTCCTGCTTGCCGGCTTCGTCCGCGCTGACGCCGAACGCCGGCAGCTGCGGCTGCTCCCGCAGGCTGCGCTTGAGCTCGGCGAAACCCGGGAAGCGCGACAGCGCCACGACGTGGTCCCACAGCTCGACCGCCTCCTCGTCGCCGGGCAGCCGGCTGATCACCGGGCCGAACAACGCGGTGCCGCGCGGCGGCTCGAAATGCAGGATCGGCGTGCCGACATCCTTACCCGTCAACGTCAGGGCCACATCGGTCTCAGCCTGGATCACGGCGTCCCAGGTGTCGTCCTCGAGCGCGTCGGCGTACTCGCGCGGAAGGCCGCAGGCGTCGAGCGCCGTGGTCGCGAGGTCGCGCACGCCGCGGTGCACCGCCGCGGCCGTGCCGCCGGGGACGGCGTCCTGCTCGAAAGTCTCCTGCCCCAGCTTCTCGTAGAACGCGCCGATCGGCTCGGGGCCGTGTTCCCGGCGGATCCGAGCTGCCACGCGCAGCAGCTTCAGGCCCGACGTGTGCGACTCCTCGTACTCCGGCGGGAAGTGCGCCGCGTAGTCGATGTGCGAGTTGAGCAGGCGCAACGAGATGAACCGCCACTCGACGTCGTACCGCTGGAGCCGCGCGACGGTGCGCACCCACTTGCTCGTCATCCAGGCGAAGGGGCAGACAGGGTCGAAGTAGAAGTGCAGATCAGGCTCGCTCATGAGGTGAGCGTACCCAACGACCCTTGTTTATACCGATCGGTACAAGCATAATCGCCAACCAGGAGAAGTGCTCAGACCGATCGGTCCAACGGCCGACTCGGCGAAGGAGGTTGGGCGACGATGCTCGACGGGACAGCCACGGCAACCCCCGGCGAAGACGGCCTGGTGCGCCGGCCGGTCTGCGCGCGGGTCACGATCGCGGAGCTCTACGAGCGGGCCTACCGCCAGTTCGGTTCGCGCATCGCCGTGCGCGACGGCGACACCGCACTCACCTACCGCGAGCTCGGCGACCGGGTACACCGCGTCGTCGGCGGCCTCACCGCGCTGGGCTTGCGCCGGGGTGACCGTGGCGTGCTGCTGGTGGCCAACGGACTCGAGTTCTTCGAATCCGAACACGCCCTGTTCGCCGGCGGACTCGTGCGCACCGCGCTCAGCACTCGCCTGCACGTGCGTGAAGTCGTCCACATCCTCAACGACTGCGCCGCGTCCGTGGTGTTCGCCGACGCCGCGTGGGCCGAGCAGCTCGCCGGGATCCGCGCGGAGCTCCCCCACCTCCGATTCGTCGTCACGGTCGCCGGCGGACCGGGCGACACGACGCTGGACGAACTGCGCGCGGGCGAACCCGCGCGACCGGTGAAGCCCGACGCCGGCGACCCCGCCGCGATCCTCTACACAAGCGGCACGACCGGCCTGCCCAAGGGCGCCACGCTCAGCCACGCCGCCTGGGCGGCCATGGTGCGCAACGAACTGCTCGAACTGCCGCCGGTGGCCGACGACGATCTCGTGCTGCACGTCGCGCCGCTGAGCCACCTGAGCGGATACGTGGCGCCGGCGTATTTCGTACGCGGCGCCACCCACCTCACGTGCGCCAAGTTCGACCCCGCGGTGGTGCTGGACCTGGTCGAATCGCACCACGTGACGATCCTCCCGATGGTGCCGACGATGCTCAACCTGCTCGTCCTCGCCGCGGAGCAGCGGCCCGGCGGCTACTCCTCACTGCACACCGTGGTGTACGCCGGTTCGCCGATCGCGCCCGACCGGCTCGCCCGCGCCCGCGCGGTGTTCGGCGACGTGTTCGTGCAGTTCTACGGGCTGAGCGAGCTACCGATCCCGATCGCGTGCCTCTCGGCGCGCGACCACGCGTTCGACCCGGGAGCCGGCATCCCGGCGCGGCTGGCGTCGGCGGGCCGGGTCAGCCCGTTCGTGGAGGTCAAGCTCGTCGACGACACCGGCGCCGAGGTCGGCCCCGGTGAGATCGGCGAGATCACCGTGCGCGGCGACCAGACGATGATGGGCTACTGGCACCTGCCCGACGCGACGGCCGCGATCCTCCGACCGGACGGCTGGGCCGGCACCGGCGACCTCGGCCGGTTCGACGACGAGGGTTACCTGTACCTGGTGGACCGCAAGAAGGACATGGTCGTCACCGGCGGGTTCAACGTCTACCCGACGGAGATCGAGAACGTCGTGTCGACGGTCACTGGGGTCGCAGAGGTCGCCGTGGTCGGCGTACCCGATGAGACGTGGGGCGAGGCGCTGAAGGCCATCGTGGTGGTGCGCAGCGGGTTCACCGTGACGGCCGACGAGGTGATCGCCGTGTGTGCGGAACACCTGGCCGGCTACAAGAAGCCGCGCTCCGTCGAGTTCGTCGACGAGCTGCCGAAGACCGGTTCGGGCAAGATCATGCGACGCCGTCTGCGAGACCGGTATTGGGCGGGCAGCGACCGCAAGGTCGGCGGCTGACCACGGTGGACGGCGTGCCGGCACCACGCCGTCCACACAAGACAGTCCACAGCGGAAGGCCGGTACCCGTCGGGGTACCGGCCTTCCGCTGTGGACGGCGTGGCTCAGGCGTTGTGCCAGCCCTTGCGCAGCCCTTCCCGGTCGACGCGAACGCCTTCGAGGTACACGTCGGCGATCCGGCGGGTCGCCGTGATGTCCCGCAGCGGATCCTCGTCCAGGACGACGAAGTCCGCCCGCTTGCCCACTGTGAGCGAACCGCGGTCGGCCAGCCCTAACAGGTCGGCCGACACCTCCGTGGCCAGCCGCAACGCCGCCTGCGGCGACAACCCGGCCGCCACCAGCGCCTCCAGCTCACGGTGCTCGGCGAAGCCGATGATCTGCGCGAGCAGGCCTGTGTCGGCGGAGAAGATCAGCCGCACGCCCGCGTCGGCCAGAGCGACGAGCGTCTGCTCCATGCCGCGGTAGGCCTCGCCCGTGTCGAACAGCGGTTCCGGCGCCTTCTCGCGGATCGTCGCGCGCAGGCTTTCCACGGCGTCGCGCGGGAGGATGTCCGCGAACGCGGGCTCGTCCAGCCAGTCCTCGCCCGGCGGGCGCTGGATGGCCATCGAGGTGAAGACGGCGACGTTGTTGTCCTTCAGCAGCCTGATGAGCTCGTCGTCGATGCCCGTGCGCGGCAGGTGCGCGATGATGTCCGCGCCCGCGCGGATGACGGCCTTCGCCTCTTCGAGCGTGTAGATGTGCGCCGCCACGGTGAGGCCGTGGGCGTGCGCCTCGTCGATCACGGCCTCGTAGATCTCCGGGCCGAGCTTCTCCTTGGTGCCGTGGCGGCTGTCGAGCCAGAACTTCACGGCGTCGACCCGCTTCGCGGCCAGCCCGCGCACGAACGCGCGCACCTCGTCGGGGCCGGTCGCCTCGTGCACGGCGTCGGCGGCGAAGAACGGCCCACCGTTGGTGTCGCCCGGTGTCGGCGCGACGATCCCGGCGCCGGCCGTGAACAGCTGCGCGACGTCACGCTCGCCGAGCGTGCCGGCACGTTGGTCGTCGCGAACGGCGAGTTCGGTGTCGTCGCGGTCGGTCCCGAGCGACTGGAACGTGCTGACGCCGTAGTACGCCAGCCGGTGCAGGTGGTCGACGACGTTGGCGCGCGAGTAGAAGCTCGCGTCCGACGTGGTGCCGCGCATGTACCCGATGTGGCCGTGAGGGTTGACGATCGCGGGGATCACCGTCTTGCCGCGCAGGGAAACCACGGTGCCTTCCGCCCCGATGTCCGCCGTCGCGCCGACCTGCCGGATCACCCCGTCGCGAACGACCAGCGCCGCGTCGTCGAGCACCTGCTCGCCGGTGATCAGGCGCGCTCCCGTGTAGACGGTCTCGTCGCTCACGCCCGCGCCTCCGGTCCGCTCGCGTACCGCGCACTGCGCTTTTCGTACTCGTCGTAGCCCATGGCGGCTTCGAACACGTGCTGCTCGGTGACGAGGTGCTTCACCGCGGCCACGTCTTCGCCTTCGCGCAGCGCGTCGAGCACCGCTGTGACGTTCTTCGACGCGGCGCCGATCACCGTGTACCACAGCAGAACCACGTCGGCACCGGCCTCGCCGTACTGCGCGATCGTGCTCGACGGCTCGTCCGAACCCGGCACGTCGAGCAGATCCCCGGGCACCATGACCGGCACCGGGATCCGGTCCCGCACGCGCTCGAGGTCGGTCGCCGGGATGGCGGGCGCGAACACCAGGTCCGCACCGGCCGCGGCGTACGCCTCGAGCCGGCGGACACAGCCTTCGAGGTCGTGCTCGACCCACGCCGCGTCGGAGCGGGCGATCACGAGGAAGTCGGGGTCGGTGCGGGCGTCGACCGCCGCGCGCACCTTGTTCGCCATCTGCTCCGCCGAAAGCAGCCCGGCGGGCATCGACGTGTGCTTGCCACCCAGGTTGTCCTCGATGTGCACGCCGGCAACCCCCGCGTCTTCGAACACCTTCACGGCGCGCCAGATGTTCGGGGCGTCGTAGAAGCCGTTCTCCGCGTCGGCGAGCACGGGGATGCCGACGGCGTCCACGACGCGGCGCGCCTGCTCGGCGATCTCGTTCAGCGTCAGGAGCCCGACGTCCGGCAGCCCGAACGCCGACGCGGCGGCGGCGAAACTGCCCAGGTAGGTCGCGGGGTAACCGGCCTTTTCGACCAGGCGGGCACTGAATGCGTCGTACGCTCCGGGCAGCACCAGCGGCCCGGTTCCGGCGAGGAGGGCTTTGAACGCCTTCCTGCGCTCGTGCGGTGTGTTCGGCATCGAACTTCCTTCTCCTCAGACGAGGAAATCGCGGTAGCGGCGCAACCGCTTTCGGGCGGTTTTCATGTTGTGGCGCTTCAGCTCTTCGGCCCGGCCGGCGTCACCGCGCACAAGGGCTTCGATGATGTCGCGGTGCTCGGCGAGGCTCTCCTCCATCCGGCCGGGCGTCATCAGGATCCGGCGCCGCAGCAGGTGCGCCTGGTCCTGGATGCCGGCGAGGGTCTCGGCGAGGAAATCCTGGTCCGCCAAGCGGATCACGGTGTCGCGGTAGGAGTCGATGGCCGCGAGGAACGTCTCGAGGTCACCGCTCGCGGCGGCGTCGTCGAGCCGGCTCGGCGCGAAGAGCTCCTGAAGCGCCGTCCAGTCCCGCGGTTCGGCGTGCTGTGCCGCGAGCCGCGCGGCGAGACCTTCGAGCACCTCGAGGACGTCGTAGATCTCTTCCAGCCGGTCGAAGTCGACCTTCGCCACGACCGTGCCGACGTTGGGGATCCGCTCCACCAGCTTGCGCGACTCGAGCGCCAGCAGAGCCGACCGGACGGCGTTGCGGGTGGTGCCGAGCTCGGCGGCCAGCTTCACCTCCGGCAGCCGGCTGCCCGGCGTGAAGTCCCCGCGCAACAGCCGCTCCCGCAGGTGCAGCTCGACCTCTTCGCTCTTCATGGCCGTCCCTTCGTGCTGCCACCCAGGGTACGAGCCTGTCGCCTGGATTGTCAACAATGCAAGCGACACTACTGTCGAGTGGCTCTGGGCGCGCTCGTTAGGCTGGGGTCGTGACGATCTTGGTGCGCAAGTCCGGGCCCGCCGACCGCCCGGCGATCCTCGCGCTGCTCGACGGCGCCCGCGGGCTCGACCTGCCCCCGGCGGAACGCGCCGCGCAGGGCTTCGTGCAGGGCAGCTTCGACGCCGACAAGCTCGCCCTGTTCGAGACCACCACCGGCGTCTACCTCGCCACCGACGACGGCGAACCGGCCGGGGTCGCGCTGACCTCACCCGCGGAGTCGGCCGGCGCCGGCCCGCCCGGCTGCACCGTCGAGGTCGCGCGTGCCGCGGGCCTGACCGAGGGCGTGTTCCTCTACGGCCCCGTCACGGTCGCGCCGGCCCACCGTGGCCGGGGCGTGGTGCGGCTCCTGCTCGCCGCTGTGGCCGAGCACCTCGCCGACCACACCGCGGGCGTGCTGTTCGTGGAGCGCGCCAACGAGAAGTCGTTGGCGGTCCACACCCACCTCGGCATGAACCACGTCGGCGACTTCACGTATGCGGGCCGCGAGTACGCGGTCTTCTCGTTCATTCCGGAGCAGTTCCGCGCCTGACGCGCTCGCGCAGCCACTGCTCGAACTCGGCGGCGACGATGCGTTCGTCGTATACCCCGGCCGCCTCGGGCGAGGCCAGCCACACGATGGGCGGCCCCAGCACCTCCGGCTCCAGGAAGCGCCGGCCGGCGGGCACGTCCGGCAGCATCCCGGTGACGGTCGCGCCGCCGGGCAGGAGCAGGTTCACCGTAACGCCGGTGCCGCGCAAGTCGGCCGCCATCACCCGCGACAGCGACTCGCTGCCCGCGCGCGAAGGGCCGTAGGGCACGAACCCGGCCCGCCGCATGGTCGCCTCGCTCACCGCGATGTTCACGATCCGGCCGCCACCCGCGGCCAGCATCCGCGGTGTGACTCGCGTGCCACGAGGAAGTAGCCCGTCAGATTCGTCTCCACCACCCGGCGGAAGCCCTCGACCGGGACTTCCCGGAACTCGCGCGGCTTGGTCATGAACCGCGGGTTGACCGTGCGCATGCCGAGCCCGGCGTTGTTCACCAGCAGGTCGATCCCGCCGAGCCGGGCCCACGCCGACTCGACGGCGCGCGCCACCGACGTCTCGTCGCGCACGTCCAGCTCAACCCCGGACGCCCCTGGCAACCCGCGGCGACCTCACGCGCCCGCTCTCCCCGACCGTCCGCTCACCGCTACGCGCGCCCCGGCTCCGGCGAGCGCCGTCGCCATGGCAAGTCCGAGGCCGCTGGTCGCACCCGTCACGAGCACTTTCGTCGCCATCGCCCCGACGCTAGGAGCTGGTGCGCGCTCCAGGTCAAGCGGGCCGCGGGCGGAGGTAGGCGACGAGCGCGCCGATCCCGACGGCGGGGCCGAGGGCGAGCACGAGCAGCGCGGCCGTCCAGGAGGCGCGTTCGGCCAGCACCGGCACCAGGTAGATCGTGACCGCGGTGGTGGTGTAGCCGAGGCCGAGCTGGAGTGACAGGGCACTGCCGACGAAGCGCGGGTCGGCATTTTCCGTGACCATCGCCGAGAACTGGGCCGAGTCGGCGATGACCCAGAAGCCCCAGAACGCGCTGACGGCCAGCACCACGGGCAGCGGCAGGCCGCGCACGAAGGCCAGCACGACGGCCGAACTGCCGGAGAGCACCAGGCTCACGAGCGCGGCCTGCGCGCGGCCGAAGCGGTCGCTGATGCGCCCGCCGACGAGACAGCCCACGGCGCCGGCGCCGATGCACGCGAAGGTGGCCAGCGCGGCGTGGCGGGGTCCGTCGGGAGTGGACGCGAAGGGCGCGAGCCCGGCGAGGAACGTGCCGAGCCACGCCCACATCGCGTACAGCTCCCACATGTGGCCCACGTACCCGAAGTCGGCCAGCACCACCGGACGGCTGCGCACTGCCTTGAGCGCGGCGCGCACGCTGAATACCGTGCGGGGGAACGGATACGGCCCGCTCCCCCGCACCAGCACCGCGATGAGCCCGCCCGCCGCGGTGAGCGCCGACGTCGCCACGATCACCGTCTGCCAAGCCAGGCCGCCGGCGGCTTTGACGAGCTGCGGCGCGGCCGAGCCGAGGGTGAGCGCGCCGATCATGATGCCCATCGCGGTGCCGCGCCCGCGCCGGAACCACGACGCGACTTCCTTCAGCGCCGGCGGATACACGGCGGCGAGCAACGCGCCGGTCAGCGCCCGCGCCACCAGCGCGACGCCGAACCCGGGCGCCCACAAGAGGACCAGGTTCACCGCGGCGGCACCGACCGCGCCCGCGCACATCAGCCGCCGGCCGGGCACCGCGTCCGCGAGGCCGCCGGCAGCCAGGCCCAGTGCGCCCGCCACGAACCCCAGCTGAACCGCGACGGTCAGCAACGACGACTCCCCGCCGCTCAGCTCCCACCGGTCCCGTAGCTGCGGCACCACGAACGACGCCGAGAACCACACGCTCATGGCGAGCAGCGTGCTCGTGGCCACGCCGGCGAGCGCCCACTCCGCCCGCCGGGGCGCAGCCACGACCTCCTCGGCCACCGCCGCCCCCTCTCCGGGCGCGTTCGGCCCCGAGCGGCACCCGCTCCGACTATCCCTCGCGAGCGGAGCCGGGCACACGGCGCGCGGCGGGGAATTCTTCAACGCGACAACCAGTCCTAAGAGGACAGGCGTCAGCAGGCGCAGCGGATCGTGAACTCCTTCTCCTGCCCTTCGAGCGTTGTGACGTGCGCGTTGAGGTTCGCTCGCACACTTCCCCGGATTTCGTTGTCGACGCGGTACAGGTCGGTCACCAGTGCTTCCCAGGCCCGGCCGCCGTCCGGCCGCTCACTGGAACGGCAGCCGGCGCAGCGACCACTCGTCGGCCGGGTCGACGGTGGCGCCCGTCTCCAGAGCGGCGCGGACGATGGCGCGTTGCTGCTCGGCCTCCCGGGCCGGCCGCACGGCCAGCCGAGCGGGAAGTCGAGCGGGAAGTCGAGGAACGTCGCGCGCGGGGCTCTGACCGCCGAAGCCGCGCGGTGCAGCGTCGTGAGGCTGGTGGTCGGCAGGCCACGACGTTCGATCCCACGCGCCAGGACCCCGCCGGCGACGTGGCACTGCGGGCAGAACGGCACCACCAGCACGAGGCCCACCCCCATCGCCGTGAACTCGTCGACGCCCCTCGGCGCAGTCTCCGTGGCGAGCCGGCCGTACTGCGAGATCGACCATCGACACGGCGGTGGTCGGCGTAGCGGCCGAGCACGCCGGCGCGCTCGAGGTCGAGCATCGTGTCGCGCGGGTAGGCGACGTTGGCGTCGGCCAGGGCGGATCGGCGTCATGTGCGCGAACAGCACCTCGGACAGATCCCGCTCGCGCGACGGCAGGCGATAGGACAGGTCGCTGCCCCAGCCGCTTCTGGTCCGGGCGGTCGGCGCCGCACGTGACGAGCAGCCCGACGGTCGCGCCGGCCAATGGTTCACGCAGCGGGGTGAGCTCCGGCGCGTCGAACGTCGGCACGCTCAGCGGCGGGATGCCGGGCACCGGGCCCGCCCAAGGGCCGGGCCTGACCACCCCGGCACCGGGCTCGAACATTCGGAGGATGCGGTGACGTCCCGCAGGTCCGCCTCCGACAGTGCCGCGACGCGGAAGCCCTGCATCGGCCGCTCCTGCACCAGGTCGCGCTCGGCGAGGGCAGCAGGCTCTCGCGCGCGACGCCGACGCTGCACTCGACGCGTTTGCACAGCTGCGCCGTGCGCAGCGGCGAGCCCGGTTCGCGCGCCGGAGAGGAACTGAAGCCCGGCTGGAGACCGAGACGCTCGCGCTGAAACATTCGGTGCACGAGGGCGACGCAGCGTGGGAGGCGCGTGGTCGGCGCCCACCGCCTGCTGCTCGTCACTCCGCGCGCGGGCGACCCGCGGCCCTCGGTGGCCGCCGGCAAGGCCCACGGCGCGTTCCACACCGCGCTGCTCGAAGGCTGCCGCAACCAGCGCATCCTCCCAATGGCGTACCGGCTGCGCGACAAGGGCGAGCTTTACCGCCATTGGTCCGTCGCGGAGCCGGACGGCGAGCGCGACTTCGACGCCGAGCGCCGCGGCCTGCTCGACGCCGTGCTCGCCCGCGACGCCGGCCTCGCGGCCGATCGCCTCGCCGCCCACCTCGAGGCGACCCACGAGGTGCTCGTGAAGGGCCTCTGACCCGCGTCCACTGTGGTCGGTCCACGCACCGTCCACACCCGGGGACCCACCGTTGCGGGGGCGGGAACCGAGCAGGAATCGAGAAGCGCTCGCGCGAGCGCCGCGGATAACGTCGCAGACACGCACTCGAACCATTCGGACCCACGAACCCCAGGAGCCACCATGTCCCCCACGCAGGGCATCAAGACCGTGCTGCACTCCGTCTCCGACCTGAGCAAGGCCAAGGAGGTCTACACCGCGTTGCTCGGGATCGCGCCGCAGGCCGACAGCGAGTACTACGTCGGCTTCGACACCGCCGGCCAGCACATCGGGCTCGTGCCGAACGGCGGCCCGCAGGCCTCGCCGTCGCCCGTGGCCTACTGGCACGTCGACGACATCCAGGCGAAGCTGGCCGAGGTGACCGCGGCGGGCGCCGTGGTGCGGGAGGAGCCGAAGGACGTCGGCGGCGGGCGGCTCGTCGCCACCGTCACCGACCCGGACGGCACCGTGCTGGGCCTGCTCCAGGACCGTTGAGCCGCCGCCCGCTCCGGCAGAACGAGGGGCTGATCGGCCACGAGCTCCCCCGCCGAACTGGTTGAATCGACGCCAGCCACTCCACCGACCCGTCGACGCCGCACGCGCGGCCCTGTCCCAGCAGAGGGAGACCCGATGACCAAGGTCACGGCGAAGGCCCGGCCCTCGTCCGCGCCGCAGGGCGCCGACAGCCACGACGTGATCCGCGTGCACGGCGCGCGCGTGAACAACCTCAAGGACGTCAGCGTCGAGCTCCCGAAACGCCGCCTGACCGTGTTCACCGGCGTGTCCGGCTCGGGCAAGAGCTCGCTGGTCTTCGGCACGATCGCGGCTGAGTCGCAGCGGCTGATCAACGAGACCTACAGCGCGTTCGTGCAGGGCTTCATGCCCACGCTCGCCCGGCCCGACGTCGACGTGCTCGAAGGCCTCACCACGGCGATCATCGTGGACCAGGAGCGGATGGGCGCCGACCCGCGCTCCACGGTGGGCACCGCGACCGACGCCAACGCGATGCTGCGGATCCTCTTCAGCCGCCTCGGCAAGCCGCACATCGGTTCCCCGCAAGCGTTCTCGTTCAACGTCGCGTCGATCAGCGGCGCTGGTGCGGTGACTTTCGAACGCGCCGGGCGGACGGTGAAGGAGCGCCGCAGCTTCAGCATCACCGGCGGCATGTGCCCGCGCTGCGAAGGACGTGGCAAGGTCAACGACATCGACCTGACCGCGCTCTACGACGAGAACAAGTCGCTCAACGAAGGCGCCATCACCATCCCCGGCTACAGCATGGAGGGCTGGTACGGCCGCATCTTCCGCGGCAGCGGCTTCTTCGACCCGGACAAGCCGATCAAGAAGTTCACGAAAAAACAGCTGAACGACCTGGTGTACAAGGAACCGACGAAGATCAAGATCGAGGGCATCAACCTCACCTACTCGGGCCTGGTGCCCGCGATCCAGAAGTCGTTCCTGTCCAAGGACGTCGACGCGATGCAGCCGCACATTCGCGCGTTCGTCGAGCGGGCGGTCACCTTCACCACCTGCCCCGAGTGCGAAGGCACGCGTCTGTCGGCCGAAGCGCGTTCGTCGAAGATCGGCAAGCTCTCGATCGCCGACGCGTGCGCGATGCAGATCAGCGATCTCGCCGAGTGGGTGGGCGCGCTGAAGGAACCGTCGGTCGCTCCCCTGCTGACCTCGCTGCGGCACACGCTCGACTCGTTCGTCGAGATCGGCCTCGGCTACCTCTCGCTCGACCGGCCGTCGGGCACGCTCTCGGGCGGCGAGGCGCAGCGCACCAAGATGATCCGTCACCTCGGGTCGTCGCTGACCGACGTGACCTACGTGTTCGACGAGCCGAGCATCGGCCTGCACCCGCACGACATCCAGCGCATGAACGGCCTGCTGCAACAGCTGCGGGACAAGGGCAACACAGTGCTCGTCGTGGAGCACAAGCCGGAGACGATCGCGATCGGTGACCACGTCGTCGACCTCGGCCCCGACGCGGGCAGCGGCGGCGGCGAGGTCGTGTACGAGGGCAGCGTCGAAGGCCTGCGCAAGTCGGGCACCCGCACCGGGCGGCACCTCGACGACCGCGCCAAGCTGAAGCCGTCGGTGCGGACGCCGTCGGGCGTGCTCGAGGTGCGCGGCGCGAGCACGCACAACCTGCGGGACGTGGACGTCGACATCCCGCTTGGCGTGCTCGTGGTCGTCACCGGCGTGGCGGGATCGGGCAAGAGCTCGCTCATCCACGGCTCGGTCTCCGGCGGCGGCGACGTGGTGACTGTGGACCAGGGCGCGATCCGCGGGTCGCGGCGCAGCAACCCGGCCACCTACACCGGTCTGCTGGAGCCGATCCGCAAGGCATTCGCGAAGGCCAACGGCGTGAAGCCGGCCCTGTTCAGCGCCAACTCCGAGGGCGCGTGCCCGAACTGCAACGGCGCGGGCGTCGTCTACACCGACCTCGCGATGATGGCGGGGGTGGCCACGCCGTGCGAGGTGTGCGAGGGCAAGCGGTTCCAGGCCGAGGTGCTGGAGTACCACCTGGGCGGGCGCAACATCAGCGAGGTGCTCACGATGTCGGTGGCCGAGGCCGAGGAGTTCTTCGGCAACGGCGAGGCGAAGCTCCCGGCGGCGCACAAGATCCTTCAGCGCCTGGCCGACGTCGGGCTCGGGTACCTCACGCTCGGCCAGCCGCTCACCACACTCTCGGGCGGCGAGCGCCAACGGATCAAACTGGCCACGAACATGGGCACCGACGGCGGCGTCTACGTGCTCGACGAGCCGACCGCCGGCCTGCATCTGGCGGACGTCGAACAGCTGCTGGGGCTGCTGGACCGGCTGGTGGAGGCCGGCAAGTCGGTGATCGTCATCGAGCACCACCAGGCCGTGATGGCCCACGCCGACTGGATCATCGACCTCGGTCCCGGCGCCGGCCACGACGGCGGGACCGTGGTGTTCGAGGGCACGCCGGCCGACCTCGTCGCGAAGCGCGCGACGCTCACCGGCGAGCACCTGGCCGACTACGTCGGCGCCTGATCCACGCGGCTCAGGAACCCTTCGGCAGCGCGGGGGTTCCTGAGCCGGTACACGGTCGCGTGCCGGGCGTGCTCAGCGAGCGCGGCTTCGACGACGGGCAGCGCGCGACGGCGGTAGGTGACGAGCCAGTGCCAGAAGGCCCGGTTCTCCTTTTGTGTCGGCCTTTCGAGACGGGTCTCAGCACGTCGTACGGGCCGAGGTCACCGTCGAGGAGCCAGCGCGGTTCGCTCGCCGGCTCTTCCTGAACCTCGGCCCACCGCCCGGGCGCCACCGGGGTGAGGTCCGGGGGCCGGAACAGCGCGTCGAGCTCCACGACGGGCAGGTCGAGGGCCGCGCCGAGCCACCCGGCGAACGTCGACTTGCCCGCGCCGCCACGGCCGAGGAGGACGACGCGCCGCACCGCCTGGCGTCAGTTCGCGGGCAGGGCGGCGGTGAGCTTGCCGGGGTTGAGCATCCAGAGGATCTTGTCGATGCCCTCTTCCGTCGAGGTGAAGCTGAGGACGCCGTACACGGCGCCGTTGCGGCTGAGGACCGCGGCGAGCTCACCGTTGACCTGCGTGAAGACGATTTCGGCGTCCGTCCAGAAGAACGGCTGGAACGTGCGGATGACCTTCGCGAGCGTGGCCGGGCCGAAGATCGCCGAGCGCGCGGCCCGGGCGACGCCGCCGCCGTCGGAGTAGCTCACCACGTCGGCGGCGAAGAGCTGCTCCAGCGCCGGCATGTCCCCGGCCTGCGCGGCGGCGAGGAACGCGGTGAGCAGCTTCTTCCGCTCCTCCTCGCTGACCGGCTTGCGCTTCTCCGCCGCGAGGTGCTTGCGGGCGCGGCTCACGTACTGGCGCGCCGTGACCTCGGTGGTCTGGATGATCTCGGCGATCTGCGAGTACGGGTAGTCGAACGCCTCGCGCAGCACGTACGCGGCGCGCTCGGTCGGCGTGAGCTTCTCCAGCAGCATCAGCACGGCGACCTCCAGCGCGGCGGCGCGCTCGGCGCCGAGCTGCGGGTCGGCCGTCGTGTCGACGGGCTCGGGCAGCCAGGGCCCGACGTAGGTCTCGCGCTGCGCGTACGCGGTGCGCGTGGCGTTGATGGCCAGGCGCGTCGTCGTGGTCGCGAGGTAGGCGGCCGGGTTCTCGACCACCGAACGGTCGGCCTTCTGCCAGCGCAGCCACACCTCCTGCAGCACGTCCTCCGCGTCGGCCGCGCTGCCGAGCATGCGGTAGGCGATGCCGAATAGCCTCGGACGCACCTGCGCGAAGACCTCGGCCGCGTCGTCGAGAGTGGCGCTTCCGCTGTCTTCCATACCCCCGGCGGCCCTTCCGACGACGTCTGCGACTGACGCGGCCAGCCTACGCCCGCCGCGGAACCGGCGGTGATCATCCACCGCGATGATGGCCGTGATCTGCTGCTGCTTTGCCGGGGCCGGTTGCCTGTCCACAGTGAAGCGCCTCCGGCGGTCCGGGCGGGAAATCGCAGGTCGTCGACGCGTGGAGCAGCGCGGGCACCTTCGCGGCCCGGCAGGCCGCTCGCCCCGGCGGCAATGCGCCCGGAGCCCGGGTGCGAGCCCGCCCCCCGGCCATCGACCGCGATGCCTCCTCCGGCCCTTCGAGCAGAGTCGACGACACGTCGAACCGTTGTGACGTACTCACGGGCCGAGCGCCGGGTGAGGCCGCCGACCGGCACCGGGACCTCACCATCCACAGTGGAGCGTTCCACGATCGAGTGACAGAAGGCTCGCGAGGTGTCCACATCGGAGGCACGATGATCACCGGACCTGCCAGTGACAGGATCGGAGCCGGAATGCGAACACTGCCGGGAAACGACCGTGGCGGCCGGTGGCGGAGGGTATTGCCCCTCGCCGCCGGGGTGGTGGTGGCGGGAGGGCTGCTCACGGCGGCGCCGGCCTCGGCGGCGCCGGTTGCCGACTACTCGCTCGCCGGGGACACGTACGCGGGTGCGCAGATCGCGGCGCACGAAGGGGTGCACGGCGGTCCTGACCTGGCCCGGGCCGACGTGGACCAGACGCTCGGCCACGACGTGAGCGGGCACACGGGCGCCGTCGACTGGAAGGCCGCGAGCGGGTCGGGCGCGCGGTTCACCTACGTCAAGGCGACGGAGGGCACGGGGTTCGTCAACCCGCAGTTCGGCGGGCAGTACGACGGCGCGCACGCCGCCGGGATCATCCGCGGCGCCTACCACTTCGCACGGCCCGACGTGTCCGGCGGTGCGGAGCAGGCGCAGTACTTCATCGCGCACGGCGGGGCCTGGCGCGGGGACGGCAAAACGCTGCCGGGCGCGCTCGACATCGAGTACAACCCGTACGGCGACGCCTGTTACGGCAAGAGCCCGGCCGACATGACCGCCTGGATCGCCGATTTCACCCGCACCTACCTCGCGAAAGAAGGCCGCAGCGCGCTGATCTACACCTCCACCACGTGGTGGAAACGCTGCACCGGCAACACGAACCGCTTCGGCGACACGGATCCGCTGTGGCTCGCGCGCTACGCCCCGCAGATCGGCGAACTACCGGCGGGCTGGGACAAGCAGAGCATCTGGCAGTTCTCCCGCACGGGTGGCCTGCCGGGCGACCAGAACTACTACAACGGGCCGTTCAACCGGGTTCAGGCGCTGGCGAGCGGGCCGTCCGCCGCGGCGTGACCCCGGCGTTCGAAGCGGCGCGCGAGCACCTCGAACCCCGCCGCCAGCTCGGGCGGGCCGACGACCTCCAGGTCGGCGTCGAACCGCCCGAACGCGGCGGCCAGCGAAACCCACGAGCACGAGCCCAGCTCCAGGCGGCACCGGTCCGGGCCGGCCTCCTCGACGACGGCGTCCCCGGCGTGGCTGTATCCCGAGGACCGGACCACGCGGCCGGCGCCGACCCCGGACACCAGTCCGTCGTCGGTGCCGGCGCGGCCGGTGTACCAGGTGATCACGGCGCGGTCTTCGGCGAGCGTCACGAGTTCGAGGTTGACCGGCCCCGAGCCGTGGGAGTCGGTCGTGGCCAGCGCGCAGGCGGGGTCGAACAACGTCGTCGAACCCACCGCAGCTGCGGCGTACGCGGTCCAGCGCAACAGGCCTCGGCGGTGAAATCGCAAGCAGGGATGCGCTGCAAGCTGAAGCCGCCCGTTGACCAGAACACCGCACCCGGGGAAAGCCCGAGTGTCGGCACTCGGAAGTCAGCCGCCGCCGAAGTGATCGACCGGAGCCCGGCCCGCCCGCCGGAACGTCGGGCGGGCGGAGCCGGGCCGGGTCAGGCGACGAGCCGCAGCGGCTGTTCGAGCGCGTCGACCAGCACGCCCAGCCACGAAGCCGCCAGCGCACCGTCGATCGCGCGGTGGTCGACCGCCAGCGTGAGCGCCAGCTGCGTCGCCACCGTCAGCTCGCCGTCCACCACGACCGCACCGGGTTTCCCGGCGCCCACCGCGAGGATCGACGACTGCGGCGGGTTGATGATGGCCGTGAAGTCGTCCACGCCGTACATGCCCAGGTTGCTCACCGCGATCGAGCCGCCTTCGAGGTGCTGCTGTTTGAGCTTGCCCTCGTCGGCCTGGGCCGCGAACCCCTTGACCTGGCTCGAGATCGCGCTTGGCGCCAGCTTCTCGACCCCGCGCACGACCGGCGTGACCAGGCCCCGCTCGGAGGCGATGGCGACACCGACGTCGACCGAGTCGTACCTGCGCAGCGCGTCTTCGGTCCAGATGACGTTGGCGTCGGGCACCTCGGTGTGCGCGACGGCCACGGCCCGGATGATCAGGTCGTTGACCGAGATCCGCGCCGCCGACACCTCGTTGAGCTGCTTGCGCAGAGCCAGCAGCGCGTCGATCCGCGCAGTGCGCCGCACGGAGAAGTGCGGCACGGTCTGCTTGCTCATCGTCAGCCGGCTCGCGATGGCGCGGCGGATCCGGGTGTGCGGGATCTCGGTGAACGCCGCGCCCGCCGCGCGCTCCCGGCGGACGGGAGCCGGTTCCGGCTTGGCCGCGGACTTTTCGAGTGCGGGTTCCGGCGTCGGTTCCGGCTGTGGTGTTGCCGGTGCCGGCCGGTCCGCTCGCGCGATCGCGGCCTCCACGTCCTTGCGCACGATCCGCCCGTTCGGCCCGGTCCCGGCCACGTCCTCGAGCCCGATCCCGGCTTCCTTCAGCATCTTGCGCGCCAGGGGACTCGCGAAGATCCGCTCGCGCGAACCGTTCGACGCGGCCGGCGCCGACTCGGCCGGTGTTGACTCGAGCCGGGCCGGCTCGGACTGACCCGAGCCGTTCCGCGAAGCCGATCCACCCAGCTCCGCCAGCAGCCCGCTCACGTCCTCCCCCACGGCACCCAGCACGGCGATCGGCGTGCCGACCGCCACGGCCGTCCCGCGGTCCACCAGTTGCCGCAGCACGGTCGCGCCGGCTTCGGCCTCGACCTCCACGGCCGCCTTGTCCGTCTCCAGCACGGCCAGCGCCGTGCCGGCGTCGAACGCCTCGTTCTCGGGCACCAGCCACTCGCTCAGCACGGCCTCGGTCGACCCCGTGGCGACCTCGGGCACCCGCAACAGCGTTGCCATCGTTGGAACTCCTCGCTGCCAGTCGCAGTTGCGGTCAGTCGGTCAGGCGCCGCAGCGCCGCGGTCACTTCCTCGGTCCGCGCGATCGCCGCGCGTTCGAGGAGCTTGCTGATGCTGGGCGACGCCTCGCCGCCGGTGACGCGCTCGACCGGCGCGTCGAGCCAGTCGAACAGGCGGCGCTGGATCTCGTCGGCGAGCCGGCCGCCGTACGAAGTCCCGATGGCGCCCTGCTCCACGATCAGCACCCGGTTGGTCTTGCGGACGCTGCGTTCGATCGTGTCCCAGTCGAGGCTCGCGCGGTCGAGCCAGCGCAGGTCGATCAGATCGGCGCTCACGCCGGTCTCGTCCAGTGCCTCGAGGCAGTGCCCGACCATGGACAGGTAGCTGATCACGGTGAGGTCGTCGCCGGTGCGCCGCAGCGCGGCCTTGCCGACCGGGATGCGGTAGTCGAAGTCGTCGACCGGCGCGGTGCCCGTGGTGGCGTAGAGGTCCACGTGTTCCAGCACCACGACCGGGTCGTCGCAGGCCAGCGCGGTGTTCATCAGTCCGACGTAGTCGAACGGGTTCGACGGCGCCACGACCCGCAGCCCGGGTGCGGTGGTGAGGATCCCGGCCGGGTCCATCGAGTGCTGCGAGCCGTAGCCGGTGCCCGCCGCCAACTTGCTGCGCAGCACGAGGGGCACGCCGCCGGTTCCGCCGAACATGTGGCGAGCCTTGGCGACCTGGTTGAACAGCTGGTCGGCGGCGACCCACATGAAGTCGGCGTACATGAACTCGACGATCGGACGCGAGCGGCCGTCGATCGCCATGCCGCCGGCGAGGCCGGTGAACGCGTTCTCGCTGATCGGGGTGCCCAGCACGCGCTCGGGTGCCGTTTCGATGGCCCGCTTGGTGGCGCCGTTGGTGCCGCCCTTGAGCCGGTCGACGTCCTCCCCGAGCACGACCACGCGTTCGTCGGTCTCCAGCCGCCGGGCGAGGACATCGCTGACGACGTCGATGAACCGGCGGTCCTTCAGCGCACCGCTGAAGGACTCGGGTTCCTCGTAACGGCTTCCGTCCAGTTCGGACAGATCTCCGCGTACGCCGACGTCGACGAACGCCGGGTCCGGCCACGCCGAGTCCTTGATGCGGCGCTTTCCGTCAGGGCCGTCTTCGAGAAAGCCTGCGCCGATCTCGTGCAGCGTCCGGGTGATCTCCTCGTCGAACGCCTTGAGCTGGTCGTCGTCGGCGAGCCCGCGCCGCACGACGTGGCCGCGCAGCAGGTCGATCGGGTCGCGATCGCGCCAGGACTTCTCCTCTTCCTTAGTGCGGTAGCCGAAGGCGCTGCCCGGGTACGGGCCGTTCTGGTGGAAGTAGCGGTACACCTCGGCCTCGACGATGGTCGGGCCGTTGCCCGCGCGCATGTGGGCGAGGGCCTCGCTCATCGCCAGGTGCACGGCGAGTGGATCCATTCCGTCCACCTGCCAGCTCGGGATGTGGAACCCGAGGCCGCGCGCGGAGAGCCGGGACTCGGCCGTGGCCGTGTCGACGGGCGTGGACACCGCGTACTGGTTGTTCTCGATGAAGAAGCAGACGGGCAGCTTCCACGCCGCGGCGAGGTTGAACGTCTCGAGCACCGAGCCGATGTTCACGGCGCCGTCGCCGAAGTAGGTCACGGTGACGGCGTCGGTGCCGGCGTGGCGCTGGTTCCACGCGAAGCCCGCGGCCTGCGGCACTCCCCCGCCGACGATCGCGTTGGTGCCCATCGCGCCGGCCTCGCGCCACTGCAGGTGCATCGACCCGCCGCGCCCGCTGCCGTAGCCCTCGGCCAGGCCGCAGATCTCGGCGAGCGTGCGGCGCAGCACGGTGCGCACCTCGTCGTCGATCGTCGGGAGCCCGGTGGGCTTCGGGGTGACGTGGCCGAAGGCCTTGGCGAGGAACTGGTGGTGGCCGCGGTGCGAGCCGTTCACGAAGTCGTCGCTGCGCAGCGGGGCGATCGAGCCGACGGCGCCGCCCTCCTGGCCGATGCTCGAGTGCGCCGGGCCGTGCACGAGACCCTGGCCCGCGAGCTCCAGCACGTACTCCTCGAACGACCTGATCCACTGCGCCCGGCCGAGCAGGCTCAGCAGCAGGTCCGGTGCGGCTTCGTCCCAGTCCTCCGGCGTGGCGCGCAGGCGGATCCATGGCGCGCCGGCGACCAGTGACTCGTGAGTGGCCATCAGGGCTCCTCATCTTCGAATGGATCCATTAGGAAAGGCTTGACGGAGACTATGCCGTCAAGTAGCCATGAAAAGCAAGCGAATGGATCCATTGGAGGTGTGCTCATGCCGATCCCGGGAGTCACGGGCGTCGACCACTTCGGCCTCACAGTGCCGGACCTCGACCAGGCCCACGAGTTCTTCACCGAGGTGCTGGGCTGCGAATACCTGTACCGGCTCGGGCCGTTCGAACACGACGACGGCTGGATGAGCGAGCACCTGGGCGTCGACGACAAGGCGGTGATGCGGCGCCTGCACTTCTACCGGCTCGGCGGCAAGGCGATCTTCGAGGTGTTCCAGTACGCGGCGCCGGAGCAGAACCCGACGCCGCCGCGCAACTCCGACGTCGGCGGGCACCACATCGCGCTGTACGTCGAGGATCTCGACGCCGCCGTCGCCGACCTGCATCGCCGCGGTCTGCGCGTGCTCGGCGAGCCGACCACCAGCAGTGGCGCCAGCGAAGGGCAGCGGTGGGTGTACTTCCTGTCACCGTGGGGCCTGCAGTGTGAGCTAGTGTCCTACCCGAACGGAAAGGCCTTCGACCACAACCCGAAGGCGTTCGACTGAGTCTTGTTCGGCTGGGTCTGGGACCACCGCCACGAGGCGTCCGATCGAGAGGAACCGGCGTGGCCGTACCCGCGGGCGTGGCGAGCCAGCGCGTCGCCGACGAGCTGCGAGCGCGAATCCTCGACGGCCGCCTCGCCCCCGGCACGCGCATCATCCAGGACGAGCTGGCCGAAGAGCTGCGCACCAGCCGCCTGCCGGTCCGCGAAGCCCTGCGCATCCTGGAGTCCCGAGGACTGGTGACCCTGCGCGCCAACTCCGGCGCGTGGGTCACGTCCATGGACGTGCGCGAGTGCGAGCTGTCGTACAAGATGCGCGAGCGCCTGGAGCCCTTGCTGCTGGCCGAATCCGCGCCTCGGCTGTCCGATGAGGACATCGACGAGCTGGAGGCGCTCGAGGACCGCATCGAGCTGACCGACGACGTCGAGGAGTTCCTCGTGCTCGACCGGCAGCTGCACTGGACCGTCTACCGCCACCACGACGCACACGATCTCGCCGCGATCCTCAACCGCCTGTGGGACACCACGCAGCACTACCGCCGGGCGTTCACGCGGCTGGCCGGCGAACGCCGCAGCTGGATCATCCGCGCGGAGCACCGACTGCTCATCGAGGCGCTGCGCCAGCGCGACCACGCGTCGGCCGAGCGCATCCTGGAGCTGCACATCCGCCGGACGCGGGTGGAGCTGGTGAGGCACCCGGAGGTGTTCGCGGTTCCCGTCCCGTCCTGAGGCGGGTTCAACGGTCACTGAACACCCCGCCCGATGTACACCAAGATTGAACGAAGGTGACCGCCTCAACCGCGGACGTCCTCGCGGGCATCGGGGGCGCCTGCGCCAGGCCTGAACTGACCGTGGACGAGCTGTTCGACCCCGCCGGCGAGCGGGGCCGAGCCACTGGAGCCGAAGCGCGAACGGCCGCCGCTGTCGTCGAGCAACGGCGGAGCTGCGCGCTGCGCAGTCGGACGTCTTCGGCTTCGTGATCGACGTCTACCGCGCGCCGTTGCTCGTGGGGCTGGGGCTGGCCGGGGTCGTCATCGCCGTGCTGGGTGCGCTCGTCCCCGCCGGACGCGCGGCGCGGCTGCCGATCCCGACGGTGCTGCACAACGAATGAGCCCTGGAGCGGGCCCTGCCGCCGACGAGGGTCCTCTTCAGTCCACTTCGGATTGCTGGGCGCGGCGGTAGTGCCGGCGCGCCTTGAGGCGGTTGCCGCACGTGGCCATCGAGCACCAGCGGGCGCTGTTGGCCTTGCTGTGGTCGATGAGGAACAGGCGACACTCCGGGTTGGCGCACGGGCGCAGGCGGCCGGAGTCGCGCAACCCGTCCCACGTGAGGACCGCGCGCGCCGCGGCGGCGTGGCCCGCGGGAGCGTCGAGGGTCCAGCCGATGCCGTCCCCGCCGAGGGTCGCGCGGTAGCCGACGCCCTCGACGAAGCGCCCGACCGACGAGGGTTCCGCGTCGCCGCGCACCACCTCCTGCAGCGTCGCGCGCAGGTCGAGCAGGGTGCGCCATTCCCCTTCCGTCGCCGGCTGGCCGTGGGCGGACAGCCAGCGCCGGGCGTCGGCCGCGTCCGCCAGGTCGTCGTGCGGCGCGCCGTCGACGAGGGCCGTGGTGTTCAGCAGGTCAAGGACCAGCGTCTCGTCTTTCTCCGGGAATCTCCCCACTGCGTTCTCCACCGCGCTGCCCTCCACTGGACCTATTCCTCGAATTTCTAACCCTCAAATACCCTCTTGACAGGTTAGTTCTACCATGTTTCAGTTCTAACTACAAACAGCGACTTTAAGGGTTAGACATGAACGTGACGCCGATGTACCCGCGGACCAGCGAAGCCATGTCGATGTCGGGGATGAGCCAGTCCGGGATGCCGATGGGCCGGATGTCGATGTCCGGGCCGTCCTCCAGCCCGCTGCGGACGTTCCTGCGGACCGAGTCCGGCAGCGCCGGGATCCTCGTCGCGGCGATCGTGGTGGCCCTGGCCTGGGCGAACCTGGCGCCGGGCGCGTACGACGCCGTGTGGAACTGGGTGCTGAGCGTGCGGATCGGCCCGCTGAGCGCCGCGCTGCCGGTGCGCGACTGGGTCAACAGCGGTCTGATGACGCTGTTCTTCCTGGTGGTCGGGCTCGAGGCGCGGCGCGAGTTCGACCTCGGCGACCTGCGCGACCGCCGCCGCCTGATCCTGCCCGCCGTCGCCGGGCTGGCCGGCATGGCGGTGCCCGTGCTGATCTACCTGGCGCTCAACGGCGGCGGGCCCGGTGCGCACGGCTGGGGCGCCGCGATGTCCACCGACACCGCGCTGGCACTGGGCGTGTTCACCGTGGTCGGGCGGGGCGCGCCCGAGCGGATCCGCACGTTCGTGCTCACCGTGTTCGTGGTCGACGACATCGTGGCCCTGGTGGTCATCGCGTTGGCGTACAGCGGGCACGTGGACCTGACGGCCGTCGGGATCGCCGCCGCCGCGTACGCCGGAGTGCTGACGAGCCGCCGGCTCGACTACCGCTACCGCAAGCCGGTGTTCACCGCACTGGCGCTGACGGTGTGGGGCGCGCTGCTGACCAGCGGGATCGACCCGGTGGTGGCCGGTCTGGCGGTGGGGCTCGCGACGTCGGCGTACGTGCCGAAGCGCGATTCGCTGGAAGAGGCGACCACGCTGGTGCGCCTGTTCCGCGAGCAGCCCACCGCGGAGGCGGCCAGCTCGGCCAGCAAGCGGCTGAGCGCGACGCTGTCGGCCAACGCCCGGCTGCGCCACGCCTTCCACCGCGTGACGAGCTACGTCGTCGTCCCGCTGTTCGCGCTGGCCAACGCCGGCATCACCGTGAACACCGAGGTGCTGGCCGGCGCGGTCACGGCACCGATCACCGTCGGGATCTTCCTCGCCTACGTGCTGGGCAAGCCGGTCGCGGTGTTCGGCACGTCGTGGCTGCTGACCCGCCTGACCGGCGGCGCGCTGCGGCCGCAGGTCGGCTGGGCCGGCGTGCTGAGCGGCGGCGCGATGGCTGGCGTCGGGTTCACCGTGTCGCTGCTGATCGCCGACCTCGCCTTCGCCGGGCGGGAGCTGGAGGAGGCGAAGCTGGGGGTCCTCGCCGCGGCGGCGGGCGCGGCGCTGCTGACGTTCCTCGTGCAGAAGATCACAGCCGCGCTGCCGGAACAGGTGCGGACCCGCGCGCTGCTCGGCGACGCTCCCCTGCTGACCGACCTCGCCGCTCCGGTCGACCTGAGCCGCGACCACGTGCGCGGGCCGGCGGACGCCGCGGTGACCGTGGTCGAGTACGGCGACTTCGAGTGCCCGTGGACCGGCATGGCGGCGCCGACCGCGCGCGAACTGCTGGCCGAAAACAGCGACATCCGCTACGTGTGGCGACACCTGCCCCTGCACGACATCCACCCCCACGCGCAGCTCGCGGCCGAGGCCGCCGAGGCGGCGGGCGCGCAGGGCGCGTTCTGGCCGATGCACGACCTGCTGCTGGGCAACCAGACCGACCTGCACTTCGACGCCCTTGTCGGGTACGCCGAGCAGCTCGGCCTCGACGTCGACCGGTTCCGCGACGACCTGCTGCGCCGCCGATTCGCCGGCCACGTCGAGCGTGACGTGGAGTCGGCCGACCTCAGCGGCGTGGCCGGGACCCCGACCTTCTTCGTCAACGACCAGCGCCACGACGGCCCGCAGGACCTCGCGACGTTGACGACCGTGATCACCGGCGCCCGCAGCCGCGTGGCCGCCTTCGCCACCGCGGCACCGATCGAGGCCGACGCCGCAGCGGCCGCGGCCTGAGAACCGTCCACTAGCGACCTGTCCACTCAGGACACCCGGAGGAAGTCATGCCCGCTCGCACCACCACTCAGACCACCGCCCCGGCCGAGATCGACACCATCGGCGCGCTGAGCCCGGCCCTCGGCCTCGTCCCGGGCGTCTACGTCACCCGGCAGGGCGCGCGGCTGCCCTTCTGGTCTCGCCGTCGGCGCGCCACGCCGAAGCCGCGTTGAGCCCGCTACGCAGCAGCGGATTCCCGTCGGTTGGCGGGAATCCGCTGCTGTCTGGCAGGGCGGCCGGTAGTGAGCGCGCCCAGGGCTTCCTAGCGTGACGACCATGACCGAAGTGCTGCTGCCGATCGCGATCGGCCTGGTGTACGTGCTGCTCTCGTCCCTGATCCCTGAGCCGCACCGGCGCAAGTTCAACGCCCTCATGGCCGCCGGCGCGGGCGCGGCCTACCAGTCCGGCGGCGAGCTGGGGATGTGGGAACTGGTGTTCTGCGCCGCGATGGCGCTCGTCGCCTTCCGCGGGCTGGACTCGTGGACGTTCATCGGGATCGGGTGGCTGCTGCATACGGCGTGGGACGTCGTCCACCACATCAAGGGCGCGCCGATCCTGCCGTTCGCGGCCGACTCGTCGCTCGGGTGCGCGCTGACGGACCCGGTGATCGCGCTGTGGGCGTTCACGGGCGGGCGCAGTCGCTGGGCGTGGCCACGCCGGAAGGCGCCGGCCGCTGCCACGCCCGCGGTGAGCGACTAGGCGTGTCGAGTGGTGAGCTGTGGTCTGTCGTTGTGCCTGGTGGTTGGTCGGGGTGCGCTGACGGATAACGCGTGGGCGGTGATCGAGCCGGTGCTGCCGCCGCAGCAGGGCGGTGGCCGGCGATGGCGGGATCACCGTCAGGTGATCCCGCCATCCTGTGGAAACTGCGCACCGGTGCCCCGTGGCGTGACCTGCCCGAACGCTACGGGCTCTGGAAATTCCGCCGGGGCCCGTCCGGGGCCCGAAAACGGTGGATGCAGCGACGGAATCGAAGTCCTCGCCGTCGACGGCTGTAGCCTGCCGATGCGGGTCCTATCGCCCGCCGCACGGCGAAAGGTTCCCACGGCGGGCGACCACCGGCCTTCCACGCCGAGGTCTACAAGCAGCGCAACGTGGTCGAACGCTGCGTCAACCGGCTCAAACGGTTCCGTGACCTGGCCACCAGCTACGCCGAACGCGGCGCCTACCACCAAGCCGAACTCACCATCGCCGCCATCGTCCTCGGCGCCGATGCTTACAGGGCCGCTGCTAGTCGCTGCGGCCACGCAGGGTCAGCACGACGCGGAGCACGTGCTCGACGGCCGAGGGGAAGATCGCTGCGCGCAGCTCACCGCGCGCGGCGAGGTTCTGTGACGCGAACTCCAGCATGCGCTCGGGCCCCAGCCGCCGGACGACCAGCGCCGCGATTTCCTCCAGCTCGAGGTCGGGGTTGTCCAGGCGCCGCAGCGCAAACTCGACCACCAGCTCCTCGTCGGTCATGGCCCCCCTCCCTCCGGACTCGTCGATGCCCAGAGTAGTCGAAGACGGGACGGGCTTTTCTGTGTTCGAGGTTGCTCAAGCGGGATCCGGCTGGGCCAGCGCCAGCACGGTGCGCGCACGCTCGACCATCGCGACGTCGAGAAACGTCCCGTCGGCCAGCGCGATCGCCCCGACGCCGGCCGCGGTGGCGTCGGCGACGCGCGCGACGACCTCACTGGCCCGCGCCACCTCCTCCGCGCTCGGCAGGAACGCGGCGCGGATCGTCGCGAGCTGGGCCGGGTGGATCGCCGTGCGGCCCCGGAACCCGAGTGCGCGCCCGGCCCGGCACGAAGCCGCGAGCCCGTCGAGATCCCGGACGTTCGGGTACGCCGACATCGCCGGCGGCGCCAGTCGCGCGGCCCGCGCCGCCACGATCACGCGGCTGCGCGCCCACGTGAGCCCGGTTTCGTCGTCCACGCCCAGATCCGAGCGCAGATCCGCCTCCCCGAGCCCGATCGACGCCACCTGCGGCGACGCGGTCGCGATCTCCAGCGCCCGCTCCACCCCCAGGGCCGACTCGATCAACGGGTGCAGCTCCCGCCCCGGCAACGCCGCCGCGAGCGCCAGCAGCTCCTCGGCCGCCTCCACCTTCGGCATCCGCACCCCGACCGCCACCGGCAGCCCCGCGAGCGCCTCGACGTCCGCCTCGTGCCAAGGCGTGCTGGGATGGTTCACGCGCACCTGCACCTGTCGCCCCTCGGGCAGGCCGGCCAGCAGCCGCACAGCGTTCTCGCGCGCCGCGTCTTTGTGCGCGGGCGCGACAGCGTCTTCGAGGTCCACGAGCACCACGTCGGCCGCCGACGCGAGCGCCTTCTCCACGCGATCGGGCCGGTCGGCCGGGGCGTAGAGGAAGGTCAACGGCGGGGTCGCGCTCATACCGCTCCCCCTTCGCGAAGTTCGGCGATGCGCTCGGCCGAGAAGCCCAGTTCCTTCAGCACGGCGTCGGTGTCGGCACCGTGGGGGCGGCCGGTGAAGCCGATGACGCCGTCGTTGCCGGACAGGCGGAAGAGCGGGCCCTGCATCAGGATCGGGCCGAGCTCGGGGTCGTCGATCTCGTGGATGGTGCCGAGGGCGCGGAACTGGGGATCGGCGACGATGTCCGCGGCGTCGTAGATGGGGGCGACCGCGGCCTGCGCTTCCTCGAACGCGGCGACGACCTCCGCGCGGCTGCGCTGGGCGATCCAGCCGCCCACGGCGTCGTCGAGTTCGTCGGCGTGCTGGGCCCGGTCGGCGCCGCGGGCGAACCATGGCTGGTCGGCCAGGTCGGGCCGGCCCACGAGCCGCACCACGCGTTCGGCCACCGACTGCGCCGAGGTGGACACGGCGACCCACTGCCCGTCGGCGGTGCGGTAGGTGTTGCGCGGTGCGTTGTTGATGGACCGGTTGCCCGTGCGCGGCTGCACGGTCCGCAACTGGTCCCACCGCGTGATCTGCGGGCCGAGCATCGCGAGGATCGGCTCGATGATCGCGGTGTCGACGACCTGCCCGCGCCCGCTGGTGGCCCGGGCCGCAAGCGCGACCATGATCGCGTAGGCAGTGGCCAGGGAGGCGACGCCGTCGGCGAGGCCGAACGGCGGGAGCGTCGGCGGGCCGTCTGGCTCGCCCGTGGTGGCGGCGAACCCGCTCATCGCCTCGGCGAGCGTGCCGAACCCGGGGCGTGAGCGGTACGGGCCGAACTGCCCGAACCCGGTCACGCGTGCGAGCACGAGCCGCGGGTTGCGGGCCGAAAGCTCGTCGTAGCCGAGGTGCCAGCGTTCCAGGGTGCCCGGGCGGAAGTTCTCGATCACCACGTCGGCCTCGGCGGCCAGCGCCAGGAAAACCTCACGGCCACCGTCACTGCCGAGGTCGGCAGTGACGGTGCGCTTGTTGCGCCCGAGCGTTTTCCACCACAGGTTCACGCCGTCCTTGGCGACGCCGTGCGTGCGCGACGGGTCGGGCCGGCGCGGGTGTTCGACCTTGATCACGTCGGCGCCCATGTCGCCCAGGTGCATCGCGGCCATCGGACCCGCGAAGAGCGTGGACGCGTCCACCACCCGCAGCCCGGCCAGCGCGCCACCGGCGGAATCCCGCGACGTCGTCATGCCGTCACCTCCCAAGCACAGCGGAACCCGACCGTCGCGGCGCGCGCGAGACCCAGGCCGGGCAGCAACAGCTTCACGCTGACGTCCGGCGCGTGGCGGCCCCCCTCGACGTACCATTCGGAGCCCTCAGCCCGGTAGTCGCTGCCGCCCTTGAGCATGACGAAGCGGGTCCGCCCGTCCGAATGCTCGCTCTCGGTCCAGTTCCACAGATTGGAATTCCACCGGGCGGGCGCCCCGGCACGGTCACCGGGCAGGCCGCCGGTCTCCCCCGCCAGCTGCCACTCGTCCTCGGTGGGCAGCCGGCCGCCGCGCCACGCGCAGTACGCGCGGGCGTCGTCGAGGTCCACAAAGGTCACGGGCTCGTCGGGGTTGCCGGGCACGCCGTCGATCCAGTGCGCGAGGAACCGGTGCCCGTGGGCGGGGCTGTAGCCGGTGGCCGTGAGGAACTCGGCAAACTGCGCGTTGGTGACCTCGGTGGCCGCCACCGCGACCGAGGTCGCGAGCGAGCCGTCACGCTGGAGGGTGCGGGCGTCGTGCAACCGCGGCGGGAGGGGCTTCCACTCGTCGACGTAGGGCGCGCCCTGGTACATCCCGGTCTCGCGGGCCTGGTAGCGGACGGTCAGCACGTACGGGCCGGCCGGCACGGTGACAGCATCGGCTTCAGGCCTGCCGTTGGTCCTTTGTGGACTTATTCGTTTCGCGATCCGGTGCGGGAAGCGGGAGTTGGCGTCGTGCGGCGCGGCCTTCACCGCGTCAACCAGCCCCGGCAGCCACGGGGGTTCGGGAGTGCCGTCGGCGAGGTGCAGCACCGCGCCGATGCCCCCGGCGGGCACACCGCCGAGCAGGTCGAGCGCCTTGCCGGGCCCGGTGGGCAGCACCTCACCGGTGTAGTCCGTCTCGCCGCGGTTGACGAGTGTCCACAGTGTCACGCCGTCGAGCTCCCAGCTGGACGCGTAGACGCCCGAGCTGTCGGCCTCGGCGGTCAGCTCGGCGAGCGGGGTCCACTCGCCGCCCAGCAGCAGATCGCCGGCCGCGCGCTGCACGGTCACCATGCGCCGCACGGTCGCGGCGTCGCGGCGAGACCAGCCGACCCACACGCCGAACACGACTTCCCACACCATCACACCGACGCCGTTGAGCCACGCCGACTGCAGTTCCTCGGAGTGGTCGCGGTGCCAGCGGCGGACGTGGTGCTGCATGTGGCGCCGCTCGTACCAGTGCGCGCGCAGCACGCCGGGCACGGGCGAGTCGGCGAAGAACTGGGCCCATGACGCCGTGTGGTCGGCGATGCGCTCGACCGGCAGCTTCGACTCGCCCTCCAGCACAATCCCGGGCCGCGCGGCTTCGAGCCGTTCGACGAAGCCCGGCTCGGCTTTTTTGAGCGTGTCGAGGAAAACGCCGTCGGCCTCGAAGTCCGCGACGAGGGCCGCCAGTTCGGTGAGGTCGTCTGCGCCGCGGCGGGTGCCGACGTCCCAGGGGTTGTAGTCCACGAACACGTGCAGGCCCGCGTCGTGCAGGGCCTTGACGAGCTCGGCCAGGCCGGGGACGTCGCGGTAGTAGTCCCACTGGTTGCGGTCGTCGAGGCCGATCACGGGGTAGGCGTGCCACAGCACGACGGCGTCGAGGCCGCCGAAGCGCTCGCGGGCGTCGGCGAGGAACACCTCGGGCGTGAACTTGTGCTCGGCGAAGGAGTACAGCAGCTCGTCCCACAGCCAGACCTGCGCGACGGTGTGACACCGGGCGGCCCACGCGGCACCGGGGCGCTCGTAGGCCTCGCCGGTGTAGTCGTGGCGGCGGCGGGAATCCTGGCGCCAGCGGCGCAGGTTCTCCCGCCACGCCGGCCGGTCGGCCCGATCCGCGGGCGCGGCGAAGATCTTGGCCTCGTCGAGCGCGACGAGCTGCTCGTCGGTGAGCGGGGTGAGCGGGACCTCCGCCGGCCGGTCGATCGGACGCGGCACGAGGGGGTCGAACGGGGCGGTCATCGCACCTTTTCTCCGGTCGCGAACGCCGCGACCTCTTCGGCAGTGGGAACGGCGGCCTGCGCACCGGGCCGCGTGACGGCCAGCGCACCGGCCACGCACGCGAGCCGCGCGGCGTCGGCCAGTGAGCGCCCTTGTGCCAGCGCCGCGGCGAACACGCCGCAGAACGTGTCGCCGGCGCCGGTGGTGTCCACGGCGGTCACCCGGATTCCGGGCACCCGCACGGGTTCCCGGCCGCGTTCGGCGACGAGGCAGCCGTCACCGCCGAGCGTGACCACGGCGGCGGGCACGCGGTCGAGCAGGGCTTCGAGGCCGCCGAGGTCGGCGGCCTCGTGCTCGTTGACCACGAGCACGTCGAGCGCGGCCCACACGTCGGCCGGCAATTCACGCGACGGCGCGGCGTTGAGCACGAACAGCGCGCCCGGCTTGCGCGCTGCCGCGGCGGCGCGCACCACCGCGAGCGGGATCTCCAGCTGCGCCAGCACCACGTCGGCCGCCGCGATCCGCGCGGCTTCCACCTCGCCGATCCGCACGCGCTCGTTGGCACCCGGCGCGACGACGATCGCGTTCTCGCCGTCCGGCGACACAGTGATGAACGCCGTGCCCGTGGCCGCTTTCGTCCGCGCGACGAGGTCGGTCCGCACGCCGGCGCCACCCAGCGACAGCAGGATCAGGTCCCCGGCCTCGTCCTCGCCGAGGGCGCCCACGAACGTCGTGTGCGCTCCCCCGGCCAGGGCGGCACCCACCGCCTGGTTCGCGCCCTTGCCGCCGGGGCTGCGCCGCAGCCGCCCGCCGAGGATCGTCTCCCCGGCCCGCGGCGGGCGCGGCGCGTCGACGACCAGGTCGACGTTCGCCGACCCGACCACGACCACCGTCCCGGTCACACCCCACGCTCCGCGAGCGCCAGCGCGACCGTCCGGGCCGCCAGGTCGGTGATCTTCTGCTCGCCGCCCGGCAGGGACGTCGCGATGCGGCCGTCGAGCGGCTTGACCCACTGGTCGCCGATGCCGGCGAGCCCGCGCAAAGCGCCGACCACGCCGCCGACCGTGGCGGCCGCCGAGTCGGTGTCCCAGCCCGCTGTGACGGCGATCGAGACACTCGGGCCGAGCTCGCCGGCGCCCTTGGCGAGGGCGTAGGCGATCACGGCCGCGTTGCCGAGCACGTGGACCCAGTGCAGGTCCCCATAAGCGTCGTGGAGGCGGTCGAGACCGGTGCGGAGGTCACCGTCCACCGCGGCCGCGCGGCCGAGCCGCACCGCCTCCGCCAACCGGCTGCCCGGCGGGATCACCGTGAACGCGGCGTCGAGCACCTCGTCCACCGTGTCGCACACCATCGCCGCCGAGGCCAGGGCGGCGGCCCACATGGCGCCGTAGACGCCGTTGCGCGTGTGGCTCAGGCGGGCGTCGGTCCACGCGAGGCGCGCGGCCACACGCAGGTCGCCCGGGGAGACCCAGCCGAACACGTCCGTGCGGATCAGCGCGCCGATCCACTCGCGGAACGGGTTGAGGTGCGTCGCGGTCTCGGGCACCGGGCGGGCGTCGAGGATGTTGCGGTAGGCCGCCCGCTCGGCGGTGAACACGCGCCCGGCCGGGAGGTTGTCGAGCCACAGCTGCGCGACGTCCTCGGTGGTGAACCCGCGCCCGCGCGTCTCCAGCAGCGTGAGCGCGAGCATCGGGTAATTGAGGTCGTCGTCCTCGGGCATGCCGTGGATGTTCTCCTCGAGCGACGTCGGCGCCGAGCGCTTGTTCCACGGCCACCGCGCGGCGACCTCCGCGGGCAGCCCGACCGCGGTGAACCACTTCTCGAGCGGCCACCGGCCCGTGGCGCGCAGGATCTCCTCGATGCCCTCGCGCGGAATCTTCTCCACCGGCTTGCCCAGCAGGCACCCGGCGGCCCGCCCGGTCCACGCGCCGAGCACCCGCCCATCCCGCAGGCCCCGCGGCAGGTCCGGCGCGGCCGGCAACGTGGCGACGATCGCGTCCCACTCGTCCGGCTCGTCGGGCGCCGGCGCGGCCGGAACCGCGGCGAGTTCGTCGAGCAGCGTGCGCGCCAGGGCCCGCAGGGCGGGCGGCGCCGGGTCGGGCCCGGCGCCGCTCACGGCGGGGACGGGGTCGCCGCCCGCCGCCACCCAGCGCATCCGCACGTGCCCGGTCTCGCGACCCTCCACAGAGGACTGGACGAGCTCGTGCGCCAGCAGGTCCTCGGGCTGGGCCCAGGTCAGCCTCACGCGCGCGCCTCCACCGCGATGGCCCCGGCCAGGCCGTCCAGCGCCTTGACGCGAGCCTGCGCCCGCTCGCGATCGGCCCGCATGATGTCGGCCGCCGCCGAGGCCAGCACACGGCCGGTCTCGACGATATCCATGCGGCTGGCCTCGCTGATCGGGTCGAGCCACTCCGCCGGCACCACCTGCGCGCCACCGAGAGCCGCGCAGATCGCCCCGGCCATGGCGGCGATCGAGTCCGCGTCTCGCCCGTAGTTCACGGCCGCGAGCACGGCGCCGCGGAAGTCGCCGCGGTGCGCGAGCACGAAGGCGAGTGCCGCCGGCAGCTCCTCGATGGACTTGGTCCGCGACGGGCGCCGCGCGTCCAGCGACATCTGCCGGTACTCCGGCCCCACGGAATCGAACGGCGCCACGACTTCCCGGACCTTGCGGGCCAGTGCGCGTTCCTCCTCGTCGGTGACCGGCGCCGCGGGGGCCCCGCCGAAGGCGTCGATCACCGCGCGCAGCGCCACCGCGGTCCCGTCGTGCGCGAGCTCCAGCGCCGCCGCGGTCACGTCGTCGAGCGTCGCGCCCGGGGCGGCTGCGGCCGCGACCAGCGCCGCGAGAACGCCGGCCGCCTCCCGGCCGTAACTAGACTGGTGCGCGCCGGTGAGGTCGATCGCCTCGGCGTAGGCACCGCGGGGATCACCCGCGTTGACCACGCCCACCGGCGCCACGTACATCGCCGCACCGCAGTTGACGACGTTGCCCACCCCCGCCTCGCGCGGGTCGACGTGTCCGTAGTGGAGCCGAGCGACGATCCACTTCTCCGCGAGGAACACGCGCTGCAGCAGCAGCGCCGTGGACTCCAGCTCCGGCACCCACTGCGGTTCGCCGATCATCAGCGGCACGAGGTCTTCGGCCACGGCGAACGCGTCGAGGTGCTCACGGCGCTTCGCGTAGACCTCCACGAGCGCCCGGGTCATGAGGGTGTCGTCGGTGATGTGCCCGTCGCCCTTGTGGTACGGCGCGATGGGACGCGCGTCACGCCAGTTCGGGTACCACGGGCCCACGATGCCGGTCACGCGGCCGCCGTGGCGTTCCTCGATCTGCTCGGGGGTCCACCCTTCGACGGCCCCGCCGAGGGCGTCGCCCACGGCCGCGCCGGTGATCACCGCGACGGCCCGGTCTTCCAGCCAGGTCAAGAGAATCCGCTCCAGTCCCGTTTCTTTGTCGGTCACCGTTCTTGTGGTGACACAGGTCAGTTGGTGGTGACGCTCTTCCAGCCGTTCTGCAGCTGGGTGGTGAGGCCGTTCGCGTCGATCTTCTGGGCCAGGAACTGCTGGTACGCCGGGGTGGCGATGGTGTCCTTCCACTGCGGGTACTTGCCGGCGAACAGGTACGGCGCCGAAGTGATGTACTGACCCGAGGCGAGGATCTGGTCCCAGCCGGTCTTGCCGGCGAGCTTCGTGGCCAGCGCCTGGCGCGCGGAGTTCGTGGGCGGGATCAGCGCGTCGGCCTCGTTCATGGCGGCCAGGTTGTCGGTGCCGGTGAAGTAGTCGATGAACTCCGCGGCTTCCTTGACGTGCGCGGAGTCCTTGTTCACCGACAGCGTCTGCGGGCTGGCGGCCTGCGCGGGACCGGCGGGACCGGCCAGCGGCGGCAGCACGACCCAGTCGAAGCCCTTCGGCGCGTCCTTCGCGATGTTGGCCGCCTGGTAGGAACCCTGCACGGTCATCGCGGTCTGGCCCGCGTAGAACGGCGCGAGCGCCTTCGAACCCGACTGCGTCAGCGTGACCGGGAGGATCGAGTGGTCCTGGTACGCCATCTCGTCGACGAGCTTCGGCAGCGCCGTCTCACCCTCGCCCACCGTCAGGTTCGCCTGGTCGCCGGTGCCCTGGAAGTACTTGCCACCGAAGCCGGGGGCCAGCGCGACGAACGCCGCCGTCGGGCTCGACAGGCCCCAGCCGAGGCCGTACGTCGAGCCCTTGGTGGTGGCCTTGGAGATCTGGCGCAGCTGGTCCCACGTCATGGTCTTGCCGGTCGGCACGGCGACCCCGGCCTGCTGCAGCAGCTTCTTGTTCGCGAAGACCACGTAGGACTGCACCTCGGTCGGGAACGCGACGACCTTGCCGCCGAACGTCACCGAGTCCAGCACGCCCTTCTGGAAGTCGGCGCGCTTGGCCTGCGACAGGTACGGCGTGAGGTCGGCGAGGTAGTCGTCCTCCGCGAACGGCTCGATACCCGCCGCCTCGTAGTGCACGATGTCCGGCGCCGTGCCGGCGTTGAACTGGGTGATGAGCTTGTCGTAGACGCTGTCCCAGCCGGCCTGCACGATCTTGACCTGCACGTCGGGGTGCGCGGTGTTCCAGGCGCCGACGATCTTCTGCGTCTCGGCGATCGCGGCGGGCTGGTCGGACAGGGACTGGAACGTGAGGGTGACGGGGCCACTCGCGTCACCGCTGCCGCTGCCGCACGCGGCGACGAGCAGGGCGGTGACCATCAGGCTGGCGGCGGCCAGCAGGCGTCGTGTCTTCATCGACCGACCTTTCGGGGATTTCTGTTGGAGGTTTCGGGGTTGGGGGGTTTCGCGGGGTCCGGGCGGGTGCGGGGTCATCCCTTCACCGCGCCGGCCATGAGCCCGCTGGTGAGCTTCCTCCGCAGGATGCTGAAGAAGACGATGCTGGGGATCGCGGCGAGCACGGCCCCGGCGGCGAGCGGTCCGAGGGCGGTCTTGCCCTCGCCGCCCACGAACATGTTCAAGGTGATGGGCAGCGTGTAGTTCTCGGGCGACTGCAACAACACCAAGGCGAAGAAGAACTCGTTCCACGAGGACACGAAGCTGAACATCGCCGTCGCGACCACGCCGGGGGCCAGCAGCGGGAAGACGATCGTGCGCAGCACGGTGAACCGGCTCGCGCCGTCCATCGCACCCGCTTCTTCGAGCTCCGTGGGGATCGCGGCCACGTACCCCTGCAGCATCCACAACGCGAACGGCAGCATGTACGTGGTGTGCACGAGCGTGAGCCCGACGAGGTTGTCGGCCAGCCCGAGCGTCCGCAGGATCAGGAACAGCGGCAGGATGATCAGCACCACCGGGAAGACCTGGCTCACCAGGATCCAGCCCACACCGGCGATGCGGACCTTGCCCTTGAGCCGGGCCAGCACGTACGACGCCGGCACGGAGATGATGATCGACAGCACCGTCGAGGCCAGCGCCACGAGCAGGCTGTTCCACGCGGAGTGCAGAAGTCCTTGGCGCGTCAGGGCTTCGGTGTAGTTCTCCCAGTGCCACTCCTGCGGCAGCAGGTTGACCGTGAGCGAGTTGAGCTCACCTGAGGACTTCACCGAGGCCGACATCAGCCACAGCAGGGGGAACCCGAGGAACAGGATGTACAGCGCCAGGGCCACGTACTGGGCCGGGCGAACGAGCAAGCGCATGGCTCAGCGCCCCTTTTCCGTGCGGTCTTCGGTGCGGAACTGCGACCGCAGGTACACGGCGAGGATCAGCACCACCACGATCACGACGACGAGTCCCATCGCCGCGGCGTAGCCGATCTCGCGGTTCTTGAAGGCTTCCAGGTAGATGAACAGCACCGGCACCATCGTCTTGCCGCCCGGCCCACCGGCGGTGAGCACGTAGACCAGCGAGAACGAGTTGAAGTTCCAGATGAAGTTCAGCGAGGTGATCGACGTGACGATCGGGCGCATCGCCGGCCACGTCACGGCCGTGAACTTCCGCCACGCGCCCGCGCCGTCGACCGCCGCGGCCTCCAGCAGCTCACCGGGGATCTGCTGCAGCCCGGCCAGGAGCGTCACCGTGGTCTGCGGCATCCCGACCCACACGCCGACGACGATCACCGCCGGCAGCGCCGTGGAGAAATCCCCGAGCCAGTTGATGTCGCTCGGCAAGCCCACCGCGCCGAGGAACGCGTTGAGCGGCCCGCCGTTGGCGGAGTAGATCATCTGCCACATGATCGCCACGACCACGGGCGGCATCGCCCACGGCACCAGCGCGAGCACCCGCGTCAGCCCCTGCAGCTTCAGGCCGGAGTTGAGCAGCAGCGCCAGGCCCAGCGCCGCCGCGAGCTGCAGCAGCGTCACGCCGACGGTCCAGATCATGCCGATCCGCAGCGAGTCCCAGAACAACGCGTTGCCGCCGAGGCGCGCGAAGTTGTCGAGCCCGGCGAAGCTGTAGTCGGGGTGGCGCACGAGCCGCGCGTTGGTGAACGCGAGGAACACGCCGACCACGAGCGGGGCCACGCTCAGGACCAGGATCGGGATCAACGATGGCAGCACCAGCGCGATCGCCTCACGCCGGCGCGTGCGCGCCATCGGCTTCACGCGCTTCTTGGACCGTGGGGCCGGGGGCTGCGCGGTGCCGCGCTTCGGCTCGGTCAGGGAGGGGGTCGTCATCGGTCACCTCGATCGGTCCCGGGGGTGCCGGTGGCCGCAGTCGGGTCGGTGGTCCCGGGCGCCGGCCGTTCGTCGGCGGAGGATCGGCCCGCAGCCGGGCCCTCCTGCATGGGCACAAGCCGCATGAGTACAAGCCGCACTGTCATCGCTCACCCCGTTCGGTGGCCGTTGTGGTGGATTCCCGCACCACGAGCTCCGCGCCGACCGACACCTGCTGTGCCGGCTGGTCGGGGTCGTCGGCGAGCTGCAACATCAGCCGGGCCGCGGCGCGCCCGCGTTCGCTCGCGCCGAGGGACACGCTGGTGAGGCTGGGCTGGAAGACACGGCCGAGCTCGGTGTCGTCCATGCCGGTCACGGCGATGTCCTCCGGCACCGACAGGCCCAGCTCCCGCACGGCCCGGATGGCGCCGATGGCGAGCAGGTCATTGGCCGCGACGAGCGCGTCGAGCTGCGGTGCGCCCTCGGGCACGCGCGCCAGGATCCGGCGGGCGGCTTCGAGACCGGCGCCCACGGTGAAGTCCTCGGCGGTCTCGCGCTCGATGCGCACGGCGGCGAGATCGCCGGCGTTGACCGCGGCGTCGAACCCGCGCTGGCGCGAGGCACCCGGTGTCGTGTCGACCGGACCGTTGAGGAAGCCGATGCGGCGGCGCCCGATCGTGTGCAGGTGGCGCACCGCCTCGCCGATCCCGCCCGCGGAGTCGGTGGACACGGAGCTGATGCCGCGGTCGTCCATCGCGCGCCCGATCACCACCACGGGCACGGGGGCCTGTTGGATCTCGGCGATCAGGCCGTCGTCGGTGCGCAGCGGGCTCACGATCATGCCGTCCACGAAGCCGCTGCCCAGGCTGCGCACCAGCTCGATCGTCGAGTCGGAGGTGTCCCCCGTCGACATGACGACCACACGGTAGCCGTGCGGCGCCAGCACCTCGTGGATCGCGCGCATCATCTCGACGTAGACCGGGTTGCCGATGTCCGCCACGGCGAACGCGACCTGGAACGTCTTCTTCATCCGCAGCGACCGGCCGATCGCGTCGGCGCTGTACCCGAGCTCCTCGGCGGCGGCCCGGACGCGCTCGACCATCGCCTTGCTCGCGCCCACCCCGTGCAGCGCACGGGAGGTGGAGGCCAGGGACACCCCGGCGCGCTCGGCCACCTGGATCAGCGTGGCCCGTGTTGACGTCATCGTCGTTCGTACCTCGGTTGTGGTCTCGCGAGGTTTGGAAACGTTTCCAAATCGCGATCGGGCCGTTGGAAACGTTTCCAACGGGATTAATCACGATAGTGCACCCCGTGGAGCCGCCGTGTCAACCAGCGGTACACCACATCGTGGTCCGGGCATGAGAGAGGGGCGCAGACCCGCAGGTCCCCGCCCCTCTCAGCCCGGGCCCGGCCCGGGAATCACATCACGCTCAGACCAGGTCGTAGCGGTCCAGCATCATGACCTTGTCCCACGCGGCCACGAAGTCCTTCACGAACTTCTCCTTCGCGTCGTCCGCGGCGTAGACCTCGGCGACGGCGCGCAGCTCCGAGTTCGACCCGAAGAGCAGGTCGACGCGGCTGCCGGTCCACTTGACCTCGCCGGTGGCGCGGTCGCGGGCCTCGAAGGCCTCGCCGTCCTCCGACGTCGACTTCCACTCCACTCCCATGTCGAGCAGGTTCGCGAAGAAGTCGTTGGTCAGCGCGCCCGGCGTGGCGGTGAACACGCCCTGCTTCGACGCCTGGTAGTTGGCGCCCAGCACGCGCAGGCCACCCACGAGCACGGTCATCTCGGGCGCGCTCAGGTTCAGCAGGTTCGCGCGGTCGATGAGCAGGTACTCGCTCGGCAGGCGGTTGCCCTTGCCGCGGTAGTTGCGGAAGCCGTCGGCCTTCGGCTCGAGCGGCACGAACGACTCGGCGTCGGTCTGCTCCGCCGTCGCGTCGGTGCGGCCCGGGGTGAACGGCACCGTGATGGTGACGCCCGCGTCCTTCGCGGCCTTCTCGACACCCGCGGCGCCACCCAGCACGATCAGGTCGGCCAGGGAGATCTTCTTGCCGCCCGACTGGGCCGCGTTGAAGGCCTCCTGCACGCCCTCGAGCGTGGTCAGCACCTGCGCCAGCTCGTCCGGGTTGTTGACCTCCCAGCCGCGCTGCGGCTCGAGGCGCAGACGGGCGCCGTTGGCGCCACCGCGCTTGTCGCCGATGCGGAACGTCGAAGCCGACGCCCACGCGGTGGACACGAGCTGCGCCACCGTGAGGCCCGAGTCGAGCAGCTTGGCCTTGAGGTCCGCAACGTCGGCGGCGTCGACCAGCTCGTGGTCCACGGCCGGCACGCGGTCCTGCCAGATGAGGGCCTCGTCCGGGACGAGCGCACCGAGGTAGCGCTGGTGCGGGCCCATGTCGCGGTGGGTCAGCTTGTACCAGGCGCGGGCGAACGCGTCGGCGAACTCCTGCGGGTTCTCGTAGAAGCGGCGCGAGATCGGCTCGTAGATCGGGTCGAAGCGCAGCGCGAGGTCCGTGGTCAGCATGCCCGGGGCACGGTTGAGCTCACCCGACTCGGGGTCCGGCACGGTGTTCGCGGCGGCGTTGTTCTTCGGCTTCCACTGGTTCGCACCACCGGGGCCCTTCTCGAGCTCCCACTCGTAGGTGAACAGGTTGTGGAAGAACCAGTTGCTCCACTTGGTCGGGGTCGGGGTCCAGGTGAGCTCGATGCCACTGGTGATGGCGTCGCGGCCCTTGCCCGAGCCGAAGCTGTTGCGCCAGCCCAGGCCCTGCTCCTCGATCGGCGCACCCTCGGGCTCGGCGGCGACGAACTCGTCGGCGTCGGCCGCACCGTGGGTTTTGCCGAAGGTGTGGCCACCGGCGATCAGGGCGACCGTCTCCTCGTCGTTCATCGCCATGCGGCGGAACGTCTCGCGGATGTCGCGGCCCGCGGCCAGCGGGTCCGGGTTCCCGTTCGGGCCCTCGGGGTTGACGTAGATCAGGCCCATCTGCACGGCGGCCAGTGGCGCCTCGAGCTCGCGGTCACCGGTGTAGCGCTCGTCGCCCAGCCACGTGCGCTCCGGACCCCAGTACACGTCCTGGTCGGGCTCGTACACGTCGACGCGACCGCCGGCGAAGCCGAAGGTCTTGAAGCCCATGGTCTCCAGGGCGCGGTTGCCCGTGAAGATCATGAGGTCGGCCCACGAGATCTTCTTGCCGTACTTCTTCTTCACCGGCCACAGCAGACGGCGGGCCTTGTCGAGGTTGCCGTTGTCCGGCCAGCTGTTCAACGGCGCGAAGCGCTGCATGCCCGCGCCCGCTCCCCCGCGGCCGTCTTCGATGCGGTAGGTCCCGGCGCTGTGCCACGCCATGCGGATCATGAAGCCGCCGTAGTGGCCGAAGTCGGCGGGCCACCAGTCCTGCGAGGTGGTCAGGACCGCGTCGACATCGCGCGCCAGCTCGTCGAGGTCGACGGTCTGGAACTCCTTGGCGTAGTCGAAGTCCTCGTCCATGGGGTTCGCCACGGCCGAGTGCTTCCGGAGGATCGAGAGGTTGAGCTGGTTCGGCCACCAGTCACGGTTGCTGCCGCCCTCAGTGGGGTGCGCGAAGCGCCCCGTGTGGACGGGGCACCCGCCCGCGCTCTCCACGTTCATCTCGCCGACTTCGGCGTTGGGGGTGTCAGACACGGGAATCCTTCCGGGAATCAGTGTGGGTAACGGTGTTGCAGTCGGGGCACAGGCCCCAGTAGATGACCTCGGCCTCGTCGATGACGAAACCGTGGTCTTCGGACGCGGTCAGGCAGGGCGCGGCGCCGACCGCGCAGTCGACATCGGCGATCGCACCGCACGACCGGCACACGACGTGGTGGTGGTTATCCCCCACCCGTGCCTCGTACCGCGCGGCCGAGCCCTCGGGCTCGATCCGCCGCACGAGGCCCGCGGAGGTCAAGGCGTTGAGGACGTCGTAGACAGCCTGGTGGGACACCTCGCCGACATCCGCGCGCACGGCACCGATGAGCGACGCGGTGTCGGCGTGGGGATGATCGTGCACCGCGGACAGCACCGCCATCCGAGGACGCGTCACTCGCAGAGCCGCTCCGCGTAGCAAGCGCTCGAAGTCCGAAGTCGTTGGCACGCCTGGCAGTGTGCCGCAGCTTCTGGAATCAATCAAGAATGACCCGTCGTCGTGAACCTGCCGGATGACCCGCTGCCACCGGCACACGCTGCGGGGTCGCCGTAAACTTACAGTCACGGAAACTTCGCGCCACCCCTGGGTGAGCGCGGGGGTTCCCGCCGCCGGCAGTCACTCTGGACGTTCAGGTGCCAGTGCTCGCGCGCCGCGAAGTCCGTGCCGGTTTCGTACTCGACGGGCTTTTCCCGGCGGGGTTTTTCACCCCTGTCGTTTTCGAGGAATCCTTCACCGCCGGACGCCGGGTGCGCGCGAAGCTGCCGAGGCCCGACTCCAGCAGCCGGGCGGCGCGGAGCACGTCGGTGGTCACGGCGCCGCGGATTCGCGCGGGCGTGCGGCCCGCGTCGACGTGCTTGGCGAGGCTGCCGAACTGAACGCGCCACAGCCCGACGAGCGCGGTCGCGGCGAGCTGCGGCTCCGGATCGGCGGCGGCCAGGCCCGCGCGCACGGCCAGCAGCTGCGCGGCGCCGGCGGCGAGCTCATCGAGTAGGTCTCGCTGGTAGGCGGCCAGCGCCGGCGTGGAGCGGATCAGCTCGCCGTAGCGGCGGAACCCAGCCCCCGCGGCGCGGCGGTCGCGCTGGTGCTCCAACCAGCCGGTGACCCCGGCCAGCTCGCCGGCAAGGACGCGCAGCACGGCCTCGACGGGCGTGCGGGCCGGGTCGCCGAGCTCGACGCGCAGCGCGGCCAGGGTCGCGTCGGGCCGGTCGAGGATGAGGGATTCCTTCGCGGGGAAGTAATTGAAGACCGTCTTCTCCGAGACGCCGGCGGCGTGCGCGACGTCGGCGACGCGCGCGGCGCCGAAACCGCGCGCCAGGAAGAGCTCCGTGGCGGTGTTGACGAGCAGGCGCCGCGTCTCGCGCTTCTTGCGCTCGCGCAGACCCTCCGCGGGCGTCTCGTCCCGCGGGGTCCGCAACGCCGCCCAGTCGACCCGCCGTCCGCCCACGAAACCGAGAATAGCTTGAGAACACGGGATTTCCGGCGAGTCAGCGGTGCGGCACGTTGCCCCGCACGGCCCACGCCCGCGCGGTGAGGGTGATCGTGCCGTCGGCGGCGATCGGCAGGCGGGCGCGCAGCAGGTCGCGCAAGGCCCGGCGGTGGTCTTCGGGCAGCCGCACGGCGTAGGCGGGCGCCGGGCCCTGCCCGCCGAGGAACGGCAGCCAGTAGTCGTCGAAGCCGGCGAACGCGGTGCGCACCCCGATCGCGCGCACCACCACGCCGGCCAGCCCCGCGTCCGTCCACAGTCGACTCAGCGGCTCCGGGTGGCACAAGGGAAAGCGGCGGCCTTCGTCGAGGTCCGCGACCATCGGGTCGAGCTCGGCCGCGGCGTCCCAGAACCAGCGCATCAGCTCCATACCCTTGGCGTAGTCCCACACGTACGCGGTCACCACTCCCCCGGGCTTCACGGCCCGGACCCACTCGGTGACCGCCCGGTGCGGGTCGGGCACGAAGTTGAGCGCCAGCCCGCTCACGGCGGCGTCGAACGCGTCGCCGGCCACGGGCAGGGCTTGCGCGTCGCCGACCACGAAGGCCGCCCGCGGGTCGGCGGCCAGCCGCCGGGCGTGGGCGACGAACGGCGCGGCCTGGTCGACGCCGAGGACGCCGGCGGGATCGGCCGTGGCCAACACCGCCGACGTCAGCGCGCCGGTGCCGCAGCCGACGTCGAGCCAGCGCGCCCCGGACGGCACGACCGTGCCGTCGAGGAAGGCCGCGGCGACGCGGCGGCTCCACCGGCCGACGTAGCGCTCGTAGGCCTCACCCCACGACCAGTCGCTCATCGTCCGAACCTACGCCCGCGGCCACCCGGTCGTGTCTTTACATTTTGCATCCACTTGTCAAGCTTGGTGTACATCACTTACCGTCTTGTCAACCACGTCGGACAGTGTCGTTGACGGAGGAGGACGAGATGAGCGAAGCCGCGGGAACGGTGCCCGCCGGGTCGACCGAGTCGTGGACGGACCGCAAGCGGTACCTGTGGCTGATCGGGCTCGTGGTGCCCTCGCTCGCGTTCCTGGCGATCGGGCTGCACGCGGCCACCGGCTGGGGCGTGTGGTTCTGGATCGGGCCGATCGTGATTCTCGTGATCGTGCCCGTGATCGACCTGGTCGCGGGGCTCGACCGCAGCAACCCGCCCGACGACGTGCTCGAGCAGCTGGAGAACGACCGTTACTACCGCTGGATCACCTACCTCTTCCTGCCGATCCAGTACGTCGGGTTCGTGGCGGCGTTCTGGCTGATCGGGCGCGGCGACCTCAGCGTGGTGGACAAGATCGGGCTGGCCGCGTCCGTCGGGTGCATCGGCGGGATCGGCATCAACACCGCGCACGAACTGGGGCACAAGAAGGAGAGCCACGAGCGCTGGTTGTCGAAGATCGCGCTGGCGCAGAGCTTCTACGGCCACTTCTACATCGAGCACAACCGCGGCCATCACGTCCGCGTGGCCACGCCCGAGGACCCGGCTTCCAGCCGCGTCGGCGAGAGCTTCTACCGCTTCTGGCCGCGTACGGTCAGCGGCTCGCTGAAGTCGGCGTGGCGGCTGGAGCGCAAGCGCTACGCCCGGCGCGAGAAGCACCCGTTCCGCATCGGCAACGACGTGCTCAACGCGTGGCTGATGTCGGCCGTGCTGTGGGCGGCGATGCTCGCGTGGCTCGGGGTGGGGATTCTGCCGTACCTGCTGATCCAGGCCGTGGTGGGCTTCTCGCTGCTGGAAATCGTCAACTACATGGAGCACTACGGGATGCTGCGCCGGCGCGTGGGCGCGCCCGACCGGCGCCGCTACGAGCGCGTGGACCCGAGTCACAGCTGGAACTCCAACAACATCGCCACCAACGTGCTCCTGTACCACCTGCAGCGCCACAGCGACCACCACGCCAACCCCACGCGCCGCTACCAGACATTGCGGGACTTCGCCGAGTCGCCGGTGCTGCCCACCGGGTACGCGGGGATGATCGTGCTGGCACTAGTGCCGCCGCTGTGGCGGCGGGTGATGGACCCGCGCGTGCTCGCCCACTTCGACGGCGACATCGGCCGCGCCAACATCCAGCCGCGCAAGCGGGGCAAGGTCCTGGCGCGGTACGGCACCCGCGTGACGGCCGAAGAGCCGAGCACCGCCGACACCCGCGGCGACGCCGCCGAGGGCGGGATGTGCCCCGGCTGCGGCTACGTCTACGACGAACAGCGCGGCGATCCGCGCGAGGGTTTCCCGGCCGGCACGCCGTGGTCGGCGATCCCGGACTCGTGGTGCTGCCCGGACTGCGGCGTGCGCGAGAAGGTCGACTTCGTGGCTCCCGGAAGGGTGGGTGCGTGATGCGGATCGAGGCGAACCGCGAGCTGTGCGCGGGGCTCGGCATGTGCGAGGCGATGGCGCCCGACTTCTTCGAGGTCGGTGCCGAGGGCACGGTGGTGCTCCTGGAAGAGAGCCCCGCCGAGCGGCACCGCCTGGACGTCACGGCCGCGGCCGACGCGTGCCCGGTGCTGGCACTGAAGGTGCGGGACTGAGGATGTGGTCCCCAGCTCGCCGGGACCACACGGGAGGCGGCCTAGGATGACGATCGTGAGCGGGGCACTCCGGGCCGCACCGCCCGAGGGCGGCCAGCACCGGCAGCCGATCGTCGCCGCGGCCATCGGGCTGACCGCGAGCGAGGGCTGGTCGGCGGTCACCATGGCGCGGCTGGCCGAGGCCGCGGGCGTGAGCCGACAGACCGTGTACAACGAGGTCGGCTCCAAGGCCGCGCTGGCCGAGGTGATGATCTCCCACGAGCTGGCCCGCTTCCTCGCCGTGGTGCGCACCGCGTTCGACCGGCACCCCGAAGACCTGGTCGAGGCGATCTACGAGGCCATCCGCGCCGTGCTCGACCTCGCCGACGACAACACGCTGCTGCGCGCGATCGCGTCGGCGACGCACGGCACGGACACCGAACTGCTGCCGCTGCTCACCACGCGCGCGGGCTCGCTGCTCACCGAGGCGAAGGCGATGCTGATCGAACGCGTGCGGACCTACGGGCCACCGCTGGACGACGAGCAGATCGCCGTGGTGATCGACCTTGTGGTGCGCACGGTGCTCAGCCACGTGATGCAGCCGTCCGACACGCCCGTCCGCACGGCCGACGCGCTGGCCTGGGTGGTCGGGCGCGTGCTGGGCACCTCGGCGGCGCGGCCTATGCGCCGCGGCTGACCCCTGGCTGGGGCATGATGGACCCGTGGAGTCGACCAGGGTGGACCGCTGGCTGTGGGCCGTACGGCTGGCGAAAACGCGCTCGGACGCGGCCGCCGCGTGCCGGGGCGGGCACGTGCGCGTGAACGACCGCCCGGCCAAACCCGCCACCACCGTGGTGCCCGGCGACGAGGTCCGCGCCCGCATCGGCCAGACCACCCGGGTGGTCGAGGTCGTCCAGGTGATCCAGAAACGCGTCGGCGCGCCCGAAGCCGCGAAGTGCATCATCGACCGCACCCCGAAGCCGCCGCCGGAGGCCGCGATCCCGGTGGCTCGGCGCGAGCGCGGCGCGGGGCGTCCGACGAAGCGGCAACGCCGGGTGCTCGACGAGTTCCGCTCGCGCTGGGGCTGAGTCAGCGCAGAACTCGGGCGACGTACTTCGCGGCTTCGGCGATCAGGGCGTACCGGGGTTCGTCGTCGTAGGCCGCGCGGTCGGACATGATCGCGAAGACCAGCGGGGGTGTGCCCGGTGGCCTGAGGACGGCGACGTCGTTGACCCGGCCATAGTCGCCGTGGCCGGTTTTGCCGATCACGAGCCACTCAGCGGGCACGCCCGCGCGGATGGTCTGCGCGCCCGTGGTGCTGCGGCCGAGCCAGTCTTCGACGAGCGCGCGCTTGTCGGCGGGCAGCGCGTTGCCGAGCACCACTGCCTGGTGGCCGGCGGCGAGAGCCCGTGGCGTGGTGGTGTCGCGCGGATCCTCGGGGGAATCGCGGTTGAGCTCCGGCTCGTACTGGTCCATGCGGCTGGTGGCGTCGCCCAGGCCGCGCAGGTACGCGGTCAGCCCGGCCGGACCGCCGACGTCGCGCATGAGCAGGTTGCCGGCCGTCCCGTCGCTGTAGCGGATGGCGGCGTCGCACAACTGCCGCACGGTCATCCCGGCGCCGGCGTGGCGCTCGGTGATGGGTGAGAAGGAGTTCACCTCGGCCCGGGTGTAGCGCACGGTGGTGTCCAGATAGGACAGGGGATGCCGCTGGAGCACGGCCGCGACCGCGAACGTCTTGAAGGTCGAGCAGAAGGCGAAGCGTTCGTCCGCCCGGTGCTCGAGGGTGGCGCCGCTACCGGTCGCGAACGCGTGGACGCCGAGACGGGCGCTGTATTTGCGCTCCAGTGCTGCCAGCGGCGCGGTCGACGGCGGCTCCGGTGCGGGTTTGGCCGCCGGCCGCGCCGGGGCGGGGTTCACGGCCGGTGCCGCGCACCCGCCGAGCGGGGCGGTCAAGGCCGCGGTTAGCAGCGTGCGGCGGGCGAAGCGGCGGCCGACCAAGAGGGTTCCTTTCATGTTTCCGCGTCCGCCAACGAGAAGCCGGGGTGCGGAACTCGTCGTGGGCGGCCTTCGGGATGGTATTCGAAGTGCCACCATTCGTTGTCGTAGACGCGGTACAGGTGGTGGGCCGCGCCGTGGAGTTCGAGCCAGCGGGCGCCGTCGCGGGGGCGGAGGTCGAGGGCGGTACCGGTGACGTGGCGGGACTCCGTGGGCGGCAGGGTGTGGTGGCGGGCCAGGGCCACCGAGCCGGTGCGGCGGACCTCGGCGGTGAAGAGGCGGCCCTGGGCGCCGGCGTCGCGGTGGCCTGAGGTGAGGCCGAGAAGGGTGCCGTGGTGCCACAGGGCAGTGGTGCGCGCCGCGACGAAAGCCGCGTGAGTCCCGGCTGACAGGCCGGTGAGGTCCTCTGCCGGGAAACGGATTCCGAGCGCCCAGGAGCAAGCGACGGATCGCGCTCGGCCCGGAGCGATCACGGAGGCCAAGGGCCACAACACGAAGGCGAGCAGACGGGTGACCACGCGGTAGCCGACGTCGCGCCGCCGGCCCGCGGGGTCCGAAGTGGACGGGCAAAGCCTCATGATTCCCCCAGGCGAACGTCTCATCCCAGCGCCTTCACCGCGGCCGCCGTGGCGCGGGCGACGAGAGCGTCGGTTGTGGGAGCGTCGGCGGCGGGGCGGTCGGAGAACACCACGAACACGATTGGCGCGCGGCCCGGAGGCCAGGCGACGGCGATGTCGTTGCGGGTCCCGTGGTCGGCGGTGCCGGACTTGTCGGCGACCTGCCAGTCCGCGGGGACGCCCGCGCGGACGAGGTGGGTACCGGTGGTGCTGGCGCGCATGGTGTTCGTCAGGACGGTGCGCACGGGCGCGGGCACGGTGTCGCCGAGAGTCACCGTGCGCAGCGACCGGGCCCAGGCGCGCGGCGTCGTCGTGTCGCGAAGGTCGCCGGGGGCGGTTTCGTTGAGGGTGGGTTCGATGCGGTCGACGTGGGTGGTGGTGTCGCCGATCGAGCGCAGCCACGTGCTCAACGCGGCCGGCCCACCGAGCTCGCGGAACAGCATGTTCCCGCCGGTGTTGTCGCTGTAGCGCAGGGCGGCGTCCATGATCGCGCTCAGTGTCATACCGGCGCCCGCGTGTTTCCGGGTGATCGGCGAATCCGCGACGACGTCGCCAGGGCCGTACTTGATCACGCGGTCGAGCCCGGCCGTCCCCACCTTCTGCAGCACGGCCGCGGCGCTGAACACCTTGTGCGTCGACGCGTAGGCGAAGCGCTCGTCGGCGCGGTAGGCGACTTCGCGGCCCGAGCCGGTGTCCAGGACGTACACGCCGAGCCGGGCGCCGAAAGACCGCTCGAGGTCTTCGAAATCGTGGTTCGCGCCCGTCGGCGAAGCGGAGGTGGCAGGCGGTGCGGCGGGCGCGAGCGCTTGCGGAGCCGGCGGCGCGCCGCATCCCGCCAGCGCAACCACGGCCACCGCTGCCACCGCTGTCACCACAGACTTGCTGAGCACTGTGTTCCCCCTTCGGACGTGATCGACATCCGCAGTCTCACCAAGGCCGCTCATGCTGTCCAAGACAGAAGTGGCCACTTCCATGCGGAACGGGCATACAGTGTGGTCGTGGACCTGATCGGAAGCTGCCGCGCGTTCGTCGGCGTGAGCGAGACCGGGAGCTTCACGGCGGGGGCGGCGGTGGCCGGCATCCCCCAGCCCGTGGCGAGCCGCCGGATCGCCGCGCTCGAACGCCACCTCGGCGAGCGCCTCTTCGACCGCGCCACGCGGCGCGCCCAGCTCACGCCCTTCGGCCGCGACATGCTGCCGTCCGCGCGGCGCCTCGTCCACCTGGCCGACGCTATGGAGCACGACGCCAAGCGCGCGAAGCTGCGCCCACTGCGCCTCGCCGTGCCCGGCACGTGTCCGACCCGCGATCTCGCCGAACTCGACGCCGAAGCCCGCGCGCTCGGCATCTTCCTCGAATTCCGCCCCGCGCCGCCCGGCGAACGCGCCGAGCTCGTGCGCACGCAGGAGGTGCGCGCCGCCCTAGTCGCCATGCCCGAGACCGATGCCGTGTGGACGGTGCCCCTCGGCGTCGCCGCCACGGAACGCCAGCAGCTCCCACCCGTGGTCCACCTCGAGACGCTGCGCGCCGGACGCGCCACGAACGCCGAGCGCCGCCGCGTGTGGATCCAGCCCGAAGACGACGTGCCCCACATCCGAGACCGCGTGTTCCGGGTCCGCGATGCCGTGGGTCTGCAACCCGCACAGGTCTCCGTCGCCGATTCCCTGACGGCCGCCGCGGCCGCCGTCTACGGTTCCGCCGACCTGCTCCTGTGCTCCCCCGCGCAGGCCACCGAGCTCGGTCTGGGCTGGCGCCCCCTCGGCGACGTCGCCCTCGCCCGCGGCTTCGACCTCGCCGCCGCCCTCGGCGAAGACGCCCACCACCTGCGCACCCGCCTGCGTCCCGGCATCGCCCGCTGCCTCGGCGCCCCCGACGAGGAGGCCACGTGAACACCGAATCCCTGCTCCGCGACCTCCGCGAGGAACTCGACGACGGCGGCCTGCGCGGATCGTTCCTCGTCCGCGACCTCCACACCGGCCAGGAGATCGGGCTCGACGCGGACCTGGAGTTCCCCAGCGCGTCTCTGGTCAAGGTGCCGCTCGCCGCGGCGACGTTCGAGCGCATCCGGCGGGGTGAACTCGACGGCGCGACGCGGCTGGACGTCGAGCCCGGGCGGGTCACCACCCCCGGGCCCGCCGGGCTGGCGCGGTTCCGCCACCCGGCGCGCGTGGCGATCGACGATCTGCTCTACCTGAGCGTCGCGGTGAGCGACGGCACCGCGGCCGACGCGCTGTTCGCGCTCACGCCCCCGGCCGAGGTCACGCGGATGCTGCGCGAGTGGGGCATCGACGGCGTCTCCGTCCGGCACGACACGGCGGAGCTGGCCGACACCCCCGCGGAACGGTTCGAGCCGGGCGAGGTGCACCTCGCGCACGCGCTCGCGATTCGCGCGGGCACGGCCGGGCGGGGGCACCCGGTGTCGCAGCTGGACGTCAGCCGGGCCAGTGCCGGGTCGGCGCGGGCGTACGTCGCGTTGCTGGAGGCGCTGTGGCGGCCGTCCGAAATAGACCCCGGGGTGGCGGCGCGCACTCGGGATCTCATGGCCCACAACCTGCTGCGCCAGCGGCTCACGCCGGATTTCGGGTCCGACGCGACGAAGTGGTCGTCCAAGACCGGCACGCTGCTGAACCTGCGGCACGAGATCGGGGTCGCCGAGCACGCCGACGGACAGGTGTTCGCGGTGGGCGCGCTCACCGAGTCGCGGGTACCCGCGGCGATCCAGCCCGAGGCGGAGATCCTGATGGCCCGGGTGGCCCGCACGATGCGAGACCACCTGCGTTCGCGGTGAAACTCAGCCCAGGCGGTCGTACCACCGGTCCACGACCGCGTCGGCGATCGTGGGGTCGTCGCGCAGGATGCTGGTGAGGGCCAGGCCCCGCAACATCATCAGCAGCGACTCGTAGCCGACGCGATCGTCTCCTGTGGACTCGAACGCCTTCCGCAGCTCCCGTCCCAGCTCACGTTCCGCGGGCAGCAACGCCGCCCGCAACACCGGGTCGGTCCGCGCGCCGAGCCAGAGTTCCAGTCCCGCCAGGAACAACGGCCCCGACATCGCCTCGCGCAGCGCCGTCACCAGCTGCCGCCGCGAATCCGCGCCGGCGAGCCGCACCCGCGCCAGCTGCTGCTCGGCGATGTAGTGGATCGCCGCGACGAACAGGTCCGCCTTCGAGCCGAAGTGGTGCAGCAGCGCTCCCCGAGAGACCCCCGCCCGCTCCTGCACGCGCTGCGTCGTCGTGCCGGCGTAGCCGAACTCCACCAGGCACCCGACGGTCGCGTCCAGCAGGGTCTGGTGCGTGCGCGCTCGTTGTTCGCTGCGGATCACCCGAGCAGCCTACCGCCCTCGTTGACAGTCCAGACGGACTGTGAAAACCTCCGGGCATGCTCGCTGTGGAGTTGGTGCGCCGGGGTGCCCAGCGCTTCGCGGATCGCACGGCCGTGGTCGTCGGCGACCGGGAGTTCTCCTTCGCCGAGATCGACGAGCGCGCCGGCCGCCTCGCGAACGCCCTGCTCGCCGCGGGCGCCGGCCGCGGCACCAGGGTGGGACTGCTGGTCGACAACGGCGAGTGGTCCATCCCGCTCGACTTCGCCTGCCTGAAAGCCGGCGTGACCAGGGTGCCGCTCAACGCCCGCCTCGCCGTCGCCGAGCAGACCCGGATGCTCGCCGAAACCGGCGTGACCCTGCTCGTGTACAGCAAGCCCCTGGCGCAACGGGCCGTGACACTCGCCGAAGCCCTCGACGGCCTTCGGCTCGCCGGGCTCGGCGACCGCCAACGCGCCCAGGACCTCGACCTCGTCGCCGAACTGGACCGCGTACCGGCGGCCGACCCGCGCGTCGCCGTCGCCCCGGACGACGTCGTGCTCGCCCTCTACACCTCCGGCACCACCGGCACCCTCAAGGCCGCGCAGCACACGCAGGCGAGCTACGCGGCTATCACCACCAACATCCTCGCCAACCTCCTCTCCCCCGGCCGCGGCTCGGCGATGCTGCACGCCGCCTCGCTCATCCACGCCAGCGGAACTTTCGTGCTGCCGTACTGGATCCGCGGCGGCCGCGCGGTCGTGCTGCCCGGCTTCGATCCCGGGTCCTATCTGGACTCGATCACCCGGCACCGCGTCACCGACGTCAACCTCGTGCCGACGATGCTCGGCCTGCTACTCGCCGGATCCACTGTGGACGCGGCGGCCACGCTCGACACCATCGTCTACGGCGCCAGCCCCATGCCGAAGCCGCTGATCCTGGAAGCGCTGGACCGCTTCGGGCCGAAGTTCGTGCAGTACTACGGTCAAACCGAGGCTCCGCTGTGCCAGACGGTGCTCGGCAAGGCCGACCACCTGCAGACCGACCTGCTCGGCTCGTGCGGCCACCCGGCCGTCGACGCGGAGCTCTTGCTCACCGACCCGGCCGAATCCGGTCCCACGAGGGGAGATCGGTGAGCTCCGCGTGCGCGCGCCGTTCACGATGAGCGGGTACCTCGACGCGCCCGAGCTCACCGCCGAGACCCTCGTGGACGGCTGGATCCGCACCCGCGACCTGGCCCGCGCCGACGAGCGCGGGTACCTCTACCTGGTCGACCGCGCGAGCGACATGATCGTGACCGGCGGCTGCAACGTCTACCCGCGCGAGGTCGAGGACGCGCTGGCGGCGCACCCGGCCGTGGCCGAGTCCGCCGTGGTCGGCGCGCCCGACCCGACGTGGGTCGAGGCCGTGACGGCGTTCGTCGCCCTGCGCCCTGGCGCGACGGTGACCGAGGAGGACTTGCGCACGCACGTGCGCGGCCTGCTGGCCGGGTACAAGGTGCCCAAGAGCGTGCACGTGGTCGATGCGATCCCGAAGTCGGCGGTGGGCAAGATCCTGCGCCGCGCCCTGCGTGATCCCCTGTGGGAGGACCGATGAACGTCCTGGTCGAGAAGCGCGGCCCCGTCACGATCGTCACGATCGACCGGCCCGAACGGCGCAACGCCGTCGATCGCGCCACGGCCGAAGCCCTCGCCGACGCGTTCCGTGCGTTCGATGCCGACGAGGACGCGTCCGTCGCCGTGTTGCAGGGCTCCGGCGGCACGTTCTGCGCGGGCGCCGATCTGAAAGCCGTGAGTGAAGGCCGGGGCAACCGCACCGAACCCTCGGGCGACGGGCCGATGGGACCGACGCGGCTGCGCCTGACCAAACCGGTCATCGCCGCGGTGAGCGGCCACGCCGTGGCGGGCGGCCTGGAGCTGGCGATCTGGTGCGACCTGCGCGTGGCCGACGAAACCGCTGTGTTCGGGGTGTTCTGCCGGCGCTGGGGCGTGCCGCTCATCGACGGTGGCACCGTGCGGCTGCCTCGCCTGATCGGCCAGAGTCACGCGCTGGACCTCATCCTCACCGGGCGCCCGGTCGCGGCCGAAGAAGCGCTGCGGATCGGCCTGGCCAACCGCGTCGTCCCCGCCGGGCAGGCACTCGACACGGCGGTCGAGCTCGCTCGGAGCCTGGCGGCTTTCCCGCAGACCTGCCTGCGCCAGGACCGCGCGTCGGTGCTCGAACAACACGGCGCCACCGAAGAGTCCGCCATGGCCAACGAGTTCGGCCACGGCTTGGTGTCCTTGTCGAGCGGCACCGTCGCCGGCGCCACCCGTTTCGCCCGCGGCGCCGGCCGCCACGGTTCGTTCGACGCCTGAATCCGGGGCGGGCCACGGCACCCAGAAGTTTTCGGTGGACACCGCGGGACTTCGGACAGTGCTCGCCGTGGCGCGCATCGGTTCGGACCGCGAGCACCTCGACTTGACGATCGCTCCTTGGCCGCGGTGCACAGCTGCAGCCACGTCCGGTAGCTCGTCGAGCTTGCGCACCACTTGTCCGGCGAGAGCGCGGGCTAGGCCGCGAGGTCGAGCTCACCATCGACGCCGGCGAAGTGCTCTCGCGATCGGCGTCCGGTGTTCGCAACGAAATCGCGGGCACCACTGCGCGGTGACCGGCTGAATCCGGGGCGGGGTACGCAAACCCCGCCCCCGATTCGTCACGCCGCGACGTAACCCGCGTCGAGCTCCCGATGCAGGGTCACGCGGTCGATCGCCTTCTCCCATTTGCCCACGACCAGCGTGGCCACGCAGTTGCCCGCGATGTTGGTGAACACGAACGCGGCCGACAGGACACTGTGGACACCCAGCACCAGGGCGATGCTGCTGACCGGGATCGTGTGCGTGGCCGCCAGGGTCAGCGCCAGCACCGCGATCGCCGAGCCCGACACGCCCGCGCCCCCCTTGGACGTCAGCAGCAGCACGAACAGCAGGCCCAGCTGCGCCTGCCAGCTCAGGTCCGTGCCGGTGGCCTGCGCCAGGAACACGCTCACCGCGGCGAAGTACAGGCACGTGCCGTCGTGGTTGAAGCTGTACGCGGTGGGCAGCACGAGCCCCACCACCGGCTCGTCCACGCCCAGCTTTTCGAGCTTCGCCGTGAGCTGCGGGAACACGCTTTCGGACGAGCTCGTGCCGAGTACCAGAACCAGCTCCGCGCGGAAGTAGCGCAGCACCTTCCACAGGCTGACGCCGGCGTAGTGCGAGACCGGCCAGAGCACGAGGACGAAGAACAACACCACGATCAGGTAGAACACCCCGACCAGCTTGCCCAACGGCAGCAGCGTGCTCAGCCCGTATTTCGACACCGTGAACGCGATGGCCCCGAACGCGGCGAACGGCGCGAGCCGCATGACCTTCTTGATGATCCAGAACAGCGACTGCTGCACGGTACCGACGATGTTCAGCACCGGCTGCGCCTTCTCGCCCAGCGCGGCGAGGCCGCAGGCGAACAGGACCGAGAACACCAGGACCTGCAGGATCTCACCCTTGGCGAACGCGTCGACGGCCGACGTGGGTACGAGGCTCACGAGGAAATCGTCGAAGCCCTCCGACTTGGCCGGCGCCGCCGAAGCCGGTGCGTGCAGCGACGACGGGTCGATGTTCATGCCGATGCCGGGCTTGAGCACGTTGACCACCACGAGGCCGATCACCAGCGCGATCGTGGTGATCACCTCGAAGTACACGATGGACTTCACCGCGATGCGGCCGACCTTGCCGAGGTCGCGCACGCTGGCGATGCCGTGGTCACCGTGCAGAAGATGATCAGGCCGACGACCATCTGGATGAGGTGGATGAAGATGTCGCCGAGGAAGTCGACGTGGTGCCCGACCGAGGGCGCGAGCGCGCCCACGAGCACACCGACGACAACGCCGGCGAGGACCTGGAAGGTCAGGTCCTGGTAGAACGGCTTGCGCTTACGGGTCTGCCCGGGGGCGCCCGCGGACGTGGTTTCGCTCATCGTCTTCCGGTTTCTCCGTTGGCGCGCCGGGGCGAACACCTCGTCGGCGTCGAGGCGGCGCGGGAGCAGGCCCTGTTCGAGGCACGCGTCGACGATCAGCTCGATCGGCCCGCTCAGGCTCTCGAAGCCGAACATCGTGGGGCTCGGCGCGCCGTCGGGGCGCTCGACGGTCGCGTCGGCGCGGCGCAGCAGGTCGTACGCCTCGCGGACCGCGTCGGGGTCGCGGCGGCTCACGGACTCCCCAGCGACGACCATGTGGTTGACCGGCATGAAGCCGTGTTCGCGCCACCACTGCTCGTCGCGCGCGGCGGCGTCGGGGATCACCCGCACGAACTCGTCGCCTTCGGGCAGGTCGTTGCCGAGGATGGTGGCGTCGATGCGGCCTTCGCGCAGCAGGTCGGGCAGGCTCGCGGCGCCGACGCCGTGCTCGACGAAGTCCGGGTCCTCGTACTCGGCGACGTGGGCGCCGTCGCGGGTGAGCCAGCGGATGTCACGCGAGGCGAGGCCGAAGTCCTCGGTGAGGTGCGCGCGGACCCACATGCCGGTGGTCTGGGTGAACGCGCGCACGCCGATGCGCTTGCCCTTGAGCTCGCCCGGGTCCACCGGGCGCGACGCGTGGGCGATGAGGCAGCCGCGCTGGAACCGCGAAGCGACCACTGCCGGCAGCAGCACCACGGGCCGGCCGTAGGCGATCGCCTGCAGGGCCGTGACGACGGCCAGCTCGCTCAGGTCGTAGGCCTCATCGCGCACCATCGGCGCGAACGCCTTGTGCACCGGGGACACGGCGGTGAAGTCGAGCTCGACCGACGGGCTGGTGACCTCGCCGTTCTTGAGCGGCTTCGTGTGCGGGTAGTCGGCGAGAACGGTCCGCAAGGTCGTGGGTTCAGGCACGGCTCGCACCCTTCAGCGACGGGTAGAAGGCGGCGGCGGTCCCGCCGAAGATCTGGTCGAGGTCGGCTTCCGGCAGCACGGAGACCGTCTCGCGGGCCTCGGCCAGCAGGTCGGGCAGCACGCCGTCGGCGGCCGGGAAGTTGGAGCCCCACGCGATGCGGGCGGCGCCGTAGGCCGCGACCAACTCGGTGAGGAAGTCCTCGGTCGTGGACGCGCCCTTCGCCGAAGCGGCGAGCGCGCGGTGGGTGAGCTTGAGGTGCACGCCGGGGTAGGCGGCGAGGTCGAACAGGTCCTTGGCCAGGCGGTACGGGCGCCCGTCGGACAGGTCCGGGCGGGCGCAGTGGTCGAGCAGCACGGCACGCGCAGGAAGCGGTCGAGGATCTCCCGCAGCTTCGGCAGACCCTGGATCGTCATCTGCAGGCACACGGGGATGTCGTGCTTCTCGGCGTGGGCCCAGGCGGGGAACGAGTCCTCGTGGCCGAGCCAGCCGGCCTGGCCGGGCATGGTCGTGCCGGTGGTGAACAAGCGGAAGCCCGAGAAGCCGAGGCCCTGCCAGTGGTCGATCTTCTCGACGGCGTCGGGGGCCATCGCGTCGATCGAGTAGACGCCGGCGAAGCGGTCGGGGTGACGGCGCAGCGCTTCGGCGACGTAGCGGTTGTCGTGGCCGTACACCGTGGACGCCTGCACCACCACGGCCTGCGCGATGCCCGCCGTGTCGAGGGCCCGCACGAGGCCGTCGATGTCCACCGGGTGCGCCTTCGACCACTCGCTCTGCTTGCCGCCGATGGGGTCGACCGGGTACTGACCCGCATCCGGGGAGATGACGTGGGTGTGCGAGTCGATGATGTCCATGGGACCTCCTGTGAACCGGGGGTTCGGCGCAGCACCGGATCCTCGGCGACCCGGCTCGGAGCCCGCGCGCTCCGGCAGACGGGGACCATACACGATTGTTAACAATCTCGTACAAGATTGTTGGGACGATTTCGTTGGGGATCACGGTGCGCAATACTTCATGAGCACAGCGCGAGCCGTTTCCCGCGGAATCCGTGCAGGTGGGAGGGTGCGGGACGGAGGCCGTCCTGACAAGTGAAGGTGGCTGGAGACTCAGGGCTCCACGCGACGGAACCGGAGACGGCGGGAGGTACGCCTGAACCGGGCAATCGGGAGACGGCGGGGCGGCAAGGCCGAGGCCGGGCACGGATCTGCGCTCGCCCGCCCGACCCGCCGCCCGAACTCGGAGCACGGCCGGGCCGAGTTCCGGCTTCCCGGCACGGCGGCGACATACCGGCGCGAGGCGCAGGGCTGGTGGCCGGTCAGCGGCCGATCACCGCGCACAGCCGAGATCCGCGGCCGGGACGCGAACGGACTGCTGTTCGAAGAGCGCACCGAACCGAGCGCCCGAGGCGCCTGTACCGGCGGGGCGGCGGCCGGCTCGTGGAGCCATCCGGGTGCGGACAGCACGACGCCCCAGTCTCCGGAGTCCGGAGACTGGGGCGTCGTAGCGGTGGGAGCGGCGGCGGGGCGGGGGTCAGCCGAACATGCCCACCTCGTAGTGGCCCGCCGGCTGCTGGGTGATGACGTTCATGCGGTTGTAGGTGTTGATGAGCGCGATGAGCATGGTGAGGCCGGTGAGCTGGTCCTCGTCGTAGTGCTTCGCGGCCTGCTGCCAGACCTCGTCGCTCACGCCGCCCGCGGCGTCGGCGATCCGGGTGCCCTGTTCGGTCAGCTCGAGGGCCGCGCGCTCGGCGTCGGTGAAGACGGTGGCTTCGCGCCAGGCCGCGACGAGGTTGAGGCGCGTGGGCTCTTCGCCCGCGGCCACGGCTTCCTTGTAGTGCATGTCGGTGCAGAAGCCGCAGCCGTTGATCTGGCTGGCACGCAGCTTCACGAGCTCCTGCGTCGCGGCCGGAAGACCCGAGTCCGCGATCGGCTTGTTCGCCGCGTTCAGGAACTTGATGAACTTGCCGGCGACCGCGTTCTCGAAGAGGTTGAGTCGTGCTTCCACTGGTCTGCTCCTTCGCCCTTTCCACTGGTTACGCACTCTTGACGGGTGGGCTCGCGAAGTTGTGACACCAGTGAAAGTGACCTGCGTCTCACCCCAGGTCGGCCTCCGCGCGGATCTCGAGCGTCTCCCCCGGCTGGTGCAGCTCCAGCACCACGAGCTCGTTGCGCCCCCTCCGCCACAGTGGCGCCGGGGCGTAGAGCGTCCGTTGTGGACCCCGATTCCAGTAGCGGCCCAGGTTGAAGCCGTTCAGCCAGACGATGCCCTTCTCCCAGCCCGGTAGGGCGACGAACCCGTCGGCGGGTGCCTCGATCGTCACCGCGGCCCGGTGGAAGGCCGGGCCGGCGCCCGGAGCACCCGGGGTGAACTGAACTGTCGACAAATCGTCGAGCGGCAGCGGCCGGATCTCCCAGCCGAACAGCTTCTGCTGGGTGTTCATCGCGACCCAGCCGTCGATGCCTTTGCGGTCGGCGAGGTACGGGCCGTAGTTGATCCGGCCCATCGTGTCCACGAGGATGTCGAGCTGGTTCTCCGCCTCCTCGAACACCAGGTCCACTGTGCCGTCGGGGGTGTTGCGGTCCAGGACGCCGGCCTCCTTGCCGCCGGCGAAGATCAGCGCGCGGTCGGCGAGGCCGTGGATGCTCAGGGTGCCGCTGTGCGGGCCCTGCACCTTCGTCCGGTAGTGGATGAGTCCCGTGGCTTGGCCGAGCTTCTCCATCGGCAACGGCTGCGGCGAGCGCACCACCTTCGACAACGCGGGCAGCGACTCCAGCAGCGAAGCCGACGCGTCCGGCTTCACCGTCCGCGGCGCCAGCCGCGGTGAACGGCCGGGGAGCGGCCCGTCGGGCAGCTTCGTGTACTTGCCGATCACGCCCCGCAGCGCGGTGAACTTGGCGCCGAGGTCACCGGCCTCCCCCACCGGCGAGTCGTAGTCGTAACTCGTGACGGTGGGCTGGTAGGTCGTGCCGGAGGTGTTGGCCCCGCTCGTGAAGCCGAAGTTCGTGCCACCGCACGCCATGTACAGATTCACCGACGCGCCGGAAGCGAGCACCGTGTCGATGTAGCCCGCCATCTGCTGGGGGTCACGGGTGTTGTGCTGCTCGCCCCAGTGGTCGAACCAGCCGTCCCAGAACTCCGCCATCATCACCGGCTTGCCGGGCTGGAACTTCTTCAGTGCTTCGAGACTCGGCACCGGATTTCCGTCGCCCGTGCCGACTTCGAGCGTGCCCGGCAGCGAGCCGAAGCGCATGAAGAAGTCCGACGCGCCGTCGGCCGCGAACAGGAGGCTCGCGCACCCGCGCGAACGCAGGCTGTCGCGCAGGTGCGCCAGGTACGAGGTGTCGTTGCCGTAGCTGCCGTACTCGTTCTCGATCTGCACGGCGATCACCGGCCCGCCGCGGTGCGCCTCCAGGGCGGCCAGGCGCGGCACGAGGTGGTCGTACCAGGCGTCCACGGCTTTGAGGTACTTCGGATCCGCGCACCGCAGTTCGAGGTCGCGGTCGGCGAGCAGCCACGCGGGCAGGCCGCCGAACTCCCACTCCGCGCAGATGTACGGGCTCGGCCGCACGATCACCCGCAGCCCCACCTCGCCGGCGGTGCGGATGAACTTCGGCAGGTCGCGCCACCCGCTGAAGTCCGGCGGGCCCGGCTTAGGCTGGTGGAAGTTCCACGCCACGTACGTCTCGACCGTGTTCAGGCCGAGCGCCCGCAGCCGCTCCAGCCGGTCGCGCCACTGGTCGGGATGGATGCGGAAGTAGTGCACGGCGCCCGAGATGATCTGGAACGGCTTGCCGTCCAACAGGAACCGCTCGCCGGACACGGTCAGTCCGCCGCGGCCCGCCGCGTCGGCCGGCCCGGCGAACACCGTGCTCGCCGCGGCCAGCCCGGCGACGCCGCCGAGGAAGCTCCTCCTGCTCACTGCACTCACGAAGCTCTCCGTCCTTCGGGGTCAGCCGAGCGTCGCGGCCCGGGCCTGGGTGATGAACGCGTCGAGGACCCCGTCTCCGACGAGCGCCTGCCGCACCCCCCACCGGTTGGTGTCGCCGGTCTTCACGGCCTGGGCCCGGGCGACGAGACCATCGGCGGACGCGGTGAGCCGCTGCGCCGTTTTGGTGTCACCTCGTCCGGCGGCCGCGAGGGCGTCCAGCTGGTCGACCATCGCCCCACCCCAGAACGTGGCGGCGTCGAGCCACGGCGAAGCCTCGTCGACGAACGCGCTCTCCACCCGGCCACCGCGGATCACCTTCGCGGCATCGCGGATCTGCACGGCGTACCCGCGCAGGTCGGCCACCCGGTGGTCACCCGCGTTCCACCGCTGCCAGAACGCCTTCGTCTGCGCCGCGAGCACCGGGGCCTGCGGCTGCCACGGCGTCGGGCCGAACGTCGGGGCCAGGTGCTCGAGATCGGCGAACACCCGCAACGCGGCCGTGGCCCGGGCGTCGCCGCCCGCGAGCCGCGCAAGAGCTTGCGGCCACGAGCGCTCCGGCGAGTACCCCGCGTCGTTCCACGCGAAGTCGGTCGCGCCGAACTCGGCGACCTCGCTGGCCGCCTCCTGGTTCATCGGGTTGGCGACGATCCCGTTGAGGTACTGGGAAAGCCCGGCCTCCCGCTGGGCGTAGGGCGCGAGCAGCAGCCGGCCGGCGGACTGCTCGTAGTCGTTCACGGGGTAGTTGTCCCAGAGGAACACCTTGCGGCCGTACACAGTGGACACCTGCTTCGCCTCGTCGGTCGTCACGCTCGGCGGCACCACGTCCGTGCCGGTCCACTGCACGACCACCGACGGGTCGAGGTTCTGGCGCAGCTCGGTCTTGTACGGCGAGTCCTTGAGGTCGCTGTACTCCGTGGGCACCGTCTGCAGTGCACGGGCTCCGTCGTGGGTCTTGACGAAGCCGCTCGTGATCGCGTTGAGCAGCGACACCTGGGCCTTGCCCGCCGCGGCCTGGCCGGGCGCACCGAACGCCGCCTGGTCGGCGGCGCAGTTCCACTTGGTGTAGGAGATGTCGTCGAACGGGATTGAGAACGACCGCACGCCGAGGTCGTACACCGACTGCAGCTTCGCCTTCACCGCGGCGAGATCGTCCGGCGAGGAGAAGCAGATCGACACGCCGGGCGAGAGCGCGTAGGTGAAGTCGACGTGGTGCGCGGTCGCCGATCGCACCAACTGCCCGAGCGTGGCCAGCTCGTCGGCGGGGTACGGATCGCGCCACTGCGCGCGCAGGTAGGCGTCGTCCTTGGCGCTGTAGACGTAGGTGTTGGCCTTGACCTCGCCGAGGAACGCGATCTGCCGCAGCCGGTCGGCGGTGCTCCACGGCGGGCCGTAGAACCCTTCGATCGAGCCGCGCAACGCCATGTTCGGCCAGTCGTGCACGGCCACGCCGCTGATCGCCCAGCCGTGGCCGGAGCGGACGAACAGCTGCCGCAACGTCTGTGCGCCGTAGTACTGGCCGGAGCCGTCGCGCCCGGAGATCGCGATCTCGCCGCGCGCCGTGGTCAGCGAGTAGCCCTCGGCCTGCGTCGGGGCAGCGGTGCCGGCGCCGAGACGGACGACCAGCGCGTGGCCGTGACGGGGTTCTCGGGTCACCGTGGTGACCTTGCGCGCGCCGTGCTGCCGCAGCAGCGAGGTGACGAGGTCTTTCGCGGCGGCATCGGTGGTGGTGTCGGTGACAAGCACGACCTCGTCGGGCACGGCGACGTCGGCCGAGTCGCGGGCGAGCGACTGCGGCGTGGGCGTGACGACGGGCAGCGGCTGGTGGTGGTCGGGTACGGCCGCGGCAGGCTGCGTGACGAGTGCTGCGAGCGAAACCCCGGCCGCGAGCACGGCGGCCAGGTGGCGCTTTCGTGAAGTCATGAAGGGTCCCTCGGGTCAGGCGGCCGGCGGCACGGTGCGGTACAGGGCAACGGTCGAGAGGTACGGCGTGGCGCGCGCCTGGGTGATCACCACGCGCAGGTGGCTGGTCGTCACGGGTGCGGAGAGCGTGACCAGGCGGGTGTAGCCGATGGTGGTGACGGTGCCGAGCGTCTGCCACGCGCCGTCGACCTCGGCCTGCACGGTCGCACCCTCGACGTGCTGGCCGTGGCTGATGTCCTCGCCCAGGCGGATCTGGTCGAACGTCGCGGGCCGGGCGAGCGGCACGTCGAGGGTGCCCGCCGGCGCGCCGTGCGGTGGGGTCCACGACGTGGTCAGCGAACCGTCGGTGACGGCGGCGACGGCCTTGTCGCCGGGCCGCGCGTGGGCCTGGTTCAGCTGTGTGGCCGCGACGGACCGGCCGAAGGCGGCCAGGGAAGCGACGTCGGCAGGGGCGAACTCGCCGTCCGGGCCGGGTGGCACGTTCAGCAGCAGCGAGGAGTTGCGGCCCACCGTGCGCCGGTAGATGTCGACGAGCTGCGCGGCGGTTTTCGGCTGTTCGCCGGGGTGGAAGAACCAGCCGGGGCGGATCGAGACGTCGGATTCGGCGGGCGCCCACTGCAGGAACCGCACGGACGGGTCTGCGAGCACCTGACGCGAGCCGAGGTCCGTGGCGGTCGCGCCGCCGAGGAACAGTTCTTCGTTGTGCGCGGTGTTCGGGTCGCCGGTCGTCGGCAGCGGGCTCCACTCCGTGGTCCGCGCCTGGCCGGCCTCGTTGCCGACCCAGCGCACGCCGGCCGGGCCGGCGAACGTGACGGTGTTCGGCGAGAGCGCGTGGATCATCGAGAACCAGGTGGTGAAGTCGTAGTTCTCGCTGATGCCGCGGTCGCGCCACGGGTTGGCGCCGTCGAGCCACAGCTCGTCGATCGGGCCGTACTGGGTGAACAGTTCGTAGAGCTGATTCAGGTAGTAGGTGTTGTAGTCGTCCTCGTTCACGGTGAAGCGCGGCAGCTTCCCGGCGGCCAGCGCGGCGGTGCGGTCGTCGTGCGCCACCAGCGTGGGGATCGTCCGTTCGGCCACGGCGCTGCCGGTGCCGTAGCGGCCCTGGCCCTGCGGGGCGCTCGCGCGGTCGTCGTAGGTGGCCTGCTCCTCGATGGACAGCGACTGCCCGGCGGCGACCTTCGCTTCGATCCGCTTCACCTCGTCGGCGAAGAAGGTCGCGGGCAGCTCGGCGCCGTCGGCAGGCGAGAGGTACACGCCGACCTTGAGGCCGGCCTTGCGGGCGGAATCCACGTAGTCGCGCAGGATGTCGCCGCGCGGGTTGGTGCAGCCGGCGTCGCGCGCCTGCCAGAAGGCGGACGGGTCCTGCGAGCGCGTGGCCTGCGCGGCCTGGCGGGCGGCGTCGGCCTTCGGGTCGGTGCAGCCGGCGCTGAGCCACCACGGGCTCGCCACGACGGAGTGGTCGGTGTAGCGGGTCGGGTAGAGCACGAAACCGTCGTGGTGCTTGGCGGTGAGCATCACCTGCGTGACACCGGCGGCTTTGAGCGAGCGCATCCACTGGTCGGTGTCCACGGCCGGCGGCGCGAACGTCGACTCCTTCTCGGCGCCCGAGCCCCATTCTCGGTCGGTGAAGGTGTTCATGCCGAAGTGCGTGAACGCGGTGACGGGCCGCTGCTGCCAGGCGAGCTGGCCGGGCCGCGGCACGACGGCGGCGGCCTTGGCCAGAACCCGGTCCATGCCGTCGCACGGCTGGACGGTCATGATCGCCGCCGTCTTGATCGGTCCGGTGCACCCGCCCTCCGGCTGTGCGGCGGCACCGGGCGTGGCCGTGGATCCGGCCACGGCGAGGGAAAACAGTGCGGCCAGAACGGCGTTCCGGCGCGTCGAGATCGGCACGTGCTCCTCCTGACGAGTCCGCGCGGCCGCGTGCCCCGGTGGCGGTCGGCGACGAGCTGGCGGATCGTCCAGCACACTAAGGGCGTGATCCATCGGATGTCTAGACCTACTTGGGGGAGGTGCCCGCGGCTGTCCATTCCCTGTCTTCCGCCCGGAATCTGCGTGCGTGCCTGGTTGACGCCGTTCACCCGCGGCTAGGTTTCCCGGCGAGGCAAAGGTCAGTCGTCCGATGCTTCTTGACCGATGCTGTCGTCGCGCCGAGACGTGATCGCAGCGCTAGGATCCGCGAAGTGCTGACGGTGCTCGGGTGGCTCACGCTCGTGGTGTGGCTGGGACTCTCTTTCGGCCACGGCTGGTTCTGGCGAACGGACCAGCGGTTGCCGCCGCCGGCGCGCTCGGCCCAGTGGCCGTCGGTGGCGGTCGTGGTGCCGGCGCGCGACGAGGCGGCCGTGCTCCCGACGACGTTGCCCGCCCTGCTCGCGCAACGGTATCCCGGCGAGGCGCGCGTGATCCTCGACGACGACGACAGCGGCGACGGCACCGGCGAACTCGCCCGGCGGCTCGGCGCCGCACCCGACTCGTTGCCGCTGACCGTGATCACGCCCGACCCGTTGCCGGCGGGCTGGACGGGCAAGCTGTGGGCGGCCTCGCGCGGCGTCGCCGAGGCGGGCGCGGTGGACTTCGTGCTGCTGACCGACGCGGACATCGCGCACGGACCGGGCTCGCTCGAAACCCTCGTGGCGGCGTGCGGTGAGCACGACCTCGTCTCGCAGATGGCCGTGCTGCGCACCGAAACGCCGTGGGAACGGCTGATCGTACCGGCGTTCGTCTACTTCTTCGCGATGCTCTACCCGTTCCGGCGCGTGAACAACCCACGCTCGCGGGTGGCCGCGGCCGCGGGCGGGTGCGTGCTCGTGCGCCGCGCCGCCCTCGAACGCGCGGGTGGTCTCGCGGCCGTCCGCGGCGCCGTGATCGACGACGTCGCCCTGGCCCGCGCGGTGTCCGCGGCGGGTGGGCGGACGTGGCTGGGGTTCGCGGCGAACGTCCGCAGTGTCCGGCCGTACCCGCGGCTTTCCGAGCTGTGGCAGATGGTGGCACGCACCGCGTACACGCAGTTGCGCCACTCACCGCTCGTGCTGGCGGGTACCGTCGTCGGCCTGGCACTGGTGTTCCTCGCTCCCCCGGTGCTGACGTTCGCCGGCCCGTCGTTGCCCGCGCTGGCGGCGTGGGCGCTGATGGCGGTGACGTTCGTGCCGATCGCGCGCTATTACCGGCAGTGGCCGGTGCTGGGTGTGCTGCTGCCGGTGACCGCGCTGCTGTACACCTTGATGACGCTCGACTCGGCGCGCCGGCACTTGCTCGGCCGTGGTGCCGGGTGGAAGGGGCGCACCTACTCGTCCACTTAGGACGTGGTGCGACCGAGCGACCGGCCCAGGGTCCAGATCGACGCGCCGAGCAGGACGACGTCCTTGAGCAAGAACTGGCCGACCGGCGACAGCGCGGGAAAACCGCCTGCGGCCGCGTCGCCGACCCCCGGCGTGGTGAGGAAAAAGCTCAGCGTGGTCAGGAAAATCAGGACGCCGAGCGCGCTGCCCACAGCGGAGAGCCGGGGCGCCCACGGGCCGGCGGCGATGAGGACGGCGGCGGCGAACTCGACCGCGCCGAGGACGATCGCGAGGGGTCGCGGGTCCAGGACGCCGTTCAACCAGCTCATGAAGGGACTGTGCGAGACGTACTGCTGGATGCGCATGGCTTCCGACGCGGTGAGCTTGAGGACCGCGATCCACACGACGACCAGCACCAGCCCGTAGCGCACGACGAGCCCGCCCACGGCTTCGGTGCGTCGCCCCAGCGTGACCCGAGAAACCACGGGCCCCCCTTTCGCCGTGATCGGATGTCCGGCCGACGGTAACCAAGAGCAGCTCGGAGGCCGAGGTGGCGGAGCCTTACGGATCGCTGACGTGACCGGCGACGGGGAGGAATGGTTGACAGTTTCCCCGGCCCGCAGTCATGATGAACAAGCGTTCATGAACGCCTGTTCATAACCGCGAGGAGGAGCTGATGACCGGGATCGTCAACACGGCGCAGGCGCAGGCGTGGAACGGCTACGAGGGTGGGCACTGGGCGGAGCACGCCGATCGCTACGACGCGGTGAACAGCGGGTTCAACCCGTTTCTGCTGGCCGCGGTGGGTCCGGGCGACGACGTGGTCGACCTCGGGTGCGGCACGGGGCAGCTGACCCGGCTCGCGGCGGCGCGGTCCGGGTCCGGCCGGGTGCTGGGCGTCGACCTGTCCGGGCCGATGCTGGCGGCGGCGCGGGCCCGGAGCGGGGTCGGCGCGGGGAACGTGGTGTTCGAGCAGGGTGACGTGCAGGTTTTCCCGTTCGCCGAGGGCTCGTTCGACGTCGCGGTGAGCCGGTTCGGGGTGATGTTCTACGCGGATCCGGTGGCGGCGTTCGCCCGGGTGCGCCAGGCGCTGCGGCCGGGTGGGCGGCTCGCGTTCGTGTGCCTGACCGAGCTGGCGGGGACCGACGTCGGGACCGTGTTCAGCGCGCTGGCGCCCTTGCCTACGGGCAGCGGGCCGACGTCGCTGGCCGATCCCGCGCACACGCGTTCGGCGCTGACGGACGCCGGGTTCCGCGACGTCACGTGCACGCGGGTCGAGGCCGACCAGGTCTGGGGCCGCGACGTGGCGGACGCGGCGGAGTTCATCGCCGGCTGGGGTCCGGTCCGACATCACGCGCCCGGCGCCGAAGCTGCCCTGGTGGAGGCTTTACGCCCGTTCGCCGAACCCGGCGCCGTGCGGCTGCGGGGCGCGGCGTGGCTCGTCACCGCCACCCGGTGAATACGAGCGCGGTGATGTCACCGAGAACAGCAGCCGCCCTGCGCGAGGGGGACCGCAGCCTGCGCGAGCACCTCATCGCGACAGCCGGCGCGCTCATGGCCGAAGAAGGCGCGGCGAAGCTGACGGTCCGCGCGATCGCCCGCCGCGCCGGCGTTGCGGACGGCGTGCTGTACAACCACTTCGCCGACAAGGAAGAGCTCCTCGCGCACGCGCTGCGCGCCCACGTCCGCGCCGCCGAACGCGAGCTGGGCGACCTGCCCGTGCCCGGCTCCGCCACGGTCGAGGCCAACCTGCGCGCACACCTCGCCTACGGGCTCGCCCTGCATCGCGCCATCCTGCCCACATTCGCGGGCCTGCTCGCCCACCCGGCGGTGCTCAGGCGCTTCGCGTCCCTCACCCCCACGGGCACCGAATGGCGCGACCACCTGCTGGCCTACCTCCACGCGGAACGCGACCTCGGCCGGCTCTCCCCCGCCGCCCACCTCGACGCCGCCGCGGCCCTGCTCGTCGGCGCGTGTCACGAAACGGTGTTCTCCGCCCTGGTCCCCCACTCGGGCCCGCTCCCGGCACCGCCGGTCGACGACGTGGTGGCGACGGTGCTCGAAGGCATCGCCGCCTGAGGACCAGCAGCCGATCTGCCGCGGCCCGCCGCCGGCTCGGCAGCGCCGCCGGACGTCGGGCCCAGCCGTCCGGGCCCGGGCCGGCGGATCGTCTGCCCACCCTGATCCCTCCACTGTGGACCAGGCCCGGCTCGGCCCGGTCGAGGCCGCCTGGATGTCGCGGTCGAGGGCGACCCGGCACATCAGGCGCCCGTAGGTGAAGCGCTGACGGCGGCCGCGGGTCTCCCGGATGCCCGCCTCGGGCTGGGTCCCAGTGCTCGGCGACCCGGTCGCGCACGCGCCGGCCACCGCCGCCGCAGCGGGCTCGGGCGGGTCATCCGCAACAGGTGATGCCTTCGCAGCCACGGCTTCGCAAGGTGGGGCATCGAGGAGAGGGGCCCCCGATGGCCACGGGATCGAAGAGCGTCTCCGCTTCCGCCGTCGTACTGCCTCTCGCGCTCGGGCAGTTCATCGCGAGCTACGCGGCGACGAACATGAACGTGGCGATCAGCACGATCGCCGACGACATCGGCGCGTCGGTCATCAGCATCCAGACGGCGATCACGCTGTTCACGCTCACGATGGCCGCGCTGATGATCCCCGGCAGCAAGCTCACGGACTTCCTCGGCCGCAAGGTCTGCTTCATCGCGGGCCTCGTGATCTACGGCTCGGGCGCGCTGCTCTCGGCGTTCTCGCAGGGCATCGGGCTGCTGATCGTGGGGTACTCGCTGCTGGAGGGCATCGGGTCGGCGCTGCTGATCCCCCCGATCTACATCCTCGTCACGGTGGTGTTCGACGACGTGAGCGCCCGCGCCCGCAACTTCGGGATAGTGAGCGGTGCAGCAGGGCTCGGCGCGGCCGCGGGGCCGCTGCTGGGCGGTCTGATCACGAGCTACCTCGGCTGGCGGGCGTCGTTCCTCTTCCAGGTCGCTGTGATCGTGCTGATCATCGTCCTCGCCTTGCGCATCGTCGACCCGCCGCTGGCCCAGCGGCCGCCGCATTTCGACGTGTGGGGCGCGGTGCTGTCCGCGGCCGGGCTGTTCTTCGTGGTCTTCGGCGTGCTGCAGAGCTCCACCTACGGGTGGCTCAAGTCGCGGGAGGACTTCACGATCGGTGGCACGGTGGTGATCCCCCAGGGCGGTGTGTCGCCGGTGTGGATCTACGTCGCGATCGGGGCCGTGCTGCTGGCGGTCTTCTTCCTGCACCTGCGGCGTGTGGAGCACGCGGGGCGCGCTGCGTTGTTCTCGCTGAAGATCTTCCGCAGCAAGGCGTCGAACCTCGGGCTCGTCACCCAGGTGCTGCAGTGGCTGGTCATGCAGGGCGCGTTCTTCGTGACGTCGGTGTTCCTGCAGCAGATCCGCGGCTTCAGCGCGATCGAGACGGGGCTGGTGCTGGTGCCCGCCACCATCGGCATCCTCGCCTCGTCGGCCCTCGCCGGACGGATGTCGCGGCGCCACTCGTTGCGCCGGCTGATCCGGGCCGGCTTCAGCTCGACGACACTGGGCCTGGTGCTGATGCTGGTGCTCGTCCGGGAAGACTCGAGCGTCTGGACGTTCACGCCCGGGCTGTTGCTGATGGGTACCGGGATCGGCGTGATGCTGACGGCGTCGGTCAACCTCGTGCAGTCGAGCTCGCCGGAAGAGGCGCAGGGCGACATCTCGGGCGTCTCGCGCAGCGTGTCGAACCTCGGCTCCTCACTGGGCACCGCGCTGGTCGGCTCCGTGCTCGCCGGCGCGGCCGTCCCGGGCAACGGGCCGTTCGGCATCGCCCTGATCATGCTCGTGTGCCTCGGGCTCGTCGGGGTGGTCACGGCGCTGCTGATCCCGAAGCGCGCCGAGCGGTGACCACGAACGGCTGCGCTGCACGGCCGTCAGGATCACCCGCAACGCCACGCCGACCACCAGCAGGTTCGCGATCATCTGCACCGTGACCAGCAGGCGCGCGGCCTGCGTCACGGGCGTGATGTCGCCGAACCCGACCGTCGCGAACACCGTGACCACGAAGTACAGCGAATCAGTGCGGGTCAGCGGCACGTTGAAGCTCTGGGGCGCGTTGTACTGAAGCACGTAGTAGACGTTGGCGAACACCAGCAGGAACAGCGGCACCACCAGCGCCAGCGCCTGGATCCCCTGCAACGCCGGGCGTGAGGACCGCAGGATCACGCGCGCCTCGACCACCACGAGGACCGCGACGAGCGCGACCCCGACGACCAGCCCCACGACCGTCCACGCGTCGAGCCGCCGGTCCACCGGGAGCAGGTAGTACACGGCGACGAGCGTCGCCACCGTCAGCGCGGGACGCAGCACGCCCGGAGCGATCAGCTGCCGCGCCTTCACCGCCCGGACTCGGCCTTGACCGCACCCGTCTTGATGGCCTCGGTCAACGCCGCGTGGTCCTTCTCGTTCTGGTCGGCGTAGTCGCGCGTGAACTCGGCGATCGCCTGGTCGAACGAGTCACCGGAACCGACGTAGGCGCCGATCGCGACGCTGTCGCCGGTGCGAGCGTGGGCACGCGCGAGCGTCCAGGCGCACAGCATGCCGTAGGTGCGCAGGTCGCGCGGATCCATCGACTCGACGTCGGCCGAGCCCTTCCAGTCGCGCAGCTGGCGCAGGTAGAAGTCGCGCGGGCGGCCGTCGACGCCGGTCACGTGGACCCAGCCGAGGAAGATGTCGCTCACCGTCTGCATCAGCCGCTGGCCCACGACCACGCGGCGCCCCGCGTTGTCGTAGTCGCTGGGCCCGGCGAACTCCTCCAGCACCGACGGACCCGCTTCCTTCGCCTGCAGGAACAACGGGTCGCGCTCGTCGTTGCCGAGCAGCAGGACCATCCAGCACCGCGTGCCGACGCTGCCGACGCCCACGACCTTGTGCGCCATGTCCACGATCCGGTAGCGGTCCAGCAGCACGCGCCGCTCGGGTTCCAGCGTGGCGCGGTAGGCCTCCAGAATCGAGTCCAGCTGCTTGCGCACCTCGTCGACGGCCTGCCCGGTACGCCCGAGCTCCTCGATGGGCAGCACGATCGGCGGGTCGGGCTTGATGCGCACCGTGCCGTCGGCGACCGACGTGAAACGGCGCAGGGCACCGAGGTTGTCGTGCGCCTGAGCCGAGGCCATGCCCTTCTCGATCATCCGGCGCCGGTGCCCGCCCAAGCGGTCGGCATACAAGGCCTTCACCTGATCGACGTCGGCGTGGGCGTACCAGACGTCGAGCGCGGTGCGCTCGCCGAACTCCCGCATCGCCTCGCGGTACTGCGCGACCGTCGCGACCACCACGCCGCGGCACTGGCGGGCGGAGAACCCGTTGTGCCGGCTCGCGATCTCGAGGCTCGCCGCGAGGCGCTTCACGTCCCACTCCCACGGGCCGGGCAGGGTCTCGTCGAAGTCGTTGATGTCGAACACGAGCTTGCGTTCCGGTGAGGCGAACACGCCGAAGTTGATCAGGTGCGCGTCGCCGCACGCTTGCACCCGAAGCCCGCTCACCGGCGTGCCGGACAGGTCACTCGCCATCGGCAGCGCGGCACCGCGGAAGTAGGTGAACGGCGACACCGCCATGCGCCCGTAGCGGATCGGCAGGAGTTCCTTGACCCGTGTTTCGTCCTGGCGGGCGAGCAGTTCCAGCGGATCCGGGCGGCCGCGTTCGCGCGTGAACCCGGCGTGGCTCGACCGCGGAGCGGCCGCACGGGCCGCCTTGCCCCGGGCGATCCGGTCTTCGCGGGATTCGACCGTCGAACGTCGTGAGGTGAGCACCATCGAGGCAGCTTCACCCTCCGGCGAGCGCCTTTCCTCCCCCGCACGGGGTGAGACGAGGCATCATCCGGACGGGGTGACGACACGGGGCCGCCCGCCCACGGAGGGTCTGCGCATGACCGGCCCTGCTCCGTCGCTCGCCCGGCGCGCGTGCGCGCTGGGCGCCCTGCTCGCGCTGGCCGCCGCGATCGTCGTGGCGGTGATCGCCGCGGTCCGCAGCCCGGGGCAGCTGGTGCTCGCCGTGGTGCTGCTGGTGCTCGCCACGATCGCGGCCTGGGCGGCGCTGGTCCGCCACGGAATCGCGCGAATCGTGCTCGCCGTCGTGGCGGTCCTCGCGCTCGCCGCCATCGCCCTCCTGCCGGACCTGCGCACGTTCGTGGTGCTGCCGCTGGTCCTCGGGCTGATGGTGCTCGCGGCGCTGGCGGCCCGGGTGGCGATCGGCCACGACCTCGCCCGGCGGGTGCGGACCGACCGCGTCGGTCCCGCGCGCCACGGCGTACTGCTGATGAACCCCCGCTCCGGCGGCGGGAAGGTGGCGCAGTTCGACCTCGAAAACGAGGCCCGCGAACGCGGCGTCACCCCGGTGGTGCTGCGCCGCGGTGACGACCTGCGGGCGCTCGCGGAAGAGGCCGCGAAGCACGCGGACGTGCTCGGGATGGCCGGCGGAGACGGCTCCCAGGCGCTGGTCGCCGACGTCGCGCGCCGCCACGGTCTGCCGTATGTCTGCGTGCCCGCCGGCACGCGCAACCACTTCGCCCTCGACCTCGGGCTCGACCGCGAGAACGTGACCGCCGCACTCGACGCGTACGGCGAAGCGGCCGAGCACCGCATCGACCTCGCGCTGATCGGCGACCGGGTGTTCGTGAACAACGCTTCGCTCGGCGTGTACGCCACCGTGGTCCAGTCGCCGGGGTACCGCGACGCCAAGGCGTCGACGGTCGCGGGGCAACTGCCGCAGCTGCTGGGCCCCGACTCCGAGCACTTCGACCTCCAGTACCGCGTGCCCGGCGACGACGACCGCCCGCCGGCCGACATCGTGCTCGTGTCCAACGGCGCCTACCGCCTCGACCGCCTCAGCGGCTTCGGCTCGCGCGAACGGCTCGACAGCGGCTCGCTCGGCATCGTCACTGTGAGCGTCGACCGGGCGCGCGACCTGCCGGCGCTGATCACCGCGGAGCTCACGGGCCAGCTCGCCCGCTACCCCGGCTACCGGGCATGGCAGACCGAGGAGTTCGTGGTGAGCTCGGGTAAGTCCCTTGTGGACATCGGCGTCGACGGCGAGGCGCTGCGGCTGGAACCGCCGCTGCGGTTTCGCACGCTGCCCGGTGCGCTGCGCGTCCGCGTGCCACTGGACGCGCCCGGCGCCGCCCCTGCCGCGGCCGCGCCCCAGGGCCTGGGCGAAGCGCTGCGCGTGCTGTTCCGCGTGCTCGCCGGACGGCCGGCCCGCTGATGTCCGGAATGGACGCTTTCATCCGCACCGGGCGAAGCGGCTGCGAGCCCGGCCGTCGAAGATGTCGGCGGCCAGGAGAAGGGACCCGACCATGAGCGATCACGCTGTGCGCCCGGCCGCACCTCCGCAGGAGTCCCGTGCCGAGGAGTCCGGCTGGGCCCGCTGGATCTTCTTCGGTGCCACGATGATGTTCCTGCTCGGCAGTTTCACCCTGGTCGAGGGGCTCACCGCACTGCTCGACCCGCAATACTACGCGGTGACCCCGCACGGGACCCTGCTGTTCAGCCTCACCGGCTGGGGCTGGGTGCACCTCGTGCTGGGCGCGGCCGCGGTGCTCACGGCGCTCGGGCTGTTCGCACGGGCGGGCTGGGCGCGTTACCCCGGCGTCGCGATCGCCGGGCTCAGCGCCTTGGCGCACCTGACTTTCCTGCCCGCCGCGCCGTTCTGGGCGCTGGTCGTGCTCACCCTCGACGTGCTGGTCATCTGGGCGCTGGTCGCGCATGCTCCCGACGCACTCCGAACCCGCCACAGCCGCCGCTGAGCCGGCGCCGCGCCCTCGCGGCGCGCTGGTCGCGTGGGCCTGGGGCCTCGCGCAGCGCCACCTCTCGCGCGAGCTGCCCCAGCGGTGGCAGCACGTGCGGGGAGTCGCGAAGTGCGGGCGGCAGGTCGGGCCGAGCCTGCTGCGCGCCGAAGACGTGGAGCTGCTCGTCGCGGCCGCGCTGTTGCACGACATCGGCTACGCGGCCGGGCTCGTCGTGTCCGGCTACCACCCGCTCGACGGCGCCCGGTTCCTCGTCGCGGTGTCGGCACCGCCGCGGCTGGTGAACCTCGTGGCCCAGCACTCAGCCGCCCAGTTCATCGCCGAAGAGCGCGGGTTCGCGGCCGACCTCGCGGGTTACCCCGACGAGCGCTCCGCGCTGCGCGACGCCCTGTGGTTCTGCGACATGCGCACGACCCCGGACGGCCGCCCGACGGACTTCGCCGAGCGCATCGCCGGCATCCGCGTCCGCCACGGTCCCGGGTCACCCCTCGTGCGCGCGCTCGACGCCGGCGCGCAGGCCGCCCGGCACGACGCGGTGCGGCGCACCGAGCTGCGGCTGGGTGCCGCCGCGGCGCGGCGGCGGGTCTCACCCCGCGGGGGCGAGGCGAACGGGGCCGCGCCGGGCGACGGTGGCGTCGGCGCAGCCCGCGATACCGACAGGAGAGCACGATGACGACGCTGACGGTGTGGAAGTTCGACAGCCCCGACGGAGCAGACAACGCGGCGGACACCCTCCGGAGCCTGGCCAAGCAGGAACTGATCTCGATCCACGACGCGGCCACCGTGTCGTGGAAACCCGACGCCAAGAAGCCGAAGACCCGCCAGCTGCGCAACCTCACCGCCGGCGGCGCGATGAGCGGGATGTTCTGGGGCATGCTGTTCGGCCTGATCTTCCTGGTGCCGCTGATCGGCGCCGCCATCGGCGCGGCCACCGGGGCGCTCGCCGGCTCGCTGACCGACGTCGGCATCGACGACGACTTCATCAAGTCCGTGCGCGACAAGATCACGCCCGGCACCTCAGCCCTGTTCCTGATGTCCAGCGACGCGGTGGTCGACAAGGTGAAGGCCGCGATCGAGGCCGGCGGCCACAAGCCGGAGCTGCTGCAGTCCAACCTGTCCGCGGAGCAGGAAGCCGCGCTGCGGGAAATGATGTCGAGCTGATCGGACCGGCTGGTCATGTCGGAGAGCACGAACCACCTCATCGAGCCGACCGCGGATGAGCGGGCCGAGCTGGAACAACTGCGGCTCGAGGTCGCCCGGCTGCGGGCCACCCGCGAACGCCGCCGGGTCGGCTGGCGGCCGATCGTGTCCACGATCCTCATCGTGCTCGGCTGTATCCTGGCCCCGCTCGCGCTCACGTCGGTGTGGGTACACAACCAGATCTCCGACACCGACCGGTTCACCGCCACGATGAGCCCGCTGATCCGCGACCCAGCCGTGCAGGCAGCCGTGACCGACCGGGTCACCGAGACGATTTTCACCAACGTCAACGTGCGGGCCATCGCGACCGACGCCGTCGGCGCGCTCGCGGCCCAGGGCGTCCCGCCGGCCGTCACCGACCGGCTGGAGGCCCTGACCGGCCCGCTCGCGTCGGGCGTGCAGAGCTTCGTGCACGGCCGCGTCGCGAGCCTCGTCGCGAGTGACCAGATCGCGCAGACGTGGGACCGCGTGATCCGCGTGGCCCACACGCAGGCGGTGGCCGTGCTCGACGGATCGGCCTCGGCCATCGCGATCCAGGGCGACAAGGTCGTGCTCGACCTGGCGCCGTTCATCGACGTCGCGAAGCAGCAACTCGCCTCCGACGGGCTCACCATCGTGAACCGCATCCCCGAGGTCCACCCGACGATCGCGGTCGCCGACGCGGCCGGCCTGGTGAAAGCCCGGTCTTGGTACACCGCCTCGGACCGGCTCGCCACGTGGCTGCCGTGGATCGCGATCGTGCTGCTCGCCGCGGGCGTCTACATCGCCCGGCACAAACGGCGGGCGCTCGTCGCCGCCGCGCTCGGGTTCTCCTTCAGCATGCTGGTCCTCGCCATCGGACTCGCGATCGGGCACACCATCGTCGTCGACGCGGTCCCGAGCCGCTCGGCGGCGCCGGTCTCGGCGGCGTTCGACATCGTCCTGCGGTTCCTGCGCGACGGTCTGAGAACCCTGTTCGCGGTCGGGATCGTGGTGGCGCTCGGGGCCTTCCTCGCCGGTCCGTCGTCGACCGCCGTGCACATCCGCCAGGGCGTGGTCAAGGGCCTGACGTGGCTGCGGTCGCGCAGCGGCCTGCGCGCCACCGGCCTCGGCAACTGGGTGCACTCCTACCGCGTGGCCCTGCGCGCCGGCGCCGTCGCGATCGCCGTGCTCGTGTTCCTGTTCCTCGACCGGCCGAGCGGGCTCGCCGTGCTGCTGATCGCGCTCGTACTGCTGGTGGTCCTCGCTGTAATCCAGTTCCTCGACGCCCCCGGCGACCGGCCGGCCGCGACCGGCTGAAAGGGGACGCCGTGAACGACGAGCCCGACCACGTCGGTGCGGTGCTGGGACTGGGCGCGGTGGCGCTCAAGGCGGGCTGGTGGGCGTCAACGCCGCTGCGGCGGGCGGGCTGGGCCGTGCTGACGGCCGCCGTACCCGAGGACGTGGCGCGCCGCGCGGTGCGGGACGTGGTGACCGCGGCCGCCGCGGTCGTGCTCGACGCGGTCGACGTGCCGAAGCTTCTCGGCGAGCACGTCGACCTCGACGCCGTGCTCGCCGAGGTGGATGTGGCGGGCTTGGTGTCCACCCTGGACTTCGGTGACCTCGTGGCCGCGATGGACCTGCCCGAGGTCGTGCGGCAGTCGAGCGGAGCCGTTGCGGGGGAAGCGATCCGGGGCGTGCGAGGTGCCGGGGTGAACGCCGACGACGCCGTGGCCCGCGTGGTCGGCCGCGTGCTGCGGCGCCGTGGTGACCGGCCCGCCTGAGGGGCCGGCGGGCATCGTCACGCGTCTGGTCGCCGCCCTGGTCGACGCGGCCGTGACCGGGCTGATCACGGTCGGCGGCTACTTCGCGGTGGTGGCGGCGCTGTTCGCGGCCTCGCCGCTCTCGTTCCGGTGGCCCGCGGCACCGCCGGCGCTGGCCGGCGGGATCTCCGCGGCCGTCGCGATCGTGTACCTCACCGTCTGCTGGGCCACCATCGGCCGCAGCTACGGCGCCGCACTGCTCGGCCTCCGCGTGCTGGGCCGCGGCCGGCGCCTGGGCTGGGCACGCGCCGCGGCTCGGGCGCTGTTCTGCGTCGTCCTCCCGATCGGACTGCTGTGGGTGATCGTGAGCCCCCACCGCCGGTCGCTGCAGGACGTCGTCCTTCGGACCACGGTCGTCTACGACTGGCGGATGGACGGCGGAGCACGAGTGTCCGAAAAGGACGCTGTATAGGTCGTTATACGCTTGCGTGGCCGGAAGATGCCATGCCCGCACCGGGCCCTCCGCGCGCGCCGACTTCGCCGCGACGGCCCGACAAGCGAAGGCGGCGATGGGCGAGAGCTGAGGCTGAGCCGCGAACGAGGTCCGCGTCCGGACAACGAGCTGTGGGCCGCCGTCAAGCAGATCGTGGACGGGTGGCCGCCCGGCGACGAGGACGACGTCACCGAGCTCGCGGAAAAACCGGCGCAAGCAGCAGGCCCAGGTCGCGGTCGCTGCGCGCGAGCGCTCAAGGACGTCAGGACGGCCAACGTGCGGACCATCGCGGTCAACCGGCCGCTGTACCCGGAACCGGCGAAGCCGGCCTACGGCGCCGCGGGCCAAGCCAGGCAGCAGCAGTTCGCGACCACAGTGACCCAGGCGCTGCAGGCGCTCGTCGCGGCGAAGACGCAGGGCTTGCCCGCGCCGGCGAAGGCCTCGGACACCGACACGCTCCTGGACAAGGTCGGCGACGTCGCGGGCATGGTGGCCGCGGGCGCGGGCGGGCCGGCCTCGAGCCCCGGCGTGGACGTGGTCGCGGCGCCTGCCGCGACCCCGGCCGGCACGACCGCGCTCACCGCGCACGCGATCGACATGATCGGCACCGACAGCCACGACGACCCGAACGCCTGATCGGCCTCGGTGGCGACACGATCCACCGCATCCCCGGCGCCCGGGGCTCGGCGAGGCCGCCGCCGGCGCCGCGAAAGCCGCGGGGCTGTTCGACATGGTCAGCGCGGGCGTCGACATCGCCGCCCAGGTGCCCGCCGGCGTCGACCTGGTCTCGAACGATGATCTCGTGGACAAGACCAGGATGGCGCGGAGACTTCGGCCTCGAGAAAACGATTCACACGGAGACGCGAAACCTGCACCACCGAGCCCACTGTGACGCAGAACACGCCCGGGTGCCGACGGTTTTCGCGGCGCCGGCCGGTCTTGATGCAGACCGATTTCCCTCACCCCCCGGGAGTGCCCGATGTCTTTCCAGACCGCCGTCGTCACCGGAGCCGGCCGTGGGTTCGGGCGCGCGATCGCCGTCGCGCTCGTGAATGCCGGCACGCGCGTCGTCGGGATCGCGCGCGGTGAAGAAGATCTGCTCGCCGTCCGGGACGAGGCCGGCGAGCTCTTCACACCCCTGCCCGCCGACGCGACCGACGGAACGCTCGCCGCGGCCGTGCTCAGCGACCACCGGCCCGATCTGCTCGTGCTCAACGCCGGCGCGACGCCGCACATGGCGCCGGTGCAGGAGCAGACCTGGGAAACCTTCAGCCGCAACTGGCACACCGACACACGGCACGTCTTCGAGTGGACGCGCGCGGCGTTGCGCGAGCCGCTCGCGCCGGGCGGGGTGGTCGTGTCGTTGTCGAGCGGTGCGGCGCTGGCCGGGTCGCCGCTCAGCGGTGGTTACGCGAGCGCCAAGGCCGCGGTCCGGCACCTGCGCGGCTACGCCGCCGGTGAAGCCGACCGCGCCGGGCTGGGCCTGCGTTTCCTCACGCTGCTCCCCCAGCTCACCCCGACGGCCGGCGTGGGCTCGGCCGGCGTCACCGCCTACGCGGCCCGCCAGGGCGTGGCCCGCGACGCGTTCATCGAGGGTCTGCAGCCGGTGCTCACGCCGGAGCAGGTGGCCAAGGCCGTGCTGGACCTGGCGGCCGACGCGACCGCCGCGCCGGAGCACGTCGTCGGCGGCGTCGGCGTGCGCCCGCTGCCGTGAGAGGCCTCTACAGTGGACTCCCGCGCACCACGGGAGAGGCCATGCCGTCGAACGCCGAGTTCAGCGCGCTGACCGAGCCGTTCCGGCCGGAGCTGCTCGCGCACTGCTACCGGCTGCTGGGCTCGATCCACGACGCCGAGGACCTCGTGCAGGAGACGTATCTGCGGGCCTGGCGGGGGTTCGGCGGGTTCGAGGGCCGGTCGTCGGTGCGGCACTGGCTTTACAAGATCGCCACCACCGCCTGCTTGACGGCGCTGGCGACCCGGGCTCGGCGGCCGCTGCCGTCGGGCCTGGGGGCGCCGGCCGACGACCACCGGGTGCCGGTGGCCTCCCGTGAGCCCGCGGTCGCGTGGTTGCAGCCGGCTCCCGAGTTCGGAGCCGGTGACCCGGCCGTGGCCGCCGCCGCGCGGGCCGGGGTGCGGCTCGCGCTCATCGCCGCACTGCAGTTGCTGCCCGCGCGGCAGCGGGCCGTGCTGACGTTGCGCGACGTGCTGGCGTTCCCCACGGCCGAGGTCGCGGTGCTGCTCGACACGACCACGGCGGCCGTCGACAGTGCCCTGCGCCGCGCGCGGACCCACCTCGCCGAGGCCGGACCGATCGAGGACGAGATGACCGAACCGACCGGTGAGACCGACCGGGCGCTACTCGAGAACTACGTGGACGCGTTCACCCGCGCTGACGCCGAAGCGCTGGTCCGCCTGCTGCGCGCCGACGTCGAGCTGGAGATGCCGCCGATCCCGACGTGGTTCACCGGCCTCGACGCCGTCACAGGCTTCCTCGCGGCGCGCGTGCTGCGCCCGGGCAGCTGGCGGATGACGCCGACGCGCGCCAATGGCCAGCCCGCCCTCGTGGTACACCACCGCACCGGCGACGGGCGCGACGAGCCGTACGGCGTCCAGGTCCTGACGGTGCGCGGCGGGCGCATCGCGCGCATCACGTCGTTCAACGACCCGGCGCTGGTACCGGTGTTCGCTCCGCTGTACCGGTGACCCGGCCGGTCCGCCCACGGCGGGCGGACCGGCCGGGGCGTCACGCGGTGGGGAGGTCGTCGAACTCGACGACCTGGCGCACCTCGACCTCGATCTCGTCGTCGAAGAGCGCCGCGTAGGTCTTCGCGTACTCCACGGCCTCCTCGCGGTTCGCGAAGTTCAGCAGCGCGAAGCCCCCGATGACCTCCTTGGCCTCGGTGAACGGGCCGTCGGTGGCCTTGATGGCGCCGCCGCGCGTCTTGCGCACGAGCGCGCCCTTCTCCGACGGGTGGACGCCCTCCGCCGTGATCAGGATGCCCTTGTCCGCCGAGTCCTGGATGAACTCACCCATCTTCGCGATGAACTCCTGGCTGGGGTTCCACGACGAGTGCGTCTCCGACAGCCGGTGCATCATGAGAAACCGCATGTCCGCTCCTTTGTCCCTCGGGCCGGGATCCGGATTCTTCCCGGAAGCGCTGACCGGCCCACACCGACGCGTCGAACGGCCCGGCTCACGATTCGACAAACCGATCGGGAAGATTTTCGACGAAGTCCCGGCCGGGGACCAGCCGGGCCCGGTCCCGTCCCGCACGGGGCGGTCCGGCCGGCTGGTTCCCCGGCCGGGCGAACTTCGCCGACGCACCGGGCCGGTCCCCGGCGGCCGGGGCGCCTACCTCTACGATTCGGCGGGTGACCACCTACGACGACACCTTCGACCATCTCGACGCCTCGTCCCTGCCGCTTCGCCAGCAGCAGATCCTGGTCACGATCCGGGACTGGGTGGTCCGCCACGGGTACGCGCCGAGCAGCCGCGAGATCGGCGAGGCCGTGGGGCTGCGGTCGTCCTCGTCGGTGTCGAAGCACCTGGCGAGCCTGGAGGACAAGGGTTACCTGCGGCGCAGCAGCTCGATGTCGCGGCCGATCGACGTGCGCGCGTTCCTCGGCACGGCCGAGCCGCGGCAGGGTGAGAACTCCGTGGCGGTGCCGGTCGTCGGCCACATCGCCGCCGGCACGCCGATCTCGGCCGAGGAGCACCTCGACGAGATGCTGCAACTGCCGCGCGGGCTCACCGGCCGCGGCAACGTCTTCGGCCTGCGCGTGCGCGGTGACTCGATGATCGACGCCGCGATCTGCGACGGCGACATCGTGGTGGTGCGCCAGCAGTCCGAGGCGCACTCGGGCCAGATCGTCGCCGCGATGATCGACGAGGAGGCGACCGTGAAGGTCTACCGGCGCCGCAACGGCCACGTGTACCTCGAGCCCCGCAACCCGGCCTACGACGTGATCGACGGCGACCGGGCCGTGGTGCTGGGCACCGTCGTGTCGGTGCTGCGCAGCATGTGAGTCACCGCATGAAGAGGCCGCCGTTGATGTCGCACGTGGCCCCGGTGATGTACCCGGTGTTCTCGCCGCACAGGTAGGCGACGAGATCTGCGACCTCCCCGACGCGCCCGAACCGGCCCACGGGGATCGCGGCCTCGGCGGTTTCGAGCTGCCCGGCGTCCATCTCGTCCATCGCCGGCGTCCGCGTGGCCGCGGGGGCGCCGGCGTTCACTGTGCCGCCCGAGGCGGCGAGTTCCTTCGCGAACACCTTGGTGAGCACCAGGACCCCGCCTTCGACGACGCGTAGTGCGCGCCCGCCACCAGCCCGCCCTGCTGCCCGGCCGGCGACGCGAGGTTGACCACGCGACCCCACCCGCGCTCGCACATCGCGGGTGCGAGCTCGCGCGTGAGCAGGAGGACGCTGCGCAGGTTGGTCGCCAGCACGTCGTCCCACTCGGCCGGCTCGATGTCCCGCACCGACCGGCTCTGTGTGCGGGCCGCGTTGTTCACCAGGATATCCGGCGCGCCGAACTCCCGCCGCACCTCGCCGGCGACGGAGTGCACGGCCGCTGGGTGTCCCGCACGTCGACGGCAAAGGCCGCTGCCGTGGTGCCGGAGCCGTCGAGCTCGCTTGCCGTCGCGGCCGCGCTGTCCGCATCCACGTCGAGCAGGGCGACGCGGTGACCGAGGGCGTGCAGCCGCTGCGCGAAGGCGGCCCCGATCGCGCGCCCGGCCCCGGTCACCGCGGCGGTCCTGCGAGTGTCCACTGTGTTCTCTCGTGGTAAGCGTCGTCGGCCTCGGGAACCATCCCGCCCGAGACCGGCCACCGCGCCGGGGTCAGGCCGGCAGCCCCCACCGAGTGCTCGGTCCGTTCGAGGTGACGGGCCGCACCGCGAAGTCCGGCCGGTCGCCGGCGCGGTACACGAAGGCCTCTTCGCCGCGCGCGAGCTCGACCCGAACGTCGCCGTTGGGAAGGGTGCGCCACCGCTTGGCGCGGCCCTGCGCGTCGGTGACCTCGAGGGCCCCGTCGATGCCCGGGCGCAGGACGCAGGGGGCGCCGGCTTCGCTGTGGACCTTCAGCCAGCGCGTTCGGCCGCCTTCGCGGGCGGCGCTGAGCAGGAAGGCGCCTTCGGTGCGGAAGTCGCGCACGGAGATGTCACCCCACGTCGCGGGGACGGCGGGGAACAGCCGCAGGACGCCGCCCCAGCTCTGCACCAGCATGTCCTGCATCGACTTCACCGCCGAGAGCGGCGTCTCGATCACGGGGCCGGACTCCTCGTACATCGTGTTGGGTTGGATGAACCGGCTCTGCAGCTGGTCGAGGTAGGTCGCCGCCTGGTCGCCGCGCCGCATCGAGGCCGAGATCGACGCGGCGCCGGTGAAGGTGTAGCCCTGCAGTGCGCCCTCGAAGCCGACCCAGTGCGCCAGCGACTTCTCGATCAGCGCGCGGTTCTCGGGCTGCTCCCAGGTGATCTCGTATAGGGGGTAGATCTGCAGCAGGTGCGAGTAGTGCCGGTGCGACTTCGCGAACGGCACGCCGGCGCCGATCATGTAGCCGTTCTGGTCCACGGCGTAGGGCGCGAGCGTCGCCAGCACCTGCTGCCAGCGCGGCACGAGCGGGTCGGCGATGCGCAGCTCGCGTGCCGCGTCGAGCAGGGTGCGGCAGCCCCAGCGCACGAGCGCGAGGTCGTAGGTGCAGTCGGGGGCGTTCACGCCGTACTCGGGCGAGAAGGTGGGCGGCAGGTGCAGCTTCCCGGCCGGGCCCGGGGCGAGGAAGTGCAGGTAGTAGTTGATCGCCTTGCGCAGCAGCGGGAACAGCGTGTCGCGCAGCAGGCGGCGGTCCAGCGTGTGCCGGTAGGACAGCCACACGTTGTGCAGCGCCCACGTGAGGTCGCCGACCTCCGGAGTCGGGGTGTCCTGGCCCGGCACACCCACGGGGAAGCCGCTGTTCGCGTCCGAGACGCCGTTGAACAGGGTCATGTCGGTGGTGCGCGGGATGCCGGCGGAGTCGCTCTGGTATGGCGCGCCGACCTGGCTCGACAGGTGCCCGCGGTACTGGTCCAGCGCCCGGCTCACGGCGTCGAGCTCGAGGTGGTTGGAGCCGTGGATGAGCCAGTACTCGAGCTGGACGTTGAGGTTCCACCACGTGGCCGGCCACGGTGTGTTCTCCAGCCACGGGCCCGAGGTCGCCATCACCGGCGCCTCGCGCCGCGCGGCCGAGGCGAGCTTGTACAGCTGGATCCAGTAGAAGCTCTGCAGCCGGGTGTCCGGAATGGACACGAAGCTGCGCCGGTAGTGGTCGTGCCACCAGCGGCGGTGCTCGCGCGTGAGCGCGCCGAACTCGGCCGCCGTGCGCACGGACCACAGCGCCCGCGCGGTGGAGGTTCGGTCGGGGTGCGACCAGGCGACCGACGAGTAGAGCGTCCGCGCGCCGCCGCGAGTGACCTCCCGCCAGGCAGTGACGTGCTCGCCGCCCGCGAGCAGCGGCTGCTCGGCGACGTGGCTGTCACCCACGGCGCGGACCGTCGCGGGCGGGTTCGCGACGTAGCCTTCGGGCGGCGCCTTCTTCCACACGGGGTCGGCGCGCGGGCTCACGGCCTCCGCCGGGTGGAAGACCCAGCGGAACCCGCGTTCGCCCTCCGTCGGGCGCACCTCGACCGCGAGCACCGGCTGTCCGGTGTGAACGATCGCGCGCAGCGCGAGGCTGCCCGCGGCCGTGGTGATCGTGCCGGTGAGCTCGGCGTTCCACAGGTCCAGGCGCCAGTCGACGCCGGTGATCGCGCCGACGGGTTCGAGCGTGAAGTACCCGATGGGCAGCCGGGCGAGGCCGAACAGCGAGCCGTACTGCGGCCGGTGGTCCTGCACCTCGCTGTGCTGCACGTTGAAGCGCACCGCGTTCTTGCCCGGCTCGGCGTAGATGCCGGAGCCGAGGAAGCCGTTGCCGAGGAACGGCCCTTCCGTCCACGCGGCCGGCATCCGCCGCCACCGCAGGTCCGCCGTGGCGAGGAAGGCGGCCCAGTCGAAGTCGTCGCCGCCAGGCGGCGGAGGGCTCGCGGCGGCGAGCGCAGCCGGGCCCAGCCCCGCCGCGCTCGCCGCGATCCCGGCGAGCGCGCCGCCGAGGACTGTTCTACGAGAGACGTCCATGTCTGCGACCTCCAGAGGGTGGTGGCGGCGGTCGAGCCAAAACATAGGATGTCTGATATCCGTTGTCGAGACCTCTACCCAAGTTCGCAACAAGGCAACTCGACTGGAGCACCATGGCCCACCGGGAAACGCGAGATCCTTCATCGATTCATCGGATGACTGCGGCGCCTTGCGCCGGGTGCGACGAGCAGCCGATGCAGGGCGCAGTCACGGCAGAGCGCGCCGGGCCTCGTCCTACAATCGGGGCCGGCCGCGCCGCGGCGAGTGGGCGGAGGAGAACCGTGCGGATCACGATCCGGGATGTCGCACGGCGGGCAGAGGTGTCGGTGGCCACGGTGTCGCGGGCACTGGGCTCGCCCGACCGCGTCAGCGAGGCCACGCGCGACCGGGTGCTCGCGGTCGTGCGGGAGCTGGGCTACCGGCCGAGCCCGGCGGCGCGCAGCCTCATCACCGGCAAGACCGGCGCGATCGCCCTCGTGGTGCCAGACCTGGGGAACCCGTTCTTCACCGGCCTGCTCAAGAGCGTCCAGGCACGGGCACGCGAGACCGGCCACGCCGTGCTTGTCGGTGACAGCGACGAGGACCCGGCCATCGAGCAGGAGCTCGTGCGCACGCTCGCGAAGCAGGCCGACGGCGTGCTGCTGTGCTCACCGGGGATCGACGACGCCACCATCACCGAGCTCGACGGCCTCACCTCCCTGGCGCTGCTCAACCGGCGCGTGGCCGGGATCGGCGCCACCGTGATGGACAGCGCCGGCGGGATGCGCGAGGTCGTGGCGCACCTGGCCGGGCTAGGGCACCGGCGCTGCGCCTACCTCAACGGCCCGGACAGCTCGTGGTCCAACCACGAACGGCTGCGCGGACTGCGTCCCGCCGCGGCCGAGCACGGCGTCGAGATCGTGGAGCTCGGGCCGTTCGCCCCGCGGTACGAGGACGGGGCGCCCGCCGCGGACCAGGCGCTGGCCACAGGGGTGACCGCGGTGATCGCCTACAACGACGTGATGGCGCTCGGCGTGCTGACGCGCCTGCGCGACCGTGGGGTCGACGTGCCGGGCAAGCTGAGCGTGACCGGCTTCGACGACCTCGTCTACGCGGCGGTGTCCGCTCCCCCGCTCACCACCGTCGCCATGCCGCTCGCCGCGGCCGGGCGCCACGCGGTGGATCTGCTGCTGGCCCGTTCCGCCGCCGGCCCGGCCGGCCGGGTGGTCACGGAACTGCCGACGCGGCTCGTCGTGCGCGCCACCACCGCCCGCGCACCCGGGTACCCCCGCTGACCATTCAAGCACGCGAGGGAAATGTCGGAAAAATGATCGGGACCGAGACATAATCGGTCACTCCGATACTGCGTTCCACTGTGGATCGATGTTACAGTTCTTCACAGGCCACGGAAAACGCGGCTACCGGAAACGTTCGAGGAGGATTCACCCACCATGGCGCACAAGGTCCTGGTCCAGATGGTGGACGACATCGACGGCGGGGTCGCGCACCAGACCGTGCCCTTCGGCCTCGACGGCGTCCAGTACGAAATCGACCTGTCCGACAAGAACGCGGGAACTCTGCGTGAAGAGTTCGCCCGCTACATCGCCGCCTCACGGCGCACCGGCGGCCGCAAGGTTCGCCGTGGCACCGGTTCGACCACGCCGACACCCGAGGACCGCGAACGCTCGCGCAGCATCCGCGCGTGGGCCGCGGACAACGGCTGGAGCATTTCCGAACGCGGCCGCATTCCCACCGACGTGGTCACCGCCTACGAAAACAGCCGCGCCTCGGGCTCGAAGTCGCGCGCCCGCGGTGGTCGCACAAAGTCGAAGGCGTAAAACTGCTCCGGACGTAGCGGGGCGACCATTTCTGCCGATCCGCCGCACGCCCCGCCGGAAACGTCCTCACCGAATCCCAAAACCGCAGATCACCGGCAGCTCCCGGTGAACCACCGCCGCCGCGAGGGCCTTGACAGTCCGTCGCGGCGGTTCGTACGTTCCGACCGGGAGCCGCGGACCTTCCCCGACGTCCGCTTCGGAGACGGGATCGCGGATGAGTTTCACCGAGTCGTTCGAGACTGTGGCCTCCGTGATCGAAGGGCTCGGCGTCGGCATCATGGCCCTCGGCCTCGTGGTGGTACTGGTGCGCTTCGTCGTCGAAGCGACCCGGCGCCGCGGCAGCTACGACCAGCTGCGGGTGCACCTCGGCCGTGTCATCCTGCTCGGGCTCGAGATCCTGATCGCCGGCGACATCATCCGGACCGTGATCGTCGACGCGTCGCTGGAGAACGTGCTGGTCCTCAGTCTGATCGTGCTGATCCGGACCGTGCTGAGCTTCGCGCTCGAGGTCGAGATCTCCGGTGTGTGGCCGTGGCAGGCCAAGCGGGGGCCGCAGCCGCCCAGCTGACCTCGCCGGCGCTCAGGCCGCGCGGCCCAGGAACGCGAGCAGCCGCGTGGTCTCGTCGGCGTCCGCCGGCGGCGTGAGCGCGGGCCCGAAGAACTCCGGCCGCCGCAACGGGATCGACCGGACCCACCCGCCGGTCGCCTGCACCACCGCCGGGTCGAGCGTGACGGTCAGACCGCAGGCCTGGGCGATGTCCCAGGTGTGGACGAGCGCGTCGGAGACGAACGCCGGCAGCAGCGTCGTGAGCGGCACGCCCCCGGCGTCGTCGATCGACGTGACCCGCGCGAGCCCGTCACGGGTCAACGCCGGGGCCGTCGCCTCGAACGCCCCGCGCCACTCCCGCGCCGGATCCCCGGCGCAGAGCACACCCGGGTTCGGTGCGCCGGGTTCCCCCGCGGTCTCCGGGTAGTCGACGCCGGTCACCCAGGCCGACAGCCGGTGGCGGCCCCACAGGACGTGGCCCACGATGTCGCGCACCGTCCACGCCGCGCACGGCGTCGGCGCGTCCCACCGGCTCGCCGGCACCTCGGCCACCACCCTGCCGAAGTCGTCCTGTGCCACGAAGTACTGCTCCAGAAGATCCACAGCTTGCTCCCTTCACGGATGTCCCGGTCCTACGACCGCCGGCGGACGGCGAAACAGACCGGATCCGGTCCCGACTTCGCCGGCGCGGGGCTACCGTGGTGGGAATGACCGATTCGACCAGGACCGCAGACCAGATCGCCGCGCTGACACGCAACGTCGAGGGACACGAGGTCGGTGCGAGCGTGTCCATCATCCGCGAGAGCACCGACGTCGCCGGGTCCGGCCCGCGGCTGCACCGCCACCCCTACCGCGAGACGTTCGTGATCCAGCGCGGCCGCGCCCTGTTCACCATCGGCGACACCGAGCGGGAAGGCCGGGCGGGCGACGTGCTCGCGGTCCCCGCCGGGGTCGCGCACAAGTTCGTGGTTCTCGGGCCCGAGCGCTACGAAGGCGTGCACATCCACGAGAACGACCGGTTCGTCACGGAGTGGCTCGAGTAGGCACCGTCCGCTCACGACGGTGCCGGACGCCGGCACCCGCGTTCGCATCAGCACATTTGTCGGCGCGGGTCACACCCCGGCCGCCGGAACCGCCGAATCCCGCGCTGACCTGCGCAACCCCCGGACCGAGCCGACGGCGCTTTTCCGCCTCGCGGAAACACCTCGCCTTTGCGCCGCCGTGTCGTGAAAACCGGCTCTGAGCACCGGCGAAGGGCCGGGCCGCCGCCGCCTTGACACCACGCTGGGCCGGACTCATCCTCACTTCTCTCGTTTCCGTTCGATGGAGGGTGTGATTCCGCATGACGGAGGTGCTGGACCGGACGACCGGCCGCGACGACCGCGACCGGCTGTTCGCCACCGCGCCCGGGTCGGCCGTCGACCTGTCGGTGCCCCTCGGCCCGCTCACGCTCGCCAACCCGGTGATGCCCGCGTCCGGCTGCTTCGGGCCCGAGCTCGGTCCCCTGCTCCCGGTGCGGGAGCTCGGCGCCGTCGTCACGAAGACCGTGTTCGCCCAGCGCCGCTCCGGCAACCCGTCGCACCGGCTGACGGAAAGCGCGCTCGGCATGCTCAACAGCGTCGGCATTCCCAGCCCGGGCACGAGCCGGTTCGTGCACGACGTCCTGCCGCGCTACCGCGAGTTCGGCGTCCCCGTGATCGCCAGCGTCGGCGGGCTGACCGTGGACGAGTACTGGCAGGTCGCCGACGAGCTGACCGGAGCGGAGTGCGCGGCGTTCGAGGTCAACGTGTCCTGCCCCAACCTCGAACACGGCGGGCTCGCCATCGGCGCCGACCCCGCGGCGGTCGAGGCCGTCGTCGCCGGCGTGGTGGCGCGCACGGAGCTGCCGGTGCTCGTGAAGCTCACGCCCGGCGTCACCGACATCGGCGAGATCGCCCGCGCCGCCGAGCGGGCGGGTGCGACCGCCGTGACCGTGAGCAACACCTTTCCCGCCCTGGCCGTCGACGTGCGCTCGCGGCGCGCGGTGCTGGGCAACGGCGTGGGCGGCCTGTCCGGCCCGGCCGTCAAGCCGCTCGCGCTGCGGCTGGTGTGGCAGGCGGCAAGTGCCGTCGACATCCCCGTCGTCGGCTGCGGTGGCATCAGCAGTGCCCGTGACGTCGTCGAGTTCCTCATCGCCGGTGCCACCGCCGTGCAGGTCGGCACCGCGACGTTCACCCGCCCCTACGCGATGGCCGAGATCGTGCGCGACCTCGCCCGCCACTGCGCCGAGCTCGGGGCCGGCGCCGCCCACGAGCTCATCGGAACCCTGCGCGTCTGAGTCCCCCGTCCCCCACGCCGTGAGGAGTGCTCCACCCATGTCCGACGAAACGCTGGCCGGCAGCGCCGCACCACCCGCCACGTCCGAAGACACCCCCGCCGCCAAGGCGACCACGCGCTACGCCCGCAAGGCCGTGTTCGCGTCGTCGCTCGGCTACGCGATGGACGGCTTCGACCTGCTGATCCTCGGGTTCGCCCTCTCCGCCATCTCCGGTGACCTCGGGCTGGGCGGCGCCGAAGCCGGCTCGCTCGCCACGATCACCCTCATCGGCGCCGTGGTCGGCGGGATCGCCTTCGGGATCCTGTCCGACCGCATCGGCCGGGTGCGGGTGCTGACCTACTCGGTGATCTTCTTCGCCGTGTTCACCGGGCTCACCGCGATTTCCACGAGCTACTGGGAGATCGCGGTCTTCCGGTTCCTCGCCGGCGTGGGCATCGGCGGCGAGTTCGGTATCGGCATGACGCTCGCGGCCGAAGCGTGGCCGGCGAAGAAGCGCGCACGGGCGACGTCGCTGGTCGGCCTCGGCTGGCAGGCCGGCGTGCTGCTCGCGGCGCTGGTCTCCGCCCCGGTGCTCAATGCGTGGGGGTGGCGCGGGCTGTTCCTGCTCGGTGCGTTCCCCGCGATCGTCGCCATCGTGTTCCGCTCGCGGCTGCACGAGCCCGAGCAGTTCACGCGCCACCGCAAGCGCCGGCAGGGCAAGCCGAAGGTGCCGCTCAAGCTGCTGGTGGCCGACGGGCCCACCACCCGCGCGACGATCGGCGTCCTCGTGCTCACGTCGGTGCAGAACTTCGGGTACTTCGGCATCATGATCTGGCTGCCCACCTACCTGTCGACGCAGTTCGGCTACAGCCTCACGAAATCCGGGGTCTGGACCGCCGTCACGGTGGTCGGCATGGGCGTCGGGATCCTGGCGTTCGGCGAGATCGCCGACAAACTGGGGCGCCGCAAGGCCTTCTGGCTCTTCCAGGCCGGTGCCGCCCTCTCAGTGCTCGGGTACAGCCAGCTCTCGTCGCCGTGGGCGCTGATGGTGGGCGGCGCGGTCATGGGCGCATTCGCCAACGGCATGATCGGCGGCTACGGCGCGCTGATGGCCGAGCTCTACCCCACGGCGATCCGGTCCACGGCGCAGAACGTGCTGTTCAACCTCGGCCGCGCGGTCGGCGGGTTCGCGCCGATCGTGGTCGCGATCGTCGCGGCCGGCTACGGGTTCGGCTTCGCCATCGGTGTGCTGTCCGTGATCTACCTGCTCGACATGGTCGCGATGATCTTCATCCCCGATCGTCGCGCCGAGCAGCTCGCCTGAGCCCGGTACCCGAGCAAGGAGAACCATGCAGGTCGTCATCCGCGCCTTGTCCGTGCTGCGGGCCCTCGCGACGAAGGGCAAGGGCGCCACGCTTCAAGAACTGCACGAGGAGCTCGACATCCCCGTGGGCAGCGCGCACCGCGTGCTCACCACGCTGATGGAGGAGAACTTCGTGACCCGATCCCCCACCAACAAGCGCTACTTCCTCGGCCCGGCCGCACGCCAGCTCGGCGAGCCGGCGCCGCACCGGACGGCACTGCTGGCCAACCCGCACCAGGCGGTGGTCGACGCCGCCGAGGCGAGCGGCGAGACGGTGTTCCTCACCGAGCTCATCGGCGCCCGCGCGGTGTGCGTCGCGCTGGTGGAGGGCCGTCACCCGCTGCGGCTGTTCGTGCGCATCGGGCAGGAGATGCCGCTGCACGCGGCCGCGTCGAGCCGTTCGCTGCTGGCCTACCTGCCGGAGCCCGCGGCCCGGCGGGTGCTCGAAACCCAACCGCTCGACGCGTTCACCCCGGACACGCCGACCACGGTGGACGAACTGGTCGAGCACCTCACCCTGGTGCGGGCCCGCGGCTACGACATCTGCGACGACGAGCTCGACCGCGGCGTGTGGGCCGTGGCCGCCCCGATCTTCACCTCCACCGGCGCGGTGGCCGCGAGCGTCACGCTGGCTGCGGCCGCCAACCGAATGCGCGAAGGCACCGCACGCACGGTGGCGACGGACGCCGTCCTCACCGCCGCGCGCGAACTGTCCGCCGAGCTCGGTTTCGCCGGTGTCGAGCCCACCACGACGATCGGCGGACCGGCGAGGAGCGCCCGATGAGCCTCGAGGGCGACCTGGCCACGGCCACCGACACCACCACCGTGTTCCTCGATGCCGAGCGGCGGCGCGGCGAGCTTCGGGCGGATCTCGCGGCGATCGGCGCCGCGTTCACCACGCGGCCGTCGATCCTTCGCCGCGCGGCGGCGTTGCTCGCCGAGGAACTGCCCACGGCGACCGATCGCCTGGTCACCACCGGCACCGCCGACGCCGTCGCGGTCACCACGGCGCTCGCGTTGCACACCGGCCTGCCGTTCGCGGTGGACGCCGGCGAGGTGCACCGGGGCGACCGCGTCGCCGTCGTCACGCCGATCGCCGATGACCCGGCCGCCTCCCCGGCCGAGGCCACCGCCGCCGCGCTGGCCGACCGCGTCCGCGCGGCGGGCGCCGAGCCCGTCGTCGTACTCAGCGTGCTCGCGCCCGACGGCACCCCTGCCCTCGCGGGCACTCGAACCCCTTCGGAGAACCCGTCATGACCACTCCCGTCCAGGACGCCGGTGCCGCGGTGCGCAAGCTCGGCATCAGCCCCGACACCTACGGCCCGTCGCTCGACACGCCCACCGATCCCGCCGCGACCGAAGTGGTCGGCGCCGCGCTGGCGGAGCTGCTCACCACACAGACACTCGACCAGGTCGCGGTGTGGCACGGCGCCGACGACGCCGTGCTCGCCCACGTCGTCGCCCGGCAACTGGGCGCCACGGTGACCCGCGCGTCCGAGCTCGAAGGCGTCGTCGGCTTCCACCCCCCGGTCGCGGCCGGGACGCGGATCGCGCTGGTCGCCACCGCGTGGGAACCCGCGCGGCTGCGGACGCTGCTGAACCTCGCGGCGACCGCGCGCGCCGAAGTCGTCGCGGTGGCGGCGGTTCTCGCCACGCCCGCGCTCGCCGAAGTCACGGGCACGCCGACGGCGGCGCTGCTGACCGAGCTGCCGGGCGATCCGCGATGACCGCGCCCACTGTGGACACACGGCTGCGCGCCGACGCGGACCGGATCGCGCACTGGCTCGACACCTTCGCCGCACTGTCCGAACCGGACTCCGGTCCGGGCGTGACCCGGCTCGCGCACACCCCGCTCGAACGCCGCGCGCACGCGCTGTTCGCCGAGCACGTCAGCGGCCTCGGCCTCGACGTGCGCACCGACGCCGCGGGCAACACGGTCGCCGAGCTCCCCGGCACCGTGGCGAACGCGCCCGCGCTGGGCACCGGCTCGCACCTCGACAGCGTGCCCAACGCCGGTGCGTTCGACGGTATCGCCGGCGTGGTCGCGGCGATGGAGACCGCGCGGCTCTACACCGAGCACGACGTGCGCCTGGCTCACCCCGTGCGGTTCGTCGTGTTCGCCGCGGAGGAGGGCGCGCGCTTCGGCCAGGCGTGCACCGGCAGCCGGGTCGTCGCCGGGCTCACCGGCGCTGAAGACCTGGAGACGAAGTTCGATGCTCGCGGCGTGAGCCTGGCCGAGGCGATGCGCTCGGTCGGCCTCGACCCCGCGGGCGCGGCGGGCGCGCGCTGGCGCCCCGAGGACTGGGCCGCGTTCCTGGAGCTGCACATCGAACAGGGCAGCGTGCTCGAGTCGACGGGCCTGCCGCTCGGCGTCGTCGACCTCATCTCCGGCAGCACCCGGCTGCGCCTCGACCTCACCGGCCGCGCGTCGCACACGGGCGGCACGCCCATGCACCGGCGCGCCGACGCACTCGCCGCCGCGGCAGAAATCGTCCTGCTGATCGAGGCCATCGCCACCGACAGCCGTCACCACGGGACCCGCGCGACCGTCGGGCGGCTCGACTCCGCGCCGGGCTCCATCACGACGATCGCGGGACAGGCGCAGTTGCACGTCGACGTGCGCGACGTCGACAGCGACCGCCAGCGCCAGACCGCCGCGGAGATCGTCGAGCGCGCCCACGCCCTCGCCGCGCGCCGCGGAATCGGTTTCAGCGCCCACACCCTCGCCGACGCTTCCCCCGTACTGCTGCCCCGCCGGGTCACCGACGTCGTCGCGGCCACGTGCGCCGAGCTCGGCTTCGCGCACCGCGTGCTGCCCAGCGGCGCCAGCCACGACGCGCAGATGGTCAACCACGTCACGCCGACCGGCATGCTCTTCGTGCCCAGCCGCGACGGCGTGAGCCACAGCCCCGACGAGTGGACCGACATCGCCGACCTCGTCGTCGGCACCGAAGCGCTCGCCCACAGCCTCGTCCGGCTCGACACCGCGTTTCCAATCCCGGGATCGGAGCAGTCATGACCACCACCGGAACCCGGGCCGTCCGCGACCACGTGATACCCCTGCCCTACACCGGCCCCGTCCCGGCCCCGACGTGGCACCACGCGGAAGTGCTGGAGCACCGGCCGGAAGCCGACCGCTACCAGTACCTGCGCCTGCACGCGCCGAGCATCGCACGCACTGCGACGGCCGGGCAGTTCGTGATGCTCACCGCCGCGCGCCACGGCGAACGCGGCCCCGTGCTGCCCCGGCCGATGGCGATCTACCGCCGCGACACCGAGGCCGGCACGATCGAAGTCGTCTACGGCGTGGTCGGCGACGGCACGCGCAAGCTCACCACGTTCGCCGCGGGCGAGACGATGCTCGTGGTCGGCCCGCTCGGCCGCGGGTTCCACGTGCCCGCGGACACTCCGCGTGTCCTGCTGGTCGGGCGCGGCATCGGCACCTGCTCGCTCACCACCGTCGCGCAGGACCTCGCGGGCAGCGGTACCGAGCTGGTGGCCGTCGCGAGTGGACGGACGCCGCAAGCCGTCATCGGCGCGGACTTCTACCACGAGTGCGGTGCCGAGCGCGTGCTCACCGTGACCGACGCCGAGGGCACCAGCGAAATCACGCGGCTGCGCGCGCAGCTGACCTCTGCGTTGGACAGTGCACCGCCGCAGCGGATCCTCACGTGCGGCTCCGACCGCCTGGCATGGCTGTGCCGGGAGCTGGCCGACCGCTGGGGCGCCGAGGTGCAGGTGTCGCTGGAAGCGCACATGGCGTGCGGTCTCGGCTACTGCCACGGCTGCGCCACCGGAACCCGCGGCGGGCCCGAGGAATCACCGTTGATCTGCAAGGACGGCCCCGTGTTCCGACTCGAGGAGTCGGCATGAGCCCACTCACGCGGGCCCCGCTCGGCCACGCGGCGCTCACCGGCGTGGCCCCGTTCGGCGGAACCCCGATCGACCTGGTGGTGCGCGACGGCCGCATCGCCGAGCTGCGTCCGCGCGGCAGCGCTGACGAGCCGAACCGGTTCGAGGCCGACGGTCTCGTGCTGCTGCCCGCGTTCGTCGACCTGCACACGCACCTGCGCGAGCCGGGTGGCGAGGACGCCGAAACCATCGCCAGCGGTACCGCCGCGGCGGCGGCCGGTGGGTACTCCGACGTGTTCGCCATGGCCAACTGCAGCCCCGTCACCGATTCGCCCGAGCGCATCCGCCACGTGCTCGACCTGGCCGAGCGCACCGCGTCATGCCGCGTGCACGCCGTCGGCGCGATCACCGAAGGCCTCGCCGGGCAACGCCTGGCACCGCTGGAAGCCATGGCCGCGGCCGGCGCGCGCCTGTTCTCCGACGACGGCCGCTGCGTCGACGATCCCGTGCTGGTGCGCGACGCACTCGGGCTGACCAAGCGGACCGGCACGGTGCTCGCCCAGCACGCCCAGTCGGGCCCGCTCGCCGGCGCCGGCCAGATCAACGCGGGCCGCGCAGCCGAGCGCACCGGGCTCCCGCCGTGGCCGGCGACGGGCGAGGAAACCGTGGTGGCGCGCGACATCGTGCTCGCCGCCGACGCCGGGGCCCCGCTGCACGTCTGCCACGTGTCGACGGCGCGCTCGGTCGCGCTCGTGCGGTGGGCCAAGGAGCAGGGCTGGGCCGTGAGCGCCGAGGTCACGCCGCACCACCTGCTGCTCACCGACGCCGAGGCCGCGAGTGCGGACCCGAAGTTCAAGGTCAACCCGCCCCTGCGCTCGCCCAGCGACGTCCGGGCGCTGCGGGCCGCGCTCGTCGACGGCACGATCGACGCCGTCGCCACCGACCACGCCCCGCACCTCGCCGAGGCGAAGGCCGCCGACTGGTGCGGGGCGCCGTTCGGGATGACCGGGCTGGAGACGGCGCTCGCCGTGGTGGCGGAGGTGCTGCACACCAGCCGCGGCGTCGACTGGGCGCTGGTGGCCGACCGCATGGCTCACGCCCCGGCGCGCATCGGGGGCATCGCCGCGTCCGCCGGCCGCCCGATCGCTGTCGGTGAGCCGGCCACGTTCACCCTCGTCGACCCCCGGGCCGGCTGGACGGTCGACCCCGCCGACACCGCGGGCCGTTCGCACAACACCCCGTTCGGGGGCCTGTCCTTCACCCACCGGCCCGTGGCGACGGTCGTCGCCGGGGCCGTGACCGCCGACCGCGGCGGGCTGTTCACCAGGAGTGCCCGATGACCACCACCCGCACCGAAGCGGACCTGCTCGGCGAGCTGGCCGTACCCGCCGACGCGTACTACGGCGTGCACACCCGTCGCGCCATGGCCAACTTCCCGATCAGCGGCCTGCCGCTGCAGACCCACCCCGAGCTCGTGGTCGCGCTCGCCCGCGTGAAGCACGCCGCCGCGCTGGCCAACCACGACGTCGGCCTGCTGTCCGGCGAAAAGACCGCCGCGATCGTCGCCGCGTGCGAGGAGATCGAGGCCGGCCGGCTGCACGAGCAGTTCACCGTGGACGTGATCCAGGGCGGCGCGGGCACGTCGTCGAACATGAACGTGAACGAGGTCGTGACGAACCGGGCGCTGGAGATCCTCGGGCACCCGCGCGGGGACTACGCGCGGCTGCACCCGATCGACGACGTGAACCTCGGCCAGTCCACCAACGACGTCTACCCCACCGCCGTGAAGCTCGCGGTGCACTCTGCCGCGACCGACCTGCTCGGCGCCATGGCCGAGCTGCGCGGCGCGCTGTCCGCGAAGGGCGGCGAATTCGCCGACGTCGTGAAGATCGGGCGCACCCAGCTGCAGGACGCCGTGCCGATGACGCTGGGCCGCGAGTTCACCGCGTTCGCCGTGACGCTCGGCGAAGATGAGCAGCGGCTGGCCGAGGCGCTCACGCTGCTGACCGAGATCAACCTCGGCGGCACCGCGATCGGCACGGGCCTCAATGCGCACGCCGGCTACGCGCGGCTGGCGTGCGAGCACCTCGCACGGCTCACCGGGATCCCGCTCGTCACCGCCACCGACCTCGTGGAGGCGACGGCCGACGTCGGGGTGTTCGTGCAGCTGTCCGGCGTGCTCAAGCGCGTGGCGGTGAAACTTTCCAAGACTTGCAACGATCTTCGCCTGCTGTCCTCGGGTCCGCAGGCCGGGTTCAACGAGCTGCGGCTGCCGAAGGTGCAGGCCGGGTCGAGCATCATGCCGGGCAAGGTCAACCCCGTGATCCCCGAGGTGGTCAACCAGATCGCGTTCGAGGTGATCGGCAACGACACCACCGTCACGCTCGCCGCCGAGGCCGGGCAGCTGCAGCTCAACGCCTTCGAGCCGATCATCGCTCACTCGCTGCTGAAGTCGCTGCACCACCTGCGCACCGGCGCGCAGACGCTGGCGCGCCGTTGCGTCACCGGCATCACGGCCAACACCGAGCACCTGCGCCGCCAGGTCCGCGAGTCGATCGGCCTCGTCACGGCCCTGAACCCGGTGATCGGCTACGAGGCGGCGAGTGCGCTGGCGAAGCAGGCTTCAGCCACCGGCCGGTCGATTCACGAACTCGTGGTCGCCGCCGGACTGCTCACCGCCGAGCAGTTCGACACGCTGCTGGGCCTGCCGGCCACCGCGGCGGGGTGACACCCCGGGATGGCATCGGGGGCCGATACCGTGGCGACGGCCGTCGTTCACCCGTCGTTTACCTCGGTGTACTGCACTGAAACCTCCATCGGGTGACAGCAGGAGGGTTCATGAGCACGCACACCCTCGGAGCCTTGACGCCGGACACCCACTTCGGACAGCTGGAAGACCGCCTCAGCCGAGACTTCGCCACCGTCGGCGCCGAATTCGTGCACGACCTCGTGGAGCGCGAACGGGCCCGATTCACCGACGCGCGTATCCAGGCGTTCGTGCCGATCCTGGTCGAGCGCGCCGTCCGGGCCGCGCTGGGCAGCCGGCAGCTAGTGTGAACACGGCACTGAAAATTCCGCGCCCGCTACCGTCCACTGTGCACTGACCGTCCGGTGCGGCGGACGGGAACCGCTGCTCGGTAGGCTGCTGGGTCGTGACCGCCGACGACGACCGGACCGACCCGCTCAGCGCTCGCGTCAAGGAGCGGCTCGCCGGGCTTTCGCCGGCCGAGCAGCGCGTGGCGGAATACCTGCGCAGCCACCAGCAGGCGATCCTGCTGTCCACGGCCGGTGACCTCGGCGCGTTGAGCGGCACCAGCGACGCGACGGTCGTCCGCGCCGTGAAGGCCCTCGGCTACTCCGGCCTGCCGGAGCTCAAGCGCGTGGTGGGCCGCTACGTCGTCGGCGACACCAACCCGGCGACGCGGCTGCGCGAGCGCATCGAGCGGACCGGCGACGACACCGACGCCCTGCTCGACCAGGTGCTCACCGAGTCGGTCGAGCGGCTCACGGAGACGCGCCGGCTGCTGGCCGGCCCCGAGTTCACCGCATCCGTCGACCTGCTGGACTCCGCCGCCGAGGTGCTCGGGTACGGCCTCGGCCCGTCCGAGCTGCCGATGCAGTACCTGGTGACCCGCCTGCACCGGCTCGGCCGGCGGGCCTGGAGCACATCGGCAACGGGGTTCCGGCTCGCCGACGACCTGTTGCGCCTCAAGGAGAACGACGTCGTGGTGCTGTGCGTGCCCGACCGGCTCCTGCACGACGTCAAGACGCTCGTCGACCACGCGCGTGCGGTCGGCGCGCGCATGCTGCTCGTGACCAACTCCTTGCGGCCCACGCTCGGCGACCAGGTCGACGTCGTCCTCACGGCCGTGCACTCCGTGAGCGGCCTGACGCACGAGGGACTCGGTGCGACGCTGGTCGTCGACTGCCTGATGGCCGGGCTGGCGCGCAAGGACCCGACGGCGGTTTCGGACAACACCGACCTGCTCACCGCCTTGCGCACCGCCCTCGTGCCCCGCGACATGCGGGCGCGGTGGCCCGGCCGGGAATGACCCGGGCTCAGCGGCCCATCTCGGCCGCCCGGTCGCGGGCCGCCTCGATCGCCGCCATCACCGCCGCGCGCACCCCGCGTTCCTCGAACTGCCGGATCGCCGCGATCGTCGCCCCGCCCGGGCTCGTCACGGCCGCGCGCATGCGCACCGCGTCGGCATCGGGGACCTGGAGCATCTCGGCGGCGCCGGCGGCGTTGGCCTTCACGAGCTCCTCGGCCAGCGGGCGCGGCAGGCCGAGCAGGATCCCGGCTTCGATCAGCGCTTCGGTGAGGAAGAAGTAGTACGCCGGACCGCTGCCGGATAAGGCCGTGATGGCGTCCATGCTGGTCTCCTCGACTCGCACGACCTTGCCGACCGGATCGAACAGCGACTGCGCGTAGTCGAGGTCAGCGTCACCCGCGTACGTGCCCACGCTGATCGCCACCACCCCGCGGCCGACCGAGACCGGCGTGTTGGGCATGCAGCGCACGACCGGCGGCTTGCCCGGCAGCAGCGCTTCGAGGCGCGAGATGCGCACCCCACCGACGGCCGAGACGATTAGCTGGTTGTCGTTCACGTCGTCCGCGACCGCGGCGAACAGGTCGTCGACGTGGTACGGCTTCACCGTGAGCAGCACGGTTTCCGCCGTGCGGATCGCGGGCCCGGCTTCCGCCGTGGTGGCCACGCCGTAGCGCTCGCGCAGGTACGCCGCGCGCTCGTCGGCGAGCTCGACCACGACGACCTCGGCCGCCGCGAACCTCGGTTCGGTGCCGGCGAGAAGTCCGGCGAGCAGCGCCTCGCCCATGTTGCCGCCGCCGATGATGGCCAGTTTCGTCATCGCAGGGTGAACCCCGTTCCCAGTCGGTCGGCCGGGTCGAGCGTGAACACGCTCTCGCCGGCCAGGTGTGCGGTGCCTTCGATCTCCGTGGCGACGCTGCCGGCAGATCCGTTGACGCCGGTCGACAGGATCCGGCCGGTGAACGTGGTGCCGATGATCGAGCCGTGGGTGAGCACGTCGCCCTCGCGCAGCCTGCCCTCGGCCGCCAGCAGCGCCAGCCGCGCGGAAGTGCCGGAGCCACAAGGGGAACGGTCGACCTGACCGTCGGCGAACACGGTCACATTCCGCTGGTGCGGTCCGGTCGCGGTGTCGCCGAGGTCGTCGTAGAGGATCACGCCGTAGACGCCGCCGAGCCGGCTGTCCCCGGAGTGTCGCGCCCACGCGGTGCCGCTGAGCGCGGCCTTGACCTCACGGCCGGCGGCCACGAGCTCGGTGTGGTACTCGGGGACCACCTCGAGGCCGAACGCGGAAGCCGGCACGCACGCGTAGATCGCGCCGCTGTAGGCGAGATCGACCGTGGCCGGGCCCCTTTTCGTGCCGACCTCGACGCCGCGGCCGAGCACGGTCGTGTCGACGTTGCGGAAGGCCACCTTCCGTACCTCGCCGCCCTCGCACGTCACGGCGGCGGTGACGCGGCCGGACGGGACGTCCATCGGCACTTCGGTCACGCCCTCGGCCGCCGCTTCGACGCGGCCGGTGTGCACGGCCCACGCGCCGAGCGCGATCGTGCCGTGGCCGCAGGCGGTCGAGTAGCCCTCACGGTGCCAGAACAGCACGCCGAACAACGACCCGTCGGTCTGCGGCGGCACGAGGAAGCAGCCGTACATCGCGGAATGCCCGCGCGGCTCGCGCACGAGCAGCTCGCGCACGGCGTCGATGCTCGGCGTCGACCGCGCGGCCTCGCGCCGTTCGAGCACCGTCGTGCCGGGGATCTCCGGCGCTCCACCGGTGACGATGCGGAAGGGCTCCCCCGCCGTGTGGTAGTCGGTGACGGTCACCGGGTCCACTGTGGACTGTCCAACCTCGTTGTAGTGTTCATGACAACGGACAGTACATGGTAGTCTTCACTACGGAAAGTGCGGTGCGCACGGTCACCGCTACCACGCACCGGAATACTATTCGTACACGAATAGTTGAACCCAGCGTGAAGACTTCCGTGCTCGCCCGGCATCGCTGGTGGTGGCAGCCACTGGGGATCTCCCTGCTGCTGGTGCTCGTGTTCATCGGCCTCTACGTCGGGTTCCAGCGCAGCCCGCAGCCCCACCAGGTGCCCGTCGCGGTGGCCGGGAGCGGGCTGCAAGCGCAGTTCGCCGGGGCGACCGGGCAGGCCGTGGCCGTCGTGCCCGTCGCGGACCAGGCCGCGGGCGACGCGCTGCTGCGCCACGGCGACGCCGTCGCGACACTGACGGACCAGGCCGGGCACCTGCGGCTGGATGTCGCCGGCGCGAGCGGCGCCACGACCGTGTCCGCGGCCGAGAAGCTGGTGACCGCGTTCGCGCAGCATCGGGGGCAGCCGCTGGTGGTCACCGACGTGCTGCCGCTCTCGCCGTTCGACAGCAAGGGGATGTCGGGCTTCTACGTGGCCTTCGGCGTCACGCTGGCGTCGTTCGCGCTGGCACAGAACCTGCTCGCGACCGCGCGGCGCGTCCGGCTGCGCCACCGCATGGCGGCGCTCGCGGGTTTCGCGGCGCTGTCCGGGATCGTCGCGGCCACGCTGGCCGGGCCGGTGCTCGGCGCGCTGCCCGCACCGTTCGTGCCGCTCGCGCTGACGCTCGGCCTCCTCTCGGCCGCGACGGCACTGGCGACCAAGGCGCTCGGCACGTGGTTCGGCGCGATCGGCATCCCGATGTCGACGTTGCTGCTGCTCACCGTCGGCAACTCGACGAGCGGCGGCGTGCTCGGCGTGCACCTCCTGCCGGAGCCGGCGCGGTGGGTGTCGGCCGCGCTGCCACCGGGCGCCGCGGTGCGCGCGCTGTCGGACCTCGACTACTTCCACGGCGCCCACCTGCTGGTGCCGGGCCTCACCCTGCTGGCGTGGTCCGCGAGTGCCGCTTTCCTGATCCACGTGCGGGAACGCAGCCGTGCCACCGTCGCCGAGCCCGTGCGGCCGGCGCCGACCGGAGAGATCTCGGGGCGCGTCAACGCCCCGGCGGTCCTCGTCGTGACGGATCCGCAGGGCGCCGTCACGGCGCGGTCGGACACCGACCCTCGCGGCCGGTTCCACCTGACCGGCCTGGCGCCCGGCGACGTGACGCTGACCGCCGTCGCCGAGGGGTTCCTGCCGCGGACGCGGGCGCTGACGGTGCCGCCGAATGGCGCCACGACCGTGGACCTCACCCTGGCGCCCGCATACGCCCGCGCCGCATGAGGCAGCCTTGAGCCCATGGACACCGAACCGGACCACGACGTCGAGGGCGGTGAGCGCCCGCTCGGTGACGCTCCGCTGTACCTGCTGCGCCAAGCGCTGCGCACCTACACCGCGCGCTGGCAGGACATCGTTCGCGAGCTGACGCCACCGCAGTACGTCTCGCTGCGGGTGTTGCGGGCCTCGCCCGATCTCGACCAGGCGGCGCTGGCCGAGGCGACGCGCATCGACACGGCCACGCTCACGCCGTTGCTCGCGCGGCTCGAGGAGCGCGGCTACGTCGTGCGCCGCGTCGACCCGGGCAACCGCCGCCGCAAGCTGTTGCGGATCACCGAGGACGGGGCCGGGGTGCTGCGCCGGGTCGCGCCACTGGTCGCCGAGACCGAGGACACGGTGCTGGGTGAGCTGAGCGCCGAACAGCGCACGGCGTTCACCGACGTGCTGCGGATGATCGCGCACGCCTGAGCGATGTCCCTATCGGTGGGGTACGTGGCCGGTCCGGGCACGGCGAAGGAGGGCTCGTGCGGAGCATGCTGGGGTTACCACACCGTTTCTCACCCAGGGAGTCGTGATGACCGAGACGATCGCCGGGATCACCGTGCCGGACACCGACCTCGTCGCCGAGGTGACGTCGCTGATCCGCGAGAAGTCCACCGAGCTGCTGTTCAACCACTCGCGCCGTGTGTTCCTGTTCGGCAGCCTGCAGGCGCGCGCCCTCGGCATCGACCCCGACCCGGAGCTGCTCTACGTGGCCGCGCTGTTCCACGACACCGGGCTCGTGCCGCCGTGGCGCAGCGAGCAGCAGCGCTTCGAGATCGACGGCGCCGACCAGGCCCGGAAGTTCCTGCTCGCCCACGGCCGTTCGGCCGCCGACGCCGACCTGGTCTGGACGGCGATCGCGCTGCACACCACGCCGGAGGTGCCGTACCGGATGGCGCCCGAGATCGCCGCCACCACCGCGGGCGTCGAGACCGACGTGCTGGGCCTGCACCTGGACCGTGTCTCCAGCGAGGACATCGCCGCCGTGACCGGCGCGCACCCGCGGCCGGACTTCAAGCGCCGGATCCTGCAGGCGTTCAAGGACGGGTTCGCCCACCGTCCCGACTCGACCTTCGGCACCGTGAACGCCGACGTGCTGGAGCACTTCGTGCCCGGCTTCAAGCACACCGACTTCGTCGACGTGATCGAGAACTCCGACTGGAAAGAGTGACGCCGGCCGGCCGCTGCCGTGGGCCCCGAAGGAGACGGTGGCGGCCAAAACGCTTGCGCGGCAACCCCGTTTGCTGCCATGATCACGGCATGTCTGATGGAAAGGGCGTGCTCGCCCTCGCGCGGTGACCGCGCCCCGCGGGCCGGGAGCCCGCGCTCTGGAACACCCTGAAATCCTTGACCCAGCACGGGTCCGGTGGAAGATCGCCGAGGCCGTCCGGGCCGAATGGTTCGCCCACGCCCTCTCGTGCGAGCCCGCCGACCGGCCGGCCACCGAGGCGGCGATCAGCGCCCTGTACGAGCTCGAAGACCGGCCGCCCCCGGCGTTCGTGTGGGTCGATTCCCCTGGGGCGGCAGCGAAACTCGTGTCACCAAGCCGGACACTCTCGGCGGGGGCACCGACCTGGCTGGAAAGCCGCCTTGCCAACTCCTTGTCGGAGCTGCGCGCGCGGCTCAACCGACGGATCGGCTTCGCCGACCGGTCGTCGTGGCGACCGGTCATCCCGCCGGAAGATCCCCGGGAAGCGCTCGATCGCGGCTTCACACTCGACGCCCTGCTCGCCCACGGCGTACGGGGTGCGCTGCGCAGCAGCATTCTCGATTCGGTCGTCGGCACGATCAGGGCCGGACTGCGCGAGCCGATCGGGCTCCGCTGGCACGGCCAGCACGAGGCCCACTGGGTGGCGCACTACGATGCCCACCGCCGGTTCGGTGTCCACTTCGGACGCGAGACTGAGCGAATTTTCGGGCTATGGGCCGAAATCGCGCGTTCGTGTGGCTGGTGGTGGCCGCGTGACGACGTGTGCGTGGTCACCGAGCGCCCAGTGGTGGTCCGCACGGAATCCGTGCCCGGCTCCAGGTACGGCGAGTTGCGGGCGCACGCCGCCGACGGACCCGCGATCGCCTATCCCGACGGCTGGCGCGTGTACGCGTGGCACGGCACACCGGTGCCGGCGTGGGTGATCGAAGACGTGACTGCCGAAGCCATCAACATCGAACGCAACGTCGAGATCCGCCGGTGCGCCGTCGAACGCCTGGGCTGGGAGGGGTACATCGCGCGGGCCGGGCTCACGTTCGTCGCGCGGGCACCGGATCCGGGCAACCGGGACGCCGAACTGTTGCTCTACGACGTGCCTCGCGCGCCTGGCACGATCTCGCGCCGGCTCCTGCTCGCTGTCAACGGATCCGTGGAACGCGACGGCACCCGCCGCCGCTACGGCCTGTCCGTGCCGCCGTGGTTCGACGACCCCGTCGACGCCGCCGGCTGGTCCTACGGGCTCACCGGAGCCCAGTACACCGGCCTGCTGCGCCGCACCTGACCGTTCCCTCGAGACCCCCAAGGTGACCACAATGGACCTCGCACAACTGCTCGACCGCTCCGGCCTCGACGTGCTGGAGCACCTCGAACGCCAAGTCGCCGTTCCCGTGCTCGACGGGCTGCAGGCCCAAGGCGACCTGACCCTGATCCCGCACGCCCTCGTCGCCCGTACCGTCGTGCTGCGCACCAACCCGTGGTGGCAGACCGTGCCGCACGGCGGTGTCGAACTGGTGCGCGGCGTGGACGGGCGCAACCCGCACACACTGGTGGCCGATCCCGACACCTGCCGGTGGACCTCGTCGATCCGCGACCCGCTGGACCTGGGCATCGCGGTGTTCGAGAACTCCGCACCCGCCTATCTGATCCACCCCGAGCACGGCGGCAGCGGGGTGGCTCCGGGACGGTGGCTCGTGCGGCGCCAGCAGGAGCGAGGGGTGGCCTTGACCAGGCTGCTCATCGCCGACTGAACCTGGCCCGGACCTCGAGTTGTACGTCCCTTGTATCCCGTTCCATGATTCTTTGCCCCGGAATCATCCGCGGACGAGAGGACCAGGGATGCTCAGCAAGGTCGTCACACTGACCGCACTCGCGGCGGCGGCGCTCGGCGTGGCCGCACCGGTTTCGGCCGGTGCGGCCACGCAGGTGCTGCCCGCGGCGAGCATGGAGGCCGTGCTCAAGGCCGCGCAGATCGACCCGCGCCGTGCCGACAGCACGCAGACCCCCGGCGCGCACGACAGCGTGCTGCTGGTCGAGCAGGCACTGCAGGCCAAGGGGCTGCTCGACGCGAAGTACGTGGACGGCTACTTCGGCACCACGACCATCACGGCGTACTCGCAGTACCAGAAGTCGCTGGGCTACACCGGAATCGACGCCTCGGGCCTGCCCGGCCGGACGTCGCTGGAGAAGCTGGGCGCGAGCCGGTACACCGTCACCGCCGTGATCGCCGCGGGCAGCCGCGTGACCTACCACGGCGTCGCACTCAACACCCGCACCAAGGCCATGCTGGTGGCCGCCGAAGGCCTGCTCGGGCGGCAGATGAGCCTCACGCAGGGTTCGTACAACCCGGGCGGCGTCGACGCGTCGGCGGGCACCCACGACGGCGGCGGCACGTTCGACGTCTCGGTGGCGGGCCTGTCCAGCGCGACCCGCACGAGCGTGGTCAAGACCCTGCGCCAGGTGGGGTTCGCGGCATGGCTGCGCACGCCGGAGCAGGCCGACTGGGGTTACCACATCCACGCCGTCGCGATCTCCGACCCGGACCTGTCGTCGGGCGCCCAGCACCAGACGGGCGACTACTACCTGGGCCTCAACGGCCTGGCCGGCCGCGGCCCGGACGACGGCCCGGCGGTGAACCCGAAGAAGACCTGGGAGGAGTACCAGCGCGGCTGACGGCACCGTCCTCGCCGGTTCGGCAAGAGCCGGCGAGGACGTCGGCGTGGTGGCACCCGCACCGTCGACGGTGGTTGTATCGGGATCCTCGACTACGGGGGTGTTTCCATGGCGAACAAGGCGTTCCGGTTCGGAGTGGTCGCGGCGGCCGACGGCACCGGCGTGAAGTGGCAGGCCACGGCGCGGCGTGCGGAGGAGCTGGGCTACTCGACACTGCTCTCACCCGACAACCTCAACCTGCCGTCGCCCACAGCGGCGCTGGCGATCGCCGCGGCCGTTACCACGACGTTGCGGGTGGGCTCGTTCGTGCTGGCCAGCCCGCTGCGCACGCCGCGCGCGGCCGCGTGGGAGGCCCGCAGCCTCACCCAGCTCACCGACGGCCGTTTCGAGCTCGGCCTCGGCACCGGCCTGCCCACGATGCGCCAGGCAGCCGACGAGCTGGGCCTGCCCTACGGCTCCGGCCAGGACCGGCTCGACCAGGTGTCCGAGACCATCGACCACGTCCGGCGTCTCGACGGCGCCGCGCACACACCGGTGATGATCGCGGCCGGCGGCCCCAAGGCCCGCCGGCTGGCCGCGGCGAAGGCCGACATCGTGACCCTCGCCGGCGGCGCGCTGACCACGCGCGCCGAGATGGCCGACCACGTCGAGGAAATCCGCGCGGCCGCGGGTGCCCGCGCCGACGACCTCGAGCTGTCGCACAACATCTTCGTGGTGGGCGACGAAGCACCGCCGTGGATGAGCCGGTTCCTCGGCGGTCTCGACGCGAAAACCCTCATCGAGCGCGATTCGCTCACCGTGCTCAACGGTGACGTCGACGCGATGGCCGCCGAGCTCGTACGCCGCCGAGACGAGCTCGGGGTGTCGTACTTCACCGTGAACAGCGCGTTCGTCGAGGAGTTCGCCCCGCTCGTGGAGCGGCTCACCGGCAAGTGACGCGGGCCCTGCGTCCACTTCGGACTCGAGGGTGGTGAAACCTCGTGACCGTCTCGTGTCCTGGCACGGTGTTCATCCCGTTCCTCCCGCCGCTACCGTGGGTGAGAGGTGGGAACCATGTCATTGCGTCACTGGTCGGGCACCTTGGTGGGTGCCGTTTTTCTCGTCCTGGTCACCGCGTGCACGGGTTCGGGTGGGTCGGGCTCCGGCGCCTCCGACGAGACGGCGCAGTCCGAGGTCACCACAACCGGAGACCCGAGTGTGGAAGGCACCGGGACCGAGACACCGCGGTCGACGGAGAAATCCGGCTCGATCCAGGTCGCGGGACTGCCGATCGGCGGCAGCAACAACGCGACCGACAAGGACGACTGCATCAGCGTCAGTCTGCTGAACACGCCCCCCGACGGCGTGCGAGTCGTAGTGACCGAAATCCACGTGGACTCCGCGGACGAGGTGACCGCCGGCGGGAGGTGCGGCGGCGACCCGACGTGTGTGTCGTTCACCTTCACCGCGCAGGCGAGGGCGTGTTCGATCGCCCTCACCTGGCTGAAGCCCGGCGACGGTGCCGTGCTGGCCATGGGCGGACACCTGGAGTGCGACCGGAGTGGGTGCGACGGTTACCGGCTCGAAAAGAACAAGATCGACCTGACGAATCCGCTCGACGAGGAAAGCAGTTCGTCGAAGACCACCGAATCGTCCTCGGAAACCGCCGAAACGACGACTGAGACCACCTCCTCGACGACGTCGGGCTGAGCACGGTGCCCGACGAAGGGGACGTCACCGGCCGGTTCGAGCAGTGGATCCGGGCCGCCGGGAACGTCGTCGCGCCCGCCACGTTGCTCACGGCGCTGTTGTTCTACTTCGGGTACGTCTCCACTCGTTCGCAGTACGAGTACTTCGGCATCGACGTCGACACGATCGGCCTGGCGACACAGGACTACGTGATGCGCAGCCCGCAGCCACTGCTGACGCCGTTGCTCGTGCTGACGTTCGTGAGCGTCGGGGCGCTGGCGCTGCACTCGACCGTGCAGAAGCGCATCGCCGCGGCCGGGTACACCACGCGGATCCGGGCGGTGGTGCGCGGGCTCACCACAACAGGCCTCGCGCTCCTGGCCGCCGGGGTCGTCTTGCTGCTCCTGTACGCGGTCCTGCGGTCATGGCTCTTCTACGCCCTGGTCACCCCGCTGCTGATCGCCGTGGGCGGCGTGCTGGTGGTCTACGGCTTCCGGGTCCTCACGCGCCTGAGTGCGGGCGCCGCGCCGGTGTCGGCCGTGCGACGGGTGTCACTCGGGCTGGTGCTGGTCGTCGTCGCGGTGAGCCTGTTCTGGACCACGGCCACGATCGCACAGTGGTCCGGGCGCGGCCTGGCGATGGCGCAGGCGCGCTCCCTCGACGTGCTGCCCAGCGTGATCGTGGACACCAAGGAACGGCTGTTCCTGCGCAGTCCGGGGATCGAGGAGACGGCGCTGCCGGCGTCGGAGGGCCAGAGTTTCCACTACCGCTACCGGAACCTGCGCCTGCTCGTGCACGGCAACGACCGGATGTTCCTGGTGCCGCGCGTGTGGTCGGCCGGCAACACCACCCTCGTCGTGCCGCTCGACGATTCGGTGCGCGTGCAGTTCCAGTTCCAGAACGAGCGGCCCTAGCGCCGGTTCTCCAACCCTGGTTGTGCAAGCCTTTCCGGCGCGCGCCCGCTAACCTGGTGGGAACGGTGCTGACGCGGTGAGGAGAACGAGTGAGCCGGGCGGAAGTTCGCGGGACGAAGCGGCAGTCCTCGCCGTCCGCGCGCCCCAATCGCCGCGCCGAGCTGCTCGCGGCCGCGGCCCGGCTGTTCCGCGAACGCGGCTACGGCGGGGTCTCCGTGGCGGACATCGCCGAACAGGTCGGCATCACCGCCGGCGCCGTGTACAAGCACTTCCCCGACAAGCGCGCGCTGCTCGCCGAGCCCATCCGCGAAATGGTGCTCACCTGGCGCAACCGCGAGGTGCTCGCGCTGGCGCAGGGTGGTGACACCGACGAGGTGCTGCGGCGGCTGGCGACGTCGGTGGTCGGCGTCGTGCTGGAGCGCCCCGACGTGGTGCGCCTGTGGCACCAGGAAGCCCACTACCTCACGAGCGAGGTCCGCGAAGAGCTGGTGGCCGTGCGCGTCGAGGGCGTCGACCTGTGGCTGCGCGTGCTGGTGGACGCGCGGCCGGAACTCGCCACGAGCCAGGCGGAGTTCCGGATCCGTGCCGCGCTGGGCCTGCTCAACAGCGTGCCCGCGCTGCCGCGGCGCCGTCTGTCGGCCCACGCGGCGACGTTGGAAACCGTGCTGCTGGCGACGTTGCTCGCGCCGGAACCGCCGAAGACCCTGCCGGAAATCCGCGTGGTGGACCGGGAATCACCGGCCGCGGCGGAGAACACGCGCAGTCGCGCGATCCTCGACGAGGCGGCGAAGCTGTTCCGCGAACGCGGGTACCACGCCGTGGGCATCGACGACATCGCCGCGGGCGTGGGCATCGCGGGCCCGTCGATCTACAGCCACTTCCCCAGCAAGGCGGCCGTGCTCACCGCCGTGGTCGAGGAGATCGCCGACGAGCTGTGCTGGGGCGGCGCGCTGGCGATGGCCTCGGACGGGACCCCGCACGAGGTGCTCGAACGGCTGGTGACGACGCACGTCCGCACGGCGATCGCGAAGAGCGACCTGATCGCGGTGTGGATGACCGAGGAGCACCACGTGCCCGAAGACCTCGGCGAGGCCGTGCGCCGCGACCGCAAGCGCTACGTGGACTACTGGGTGGGCGCGGTCCTCGCGGTGAACCCCGGCGTGGAGGAAGCCGTGGCGGAGACCGCGAGCCTCGCGGTGATGGAGCTGATCGACGCCGTGGCGCGGTCGAGGCGGTTCGCGGCGGTGCCGGAGCGTCCCGAGTGGACGGTCGGGCTCGCGATGGCGGCGCTGACGAGCGTGGCGGTCTGACGCGTCCGCTGTGGACGGACACCGAGGGCGGGGCGGACCTTCCCCCTCCTTCAGGTCCTCCCTCGCCCTCGGTGTTCTCTCAACCGGTCGCCCTTCGGCTTTGCCGGTGGCCGCGCCCGTCCGGTTCCGCGGCCACAGGTCTCGCGCGCGGCTCAGTCGCTCGCGCGCTCGGTGCCCTTCCAGCGGTCGGAGCCCTTGCGGGCGAACGACCACAGCTGCGCGCTCTGCTCCAGCGGCACGGCTGCCTGCCAGCTCAACGCCGGCGGGCCGACCTCAGCCCGCAGGCTGCGGATCGCCGCCCGCGTGAGGGCCGGGTCGCCGCCACCACGAGCCGCGAGCGCGAGGGCTCGGGGCTCGACCTCCTCGTCGGGCCGGGCCTCGTAGGCGAGCCCGAGCTCCACTGCGCGGCGGCCGTTCACCGACTCGCCCAGCACACCGAGCACCGTCGCGGCCTCTGGCGTGACGACCCGCGTCAGCAACGTGTAGTGCCCGCCACCGGGGTGCACGCCCAGGCGCGTGAAGCCGGACGCGAGCACGGCGTCCTCGGCGACGACGCGCACGTCGGCGGCCAGCGCCAGGTTCATCCCGGCGCCCACGGCCCCGCCACGCACGGCGGCGACCGTCGGCACCTTCAGCGCGCCGAAACGCAGGAACGCGTCGTAGATCCGTTGGGTGGCCCGGATTCCCTCGTCCGACGCGGGCGCGGCCGAGATCGCCGCCAGCTCGTCGCGGTCGCCACCCGAGCAGAAGTAGCCGCCGGCGCCCCGGAGCACGGCCGAGCCGATCGTGAGGTCGGCGTCGACGCGCTCGCACGCGTCGATCAGTGCGCCGGCCAGCTCGCCGTCGATGGCGTTGCGCTTGCGCGGCGCGTTGAGGGTGAGCACGGCGACGCCGTCGGTCACCTCGAACAGCACGGGTTCGGTCATGAACGGGCTCCGCGAAGGTCGACGTCGTCGGATTCGTGCGTGCGCAGCAGGGCCGAGCGGACCTTCTGCGTCGCTGTCTTGGGCAGTGCGGGGCGCACCGAGATGTAGCGCGGCCAGGCGAACTTCGGCAGTTTGCCCTCGAGGAACGCGGGCAGCCCGAGCGGGTCGAACTCGCCCCGCGGCACCACGACGGCGCGGACCTCCTGGCCCACGACCTCGTCGGGCACGCCGACCACGGCCACCTCGTCCACCGCCGGGTGTTCGGCGATCGCCGCCTCGACGTCCGCGGGCCGCACGTTCTCGCCGCCGCGGCGGATCATGTCGTCGGCCCGGCCGTGGAAGACCAGGTAGCCCTCTTCGTCGACCGCGCCCATGTCCCCGGTGTGGAACCACAGGTTGCGGAACTTCTGCAGGGTCAGCTCGGCCTTGCCGTGGTAGCCGTCGAAGAGCACGAAGGCCGCACGTGGGCGCACGCAGATCTGCCCGGGCTCGCCGGGTGCCACGGGCACGTCGCTCGCGTCGAGGATCGCCAGGTCCATGTCGGGCCGGACGGTACCGCAGGTCCCGCGGCGACGCTGCCCGGACCGGTTGGCCGTGACCCAGCCGCCGGTCTCGGTCATGCCGTAGAGCTCGTGGACCTCGACGCCCACGTGGTCCTCGATCGTGGTCCACAGCCCGACCGGCGCGCCTCCACCGGTGCAGAAGCGCAGCTTGTGCGGCGGGATGTGCTCGGGCAGCTTGCGCACGAGCATCGCCAGCATCGTGCCGACGTAGGTAAATCCCGTGGCCTCGTACCGGATCGCCTGTTCCAGGAACTTCGCCGGCTCGAACTTCTCCAGCAGTGCCAGGGAACAGCCGGTGGCGATGGCGGTCATCACCGCGTACACCTGCGGGTTGGTGTGGAACAGCGGCAACGCCACCATGATCCGGTCGTCGGCGCGGATCCCGATCGCGTCGGCCAGCTCCCGGCCGCCGGCGAGGAACGCGCCGTCCGACAACACCGCGCCCTTGGGCGGGCCGGTGGTGCCCGAGGTGTAGAGCAGGCTGCTCTCGGCGTCGAGCTCCGCCTCGTGCATCGGGTGCGGCGCGAGGCCGGCCACGGCGTGCTCCAGCTCGCCGGCCGTGGCGAAGCCCAGCGTGTGCCCGGAGTCGAAGCCCGCGTCGGCGACCAGGCGCGCGATGCTCGGGGTGTCGCCGACAGCGAACTCGATGCCCGCGTCGGCCACGACCTGGCGGATGTGCGCGCCGGTCGCCTGGTTGTGCAGCGGCACGCAGGTGGCGCCGAGCCAGCGCAGCGCGAACCACAGGTAGGGGAACGTCGGCGTGTTGCCGCAGGCCAACAGCACGCGGTCGCCGGCCCCGACGCCGTTGCTCTGCAGCAGCGTCGCGGTGCGGGTGACCACGTCGAGCAGCCCGGCCCAGCTGATCACCTTGTCGTCCTGCAGCAGGAACGGCGCGTCGCCGCTGGCCTCGCACCGCTGCTTCAGTGTTGCCGCGAACATCTACCGATCCTCCACCCTGACGGCCTTGACCAGGCTCTTCGCGACGGTGTTCTTGAGCACCTCGGCCGATCCCCCGGCCACCTCGTACGCCTTGGCGTCGCGCAGGTACCGGCCGAACGGCTGGGTCTCGCGCGTGCCGTGGGCGCCGCACACCTGCACCGCCGTGGAGGCGACCTTCGTGGCGAGCGAGGCCGCCAGCAGCTTCGCCGACGAGGACGAGCGCGCGATGTCACGGCCCGCGTCGAGGTCGCGCGCGGCCTCGTAGGTGAGCAGCCGCGTCGCGTCGATCTGCGCGGCCAGCTCCGCGAAGTACCACTGGATCCCTTGGAAATCCAGCACTTTCGTGCCGAACGCGGAGCGCGTGTCCACGTACTTCAGCGCGCCCTCGAACGCCGCGCGCGCGATGCCGAGGCTGATGCCGGCGGCGAGCGTGCGCGAGTTGGCGAGGGTGACCATGACCTGCTTGAGGCCGCGGCCCTCGGTGCCGACCAGGTGGTCGGCGGGCACCTCGACGTCTTCCAACACCAGGTTGACGTGCGGGCCGTTGCGCAGACCGAACGTCTCGGCTTCGTGGCCCTGGTAGCTGGACACGCCGGGGGTGTTCTTGGTGACCGCGAACGTCGAGACGCCGACGTCGGTCTCGGCGAGCACCACGAACAGCTCCGCGGCCGCACCGGAGGTGATGAAGGCCTTCTCGCCGTTGAGCACCCAGCCTTTGTCGGTGCGCTGCGCCTTCGTGTCGAGCGTGCGGATGTCGCTGCCGTGCCCGTCCTCGGTCAGCGCGAACGACGCGGGCAGGCCGCCGGCGTAGCGCGGCAGGTAGCGCTCCTTGAGCGACTCCTCGCCGTAGAGCTCGATGCAGCGCTGGCTCTGGAAGATCGTGATGAGCGAGATGCCCAGGATGGCGCTGGCGACCGAGAGCTCCTCCAGCACGGCGAGCAGTTCGGTCATCGGGCGGCCCTCGCCGCCGTAGCGCGGGTCGAGCGTCATCGAGTTCCAGCCGCGTTCGGCGGTCAGCCGCACGAGGTCGAGCGGGTAGCGGTCGTCGCGGTCCAGCGCGTCCGCGACCGGGGCCACGTGCTCGCGCGTGAACTCGCGGGCCTCGAGCGCGAGGCGCTCGTCGACGTGGTCCCTCCAGAGGTGCTGCAAGTCGTTCCCCTTCCTCATTCCCGGCTCATTCCCGGGTCATTCCGCCGCGGTAATGGCCCGGCCCGAGCGGTCGGCCAGGAACAGCGCGGTGATCATCATCAGTGCCACGGCGAACAGGCCGGTCGAGATGCCGCCGCCGAGGCCGTAGCGAGCGGCGAGCAGGCCGACGATCCCGGGCCCGAAGCTCGCGATGCCGCGGCCCACCGAGTAGCAGAAGCTCGAGCCCGTGGCCCGGATCGGCGTGGCGAACAGCTCGCCGAACCACGTGCCGAACACGGCGAAGTAGCCGAGCCCGAACGAGATCACGAAGTACATCGCGATCACCGACCCGGTCGCGGCGCCGGTGGCGATCAGCACGGCGAAGGCGATGAACGCGACCAGCTGCACCGAGGCGAAGGCGAGCAGCGCTTTGCGCCGGCCCCACCGGTCGCCGAGCGCGCCGGCCGCGACGTAGGAGACGAGCGAGATGGCGGCGCTGACGTAGAGCACCGTCTGCGTGGGGCCCGCGCCCAGGTGCAGTCCGGTCTTGAGGAAGGTCGGCATCCAGGACGAGTACACGTAGTAGGAGTACTGCGCCCCGAACACCACGACGGTGCCGAGCACGACCATCTTCAGCGCGTTCTTCTTGAACAGCAACGCGAGTCCGGCTGTGGCCGGTTCGCGGACCGCGGTGGCGGCCTCGCGGCCCTCCGCCTTGGCCCGCTGCAGCTCCAGCCATTGCTTGGACTCCGGGCAGGCGAGCCGGATCGCCACCGCGGCCAGCGCGGGCAGCGCGCCGATGGCGAACGCCCAGCGCCAGTTCGGCACAGCGCCGGCGACGAAGATGCCGATCGCGTACGCGGGCCAGATCGCGGCCTGCACCGCACCGCCGGCCAGGCCGCGGCGCTTGGGCGACCACGCCTCGTTCAGCAGCGCGAACCCGATGGCCCACTCGCCGCCGATCCCGATCCCGGCGATCATCCGGCACACCACGAACAGCCCGAAGCTCGGCGCGAGCGCGCCCAGCCCCGTGCCGATCGCGAACACCCAGATCGTCCACGTGAGCACGCGGCGGCGGCCGAACCGGTCGGCCAGCGGCCCGAACAGGATGCCACCGATCGCCGTGGCGGCGAGCTGCGCGGTGAAGACCGCGCCCACGGCGGCCGTGGAGACGCCGAACGTCTTCCCGACGTCGCCGGCCACCAGCGACAGGATCACGAGGTCGAAGTACTCCATCCCCCAGCCGCTGACCGCGGCCGCGATGATCAGACCGCGCTCTCTTCGGGTGTAGGCGGACCCGGCCACGCCGGCCGGGGCGTTGGTCGCCACTTCGGACATGGGCCACCTGCTTCTTTGCGGGAGGTGAATACTGGTTAGGCGGACGGTAACTGGTCGTTAGCCAGAGTTCAAGGGGTCCGCGGTCACGGTCCGACGGCGCAGCAGCCGGTCACCACCCCGGCACGCACCGCATCCGCGCACGCCTGGCGGGGTTTTCCGGGCGGACCCGAGCGGGCCGGTCCCGGTAGCGTGAGCCCGGTGGCGGAACGGATCCGCGTGGTCGTCGGCGAGGACCAGGCCCTGGTGCGGGAGGGGATCGTGCGCGTCCTCGAACGCGCCGGCTTCGCCGTCGTCGGTGTGGCGGCGGACGCCTCCGAAGTGCTGCGCCAGGTCCGCGCGCACCGGCCCGACGTGCTGATCACCGACATCCGCATGCCCCCCGACCTGACCGACGACGGCTTGCGCACGGCGCTGGAGATCCGCTCTTCCGACCCGGACGTCGGGGTGATCGTGCTGTCGCAGTTCCTGGAGGACCGCTACGCCTTCGAGCTGGTCGGCGACCGCGCCGAAGGCGTCGGATACCTGCTCAAGGAGAAGGTCGCCGACCCGGCGGTCCTCATCGACGCCGTGCGGCGCGTGGCCGCGGGCGACACGGCCCTCGACCCGGACGTGATCGCCCGCCTCGTCGGGCGCGAACGCGTCGGCAGCCCGCTCGACAACCTGACCCCCCGCGAGCGCGAGGTCCTCGCGCTGATGGCCGAGGGCCACTCCAACGTCGGCATCGCGGAGAAGCTCGTGGTCACCGTGCCCGCCGTGGAACGCCACGTGACGGGGATCTTCACCAAACTCGGCCTGTACCAGTCGGCAAGCAGCCGGCATCGGCGGGTGCTGGCGGTGCTGCGGTATCTGCGGAGCTGACGTCACTGAGGTCGTTCCACCGGAAACGTCGGTGGCGCACGCGATCCTGCGCCGGGACAGTCGATCGGGAGGGTGAGCCGGGCGTGGGTGCGGCTTCCGGCGAGGTGTGGCGGTTGGTCCGGGGCGAGGAACTCTTCGGGGAGACGGAGGCGTGGGAAGGGATCTACGAGCGCATCGCGGGAACCCTGAGCCTGCTGTCGCCGCACGGCCCGGGGCCGAGTTCCCCTCCACGTCGAGGACGGCAGAGCGTGGTTTCGCTGGAGCGACGAACCGTTTGAAGAACGAGGCTGACCGCGCGCCGCGGGGTCAGGCGGCCGAGAAACCGAACAGCGCCGGCAGGTCGGCTGTCGCCAGCTCGTCCTTGCCGACGAAGGCGACGGTGCCGAGTGCGGCCAGGTCGGTGAGCGCGAAGTCGGGCGGCTCGGTCGAGGTGACGAGGATCCGGGGCGCCGGGCCGGGGCTCGCGGCGAGGGCGCGGGCGGCCGTGAGGCCGTCGGTGCCGCGGAGGTGGAGGTCGAGGAGCACGCAGTCGGGGTGGTGGGCTCGCACGGCTTCCAGGGCTTGCCCCGCGTCGGCCACCTCGGCGATGACCTCGAAGCCCCGCGCGGCGAGCAGACGCCGCGCCGCGCGCCGGAAGCCGGTGTCGTCGTCGACGATCAGAGCGGTGGGCGGCATCGCTCAAGGGTCCCTTGCCGCATTCGGCCCCGCCATGGGGGTGTCCCCACAGTTCGCGCACTCAGAGGGGAAACTCCGCGCGCAGCAGGGTTCCGCCGCCGGGTGGCGAGGACAGGGTGAGCCGGCCGTCGAGCGCGTCGACGCGATCGGCCAGACCGGCGAGGCCGGAACCGGATCCGCCCGCGACGGCGCCGCCGATGCCGTCGTCGCACACTTCGACCGTGAGCGAGGGCCCGGTCGCCACCACGGTCACCGTGACCTGCGACGCGCGCGAGTGCTTGACCGCGTTCGTGAGGGCTTCGGCGGCGACGAAGTAGGCGGACGCCTCGACCCCTTCGTCGAGCTCGACCTCGACCGACCCGGTCACCACCACCGGCAGGGCCGCGCGCGAGGCGAGGGCCTCGACCGCGAAGCGGAGCCCGCGCGCGGACAGGACGGCCGGGTGGATCCCGGCGGCGAGCTCCCGCAGCTCGGTGATGGCCGCGCGCGTGTGCTCGACGGCTTCGTCGAGGAGCCCGGGAACCCGGTCCGGCGCCGCGGCGAACTCCTCACGGGCAAGCTGCAGGTCGATGAGCAGCGCGACCAGCCGTTGCTGGGCACCGTCGTGCAGGTCGCGGGCCAGCTGCCGGCGGGCCGCCGTCGCGCTCTCGACGATGCGCCTTCCGGTGGCGCGCGACTCGGCCGCGCGGATCCGCGCCGCGTCACGCTCGCGCACGGCCTGCTCGGCCGCACGACGCCGCGTGGTCTCCTCGAAGGCGAGCACCGCGCCGCGGCCGCCAGGCAGGTCCAGCGGGGCCGACCACCACTCGATCGGGAACATCGAGCCGTCCCGCCGGAAGAACCAGTCTTCGTCGCTGTGCACGGTCTCCCCGGCCTGGCGCGACCGCAGCATCGGGCACTCCGACGCGGGGAACGGCGAACCGTCCGGATAGTGGTGGTGCACCGTCTCGTGGCTCTGGCGCCCGCGCAGTTCGGCCAGGTCGGAATAGCCGAGCGCGGCCACGGCCGCGGGGTTGGCGAAGATGATCGCCCCGCCGTGGTCGATCACCCAGACCGGCTGCGGAACCGTGTGCAGGATCAGCTCGAGCATTTCAGGGGGAGATTCCACGGCGCCCTCCCGACGGGGTCGGAGACATTCACCGTACCCACGCTCGCGCCGCCGTGGTCACCCTCGCCGGACACGCAAGCCCGCGAGCCGCCGGCCGGCCATGACGGGGGGATGGCCGGCCCGCGGGTGCCGCCACTGTGCGGGAGGGGGCGGCGGCACACCCTGTCAGTGCAGGGCCTCCCGCAGGACCGCGATCGCTTGCGCAGCCGCGGCCTCAACCGCGTGCGTGTCCCGGATCGGGTCGAGCATCGTGAAGTCGCCGAGGGCGCGGTGGCGGCGCACCGTCGTCACGGCCCCGCCCGCGTCCCGCGGCTCGCCGAGCCGGCTGCGGCGGGTCACGCCTCGTCGACAGCGGCTTCGCCACATCACCTGACCGCGGGGTCGTCGAGCACCTCGGAGAGGAACGACGGGTTCTCCGTGGCGTCGGCCTGCTCCTGAGCCCCCGGTTCGAGGTGCGAGTTCGGCGTCTCGTGTGCGGCCATCGTTCGCTCCTTCGTCGGCGTTGCGGGGGGCTGTGGGCTCGTCCGTCCAGCCTTGCGCGCGGGGCGCCGCTCAGCCATCGAGCGGCCACCACGGCCGCTCAAGGCCGGATGTGGGGAAAACCCCACGCCGACGAGCTCCCGGCGGGAGGAATTTCCGGCGCCCGCGGAATAGACCTGCTGCGGCGCGGGATTGCACGAGACATGAAGGCTGTCACGTACACCCGCCACGGCGGGCCGGAAGTGTTGTCGCTGTCGGAGCGGGAGGTCCCGGAGCCGGGCGCCGGCGAGGTCCGCGTGCGGATCGTCGTGTCGGCGGTGAACCCCACGGACTGGAAGTCGCGCCGCGGCCCCGGTGAGCTCGCCGGCCCGGCCGTGCCCAACCAGGACGGCGCCGGCGTGGTCGACGCCGTCGGGCCGGGCGTCACGGAGTTCGCGGCCGGCGACCGAGTGTGGGTGCTGCTGGCCGCGGCCCACGCCCCCGCGTCCGGAACGGCGCAGGAGTACACCGTGCTGCCCGCCGAACGGCTCGTGCGCCTGCCCGACGCCGTCGGCTTCGACGAGGGCGCCGGGTTCGCCATCCCGGCCCTCACGGCGCACCGCGCCCTGACCGTCGCCGAGGACGGGCCGGCGCGGCTCGCCCCGGGCGCGCTCGCGGGCCGTACCGTCCTGGTCACGGGCGGGGCGGGTGCAGTCGGCAACGCCACCATCCAGCTCGCCCGCTGGGCCGGTGCGACGGTGCTCACCACCGTGAGCACCGAGGCCAAGGCCGCGCTGGCCCGGGCGGCCGGCGCGGACCACGTGCTGCGCTACACCTCAGGCGACCTGGCGGCCGGGATCCGGGCGATCGCCCCCGATGGCGTGGACCTCGTGGTCGAGGTCGCGGCCGGCACGAACGCCGGGCTGCACGCCGACGTCCTGCGCACCCGCGGCACGGTCGCGGCCTACGGCGACGACCGCGGCACCGGCACGGTCACCCTCGAGTTCGGCCGCAACCTGTGGCTGAACTCGCGTTACCAGTTCCTGGTCCTCTACACCGTCGGCCTGGACAAGCTCCGCGCCGGCGCGGAGGACGTCACCGCGGCCCTCGTCGACGGCGCGCTGCGCCTGGGCGAGGAGCGCGGCCTGCCGGTGCACCGCTTCCCCTTGGAGCAGACGGCGCAAGCCCACGAAGCCTCGGAGAACGGCGCGACGGGCAAGATCCTCATCGACGTGACACCCCCCGGCTGAACCCCCGCGCCGGTCACCGGGCCCCGGTGGCCGGCGCGGTCACGAAGTCCGGGTCCACGCCCGTGAGCTCCGCGCTCAGGTCCCACAGCCGACGACCGGTCGCGGAGTCGGCGAGCGGACCCTTCGGCGTTTCCAGGCGCGGTTTTCCCCGCACGCCGAAGACCGCGAGCCCCACAGCTGTCCATTGCCGACGGACGGGTCGAGCGCCGCGTGCACGGACGGCCGGGTCCGCGTGTTTTCCTTGCAGCAGCACACCGGCGGGCACCGCGCGGAGCAGTTGCCCGGTGGTGCGGGAGTGAACCGGCGGACGCGAAGGAGTCAGCGCGTCCAAGGCACCGCCGGGGTGGACGACGACGCTGAGGGCGCCGCTGCCCGCCTCCTCGAAACGGCGGGCGAGCTCGAAGCCGAACAGCATCTGAGCGAGTTTGGCGCGCTCGTAGGCCTGCTTCGGCGCGAAGGCTCGGGTGCCCTGCAGGTCGTCGAGGTCGAGGTGAGCGGAACGGGCCGGGGAGCTGCCCGTGGTCACCACGCGGCCGGCCCGCAACCGGGGCCACAACAGGTCCGTGAGCGCGAAGTGGCCGAGGTGGTTGGTGCCGAACGTCAGCTCGTGGCCGGCCGGAGTCTTGCGGCGTGCCGGACCTTCGAGGAGAACTCCCGCGTTGAGGACGGCGACATCGAGGCGCGGCACGTCCAGCGCGTCGACCGAGGCTTTCAGCGAGGCCAGATCGGCGAGGTCGAGGCGCACGGACGTGACCCGCGCCCCGGGCACCCGGGTGTGGATCGCGCCGATCGCGCAGGCGGCCTTCGCGGGGTCGCGGCTGCCGAGCACCACGGCGGCTCCGGCCGCGGCGAGCCGCTCGGAGACGAAGTAGCCGATGCCGGCTTTGCCGCCGGTCACCAGCGCGATCGTGGACTGGTTCGCCATGGCGGGCTCGATAAGGCCCGCACCCGCCAGGCGCTCGACGACGCCGCCCTGCGCCTGTTCCTCGAGCACGGCTACGACCACGTCACCGTGGCCCGGATCGCCGAGGAAGCCGACGTCTCCGTCGCCACGTCGTTCGCCCACGTGCCGACGGCAAGGAGGCCCTCGTCTTCGACGACGGCACCGAACGCCGCGACGGCTCGTCGCCGCGTGCGCGAGCGCGAAGCCGGCGAACCCGGCCTCGCCGCCCTGCGCCGGTTCTTCGCGAACCGCGGCCGTTCGCCGGCGAACTGCCGCCCGAGTACGAGCGCGCCCTGATCGTCGGCACGCCGGCCTTGCGCGGGTACGCGCGCAAGCTGTGGATCGCCGGCGAAGACGCGCTGACCGAAGCGATCGCCGAGGCGGACGAGCTGCCCGCGACCGACATGGCGGCCAGGGCGCCGGCCCGCTACGTGCCGGAGATCCCCGACCTCACCGGCACGAGCCCGACCCCCTCGCCGCGATGAACACCGTGTTCGATCTTCTCGAGTCCGGCTGGCCACCGCAGCACGCCTGAGCACCCCGGACGCGCGAGGCCACACTTTCGCAGGTACCGCCGCGAACGTCACAGCCGGTATACCTGGTCCGACGCCCGATAGAGCTGGACCATTACGCAGCCGGCCAGGGTGTCGGCCTGCCGCGCCCCGGCACCGTCCTTTGTGGATGTACCAGGTACCGGCTGGACGCGATCCGCGACCACGCGATCGGACTTTCCGCATCGTCGTGGGGTTCCTCTTCGCCTGCCACGGCGGGAAACCCTCTTCGGGATCCTCGGCATCCACGCCCCGGCGCAGGTCGGTGCGTGGCCCGGCTGGTGGGCGGCGCTCATCCAGCCCGGGGCGGGCACGCTGGTGTGCCTCGGCATCGGCACCCGCGCCGCCGCGCTGATCGGCTCCGGGTGGATGGCCTTCGCCTACTTCACCGTCCACGCGCCGACCGACGTGCTGCCGATCCAGAACGGCGGCGAGCAGGCCGCGCTCTTCTGCTGGACGTTGCTGGTGCTCGCTTTCACCGGCCCGGGGCGGTTCGCGCTCACCGGGGCGTTCGCGGCTTTCCCTGCCACTCAACGGGAAGACCCCCGCGCACCCGTACGGGGGTGAGGTGCGCGGGGGCCGAGCCGCCCGGATCGGCAGCCCGGACCACAAGCGGGATCAGCCGACCGACGGGCCCATCCCGAGCGACTGCGGGGTGCTCGCATCGGGCGAGGGCTGGTGCAGGCCTTCGTCGAGCGGCCCGAACTCGGTCATCAGCGCCGCGCTGCCGCCCCACGGCGTCTGCTCCTCGGCGATCAGCGAGTTCGTCGTCAGCAGCAGGCCGGCGACCGAAGCGCCGTTCTGCAGCGCCGAACGGCACACCCGCAGCGGGTCGATGATGCCGAGCTCGACGAGGTCGCCGAAGCGCCCGACCAACGCGTCGAACCCTTCGTCGTCGCCGAGCTTGCGGGTCTGCTCCACGACCTCTTCGGCCGCGTACCCGGCGTTGCTGGCGATCAGCATCGCCGGTGCGCTCAGTGCGCGCCGCACGATTTCGGCGCCGATGGCGTAGTCGCCTTCGAGGTCGAGACCGGTCAGCACCTTCTCCGCGTGCAGCAGGGTCGCGCCGCCGCCGGCGACCACGCCCTCCGCGATCGCGGCCCGGGTGGCCGAGAGCGCGTCCTCCACGCGGTGCTGCAGCTCCTTGAGTTCGGCCGGCGTCGCGGCGCCGACGCGGATCACCGCGACCTTGCCGGTCAGCGCGCCGATCCGCTCGGTCAGCACGTCGTCGTCGATGCCGAACTGCGCGCGCTCACGCTCGGCGCGCAGCTGGTTCACGCGGAAGTCGATGGCCTCGGCGGACCCCGCGCCCCCGACGATCTGGGTCGCGTTCTCCGTCACCCGCACCTGCTTCGCGCGGCCGAGGTGCTCCAGTTTCATCGTCTCCAGCGAGAACCCCGAGTGCTTCGACAGCACCGCCCCGCCGACCACGGCCGCCAGGTCCTCCAGCTTGTGCAGCCGGCGGTCGCCGAAGCCGGGCGCGCGGATCGCAACGGCCTGGAACGTGCGGTTCACGTGGTTGTGCACGAGCATCGACAGCGCCGTGCCCTCCACGTTCTCCGCGATCAGCACGAGCGGGCGCGGATTGCGCATCACCTTGTCCAGCACCGGCATCAGCTGCTGGACGTTGCTGATCTTCTCGCTGCACATGAGGATGTACGGGTCGTCGAGCACCGCTTCCAGGCGCCCGGGATCCGTGACGAGGTACGGCGAGAGGTAGCCGTTGTCGAACTCGAAGCCCTCCACGAACTCCACCGACATGCCGATGCGCGGCGACTCCTCGATCGTGACGACCCCGCTCTCCCCCACCGCGTGCAGCGCCTTGGCGATCACCGAGCCGACGGCCCCGTCGTCGTTGGCGGAGATCGCCGCGACCCGCGCGAAGTCCTCCTCGGACTTCACCGGGTGCGCCATCGTCTCCAGGTGCTCGACGAGCCGCCCCACTGCCGCGTCGATGCCGCGCTTGACGAGCACCGGGTTGCCGCCGTGGGCGATCGCCCACATGCCCTCGCTCACGATCGCCTGCGCGATCACGGTCGCGGTCGTGGTGCCGTCACCCACCACGTCGTTGGTCTTGATCGCCGCTTCCTTCACCAGCTGCGCGCCCATGTTCTCGAACTGGTTGCGCAAGTGGACTTCACGCGCGATGGTCACGCCGTCGTTGGTGACCACGGGCGAACCGGTGATCTTCTCGATGATCACGTTGCGCCCCTTGGGGCCCAACGTCGACTTCACGGCCTCCGCGAGTTTGTCCACCCCCGCCACCAGCAGGTCGCGGGCTTCCGAGCCGAAGCGAAGTTCCTTGGCCATGCTGCTCCTCCTGTGTGATGGGACCGGATCGGCTAGGGGACGAGGATGGCGCGGCCCCGGACGCGGCCGGCGTCGAGATCGGCCAGCGCGTCGAGTGCCGCGTCGAGCGGGTACTGCCTGGTGTGCAAGGTGACCTTGCCCGCCTGCGCGAGCACCATCAGCTCGACGAGGTCGTTGTAGGTGCCCACCAGGTTGCCCACGATGTTGCGTTCCGTGGAGATGATGTCGATGGTCGGGATGTCGATGTTGCTGCCGTAGCCGATCACGAAGTGCGAGCCGGCCCGGCGCGTCATGGCGAACGCGTCCTGCTGCGCGCCCTGCTCGGCGACGAAGTCGAGCACGACCTCGGCGCCGTGGCCGCCCGTGAGGTCCAGGACCGCGTCGACGTGGGTGCCGTCGGCGACCACGGTGTGGTCGGCCCCGAGGTCGGCGGCCAGCTTCAGCGCGTCGACGTTGCGGTCCACGACCACGACGGTCGTCGCCGTCAGCGCCCGCAGTGACTGGATGCCGATGTGCCCGAGCCCGCCTGCGCCGTTGACGACGCACACCGTGCCCGGGGGCAGCAGCGGCACCGCCTTGCGCACGGCGTGGTAGGCGGTGATGCCGGCGTCGGCCAGCGCCGCGACGTCCTCGGGGCGGGTGTCCGCGTCGAGCTTGATGCACGCCCGGGCGGCGGTGAGCAGGTACTCGGCCATCCCGCCGTCGGTGTCGATGCCGGGGAACGCGTTGTTCTCGCAGTGCATGTCGTTGCCGGCGCGGCAGGCGTGGCACAGCCCGCACGTCGGCGTCGGGTGCAGGATGACGGTGTCGCCGACGGCCACGTTGGTCACGGCGGAGCCGACCTCGTGCACCCAGCCCGCGTTCTCGTGCCCGATCGTGTAAGGCAGGGCGACGCCGGACTTCTCGGCCCACTGCCCCTCGACGATGTGCAGGTCCGTGCGGCACACTCCGGCCCCGCCGACCTTCACCACCACGTCGAGCGGCCCGGTGACCTTCGGCTCCGGCACTTCTTCGAGGACGGGCTGCTGGTGGTAAGCGTGCAACCGGACCGCCTTCATGGCGTCTCCTCCGTATCGGGGTTGTCGGTGGCCTCCGGGTAACGGGCGCGCAGCATCCCGCGGCACACCCCCGAGTTGGCGTCCTGGCTCACGCGCGTGAGCCGCGCGAGGCCGAGGTGCCGGTGCAACTCGTCCGCGGTCACGGCCTCGCCGGTGCCCGGGTCGAGCACGAGCGGGTCGGCGTCGCCGCCGGGCAGGCCCAGCTCACGGCGGCGCTCCCGCAGCCGTTCGCGGTCCGCTGTCGGCGGCGCGTCGGCGAGCGTCAGGTCCGCCAGGCGTTCCCGGGCCACGCCGCCGGACACCATCGACCGGCACACGCGGTCGGTGCCGGCGAGCACGGCTTTGCGCAGGAAGTCGGCACGCAGGCTGTCGAGCTCGTCGGCCGCCTCCTCGCCGAAGGAGCCGACGAAACCGGCCCGCGCCGCCACCCCCTTGTTGATCACGTCGGCGGCGAAGTGGTCCTTCAGGCGCACCACGGCCCGGCTGACCCCCGGCACCGCCGACACGGCGTCGTAGGAGTCGGCCACCATCAGGAACGCGAAGTTCGGCGCGCAGAAATACGTCGGCAGGCACAGCTCGACGACCGCCTCCCCACCCGGGTCCACTGTGGAGCCGGACACGAAACCCAGGTCGGTCAACGGCCGGTCGAGCTCGGGATCGCGCACGGTCCCCAGCGCCGACCAGACCGCCGCGGTGATCGCGGCGGTCTGGTCGGTGCGCGCGCCGGCGGAACCGGGCGCTGTCACGGCGACGGGACCCCTACCGCCTCGACGGTCTTGGGCGCCTTGAGGTCGAGCTCCTCGGGCACTTCGAGGCCGTACAGGCGGGCCGCGTTGAGGCCGAGGATCTTCTTCTTGGTCTCAACCGTGAGCTTCCCGTAGTCGGAGAACTCCTCGCCGTCGGGCATCTGCCAGTCGACGAAGCCTTCCACCTGCCACTTCGGTTCCCAGATGGCGTAGTCGGCGCCGAAGAGCATCTTGTCCTCACCGACCCAGAACAGCAGCTCGCCCATCACCTTCGCGAAGAACCGCGGCCGCGCGTGCATGAGCCCGCCGACGACCACCGACAGGCCGGCGTAGACGTTGGGCTCCTGCGTGGCCATGAAGCAGAAGTCCTCGATCCGCGGCAGCCCCACGTGCTCGACGATGAAGTTGAGTCCCGGGAAGTTCGTGGCCGCGTAGTCCACGTCCTTCACGTCAAACGCGTCCTTGTCCAGGGGCCAGATCGTCGGTCCCTTGTGGACGTGGATGTTCTTGACGCCGAGCTCCTGGCACTTCTCCAGGTAGCGCGAGGCCTCCGGGTCCCGCAGGCTCCAGCCGCGCGAGTCGCCGTACCACTCGGCGGTGTAGAGCTTCGCACCCTTGCAGCCCCAGCGCTTCACGCGCTCTTCCAAGCCCTTCAGACCCGGCTCGCCATCTCGCGGGTCCCAGCTCGTGTTGACCACAAACCGGCCCGGATACTTCTCCGCCAGCGCCCCGTTGGCCTCAGTGGTGTTGAAGCCTTCGCGGTACCACTGCCGCAGGTTCGTGGGCTGGAAGATGGCGACGTCGACGTGGCCGGCGTCGAACAGGTCGTACATCATCGTTTCTTCGTCGTACTTCTGGAACTTCTCGATCGGCCAGTGGGTCTCCTTCGGGCCGAGGCTCTGGTACGCGTGGAAGCACTCGATCCAGCCCTTCGCGTACTCCTCCTGACCCGAAACCCAGTTGGCAGGGCTGGCATCCCAGAAATGGGTGTGCCCGTCGACCACGAAGTACTTCTCGCCGTCCTTTTCGTACACGGTGCTCCTCCCGGACTGTATCGAGTGCTTCTGCCGAGTCGTGCTGTCGCGACCCGTGTTATTTGCGCGCCACGAGGTCGAAGTCGAGGTACTCGGCCGCGTCCTCGGGGTTGGCGAACATGATCGTGCGGTCGTCGAGGTGGACCATGCGCCCATAGTGCGTGGACATGTTCTCCTCGAACTCCGCCGAGTTGAACCAGCCCTCCTCCTCTCCCGCCGCCTCGTCGATCTCGGAGTAGACGACGTCCATGCGGCCGTCGGCGTCCACCCGGATCATCGAGGGCAGCGGCGTGATGGTCACGTTTTCCTTGCCACCCATGACCTCGGCCACGATCACGCCGACCTGGTTGTTCATCAGGGTGAACCCACACCGGTTCGACGCGGTGTTGTTGGACTTGTACGGGCTTTCCGCCGTCTTGAAGACAGTCACTGGCTCAGCTCCTTCGGTGCCTGCAGGCCCAGGTCGGACAGGATGCCGCCGAAGCGGCTCTTGGCGCGGTCGAGGCTGTCTTCGAACCGCATGGGCTTCGCGTCGGGCTGCGACCACAGCGGCTGCAGCGTCCGCGCTGCCAAAATGCACTTCGGAACCCACGCCGACAGCCACTGCTGCAGGAGCTGCCGGTTGTGGTCGGCGAATTCCTTGTCGTTGACCAACAGGTCGAACATCGCCTTCGTGTAGCGCAGGTCGCGCTCGGAGAAGTCGAACTCCTCGGCACCGATCAGGGTCGGCGTCACGAAGTCGCCGTTGGCGGGTGCCGCCTGCTGCACCAGCCGGCTGCGGAAGAGCTCACCGACCAGTGGCTCGAACACGATGTTCGCGGCGAAGATCGCCTCGCACCAGTCCCAGATCTCGGTGAGCGCCTCGGCCGTCTCCCGGACGCCCTGCCACGCCGGGTCCTCGTTCCACGTTTCCAGGTGCGCGGTGCCGTCGAACGCGTCGATCTCTTCGGTCAGTGTGAGGTTGTACAGCGCCAGGTCCTGCGCCGCGCGGATGCGGTGCATGCTGTTCACGGAGATGGCGTTGTTGTGCATGTTGGTCGGCGCCCGCCGGTTGGCGTTGGCGTACAGGTACAGGCCCAGGCCTTGGTCCACGTGCATCCACGCACCGATGTGGTGCGAGACGAAGGTGACCCAGTTGGGGTTCCACTGCTCGAACGCCTTCGACTGGCGGGCCGCGTCGATGTTCTGGTTCAGCTGCCGGACCACGTTCGCGTTGTAACGGTAGAGCGTGAGCTCCCACTCCTCGTTGGGGTCGCGGAACTCGTGCCAGCCGAGCGCGGGCCACGGGTAGCCCTGGCCACCCGAACCGGGGCTGCGCACGGGCTCGGGCCGATCCGAACCCCACGCCTTGAGCGTGGTCCACTCGAGCGGGTAGCCGCCGTTGCCGTCGGCGAAGCCGTACAACCAGCCCTGGCTCAGGTAGTGCCGCGGGTCGGGCTGCACCTCGACGGTGACGTCCTCGTAGTGGCTCTGCTTGCGCTTCTTCGGGGTGAAGTAGTTGAAGTGCCGCTCCGTCGAGTCCGGGAAGTCCCGGGCGCCCGCCTCGGCATCGGTGAAGACGGGCTTGGGGACGCTGCGTTCTGCCGTTGATGTCATCGGTTTTCATCCTTCGCGTCGGGCACTGGCCTCGTCGTTACCTCGGTGTCTCAGCCGGACTCACGTCTCATCCGCGTCGCCGGTCGTGGTGAACTTGTCGTAGAAGATCCGCTTCTCCGGCACACCGAGCGCCGGCAGCAGTTCCAGGGCCGCCTCCACCATGGGCGGCGGCCCGCACACGTAGACGTCGGTGCGGCCCAGGTCGGTCTCGAGCCTGCGCACCACGTCGGTGATCAAGCCGGTCTCGCCGTCCCACTCCTCGCCCTCGTCGGGTTCGGAAAGGGCCGGCACGAACCGGAAACCCGGGATCTTGTCCTCGAGAGCCGACAGCTCGTTCTCGAAGCACAGGTCTCTCTTGCGGCGGGCGCCGTAGTAGTAGGTCGCCTTCCGCTCGATGCCGCGCTCGGCCATGGACCGCAGCAACGAGAGGATCGGCGCCATGCCGGCGCCGCCACCGAGGAACACCAGATCCCGCTCGGGTGCGTCACGCAGGGTGAAGACCCCGAACGGGCCCGACACGTCGAGCCGGTCCCCGACCGAGACCGCGGTGTCCAGGAAGTGCGAGAACAACCCGTCCGGGTAGATCCTGATCACGAACTCCAGCAGGCCGGCGTCCCGGCCCGGGGTGTTCGCCATCGAGAACGACCGGGTGGCCTCGTGTCCCGGGACCGCGAAGTCGACGTACTGGCCGGGGAAATACTTGAACGACTCGGTGTCCACGAGCCGGACCACGAGCCGCCGGAGGTCGTGCGTGATCTCCTCGAGCGACACCACCTCCGCCACCGCCTCCTGGATCGGCAGTCCGGAATGGATCATCTCTTCGTCGTAGTTGAGCAGTTCGATCGTCAGGTCCTCGTACGCGTGCGCCCGGCACAGCAGCGTGAAGCCCTCCTCCTTTTCGAAGTCGGGCAACGCGAACGTGGAATACCGGTCGTGGTCGACGTCCTCGCCATCGAGGATGAACGACTTGCAGGAGGCGCACTGCCCCTCCTTGCACCCGTGCATGAGCATGACGCCCTGCTCGGCAGCCGCTCGCAGGATGTTCTGGTCCTCGTCGACCTCGATCTCGATGCCGACCGGTTCGAAGCGGACGTGGTGCTTGTTTCCCATCGCTTCCCTGCCTGAACGCCGGAGTTCGCACACATCCCGGAGCGTCACCGTCGGCGACCGGGTACCGCCGTCCAGGCGGCACCCGATCGCCGGCGGCGACCGGTCATCTGTCCGTCAGGACGCTGCCCGTGCGGGCCGTCCCGCCGGACCCTGGCGGTTGTAGTCGTCCTGGAACGCGGCCCGCTGCTCGGCGGTCATCTCGTTGAGCAGCACGTTCGGGCTCTGCAGCGGCGGGCACCGGCGCAGGTGGTCCAGCGTCCACATCTTCTTCGGGTCGAGGTCGAGGTGCGGCTGGGCGACCAACGTCTTGCCGTCGTCGCGGACGAACCCCATGTCGGACACCACATCGGCCCAGTTCCAGCCGTGGTAGAGCGTCTCCCACTCGCGGGACCCGATGAGCTGGCCCATGTTCGGGGTCTCGCGACCCTGGTACGTGGGCCGGAACGCCTCGACGTCGGTCCACCGGCAGGCTTCGTGGCAATACGTCCGCCACTGCCCGTCGACCTCCGCCATGACCATGTCCTCACGCACGAGGCAGGGGACCATGCAGGTCCAGCACCGGTTCGGGTAGACGTAGTCGACGTCTTCCAGCGCGATCGGGTTGTGCCCGTTCGGCACCGAGAGGCGGCTGTAGTTCTCCCACCACTTGCCGTACTTGTCGTACCAGCCCGGGTACTTGTACTCGAACCACTCGAAGTCCTCGTCCGTCATCGGGTCGATGCGCCAGTAGTTGGCGAGCCACCCGGTGGCGAAGAACTGCGCGACTTCGTGCACGTAGCCCTTGTCCCAGATCTGCTTCCACGCTTCTTCGATCAAGTCGTGCGGAATGACCAGACCGTACTTCTCGAGCGGGACGAGATAGCTGCGGTAGTAGTCGTCGTAGATCCACCGGCGCCACATCTCCGCGTAGCTCTCCCGGTCCTTGCGGCGGTCCTTCGTGCCGTACTCGATGAAGGTGCCGATGGCCGCGTCGACCACCCGGTGGTTGTTCCACCACGCGTAACGCAGGTCCCGTTCGAGCAGCTGGTGGTTGCTTTCGTCGGAAAGTGCCATCAACAGCGTGGCGTAGCCGTTGCTGATGTGGCGCGATTCGTCGGACTGTACCGAGTGGAACACCGTCGGCAGCAGGTAGTCGCCATTGGCCGCGGCCTCGGCGGGCATGGCGACGAACAGGGTGTTGGTGAACGCCGTCTCGGCCACGATCGTGAGGTAGATGCTCGCCGCGGTGATGGCGTCACCGGTGATGAAGCCCTCGGCGAACTGCCGGCCGATCGTGCCGCAGTAGTCGTTCTGGAAGTTGCGCAGGCTCGAGTTGAAACCGGCCGGGTCGATGTAGTTGTTCATGTACAGGCGCTTCAGGTTCTGCTGGATCGTCGAGTGGCGTACCTCGTCGATCATCTGGATCGCCTGGCCGTTGTGCAGTTCCGGGTTCGGCACCGTGCGGAACAGCAGCGGCATGGCCCGCGCCGCGGAAATCTCCGGCAACGGAATGATGGACAGGAACAGCTTCTGCCACTCCAGCCACCGTTCCTGGACCTGCCGGAACATGTTGCCTCGGATGGCGCCGTCCTCGGCCCCGTAGACGCGGTGGTCCTTTTCTTCCTGCATCGGGAAGTAGGAACGAAGCACCTGCTTGAGCGGGTCCTTCTTCTTGGCCTTCTGGAACGTGTAATCGGTTCCGTAGTGCGACACCGGCTGGTGGTACACCGGTTCCCACGACAGCTCCTGGATCTTCTGGTGGGCTTTCGCCACGCTCTGGCGGCTCATGGTCTCTCCTTACCCGTCGCGCCACGACGGCTGCTGGCGCGCCCTGCCCGAACCGCGGTACCCGGTTCACCCGGTCGGACCGGGGCGTGAAGTCCTGCGAACACGATTAAGGGGGCGGCCCGCCGAACCGCGAGTCTCAATACGAGACAAGGCGCGGAGATTTTTTCAGTCGTCCTCCATCATCGCGGCCCGGAGCGCGGCCAGCTGTGACTCCTTCTCGTGCTGCAGCCGCACGTCACCCTCGGCCGTCGGCGTGATCCCCAGCGCACGCAGCAGTTGCGCGGCCGGCTCACCGGGCGGGCCGCCGGAGCCGAGCGTCGGGTGCAGTCCGATGTCCACGAGGTGGCGGAACACCAGGTCGACAACCGTCCAGGGGTTGTACGTCTCCTCGGTTTGTTCATCCATTCGGGTCCTCCTGCGCGCTCGTCCGGACTCCCCATGAGAACCCCACGCGCGCGAGGAGCGCGTCTCAAGGTGAGACCCGCGCTGGACACATGACCTAAGCTGGGCACGACCCGGTACTGCGACACGACGACGTGGGCAGCGACAGGAGGTCGAGCCGTGGTGAAGAGTCCACCCGCCCGCCAGGTCGCACCGTCCCCGGCCGCGATCCTGCCCGACGAAGACGGTCTGGCGAGGACCCGGATTCGTTTTCTGACATCGGAAACCATTGAGCCGGACCAAGTCCGCGAAGCGATCCTCGCTTCGTGGTGGCGGTCGCGGCACTTCCGCGTGCCCGCAGATCGCATCGATCTGCCCTACCTCGGGGAGGTCAACCTCGACACTCCCTTGATCCACAGCGCGAAACTCGTCATGCAACGGCTCGGCGACCAATTGGACGGCCAGCCGATCAGCATGATTCTCGCCGACCCGACCGGCACGGTGCTGAGCCAGCGCACCGGTGACACCGACCTGCACCGCCACCTCGAACGCGTGGAACTGGTCCCCGGCTTCAGCTACGGCGAGAAGTTCGTGGGCACCAACGGCATCGGCACCGCGCTGGAGGACGAGCAGCCGACGCACGTGTTCGGCCACGAGCACTACGCCGAGCACCTGGAGAACCTCGCCTGCGCCGGCGTGCCGATCCACCACCCGATCTCCGGGAAGATGATCGGCGCCGTCGACCTGACGTGCTGGCGCAAGGACGCGGGCGGACTGCTGATCGCGCTCGCGCGCAGCACGGCCGAGCAGATCCAGCAGGCGCTGCTGACCCACAGCAACCTGCGCGAGCTGATCCTCTTCCAGTCCTACCTGCAGGCCTGCCGCCGCACGACCGGCATCGTGATGGCGTTCAACGACGACATCGTGATGATGAACGACAGCGCGCGCCAGCTGCTCAACTCCGCCGACCAGTCGATCCTGCTCGGGCACGCCGCGCAGGCGCTCTCGGAGTACCGGCGCAACACCGCGACCGTGACCCTCTCGGGCGGGGGCAAGGTCAAGATGCACTGCCGGCGCGTGCCGGGCCAGCACGAGGACGACGTCGTGGGCGGCGTGCTCTCGGTGAAGCTGATCGTCTCGGAAGCCGAGCCGAGCGGTGTGCCCGTGCCGATGCTGCCGATGTTCCTGCCGGGCCTGGTCGGTTCGGCGCCGTCCTGGCTGCGCTGCACGCACGACGTCGACGCCGGCTACAGCCGCGGCGAGTGGCTCGTGCTCGCGGGCGAGCCGGGCACCGGGAAGCTGAGCCTTGCGAAGGGCGTGCACCAGCGGCGCAACCCGACCGGCCGGCTGCACACGCTCGACGCGCGTGACGCGGCGGAGGCCGATTGGCTGTGCGACCTTCGGCGCGACCTGATCGACGATCCGGTCGACACGCTCGTGGTGCAGCACCTGGAGTCGCTGCGCGGCGAGGAGCTGAAGGCGTTCTCCGGAGTGCTCGAAGAAGTGCGTACCGCGTACGGCGCCAATGCGCCGTGGCTCGCGGTCACCCTCGCCCCGGAGGCCGAGACGACGCCGGACCTGGCCGAGTCGCTGGCGTTCTTCCCGCGCACGGTGACCGTGCCGCCGCTGCGCCGCCACATCGACGACCTGACCGAGCTGGTGCCGTTCTTCCTCGCGAAGGTCTCGCGCGGCAGCCGGCTCTCGTGCTCGCCGACGGCGCTGCACCTGCTGATGCGCGCCGATTGGCCGAGCAACACCGCGCAGCTCTACCAGGTGCTCAAGAAGGTCGCACAGCACCGGCGGCTCGGCGCGATCCAGCCGAGCGACCTGCCGGCCGAGTACCAGGCCATCGCGAAGCGGCCGCTGAAGGGGCTCGAGTCGATCGAGCGCGACGCGATCGTGCGCAGCCTCGAGGAGGCCCACGGCAACAAACCGCGCGCGGCGCAGCTGCTCGGCATCTCGCGCGCGACGATCTACCGCAAGATCCACGAGTACGGCATCGTCACGCCCGACCACTGAGCTCACGGAGGTCCCGCACGCCGGGGATCATCATGGAGCCATGCGGTGGCCGGGAGTGCGAGGGCTGAGCCCGCGGCGACGGCTGCTGGTCGCCGGGGTGGCGCTCGCGGTCCTGGCCGCCGGTGTGGTCACGGCGGTGTCCGTCGGTGGGAGTTCCGGCGTACCTCGTAGCGGAAGCCCCGCTCAGGACACGCCGGGGCCGGTGCTGCTGGTGCCCGGCTACGGCGGTGGCCGGGGCTCGCTCGAACAGCTGGCCGGCCGAATCCACCAGGCGACGGGCCGGGACACCGAGGTGCTCACCCTCGCCGGCGACGGCACCGGTGACCTCCTGCAGCAGGTGGACGTGCTGACGCGAGCCGTCGAACGCGCGTATGCCGGCGGAGCTCCGTCGGTGGACGTGATCGGCTACTCGGCGGGCGGGATCGTCGCGCGGCTGTGGGTCGCGCGCGAGGGCGGCGAGCACCAGGCCCGGCGCGTGATCACGCTCGGCGCGCCGATGCACGGCACCACGCTCGCCACCGCCGGCGGCGTGCTGGCGCCCGGCGCGTGCCCCACAGCCTGCCGCCAGCTCACGCCCGGCAGCGCTCTGCTCCGGCAGCTGCCGCCGATCCCGCCGGGCCTGCCGTGGCTTTCGGTGTGGACGCGGCTGGACCAGACCGTGACGCCGCCGGAGTCGGCGCGGCTCGACGGCGCGGTGAACGTGGCGCTGCAGCAGGTGTGCCCCGCCGACACCGCCGCGCACGGCGACCTGCCGACGGACCCCGCCGTGACCGGTCTCGTGCTGAACGCGATCGGCACCGCGCCGCTGAGCACGCCGGCCTCGTGCGCGGACCTCAGCTCGTGACGTCCTTCGTGGCGAAGTTCGCCCACGCGGCGCCGAAGAACACGACGATGTAGCCGGCCTGCAGCAGCAGCCCGCGGTCGATGTTGTGCCACAGGACGGGATCGCGGAAGAAGTCGAGCCACGAGAGCCAGTAGTGCGTGGGCAGATACCGCTTCACCGGCGCGGCCGCGTCGAGCGTCTCCAGCACCGAGCTGGTGATGAGCACGGCCAGCCCGCCGAGCGCGGAACCGAGCGCCGAGTCCGCGAGCGTCGACAGGAACATCGTGATCGCCGCGAACCCGAGCATCGACAGCACGATGTAGGCCACGGCCCCCAGCAACCGCAGCGCGAGCGACGACGAGCTCAGCGACGTGCCCGACAACGTCACGGCCTGGGCCGTCTGGCCGCCTGCTCCGACCTCGCCGCCGGTGCCGAACAACAGGATCCCGATCACCAGCGACGTGAGGACCACGATCGCGATCGCCGCCGTCACGTACACCGCTAGCGCCACGAGCTTGGCTGTCAGCAGCCGCGTCCGCCCGGCCGGGCGCGCCAGCAGGTACCGCAGCGTGCCGCCCGAGGCCTCCCCCGCCACGGAGTCCCCCGCCACCACCGCCACCGCGATCGGCAGGAACAGCGGCAGCACCAACGCGAGCGCGGCCGCCGGGTACAGCGACCCGTCGCTCACCACCGCCGACAGGAACGCCCCACCCTGCCCCGGCGGCGGCGCGAAGTCCGCGGTCGCCAGGAACACCGCCACGATGGCCGGCAGCAGGCACAACAGCAGCACGCTCACCCACACGCGCGGCCGCAACGCGAGCTTGCGCAGTTCGACGCCGATCACCGCGTGCCTCCGAAGCGATCCGAGCCGTGGCTCGTCACTTCGAGCACGACCTGTTCCAAAGTGCGGTGCTCCTCCCGCAGGTCCCTCACGCGCACGCCCGCGCTGACGAGGCGGGTGTTGAGCTCCGCGGCGTCGGCGTAGCGGACCACGAGGTGTTCGCCGTCGCGGTGTTCGAGGTGGCCGTCGAGCACGGCGGCGGCCGCGGCGGGGTCCGGGGTGCGCAGGAGGACGCGGCCGGTCGCCGCGCGCAGAGCGGCGACGTCGTCGTCGAGCACCAGGCGGCCGTGGTCGACGATGCCGACGCGGGTGCACAGCTGCTCGATCTCGGCGAGCAGGTGGCTGGACAGAAAGACGGTGGTGCCGTCGCGGTTGAGCTCCAGCAGCAGCTCGCGGATCTCCTTGATGCCCTGCGGGTCGAGGCCGTTGGTGGGCTCGTCGAGCACCAGCAGCCGCGGGCGGTCGAGCAGGGCGCCGGCGAGGCCGAGGCGCTGGCGCATGCCGAGCGAGTACGCCTTGACCGGCCGCCGGTCGACGCCGGCGAGACCCACGCGTTCCAGCGCCTCCTCGATGCGACGCCGGCGGGTCCGCCTGCCGCGGTGGCGGCCGGCGGCGTCGAGCAGGGCCAGGTTGCGCCGGCCGGACAGGTGCGGGTAGGCAGCCGGGCCTTCGACGAGCGCGCCGACGTCGGGCAGCACGTCGGCGAGGCGCTTCGGCACCGGCTGCCCGAGCACCTCGATCTCGCCGCTCGTCGCGTAGACGAGCCCCAGCAGCATCCGCACGAGCGTGGTCTTGCCGGACCCGTTCGGGCCGAGGAAGCCGTAGCGGTCGCCTTCTCTGACCTCCAGGTCGACGGCGTCGACGGCCACCGTCCGGCCGTACCGCTTGGTCAGCCCCCGTGTGACGATCATCGGCCGCTCCGGCGCAGCGTGGCCAGGTCGGCCGCGGCCGCGGCCAGCACCGGTGACGTGACCAGCCCGGCGAGCAGGTAACCGCGCCGCGAGCTCGGCGGGCGCACGATCGCCAGCGACAGCGGCGTGACCGACAACTGCACCGCCGTGCCCCGCGGCAGCGTGATCGCGGTTCCGCCGGCCTTGCCGGCCGCGTCCGCCGCACCGTCGGCGACCGCGCGCGGCACGGCGACCACGGCGAACGTCGCGAGACCCGAACCGTAGAGCGCCGCGCCCTGCACGCCGCCGAAGTTCGCGGCGCGCACCGGCCGGCCGGCGAGCGTCGAGGGCAGGCGGACGCGCCCCAAGGCGCCCAGCGCGTTCGACAGGTCCGGCGCGTTGGTGGCCGTGAAGCCGCTGCCCGGTGCGGGCACCGGCGTGGTGACGACGGGTGCGGTCTGCTCGACGTCCTCGAACTCCGCGGTGAGCATCGGCGCTCGCTGCCCCCGCGCGGTCACCTCGGCGCGCAGCGGCAGCCCGGTCCCCGGATCGGCCCACACGTCGACACCGCCGATCGTCGTCTCCGGATCTGCGGGTACCAGGCGGAACCCGGCGGCGGGGATGCCGGCGACGTTGCGCGGCGGCAGCGCGCTCACCGGGTCCGTGGGCGCGGACCGCAGCGCCCACCGTGCCAGCTCGGGCGGCAGCAGGTCACCTGCGCGGGGCAGCCGGACGGCCGGGTCGCCCGTCAGCTGGGTCAGCATGTTCCCCCCGTAGTCCCAGGTGTATTCGCCTGCGGGCAGGTGGTAGACGTCGTGCTCCCCCGTCGTGGTCAGCACCGCCACGCGGTAGCGGTCGGGCCCGGCGTACCAGGCGCGCGTGGTCGTGGTGGTGGAGAACAGGGCCGACACGTCGGCGAGGTCGGGCAGCTCGGGGATCGCCAGCGAGCCCCGGCTCTGCGCCAGCCCCTGGTACGGCTTCCCGGCCGAGCTCAGCACCAGGTCGCGCAGGTGCCCGGCGTCGGCGGCCGGCCCGGCGGGCCGCAGCACGGCGACGAGCGACGGCAGCGCCACCAGCGCGACCGTCACGACGGCGACCACCGCCCAGCGACGACCGCGCTCACGTCGCACGACGGACACCGGCATCACCTCTGGTCCCTTTGTACGCCACGAAACCGCGTGGCCCCGTTTCCGAATCCTTACGCCGGGTCTGTCGCCTTAGGGTGAGGCGCATGGAAGATCTCGCGCAGCGGTACGCGGCGGGCACTCTCGCCGACGTCGTCCCCTCCGCGCTCGCCGGGCTCGGCGTCGACGGTGAGCGCAACCCGCTCGGCCTGCCCGCCGCCGACCGCGTGTGCGTGCTGCTCGTCGACGGCCTGGGCTGGACCTCGCTCCGAGAACACGCCGGCGCCGCGCCCTTTCTGACGCGGCTGTCCGCGCGCCCGCTGACCGCAGGCTTCCCCAGCACCACGGCGACCAGCGTCGCGTCGCTGGGCACCGGCCTGACGCCGGGCGAGCACGGTGTGGTCGGCTACGCGTTCGAGGCGGGGCGCGAGATGCTCAACGTCCTCGGCTGGCGCCGCCACACCGGCGGCAAGCCGATCGACCTGCGCGAGCGGGTCGTGCCGGAGGAGCTCCAGCCGCGCCCCACGGCCTTCGAACGCGCGGCGGGAGCCGGGGTCGCCGTGCGCGTGGTCGGGCCCCGCGACCAGCGCGACAGTGGTCTCACGCGGGCGGCCCTGCGCGGCGGGGAGTTCCAGGGCGTCCACGCGCTCGGCGACCTCACCGCGGCTGTCGCCGAAGCGCTGGCACACCCGCGGAGCCTCTGCTACGCCTACCACGCCGACCTCGACCTGCTCGGCCACGTCCACGGCCCCGGCAGCACCCCGTGGCTCTACCAGATGGCCTACGTCGACCGCCTCGCCGAGACGATCGCCGGCAGTCTTCCGGCCGGAGCGGCACTGATCGTGACGGCCGACCACGGCATGGTCACCGTCGGCGAGCGCGTCGACTACGACGCCGAACCGACGTTGCGGGCCGGCGTCCGCACCGTCGGTGGCGAAGCCCGCGCCCGCCACGTCTACACCGTCGAAGGCGCGGCACCCGACGTGCGAGCCGCGTGGCGCGAAACCCTGGGCGACCGCGCGTGGGTGCTCGGCCGCGAAGAGGCCGTCGCGGCGGGCTGGTTCGGCCCGCGCGTGGCCGACGGCGTGCTCCCCCGCATCGGCGACGTCGTCGTCGCGGCCCGCGGGACCACCGCCGTCGTCCGCACCGAGGCCGAGCCGCGGCTGAGCCGCATGACGGGCCAGCACGGCTCGGTGACCGACGAAGAACTGCTGGTACCGCTGGCGGTCGCCCGCGCCTGACCGTCCCTTATGGACGCTCGGTGTGCGGCGTGCCGGTCTCGGCGAGCTGGTCGATGGCGCCCACGAGCTCGGCCAGCGCCGGCACCGCGGAGGCGATCAGGTGCCGCCACGCCGGGTGCAGCCGGTCGATCGCCGCGGCGAGGATCTCGGCGTTGTGGTGCTGCCAGCGGTCCACGGCCGCGCGGCCGCTCTCGGTGAGCTCGAGCTCCACCGTCCGGCGGTCGGCGCTGCCGCTGGTCCGCGTGACGAGGTCGCGCGCCCGCAGTCCGGTGACCATCGTGGTCACGGAGTTCGGCGCCAGCTTCAGCAGCTGGGCGACGCGGCTCGGGCGGGCGCCGGGGTTCTCGGCGAGGCACGAGAGCAGTTCGAGCTGCGCGACCGACAGCGTGTTGTCCGGGTCGGCCGTGCGGGCGGCGCGGCGCATGGCGCGCCGGAGGCGGGCGACGACGTCGGCCAGGTTCGGCTCGGACGTCATGCGGTGCGGGGCGTGCGGGGGCCGGCGGCGAGACCCGTGCCGGCGGCGAGCACCGCCGCCACGGCCAGGGCGGCGAGCGCGAGCGCGCGGCCGCCGGTTCCCCCGGCGTGCAGGCACAACGTCACCAGTGCCACACCGAGCGCCGTGCCGAGTCCGCGGGCCATGTTCACCAGTCCTCCTCCGGTGGCCGACATCCGGGTGGGGATGGCGCCCATGACGGCCGAGTTGTTCGCCGGGATGAACACTCCCAGACCGAGCCCCACGGCGAACAGCGACACGCCTGTTTCCCACGGACCGGACACCCCCACCAGCACGGCGCACCCGACCGCCGCCAAAGCCGCTCCGGCGCAGATGCGGACGCGGGACCCGAGCCCGGCGGGCAGCACACGATCGGCGGTCACGGCGGCGACCGCGAACCCGGCCGGCAGGCTCGTGAGCACCGCGCCCGTCGCGCCGTGCGCACCCAGGACCTGTGGCAACAGCGCCAGCGGCCCGAACAGCACGAGGTACCCGAACAGTGCGCCGGCGAGGCCGAACGACACGACCGGCGGCCGCAGCACCGCCAGGCGCAGGATCGGGCTCGCGGCCGAGTTCTCGCGCAGCACGAACGCGCCGGCCGCCACCGCACCCGCCACGAACAGCGCCGGCACGGCCCAGCCGGGCAGCGCCAGCCCCGACAGGCCCGAGATCGCCAGCAGCAGCGCGGTCGACGCCGTGGCCAGCAGGGCCACGCCCGCGCCGTCGAAGCGGCCCAGCGGCGTGCGCTCGCGGGTGCGCGGCAGCAGGTACCGCCCGGCGATCAGCCCGACGAGGCCGACCGGCGCGTTGACCAGGAACACCCACCGCCAGCCGACGGTGTCCACGAGCAGCCCGCCGACCGCGGGCCCGAGTGCGAGGCCGAGCGCCTGCGCGGCGGCCTGCACCCCGAGCGCCGCGCGCATCTTCTCGCGGCGCACGCTGCCCACCACCAGCGCGACGCTGTTGGCTTGCAGCATCGCCGCGCCGAGCGCCTGCACCACGCGGAACACGACGAGCCACGTCAGCGTCGGCGCCAGCCCGCACGCGATCGACGCCGCGGTGAAGACGCCGAAGCCGTAGACGTAGGTGAGCTTGCGGCCGTGGGCGTCCGCGAGCCGGCCGACCGCGGCGAGCAACCCCACCAGCGTCAGCAGGTAGGCCAGCGACACCCACTGCACCGCCGCCAGCGGCTCGCCGAACTCGCGCTGCAGCGCCGGGAACGTGAGCGTGACGATGCTCGCGTCCAGCTGGCCCATGAACGCGCCGAAGCACACCGCACCCACCGCGAACCAGCCCGCGAGCCGGTGCTCGCGCACCACTCGCGGCCGCGGTCGCTCCGCCAGCATCGACACAGCGCCTCCTTCGTCGACAGTTCGTTCTCACACAGAACTACTTTGCGACGATATACGCAATAGGGTCGATCAACTCCCACACAACTAACTCTGCACCCGAATTACCTACGCAACCCACCAGCGAGATCGCCTCAAAGGCGATCTCGCACGCCTCGGCGGAGCCGAGGCAGACAACTCTGTCGCACATTGAGACACGCGATTGTGCCGAGGTGCGGTGTGATGGCCGCAACACTTCGCACCGGCAGGACAGGAGCGTCCCGGGATGTCCCAACCCACGGCACCGGTCAAGAACGCACGCCAGCTCAGGACTCCGCTGGCGCTCGCACTGGCCGACCTCGCGGCGATCTTCGACGACCTGCAGTTCACGCTGCGCTGTTGCGAACGCCTGGTCGTCGAGCTCGAACGCGGCGAGGCGCAACGCGACCCCGTGCTGATCGAATCGCTGTGGGTCTCGGCGCTGAATTCCTACGCGCGCTGCTTCCGCCCCGGTGAACGCGGCATGGGCCTGACCGAGGACGACCTCAAGGCCACCGGTGTGCAGGGCGAGGTGCTCGAATGGCACGGGCTGCTGCGCAAGATCCGCAAGCATCTGGTGCTCGGTGAGGCCAATCCGCGCGAGGTCTACTCGATCGGGGTCTCGCAGGCCGCCGACGGGAGCCCCGAGGGCATCGTGATCACCTCGGCGATCCACCCGCTCGTCGACGACCTCACCGTCCGCCAGACCGGCCGGCTCGCCTTCGAGCTGAGCCGCCTGCTCGACGAGCGCATCAAGGAGCACCAGAAGAAGGTGTTCGCCGCCGTCGAAGAACTGCCGAAGGGCAAGCTCGACGAGCTGCCCGACATCGAGATCACCAGCTGAGCCTGCTCGTCCCGGTCGAGGCCGGTTGACCCGGCCACGTGACACGTGGCCGGGAAACGCACGTGTCCTTTGGGCACTCCGCCACGAGGAACGGGCACTCCACCGCCGCGGCGGGTGCGCCGAGGCGGGCCTGGGCGATGACCTGGTGTGGGTGCGGGTGCGCGAGCCTTCCCTCGCGCACCCGCGCCCTTGCCACGCTCCGGCGTCAGCCGGTGATGCTGTCCGAGCCGTCCTCGAGGTGGCCGACGTAGCGGCGCGACCAGGACTTGTCGCCGTCCAGGGTCACGGTCACGTCGTACCAGCCGTGCGCCGAACCGCACGGGTCGATCGAGTGCAGCGCGCGGCCGTGCGCGGGCACGCGGTGGGTCTTCGGGCGCTCGTCCGAGTACTGGTTGTGTTTCACCGTGAAGGTGACCGGCCGCGAACCGTCGTTCTCCAGCTCCAGCTGCAGTCGCGGCCGCGAGCCGAAGCCGAGGACGCCGTCGAAGTAGGCGGCGGTGACCTTCGCGGTGTGACCGGCGGCGTCGAGGTCTCCGCTGAACCGGCGCAGGAACCGGTTCGGGCCCACCACCGTGATGTCGTAGCGGTTCCCGCCGAGCTGCACCGCACCCGGCACGGTCTTGTCCCAGATCGTGCTCGACGGCGCGACCGTGTACTGGCCCGGGAACTTCGCCGGGTAATCCTTGAGCGGCGGGGTGGCCTGGGTATTGTCGTACACGGCGAAGTGGCTGGCCTTGCGCACGTGCTTGCCGTTGTTGCTGAACGACAGCTTCGCCTGGGTCGAGCCCTGCGAGGTGGTGAACCCGTCGAGGTTCGCGTTCGGCTGGTACGGCAGAGCCCGGGCCTTTTTGGTGCCCGGCTCCTGCTTCGGCATCTTGTTCGTGGTCACCGGCGGCTGGTACGAACCGCCGACCGGGTCGCCGATCACGGTGGTCTTCGGCAGCCGCGGCAGGCCGTACACCGGCGAGCGGAAGTCGAACGCGGCCGTCAGGTCACCGCAGACGCTGCGGCGCCACGCGCTGATGTTCGGGCAGTGCGCGGTCTCGCCGAGCGCCTCGGTCCACTTCTCGAGGAACTGGATCACCGACGTGTGGTCGGAGACCTCCGAGGTCACCCAGCCACCGCGGGTCCACGGTGAGATCAGCAGCAGTGGCACGCGGAAACCGAGGCCCACGGGCATCGGCTGGGTGAGGCCGGCAGTGGCGAGCGCGCCGGAGGCCTCGAGGTAGAACTCGTCGTCGGTACCGGGCGCGGGCACCGGCGGAGGCACGTGGTCGAACTGGCCGTCGTTCTCGTCGTAGTCGATGATCACGAGCGTCGAGTTGAAGACCTCGGGGTCGGCGTTGAGGGCCTCGAGGACGTTGTTGACGTAGTAGGCACCGTCGTTCGGCGAACCGTCCGGGTGCTCGGAGAAGGCCTGGTTCGTGACGATCCACGAGACCTTCGCCAGCTTGCCCGCCACCACGTCGGCGCGCAGCGCGTCGGTGAGGTTGTCGGCGTTGGCGCTCAGGCCGGTGTGCGGCTCGGGGACGATCGCCACCCCCTTGTCGTAGAACACGTTGCCGGGCGCGGCGGTACCGCCCTGCGACGGGTCGAGCTTGGCGAAGGTGTCGAAGTACTCGAGACCGTTGTCGCCGTAGTTGTCGGAGCCCTGGTAGAGCTTCCACGAGTAGCCGGCCTTCTGCAGCGACTCGGCGTAGGTCTCCCACAGCAGGTGCTTGCCGAGCTCGTCGCCGCCGTTGAAGGCCACGTAGTCGCCGTGCTTCTTGTCGGCGTTGATCGAGCCGCTCCACAGGTAGGTGCGGTTCGGGCCGGTCGCGCTGAGCACGGAGCAGTGGTAGGCGTCGCCGACGGTGTAGGTGTCGGCCAGCGCGTAGTGGAACGGGATGTCCGAGCGGTCGAGGTAGCCGAGCGTGGTAGGGCCGCCTTTGGCGTAGTACCAGCCGTTCATGAGGCCGCCGTACCAGGCGCCGTGCTGGTCGTCCCAGCTGTGCGAGGTACCGCCGTAGCCCTGCGCGCCGACCTCGGAGGTGGGCGGCTGGTGGTTGGCCGGGTACTGCGACACCTTGGCGTCGGAGAGCTTCCACGGGTACTGGCTGCCCGTGGCCGGGGTGCCGGGTGCCGTCGTCGGCTGCTGGAACACCGAGCTGCCGCCGGGCAGCGTGATCGCAGAGCGGTCGCCGAAGCCGCGAACACCCTTCAGCGAGCCGAAGTAGTGGTCGAAGCTGCGGTTCTCCTGCATCAGGATCACCACGTGCTTGATGTCCCGCAGGTCTCCGTACCGCTTCGACGGGACGGGCGGCCGAGGCGACGCCTCGGCCTCGGTGGCGGCCAGCCCACCGCCGCCGACGACCGCGGCACCGGTGACCGCCGCGGCTGCGCCGAGGAAACCTCTTCGGGAAAGATCGGACATGGGTGAGAACCTCCGGTAACGGCCGGCACGCGCGAGAGAGTGCGTGGGACGGCCGAAACCTACGGTCGCGGCACTGGTTCGGGGCGAACACGAGCTGAACACTCCCCGACGCGCGTCGGAACCGTGGCCGGGCTCGTCCGACCGGCGCAATCCACACCGGACATAGCGGACACCCGGCCACCGCGAGGGCACCCTCGCGTCACGGGTTGATCACAGCCGCAACGCCGGACTCGCACAGCCGTCTTTGCCCGTGACAGCAAGCTTTTCGCGAACCCTGGGGGAATGCTCACATGACGCGGACAACCGTGTTCAGAGGCGCTCTCGCCGCCGCTTCCGTCGCGGCGGCAGCGCTCGCCACCGCGTGCACGGGCGTGCCCGCCGCGCCGACGGCGCCGGTCCCGTCGGCGCCGTTGTCCACCTCCGCGGCATCGACCGCGACGCGGGCTGCGGTAACCCCTTCGTCTTCCGCGCAGCAACCGGGCCGGCCCCCGCAGCCGGCGGCAGCCGCCGGGCTGAAGTTCCCGGGCAAGAGCCTCGAGGTGCGGTTCACCCACTACGACCGTGCGAGCGGGATGGCGGAGTTCTCCCTCGTCACGCCGGCGCCGAACGGCGGGGCCGGCCCGCACCTCGTCGACGTGCCGGGTGCGCACCGGCTGCCGCTGGCCCCGAACGCGACGATCGAGTCCGTCGACCCCGCCGGGTTCCCGTTCGAGACGTGCCCGCCGACCGAGTGCTCGACCGGGATCGAGCTGGAGAGCGTGCTGAGCCAGTACGGCGGCAGCGGGCTGTTTGCCGACGCCGCCGTGAACGCCGCCGACCAGATCACCGACATCCACGAGATGCCGTACTGATCGAGACAGGTGCGCGGGCGCGCGATCCGGGCACCCGCTCGGTTCAGCCGCTCTGCTGGGTGCGCCGGCGGGCGCGGTAGGCGCGCAGGTTGACCGCGTTGCCGCACACCTGCACGTTGTGCCACACGCCGCTGTTGTTGCGGGAGCGGTCGTAGAAGGCGACCGCGCAACGCTTGTTGCGGCAGGTCTTGAGGCGCCGCCAGCGGTCGGCGCGCTGCGCCTCCAGCACTTCGATCAACACGATCGACGCCAAGCGCCGCCAGCCGGTGCCGCGGGGCTCTGGCCGGATCCAGCCGTCCGCGCCGGGCTGCAGCAGCACGGGCGCGCTGTGCAGCAGAGCCGGGCCGGCTTCGGGGTCGTGATCGGTGAACTCGCGCAGCTCCTCGCGCAGGTCGCGCAGGCGCTCGACGTCGTCGCCGGTCAGCTCGACGCGTTCGGCCGGGCGTTCGGTGGCCTCGGCCCACCGTGACAGCGCGCTGTCGAGCCACTTCTGCGCGTCGCCGGCCTCGGCGAGCAGGTCCTTCTCGCGGGGTTTGCCGGCCGAGAGCGTGTTGAGCAGGTCGTGCACGAAACCCAGTCCGCCCGGGCTCACCTGGAGCTCGTAGCGATCCGTCGCGGGCCAGTTCATCGGCACTCCTCCCGGCAGAGCCATCACGTAGTCAACTCTGTCGCGTTGACTATACAGTCACCGAGCTGCGTGCAAGACGGAAACGGCATTCCACCTGATCCGACGCAAGCCGACGGCGTTCGGCTGCGTCGCCTGACGGCCCTCGAACTTCTCACTGTCCTTCGAACGTCAGCACCGGTCCGCGCTGCCCCGCGCCGCCGACCTTCCACGTACGCAGCAGCGCCTTGTGCACCGCGTGCGCGCGAGCCGGCCTTGCGCCACGCGGCGCGCGAACGCCAGCGCCTCGGCGAGCACCTGCTCGTCCGGGACGACCCGGTTGACGACGCCGGAACCGGCTCGAAGGTGAGCGCCCACTCCACCGCCCGCGCCCGGCCCGCCCGCACGGCGACGCGGTGGATCCCGCCCAGCAGGGTCACGATCCCCAGTTTCTGCTCGGGGTGGCCGAACCGGGCCGGCTCGCCGGCGAAGAGCACGTCGGCCCGCAGCGCCAGCGCGAAGTCGCCGCCGAAGCACGGCCCGCGCTGCCGACCACCTCCGTGACGGGCGCGGCGAAGCGGGGTGCGCCGGCGCCGGCCACGAGGTCGGCCGTGACGACCGGGTCGTTCTCGCCGCGCACGATGAGCACCGGACCCGGGGACCCGATCGGTGCGTGCGCTTCCGGCGCGCCGTCGTTCCGGTAGCAGGGAACGCGCGCACCACCTCGGGGCGCAGGCGCAGGTCGGCCGCGCCGATGCGTTCAGAGGTCTCGGCGCTCAGGTTCGGCGAAAGGTTCGCCCGCGCCGCGCGCTGCGCCTCGGCCCCGGCTTCCCCGAGCACGCGGAACGGCTCGATCGCCTCGTCGGGCAGGTGCGGCCCTGCCGTCGGCACCGGTTCACGAGCACCAGCCCGCGGGTCAGCTCGGGCCGGGCCGCCGCGACCAGCTCGGCCACAGCCGAGCCGATGCTGTGGCCCACCGCCAGGAACGGGCTATTGACCGCGTCCACAGTAGACAGTACCTCGGTCGTGAACCGGTCGTCGGTGAAAGGCCCGGTCTCCGCCGCGCGGTCGCCGCTGCCGGCGAGGTCCACGGCCACGTACTCGCCGTCGGCAGGCAGCGCCGCAACGACCCCGTCCCAGACCCGGCGGTCGTCGAGGAACCCGGGCACGAAGACGGTCGGTCGGCCATGGATCTTCCCCGATCAGGTCCTCCCGGCGTTAGGCGACTGCCGGTACACGACCTAACCGTAAAATTTCCGGAAGTTCCCGGTTCAGGACCGTCTTCGTGCCGAGTTACGAGAGAAGAGCAGGGCTCTCGCAGCCGCCACTCACTGCCGATACGGCGCGGCAGCCACCTGCGCGGCGGTGATGAACGCGCCCTTGTTCTTCGGCCAGAACGTGCTGTCCACACAGGAGTACTTCGGCAGGAACCCGCCACATGTGCCGCTCGCCGCGCCGACCTCGAAGGTGAAGCTGGCGACGCCGAGGGTGCCGTAGGTGAAGTCGTCGGTGGTGCCGCTCGTGTCGTAGCCGACGGTCTCGCGGTTGGTGCCCACGAGGTAGCCGTTGGAGGCGGTGAACTTCGCGCCCAGCTTGCGGTACTGCGCGTCGTTGGGCGAATTCGCCTGCGTGAAGCCCCACGGGATCACGATGTCGTTGCCGTAGCTGTGCAGCGTGATCATCGTGCCGCGCGCGGTCGTCGGCGCCGGTTCGTTGGTGCCGGTGCCGCGCTGCACAGGGTAGATCGCGCGGAAGAACTTCTCCAGCGCCTCGGTTTCCGGCTCCGACCCGGCGCTCGCACCCTGGTAGGTCCCGGCGCACGGCGAGTTCGAGTCCCCGCCCCAGTGGAACGTGGAATTGCGGTTGACGTCGATGCCGACGTTCGTGCCGGAGCAGCCGCCGCGGGTGTTGTCGGCGTTCTTGCGCTGCAGCTTGGGCGAGTTGCCGCCCGAGGCCACGATGTCCACGCCGTCGGGGTTGGCGATCGGGATCACCCACACCTCGGTGGTGTCCAGAATGGACTTCGCGGTCGGGTCACTCGCGTAGCCGTCGGCGAGATAGTCGATCCAGCGCCAAGCGAGCTCGCCGGTCGAGATCTCGCGAGCGTGGATCTGGGCCATCAGCACGAACTTCGGCTTGGCCGAGGTCGTGGACAGCGTGCAGTCACCGGCCTGCTTCTTGCTGAGGCAGATGGCTTTCAGGTCGTGGCCACTCTGCCCCTTGGTCTTCCGCCACGACGGCCCGAGCGTGTACACGGTCGCGAGGTCCGGGTGCGCCGAGGCGACTTGGGTCAGGTGCGCTTCCTGCGCGGCGACGGTGCGGTAGCCGCCGTAGAAGGTGTCGGCCACGCCCGCACGCGCCGACCCGGCGGGCACGTCCTTGTAGACGGTGTCGAAGTAGGACGGCCGGTACCCCAGCGTCCGCAGCTTCCGGGCCACGGCCTGGTCGCCCACGACGTAGGCGGCTTCGCGGTCGGATTCGGCGACGTCGAACCCGGCGCGCGCGAGCCCCGCCACCTGGTCCGCGGTCACCGGCACCCGCCAGAACACCGGCGCGCCGGACCCGGGCGCGGCGGCCGTGGCGCCGGCGGTGCTGCTCGCCAGGCCCGCCACCACCACTCCGACCGCCGCCAGCGCGGCCTTCCACGACCTGACCTTCATCGGGGCTCCTCACGGGTGCATCGGGGGACGGACCGACAGTGACCGTCCCGCAACGCACAGTGTGGCGGTCCGGGACAAACCCGGCACACCCACGAAAGTCTGAACTGCCGCCTCAGCCCTCCGTGAGGATCGCGGCCAGCAGCTCGGCCGCGATATTGCGCCCGGACACCACGAGCACGACGGGCCGGTCGAGCGGGACCAGGCCCGCGCGCAGCGCGGCCAGCGCGGTGGCCGACGAACCTTCCGCCACCACCCCCGCCGTCAGCGCGAGGTCGCGGACCGAACGGCGGATCGCCGGCTCGTCGACGTCGACGAGTTCGACGCCGGCCTCGCGCACGATGTCGGGCGTGATGGTGCCCGGTTCGAGGTTGCCGACCAGCCCGTCGGCGATGGTCTCCCCCACCGGCACGGTCACGAGGTGTCCCGCCGCGACCGCCGCGGACACGGCGTGGCAGGCGGCGGATTCGACACCGACCACACGCACGTCCGGTTTCACGCGACGGGCGCCGAGCGCAGTGCCGGCCAGCAGCCCGCCCGAACCCGTGGGCACGACGATCGTGAAGTCCTCGCCGAAGCTGCCGGCCACCTCGCCGACGAGTGTGCTCTGACCCGCGATCACGTACGGGTCGTTGTAGGCGGACACGAACTTCATCCCGCCGGCCGCGAGCTCCAGCGCCTTCGCCTCCGCGCCGTCGTAGCCGCCTGGCGCGAGCACGAGGTCCACCGGGTAGGTGCGCAGAGCCGAGATCTTGGCGGGAGAACCGTCTTCGGGAACGACCACTGTGGACTTCGCGCCGAGCAGCCGCGACGCGTGCGCGATGCCGAGCGCGTGGTTGCCCGCCGAGGCCGTGACGACCGGCGTTCCGTCGGCGGCGTACGCGGTGAGGGCGGTGACGCCGCCACGGACCTTGAACGAGCCGGTGGGCTGGGCGCCCTCGTACTTGAGGAACACCGGCACCTCGAGGCCTGCGGCGTGGAACGGCAGCAGTGGGGTCGGTGCGAGGTTCCGCGCGACCGTCTCCCTTGCTTGGTCGAGGATGTCCTCGGCGATCAGGGGCATGGCTCTCCTTCGGGGACGGGTCAGGCTTCCGGAGCGAGTTCTCGGCGCAGGCGGGTGAGCAGTTCGTAGGTGCCGACGGCGGGGTCGCGGCCGACAGCCATCGTGGCGAGCACGAGCATGTCGGCCAGCAACATCCCGCCGAGCGGTTCGGCGGTGAGGCCGCCCGCGGATGCTTCGTCGCGCAGGACGACGTCGACGGCGCCGGTGAGCTCCTCGCCGAGGTTCTCGGTCACGAGGATCAGCCCGGCGCCGGCGGCCCGCGCGTGGGCGACGAGCAGTTCGAGCTCGGGCAACGCGCGGCCGGGCGCGAAGATCACCACGGCGTGACGGGCGGAGAGGCCGAGCAGGTCGTCGGCGAGGGTGAAGCCGGTGGCGCCGGAGAAGACCGCGAACTTGCCGATGCGGTTCAGCTTCAGGGCGAGGTAGCGGGCGCTGAGCTCGTTGACGCCCCAGCCGTAGCAGAAGACCGTGGCCGCGGGCGCGATGAGCCGCAGCGCCTTCGCCAGTGCGGCCGAGTCGGTCTTGCGGCCGAGCCCGGTGATCCGCTCGCGGGCGTCATCCAGGACTCGTTCGGCCGTGCCCGAGAAGTCCCGCGCCGTGCGGGAGAGCTGGAGGCGTTCGCTGATCTGCGGGGGCGCGGCGTCGCCGAAATGGGCACCCAGCGCGGCTTTGAGGTCCGGGAGCCCGGCGTACCCGAGCCGGCGCGCGGTGCGGACCACCGTGGCATCGCTCGTGCCCGTGGTGCGGCCGATTTCGCCGGCGGTGGCCAGCATGATCCGCTGCGGCGGCGACGCGACGAGGTATCGAGCGACGACGCGTTCGGTCTTGCTCAGCCGGGTCCACTCGTGGTTGACCCGGCTCGCGAGGGTGCGTGGTTCTGAAGTATCCAATTCAGCTAGTGCCGTTTCTGTCGTCACTGCTACAGTGATCGCAGCTTACCCCGCCGGGCCGGGACTGCCCCAGGCCTCGCCGCGCACGCCTGCCCGCCGCGAAAAAGGAGCTGCCTTGTCCCCGATCACCGGCGCCATCGCCTCGCCGCACGCCCTCGCCACCCGCGCCGGGGAACAGGCCTTCCGCGCGGGCGGCAACGCCATCGACGCGGCACTCGCGGCCGCCACCGCGCTCACGGTCGTCTACCCGCACAACACCGCTCTCGGCGGCGACCTCGTGGCCCTCGTGCGCACCCCCGACGGCTCGATCACCTGCGTGAACGCCACCGGCACGGCGCCGGCCGCCCGTGATCTCCCCGCGCTGCGCGCCCGCCACGGCGACCGGCTGCCGGAGCGCGGCCCCGACACCGTCACCGTGCCCGGCGCGGTACGCGGCTGGGAGGCGCTGCGCGGCCACGGCGCCGCGCTGGACTGGGCCGCGCAGTTCGACGCCGCGATCGAGTACGCGGCCGAAGGCGTCCCCGTGGCGCGCTCGCTCGCCGCCGCTCTCGGGACCGACCGGGCTCTGCTCGACGCCGACGCCGGAGCGCGTGCGGTGTTCGGAGCGTCCCTTCGCGAAGGCGACCTGCTCGTGCAGTCGCGCCTCGCGGAATCGCTGAGCGCGATCGCGGCCGGCGGACCCGGCGAGTTCTACGCAGGCGCGGTGGGCACGGCACTGGCCCGTGGCCTGCAGGCCCTCGGCTGCCCCCTCACGACAACGGACCTCGCCGGGTACGTGGCCAGGGAGACCTCCGCGATTTCCACCCCGCTGGGCGCGTTCCGCGTGCACACCAGCCCGCCCAACACGCAGGGCTTCGCGCTCTTGCGGACCGTGCGAGCCCTCACCGAGCTGGGCTTCGCCGCCACTCCGTGGGCAGCCCCGGCCGCCGTGCTGGGCCGCCTGTTCCACGACGGCACGCGCGTACGCGAAACCCTGCTGGCCGACCCGGCGTTCGCCGCCACGGACGTCGAGAACGACGGGTTCGCCGAGCTGATCGCGAGCCTGCGAGACCCGCGGGGCGCCGACGTGGTGGCGGTTCCCTCGATCCCCCGCGGCGACACCGTGGGCGTGGCGGCGGCCGATGCCGCGGGTTACGCCGTGTCGATCATCCAGAGTGTGTTCGACAGCTTCGGCGCCGCCCTGCTGGAGCCGGAGACCGGCATCATCCTCCAGAACCGCGGCACGAGCTTCTCACTGGATCCCCGCTCCCCCAACGTGATCGCGCCGGGCAAGCGACCCAAGCACACGCTGATGCCCGTGCTCGTAACCCACGAGGACGGCCGCGTCCGCTGGGTGAACTCGACGATGGGCGGGCACGGCCAGCCGCAGATCCACGCGCAGGTGCTGCTGCGACTGCTCGCCGGCGACTCACCCGAGGAAGCCGTGAGCGCGCCGCGCTGGGTCGTCGGCGCGCGGGCCGAGGGCCAGGCCTCCGATACCGTGCACCACGAAGCCGACCTCGCGGCCGAGACCGTGGCGGAGCTCGCCGCCGACGGCTTCCCGCTGCGAGAAGTCCCGCCGCGCACGGAGTTCCTGGGCCACACCAACGTCGTCTCGCTCGCGCCGGACGGTACCTTCACCGCCGGCAGCGACCCGCGTTCCGACGGCTCCGCCGCGGTGGTCCCGGCATGACCGGGCGCCTGCGGCCCGGTTGAAGGACCCGGGTGGCGAGCCGCGACCGGCCCGCCACCCCACGCGGCTCACTCCTGAGCGAGAGCCATCGCGCCCAGGAACGTCTCGAGCGCCACGTTCCGTCCGCAAAGGACGACCGCGACCTTCTTGCCCCGGTACTGCCCGGCCGTGCGGATCAGGCCGGCGACCGCGACGCCTGCGGCGCCTTCGACGATCCAGCGCTCGCCCTCGGCGATCTTCCGCATGGCGCGGGCGATCTCCGGCTCGCTGACCGTGACCGTCTCGTCGATCACCTCCTGGCAGATTCCGAAGGTGACGGAACCGGGCTCCACCGCGCCGGCCGAACCGTCGGACAGCGTGGGGAACTCCGGCGTCTCGACGATCTCGCCGGCCTTCAGCGAATCGAGCATGCAGGTGGAGGCCTCCGGCCACACGCCGACGACCTTCGTCCGCGGACTCAGCCGCTTCAGTGCCGTTCCCGCGCCGCCGATCAGGCCACCGCCCCCGGTGCAGATGAACACGGCGTCGAGGTCGGGTGCCTGCTCGGCCAGCTCGACGCCGAGGGTGCCCTGGCCCGCGACGGTGTCGAGGTCGTTGTAGGGCGCCACGTACGGCTTGCCGAGGCGCCGCGCCTGCCGGCGGGCCTCCTGCTCGGCGTCGAGCGCACCGCCCTCGACCACCACGAGCTCGGCTCCCATCGCCCGGATCGCGGCCATCTTGGCCGGCGTGGTGTAGGAGGCGACGTACACCGTGACCCCGACTCCGGCGAGGTTGCCGGCTCGGGCCACGCCCTGGCCGTGGTTGCCGGTCGACGCGGTGATCACGCCGGTCTGCTTCGCGCTCTCGCCGAGCACGCGGATCTTGTTGGCCGACCCGCGCACCTTGAACGAACCGGTGGGCATGAGGTGCTCGGTCTTGAGCCACACTTCGCACCCGAGCTCGTCCGACAGCAGCCGACTGCGTTCGAGCGTGCTCACCGGCACCTGTGGCCGGATGCCCTGGTGCGCCTCGAGAATGCGGTCGAAGAGGGTGGGCACGGGGGGCTCCTCGGGGGTTCTCCGGATGGGCCCCGGACGCTCCGCCAGGGCAGCTGGTCTCACTTCCGAGCTTATTATAGCCTATAAGCTGTATGGAAGGAGCGCCTTGAGTACAGCGCCGAACACCGCAAGCACCGCAGGGCCCGACAGCTTCGGCAGTCTCGCCCGCCTCGACCTCGGCGGCGAGACCTACCGGGTCCACCGCCTCGACGCCGTCCCCGGCTCCGAGCGGCTGCCCCTGAGCCACAAGATCCTGCTGGAGAACCTGCTGCGGCACGAAGACGGCCACACCGTCACCGCCGAGCACATCACGGCTCTGGTGCGCGGCGGTTCCGATGCCGCCCACGACGTCGTCGCCTTCTCCCCGTCGCGGGTGTTCCTGCACGACACCAACGGCGTGCCGGTGCTCACGGACCTGGCCGCGCTGCGCGACGCCGTCGCCGCGGCCGGCGGTGACCCGCGCAGCGTGCGCCCGCGCATCCCGAGCCACCTGACCGTGGACCACTCCGTGGCCACGGAGGTCTCGGGCCGGGCCGACGCCCTGCGCCGCAACGTCGAGATCGAGTACACCCGCAACGCCGAGCGCTACCGCTTCCTCAAGTGGGGCGAGACGCTCGACGGCGTGCACGTGGTGCCGCCCGGCACCGGGATCATGCACCAGATCAACCTCGAGTACCTCGCGAGCGTTGTGGAACGCCGCGACGGCTGGGCGTTCCCCGACACCTGCGCCGGCACCGACTCGCACACCACGATGGTCAACGCACTGGGCGTGCTGGCGTGGGGTGTCGGTGGTGTGGAGGCGGAGGTGGCGCTGCTGGGCCAGCCGTTGAGCATGCTGGTGCCGCCGGTGGTCGGCGTGGAGCTCACGGGTGAGCTCGGCCCCGGCGTCACCGCGACCGACCTCGTGCTCACTGTCGTGGAAACGCTGCGCGCGCACGGCGTGGTCGGGAAGTTCGTGGAGTTCACCGGCGATGCCGTGGCGCGGATCCCCCTCGCGCACCGCGCGACGATCTCCAACATGTGCCCCGAGTTCGGCGCCACGGCGGCGATGTTCCCCATCGACGGCGCGACGACCGGCTACCTGCGCCTCACCGGCCGCACGCCGGACCACGTCGCCGCGGTGGAGACCTACGCGAAGGAACAGGGCCTCTGGCACGATCCGGCCGCGAACCCGCGTTACGACGAGCGCCTGCGGATCGACCTCTCCACTGTGACGGCTTCCCTCGCCGGACCCCGGCGCCCCCAGGACCGCGTGCCGCTCTCCGCCGTACCGGCCAACGCCACGGCCGCAATCGAGCACGTACGCGCTTCGCGCGGTGAAGAACCGTCCTCCGAGGCCTCTGCCCAGCGAGATCGCGCCGGTGGTGGGGCGGACGGCATTGTCTCCATCGCCGCGATCACGTCCTGCACCAACACTTCCAACCCGCACGTGATGGTCGCCGCGGGCCTGCTCGCCCGCAACGCCCGCGCACGAGGCCTGACCGCCAAGCCGTGGGTGAAAACGAGCCTCGCCCCGGGATCGAAGACCGTCACCGAGTACCTGGCGCGCGCCGGGCTGACCGGACCACTCGACGAGCTGGGCTTCCAGCTCGTGGGCTACGGCTGCATGACGTGCATCGGCAACTCCGGCCCGCTGCTGCCCAGCGCCGCCGAAGCGGTGGCCGACCGCGGCGCCGTGGTGGCGTCCGTGCTGTCGGGCAACCGGAACTTCGACGGCCGCATCAACAACGACGTCTCCCTCAACTACCTCGCCTCTCCCCCGCTCGTCGTCGCCTACGCGCTGGCCGGTTCGGTCAAGCACGACCTGACGAGCGAGCCGCTGGGTGTCGACGCCGACGGCGAGCCCGTGCTGCTCGCGGACCTGTGGCCGGACGACGCCGAGATCGACGAGGTCGTGCGCGCGCATCTCACGCCCGAGCTGTTCCGTGAGGCCTACACCGACGTGTTCGGCGGCGACGAGCACTGGGCCGGCGTGCCGGCGTCCGACGGCCACCACTTCGCGTGGGAGCCGGACTCGACGTACCTGCGGCGCCCGCCGTTCCTCGACGAGGTGGCCGAAACCGTCGCCGCACCGGCCGACGTGACCGGCGCGCGCACCCTGTTGCTACTGGGCGACTCCGTGACCACCGACCACATCAGTCCTGCCGGCCGCATCCCCGCGGCGAGCAGCGCGGGCCGCTACCTCACCGCGCTGGGCGAGACCGACCTCAACACCTACGCCTCGCGCCGCGGCAACTTCGAGGTGATGGTGCGCGGCGGCTTCGCCAACCCGCGGCTGGCCAACTTGCTCGCCCCGGCCGCCGGCGGCGGCGTCACCCCCGACTTCACCCGTGACGGCGCGCTGGTGCCCATCCACGAGGCTGCCGAGTCCTACGCCGCCGCCGACGTGCCGCTCATCGTGATCGCCGGCCAGGAGTACGGCACCGGGTCCTCGCGCGACTGGGCGGCGAAGACGACCGCATTGCTGAAGGTGCGAGCCGTGCTGGCGCAGTCGTTCGAGCGGATCCACCGCGCCAACCTCGTGGCGCTCGGCGTGCTGCCGCTGCAGTTCCTCGACGGCGACAGCGCGGCCTCGCTCGGGCTCGACGGCACCGAGGAGTTCGACCTCGCCGGGATCGCCGGCGTCGTCGAGGATCCGGCGCGGCCGCTGACGGTGCGCGTCCGCCCGGCGAACCGGCCGGCGTTCGAGTTCTCCGTGCGCGCCCGCCTCGACACCCCGCGCGAAGCCACCTACTACGCCAACGGCGGCGTGCTGCCGTACGTCCACCGGCTGATCCTGCGAGGTGAGCTTGACTGATCCCGCGCCCGTCGTCGAACCGCTGCTGCTCGGCTACGGCCTCTCGTCCGACCAGGGCAGCATCGGGTTCTGCGGCGTCTACCTCGTGCAGACGCCGCGGCGGCGCATCCTGTTCGACTGCGGCCACGCGGGCCGCCGCCGTGCGCTGCACCGAGCGCTGGCGCGCCACGGGCTGGGCGTGCGCGACGTCGACACGCTGGTGCTCTCCCACGCGCACTACGACCACGTGCAAAACGCCGACCTCTTCACCCGCGCCGAGGTGTACCTGCACCGCGCCGAACGCGAGGCCGAGCCCGGCGACCCGGTCACTCCCCCGTGGACGGACGCGATCTTCGCCGGCTTGACCCTGCTGGACGGCCTCGACGGGGTCGAGCTGGCGCCCGGTGTCACGATCACCGGGCTACCCGGTCACACCGCGGGTTCGCTCGGCCTCACCGTCGAGACCGCCGAGGGCACGGCGCTGCTCACCGGCGACGCCGTGCCCTCGTCCCGGGCGCTGCGCGCCGGCCGCTGCACCACGGCGGCGGCGGGTGAGGAGGCGGCCGCCGCGTCGATCGAGCTCGTGCGGACCCGGGCCGACGTGGTGTACCCCGGCCACGACCGGCCGTTCACGATCGAGGCCGGGCTGCCCGGCCGGTACCTGTTCCCGCGCGTGGACCTCGAAGTGCTCGCGCACGACCCGCTGACCGACGACCCGCCCGCGCCGTCGGCGAGGCGTGGGTCTCCGCCGAAAGGAAGCTCCCCGGCATGACCACCGCCACCGGCATCTTCGCCGAGCCGGCACCGAAGTTCTCCACCGAGGGCCTGCACGCCGTGCTCGGCGAGCACTGGGCGCTCACCGACCCGGTCCTGGAGCCGCTCGACAGCGAACGCGACCTCAACGTGCTCGTCGACGGCCGGTTCGTGCTCAAGATCTCCAACCCCGCCGAGCAGGCCGACGTCATGGACATGGAGATCCGCGCGCTGGAGCACGTCCACGCCGCCGACCCCGAACTGCCGGTGCCGGCGACGGTCGCGACCACGACCGGCGAATCCTTCGCGCGCCCGCGTGACGACGCCGGACGTGAATGCCTCGTCCGGCTGATCACGCTGCTGCCCGGCTCACCGCTCGAAGGCGGCCCGCTCGACCCCGGCCTCGCCGCGCAGGTCGGGGCGGTCGCTGCGCGCGTTTCCGTGGCGCTGCAGGGGTTCTTCCACCCGTCGGCCGGCCGGACGCTGATGTGGGACATCCGGCGGATGCCGGAGGTCCTGGCGTCGGCCGGGATCGCGACCGGGCGGCTGGGTGAGCTGGCCAAGCGGGTCGCCCCCGCGCTGGCGGCCACCACCACGCTCCCTTCGGGGGTGCAGCACGCCGACGTGACCCTCACCAACGTGCTGGCCTCGCGCGCGAGCGTGACCGGCGTGATCGACTTCGGCGACATGCACCACACGGCCGCCGTCGCCGACCTGGCCGTGACGCTGACGTCCGTGCTGCGCCTCAGCGGCGGCGACGCGGACCGCTTGTGGCGCCTCACCGACGCGGTGCTGCGCGGCTACCAGCGCCACCGCTCGCTGTCCCCGGCCGAGGTGGCAGTGCTGGGTGAGCTCGTGATCGCGCGCCTGCTCACGACTCTCGCGGTGTCGGCTACCCGGCGCGGGCCGCACGCGGACAACCACCGCTACATCACCCAGTACGACACCAACAGCGAGCAGGCGCTGGAGCTGCTGTCGGCGCTGTCCGTGCGCGAGCTCGCCGACCGGCTGGCGCGGCTGGCCGGCACGCGGAACCTCACGGCCGCGATCTCGCCGGACAGCCTCCCGGCGCGGCGCGCGCAGGCCATGGGCGGCAAGCTCTCCCCGCTGTTCTACCGGCGGCCGCTGGAAGTCGTGCGCGGCGAGGGGCCGTGGCTCTACGCCCGCGACGGCGCGCAGTACCTCGACGCCTACAACAACGTCGCGGTCATCGGCCACACGCACCCCGCCGTGACACAGGCCGTGAGCCTGCAGCTGGCGCAGCTGAACACGCACTCGCGCTACCTGCACGCGGGAATCGTCGAGCTCTCCGAGCGCATCCTCGCGACCATGCCGGCAGCGCTCGACACGGTTCTGTTCACCACGTCCGGCACCGAGGCCAACGAGCTGGCGTGGCGCCTGGCCACCGAGTACACCGGTGCGGGCGCGGCCGTGATCGCGGAGCACGCGTACCACGGGGCGTCGAAGTGGATGGCGGACCTGAGCTCGAACGAGTGGCCCGCGGGCTACCGGCCCGCGCACGTCGCGACGTTCAAGGCACCCCACGGCCCGGCTCACGAGCTGACGGAAACCGTTGCGGCCGAACGGATCCGCCGGGCGGACGAGACTTTGCGCGCGGCGGGGGAACGCCCGGCGCTCGTCCTCGCGGACTCGCAGTTCACCTCCGAGGGCATCCTCGACGTGCCGGGCGGGTTCGTGGCCGGCCTGGTCGCGGGCGCCCACACGGCGGGCGCACTGTACCTCGCCGACGAGGTGCAGTCTGGCTACGGCCGCAGCGGCCCGCAGCTGTGGCGCTTCCTGCTCGCCGGCGTGACGCCCGACCTCGTGACGCTGGGCAAGCCGATGGGCGCGGGCTACCCGATCGGCGCCGTCGTGACCCGGCGCGAGATCGCCGACGCGCTCGCGGGCAGCTACGAGTACTTCTCCACCTTCGCCGCCACTCCGGCGGCCGCCGCGGCCGGCCACGCGGTGCTCGACGTCCTCAGCCTCACCGACTTGCCCGCCCGCGCCGCCGCGACGGGCACGTTGCTGCGGGAGGGTCTGCGGGCCCTGGCCGCCGAGGAACCGCTGCTGGGCGAGGTCCGCGGCACCGGACTGCTCGCGGGCGTCGACGTGGTGGGCTCCGGTGCGTCGACGTCTCGCGAGGTCACGCGCGCCCTGATCTCGGAGCTGGTCGGGCAAGGCGTGCTCGCCGGGTCCACCGGCCCGCGCGGTGACGTGCTGAAGGTGCGGCCCCCGCTGGTGTGGGAGGACCCGCACGTGAGCCAGTTCCTCGAACGGCTGCGGCGAGCACTCGCCCGACTGCGGGCCTGACAACGGAAACCGGCCGGGGGTCCGCCGTCGGTGCGGCAGACCCCCGGCCGGGGGTAACGGGACTACTTCCTGAGCTCGCCCCGGGCCGGCGGCAGGGTCGTCGGCCCGGAGTTGACGTTCGTGGCGTGGCCGACGGTGACGCCGGTGTCGTCGAAGGTCAGGTCGAGCCGGTCGACGAACGGCGATTCCAGGAAGTGCCACGTCAGGTGCAGTTCGTCGGCCGACCACCACTGCCCGGCGGCGAGGACGGCAGCCGCCGGGTCCTGGTAGGAGTGGTGCAGGCGCCACACGCTCACGCCGGTGTCCTGGCGCGTCCAGGTGCCCACACCGTGGTCGATCGGGTGCCGACCCAGCTCGTCTTCGACGACGAGGTGCACCGAGCCGTCGCGGACCTCGACCGCGAGCGACACGAGGCCTTGCTCGTTGGGCTCGAAATCGTACGTCGCCGTGAACCCGGCGCGCTGGACCGCGACGCCGACGGCTTCCGGCTCCTGGGCGCGGTCCACCCAGGCGGCCAGAGCGTCCACTTCGGACTGTTCGCGGGCCGGACTCTCGAACGCCGTGGTGAACGCGGAACGCAACATCCCCGGCAGGTCGTGGTAGCTGCCGTCGCCCATGGCTCCGGTGATCACGACGACCCCGTCGTGGCGCGGGAAAACCATGCATTCCTGGCCGAAAATGCCCGAGGCGCTGTAGATCCCGGCCTCGGTGGTCCAGAACTGGTAGCCGTACCCCTCGTCGGCGACCACGTCGGGCCCGGGCGGCACCAGCTCCTTGCCGTTCCACTCCCCGCTGATCGCGCGGCGCACGTGCAGCGCGGAAGCCTTCTGCACCCAGCCGGCCGGCAGGACGCGGGAGCCGTCCCACACGCCGTCCTGCAGGTGCAGCACGCCGAACTTCAGCAGGTCGCGCGGGCGCAGCGAAAGCCCGTTGCCCCCGCTGGACACGCCTTCGGGGTCACGTTCCCACGTGTAGTCCGTGATCCCCAGCGGATCGAACAGCCGTGGCCGCAGGTACTCGTCGACCGGCCCGCCCGAAACCTGCTGCACGATTGCCGACAGCACGTGGCTCGTGGTGCTGCTGTAGGTGAAGTTGCGCCCCGGCAGCTCGACCACGGGCTCCTCGAGGAACTCGTCGACCCAGCCCGTGCGCCGCAGCCGCGTGGTGGCACCCGAGAGGCCGCGCGCGTGACCCGTGCACATCGTCAGCAGGTCGCGCACGCGCATGCGGCCGAGGTTCTCGCTCGGCTCACCGGCCAGCCGGTCGGCGAAGAAGCCGACGACCGGATCGTCGAGCGAGAGCAGGCCCTCGGCCTCGGCGAAACCGACGGCCGCGGACGTGAAGCTCTTCGTGGCCGAGTGCACCTTGTGCCGCAGGCCGGGTTCGTGCGGCCACTGCCACAGGTCCAGCACGGTCCGCCCGTGGCGGTGCACGAGCAGGGAGTGCACGCGCATCCCGCGCTCGGCCATGGTCTGCAGCAGGGTGTGGACCGGGCCCGGGTCCAGCGCCGGTGCCGGGTCGTGGAAGGCGTTGCTCATGCTCACCGTTCTCGTGCGGAACTTACTACAGGACTTGCGAAAGGAACGACTTCAGCCGCGGCGTGCGCGGGTCGGTCAGCAGCTGCCGGGCCGGGCCTTCCTCGGCGATCACGCCGCTGTCCACGAACAGCACGCGGTCGGCGACCTCGCGGGCGAAGTTCATCTCGTGCGTCACCACCATCATCGTCATCCCGGACGACGCCGCAAGGTCGCGCATCACGTCGAGCACGCCCTTCACCAGCTCGGGGTCGAGCGCCGACGTCGCCTCGTCGAACAGCATGACGTCGGGCTCCATCGCGAGCGAACGCGCGATCGCCACGCGCTGCTGCTGCCCGCCGGACAGGTGCGAGGGCCGCGCGGACGCCAACGCCCGCAGACCGACCTTGTCCAGCTGCTGCAGCGCGCGTTCCCGCGCTTCCTCGCGTGACATCTTGCGCACGCGCCGCAGCGCGAGCGCGATGTTGTCCACCGCGCTCTTGTGCTGGAACAGGTTGAAGTGCTGGAACACCATGCCGGTGCGCGAGCGCACGGCGTTGAGGTCCACCTTCGGGTCGGTGATCGTCTGCCCATGCAGCCGGATCGTGCCCGAGGTGGGCGGGGACAGGAGGTTCACGCACCGCAGCAGCGTCGACTTGCCCGAGCCCGAGGCGCCGATGAGGCACACGGTCTCGCCACGCGCGACCGTCGCCGACACGCCCTTGAGCACCTCGACGAGGCCGAAGGACTTGCAGATGTCTACCAGCTCGATCGCGGGGACATCGGCCTTCGCCTCGTCCGGCGCCTGAGGAGACGTCGTGACCTGGTTCATCTTCACGCTCCCGCTTCGAATCCGGTGGCACCGACGGGGATCAGCGGCTGCGGTGTCGCGGCCGGGCCGCCACCGCCGCTCGCCGGACGGCGGCCTTCGCGCAGCCGCTTGTCGAACCAGTTCACCAGGTGCGTCAGCGGCACCGTGAACACGATGTAGACCAGGCCCGCGGCCACGAACGACGACGAGTTGTACGAAATGGACTGCGCCTGCTGCGCGATGAAGTACAGCTCGCGCTCACCGACGGCCAGACCGAGCAGGTACACCAGCGAACTCTCCTTCACGGCCACGATGAACTGGTTCGCCAGCGCCGGCAGCACGTTGCGGATGCCCTGGGGCACCACGACGAGCAGCTGCGTGCTCAGGTGGCTCATCCCGAGGCTGCGGCCCGCCTCGGCCTGGCCGGGCGGCACGCTCTGGATGCCCGAGCGAAAGATCTCCGCGATGTAGGCCGCGTTGATCAGCCCCACCGCGAGGATCGCGTAGCCCATCGGCGACTGGCCGAACAAGCGCACACCCGCCGACGGCAGCCCGATGCCGATGAGGCTCACCGTGACGATGGCGGGCAGGCCCCGGAACACGTCGACGTAGACGCGGGCCGGCATCCGCAGCCACCAGCGCGTGGAGATGAGCAGCATCGCCAGCAGCAGACCCACCACCAGCCCGAGGATCAGCGCGAGCGACGCGATGATCAGCGTGTTGCGCAGGCCCTCCCCGAGCAGCGAGGGCAGCACGGCGAGGATCTGGTGGATGTCGAAGAAGGAATGCAGGAAATCGCCCATGGGACCAGGTGTCCTTACCTCGGTTCGGCCGCGGACCGCTGGAGTGCGCGGACCCGGGCTCAGCGGGGTCGGCGCCGGTACCGGCCGGCAGTTCGTCTTATAGACTATAACTGTGACGTGGCGCTCACGGTAGCAGGTTCGACAAGATAGTCAACGACTGAAGTGTTCACTTCACCCGGCTCGCGAGCAGCCCGGCGAAGAAGTCCTGGACCACGGGGATCACCAGACTGCCCTGGTGGGCCACCCCGGGCACCACGTCGAACCGCACGGAGAGCCCGCTGCGCTCGAAGCTGTCGCGCAACGTCTCGATGCGTTCGATCCGCGTGCGACCGGTCTTCTCCACGCCGTCCATCCAGTTCGGACCACCGGCGTTGTTGATCTCCCACGTCTCCACGTCGGCGGAGCCGACCACCATCTGCACCGGCACGCGGCGCAGGGCGGCGAGGTCGAGCTCGATGCCGAACTTCTCGCGGAACCCGCCGGTGCCGAGCCACCACGGCAGTGAGTCGTCGAGCTGCGTGATGCGACCGGGCGCGCCGATCGAGACGCCGGCGAGGCGGTCGGGGTGGGCGTAGAAGAACCGGTGCGCGAACTGCCCGCCGCCGGAGAAACCGTGCAGGAAGAAGGTTTCGGTCTCGGTGTTGAACTCCTCGCCGACCTCTTCGACGATGTGCAGCAACTCCTCGTCGAAGCGGATTCCGTCGTACTCCAGGAACTTGAAGCTGTGGAGCTCGCGCCGCTTGCCGATGCCCGCCGGGAACAGCGGCGCGAGGATCACGCACCCGTGGCGGGTCGCGAAGTCCGCCCACCGGTTGCGGTAGAGCTCGGCCGAGCGGCCGGTGCCGTGCTGCACCACGACCAGCGGCAACGGGGCGGCGTCGGGCGTGTGGTCCTTCGGCACGAACAACCCGTAGGACAGGCGCTGGTCGTGACCGGAGGCGAAGAACGGGGTCGCGCCGACGAAGTGGGCTCCCTGGGAGTCGGGTTCGGTGGTGGTGGTCATGGCAGCCAGGAGCTCCTCGGGGTTGTGGTGGCGCGAGCGGTTCGCTACGCACCAGACGATATAGGCTATAGAGTAATGTTGAGGGCCGTGAAGACAGCTTTCGCCGGCGTGTGATGCGACAACTCCGGGCGGGCGGACCCACGATGCGGTCTCGTCCGGTGCGACAAGTTGCAGGCCGCAGGCGACAGCCTGCCCATCGAGCGGAGATAGACCCGATATCCTTGCGGTCCCCCATGCCCGCGGAGAGAGACAACCAGGCCGATGACCCACCCCCGCCCAGCCCTCACGAAGAACGCATACGTCTACGAGGAGCTGCGCCGGCGCATCCTGGCCGGCGAGCTGATCCAGGGCCAGTCCATCTCCCAGGAGCAACTCGCGGCGGAGCTCGGCGTGAGCACCACTCCCCTGCGCGAGGCGCTGCGGCGGCTCGACGCCGAGGGCCTCGTGACGATCGACGCGCACCGCGACGCGCGGGTGAGCCGGCTCAACGCCGAGGAGGCCCGCAGCCTCTTCGAGGTCCGCGAACGCCTCGATCCGCTGGCCACCAAGCTCGCCGCCACGCGCCGGACCGACGCCGACGTCGCGGCGATCGAGTCGGCGCTCAAGGACCTCGAGCCGCTGAGCACGTCCACCGGCTTCGACTCGCTGCTGGTGCACCGCGCGTTCCACCGCAGCGTCTACACGGCCTCGCACAACCCGCTGCTGATGACGCTGCTCGAAGGACTCTGGGACAAGGCCGACCGCTACCGGCTGATCGGCCTGCAGTCCAAACCGGACTCCCCGCAGGACCAGGAACGCGTGCGGCGCGAGCACATCGAGATCGCCCAAGCCGTGATCTCGGGTGATGCCCGCACGGCCGAACGGGCCATGAAGAAGCACGTGCTCGGCAGCCTCGGCCGCCGGGCGATCGCCGCGCTGGAGGCCTGAGCGCGCTCACAGCAGCGCCAGGGGGTTGGCCGGCGAACCCGTTCCGCCCTCGACCACGAGCGGCGCCACCACGAAGAGGAACTCGTGACGACCTTCCTCGGCACACACGGCGGCCAGTGGTTCGAGGGCGCAGTTGTCCACCACGGCCAGCCCGTAGGCGAAGATCGCGCCGTGCACGGTCCACGGCACTCCCCCGTCGTTCGGGGCGCGGTCGAGCATGTCCCACCCCAGCGCGGCGCAGTCGTGGTCGCGCAGGAACGTCAGGCAGGAGGCGTGCAGGCCCGGCCGGCTCGCCTCGGTGCCCCACGGCGGGTTCTCGCGGTCCCACGCGTCGCGTCCGCAGTGGACGATCACCGCGTCGCCGGGACCGACGGTGACGCCTTGCGCCTCGGCGATCTCCTCGAGCTCGGCTCCGTGCACCGGACGGTCGAGGGTCACGTACGGCTCGCCGCGGAAGGCCGGCACGTCGAGCAGGACCCCGCGCGTGACGATGCCCTCGCGCCAGTGGTCCACCGAACCCCAGCGGCTGCCGCGCGAGGTGAGCTCCACGTCGGGGTCGCGGCCCTGCCACAGGCCGCGCTCGTCCCAGACGTGGCAGAGCGCGTCGACGTGGGTGGAGGCGATGCCGTGGTACTCGATGCCGTAGTAGTCACCGGAGATCCCGCCGGTGCCGCGGGGTGTTTTGGTCGTGTAGTGCGAGGCCGGGCGCGGGTTGTCCACGTCGGGGCGGGTCGGGAAGGGCCGGCTGAGCGACACCGTGCGGCCCGTGCGCACGAGCCGCGCGGCTTCGGCGCGCTTGGCGGCGGTGATCAGGTTGACGGCGCCGACCTGGTCGTCGGCGCCCCAGCGGCCCCAGTTGCTGCGGCCGTGGAGCTGCTCCTCCACCTCGGCGCGGGTCCAGTCACGCGCCACCGCTCCACCTCTTCCGGCTCGCCTCCCAATGTTGGTATTTTCTAAGCGACAAGTACCAAATTGTCAACCGCGGAAAGGCGGCGACGAGTGAAGAAGATCGTCCTGTTCGGCGACAGCATGCTGGGCCGGTTCACCAAGCCGCGCATCGACCAGCTCGAGGCCGAAGCCGGCGACGTGCTCGTCTTCAACTGCGCGGCGGGCGGCTGGAAGAGCGACGACGGGGCGCGCCGCGCGGCCACGATCGCCAAGACCGAGCCCGATGTCGTGGTGTTGTCCTTCGGCGCCAACGACTGCGCACCGGACCGGCTGGTGGAGCTCGACGCGTACACCCAGAACATGCGCGCGATCGCCGACACCTTCGCCCCGGCCACGCTGATCGGGTTCCTGCCGCCCTCGATCGAGGAGATCGACGGCGTCGGCAAACGCGGGCGCACGAACGCCGTGCTCGACACCTACCGGCAAGTGCTGCGCGACGTCGTCTCGGCCGCGAACTCGGTGGACACCGACGCCGCAGTGGCGCCGCTCGTCGCCGCCGGCGAGCCGGTGCACGAGGACGGTCTGCACCTCACCGGAGACGCCTACCGGCTCGTGATCTCGGCGCTCGCCGAGCGGATCTCGGCCGTCGGCACCGCCTCTGACCTGCACTGATCTTCCGGGAAGCACCGCACTGAAGCCGGAACTACAAGTCGTTGACGTGCTGAAGTTCTACAGCCTATAGTTCCGCTCCACCGTGAGCGCTCCCACTTCCCCCCACTCCATCTCTCACCCTCCCCCTCCCGGTCTGGCGAAGGAGACCCATGAACCGACTTCCCCTGCGACGCGCGCTCGGCGCGCTCGGCCTCGCCGCACTCACCGCCGCCTCCGTCACCGCGTGCGGCGGGGGCGACTCCGCGGCCGGCGGCGACGACTTCGGCCTCATCCAGGCGGGCACCATCACGGCGGCGGTGACGGCGGGCGACTACCCCTTCGTCTCTCCCGACGCCAGCGGCAAGCCCGTCGGCCTGCTCGTGGACCTGAACAACCTCATCGCCGACCGGATGCACCTCAAGATCGTCTACAAGACCACCACCGTCGCCGCCGGGCTGCCCGGCCTCACCAGTGGCCAGTACGACCTGATGTCGGTGGGCCTGGTCGCGAGTGACGAACGCAAGAAGAGCGTGGCCTTCACGAAGGCGATCTTCTGGGGTCAGAACGTAGTCGTGGTGCCCGCGAGCTCGCCCGTGAAGTCCATTCCGGACTTGACGGGCAAACGAGTCGGCGCCGGCGCGAACAGCACCCAGGAAGACTTCGCGAAGAAGAAGCTCACGAACGCGCAGCTGGTGTCCGAGGCCACCGACGGCGCGGGCGTGAACCAGCTGCTGGCGGGCAACCTCGACGCCATGGTGCTCGGCTCGACGCACGTCGGCCAGATCTTCAAGGAGCACCCCGGGAAGCTGAAGGTCGCGCTGACCTCACCGCAGGAGCAGCCCGGCGCGGAGGCGGTCAACAAGAAGCTGACCAAGTTCCTCGACGCCTACAACGAGCAGCTGACCGCCCTCGCCAACGACGGGACGTTCCTGAAGCTCTACCAGAAGTACTTCCCAGACCTGCCGTACCCGACGCAGATGTACCAGTTCTGGCCGTCGATCCAGCAGCAGATCGAGAAGCAGGGCAAGCCGACCCCATAGCCGGACGAGACTCGCTGCCCCGTCGCGTGTTCCTGGGCACGCGGTGGGGCGGGCAAGGGGTTTCCTGCCCACGCCGGGCAGGAAACCCCTTGTCGTTTCCGGTGTCGGGCGGCGGGTGTCAGGGCCGCCCGGTCAGCAGGTGACGGACACCTTGGCCCCGGACTCGAACGACACGTGCACGTGGTCGAAGTGGTTCGCGGTGGGACTGCCGCGATCCTCCATCGCTTTCCACCCGCTGCCGGTGTTGATGCGCTGGCGCCAGATCACGTACGTCACGCCGAACTGACCCTGGTGGGCCAGCACGTACGCGGCGAGCGCGTTGCCGGTCGTGGTGTCGACCATGAAGTCGAGCGCGAGACCGGCGGGGTGGTCACTCGTGCCCGCCCGGCCGGCGCGGCCGCCGACGGAGCCGACCTTGAACTTCGTGAGGATGTGGTTGCCCACCTGGGCCGCGTTGGGTTGCGCACCGGCCAGAGTGGACGAACACGCCTTACTGGCGGACAAGGTGTTCTTGGCCGTGGGCGGGGGCTTCGGCGTGGTCTTGGCGACCGGCTTCTTCGTCGTCGGCTTCGGGGGCGTGGCCGACGTCGAGCTGCTGGGAGCCGACGTGCTCGGGGTGGGGCTGGTCGTCGTGGGTGTCGTGCTGCTCGGCATGGGGGCCGCGGACAGCGAGGCGCTCGGGGAGGGCCTGGGTGCGCTGAGGGCGAGGCGGTCGGCGGCGGAGACCTGCCCGCCGCCCGGGGTACCGCCCGTCAGCCACACGAGGGCGACCAACGCGAGGGCGGCAAGCGTGCCGACCCCGACGGGCAGGCGCCACGACAGCGACCGGTAGCGATGTCTTCCGGACATCTTGGTGCACCATTTTCTTAGCTCGGGGAAGCGCGCCGCGAATTCGGGGGAGGCGGCGCACGCAAAGCGGCCTCGACATTACGAATCGGACACGGGAATGTCACTTCCGAGTGATTGTCCGCACAGATCAACAGTGATCGATGCAGGTCAGCAGCGGTGTCAGCTTTCCGGCTAACCGCCATTGACACGGCCGTGGCAGCCATTCCAGGCGGCTGTGGTCACGGCGCGCGAGCCCGTCGTCGCGTATTCCGGCGACGCGTTTCCCCGATCGCCGGTGCACGAGCGAGCGGCGCTGACGCGCCTTCGGAACCGATACCGAAGAGCCAACCCGGTTGACGAACCGCCGTTTTGGATCCAAACTCTCCGGGATTCCGACCCAACCCCTGGAGGCGGCATGACGTTCTCGTTCCTCAGTCACCTGGAGTGCTCCCGGACCGGCGACCGGTACGAGGCGGACCAGGTGGCCGGCACGTCGGCCGCGGGAGCGCCGCTGCTCGCGCGGTATGACCTGGAGCGGGTGCGGGAAACGGTGACACGCGAGGACATCGCGGCCCGCGAGCCCAGCCTGTGGCGCTACCACGAGGTGCTTCCGGTGCGTTCGCGCGACAACATCGTGAGCCTGGGCGAAGGCCTGACTCCCCTGCTGCCGTTGCCGAACCAGGGCAAGCAGTCCGGCGTACCGAAGCTGCTCATGAAGGACGAGGGCCTGGTGCCCACCGGGTCGTTCAAGGCGCGCGGCGCCGCGGTGGGCGTGTCGCGCGCGGCCGAGCTCGGCGTGCGCGGCGTCGCGATGCCGACCAACGGCAACGCCGGCGCGGCCTGGGCGCTCTATGCGGCCCGCGCCGGGATGGACAGTCTCATCGCGATGCCCGACGACGCCCCCGCCATCACCATGAAGGAGTGCCTCGCCGCCGGCGCCGAGCTGTACCGCGTGGACGGCCTGATCGGTGACGCGGGCAAGCTCGTCGGCGCTGCCGTGGCCGAACGCCAGGGATACCAGGACGTGTCCACCCTCAAGGAGCCCTACCGGCTCGAGGGCAAGAAGACGATGGGCTACGAGATCGTCGAGCAGCTCGGGTGGCGGGTGCCGGACGTGATCCTCTACCCGACCGGTGGCGGCGTCGGCATCATCGGCATCTACAAGGCGCTGCTGGAGATGCGGGAGCTGGGCTGGATCTCCGGCGACCTGCCGCGCCTGGTCGCCGTGCAGGCCACCGGCTGCGCGCCGATCGTCGAGGCGTTCAAGTCCGGGGCGAGGGAAAGCACCCTGTTCCCCGACGCGCGCACCGTCGCGTTCGGCATCACCGTGCCGAAGGCGCTGGGCGACTTCCTCGTGCTGGACGCCGTCCGGGCCACCGAGGGCACCGCGATCGCGGTGACCGACGACGAACTGCTGGCCGCGCAACGGCGGCTGGCCGCACTCGAGGGCGCCTTCATCTGCCCCGAGGGCGCGGCCTGCTTCGCGGCGCTGGACCAGCTGCGCGAATCCGGCTGGGTGAGCGAGGAAGACGAGGTCGTGGTCCTCAACACCGGCGCCGGCATCAAGTACCCCGAGACCGTGGAGGTCGACGCGCCGCTGCTGGCGAAGACCGACGCGATCCCCGCCCGGGGCGTGTTGCGCGCGCGTTAATCCTTCGCGCGAGTCTTCGCGGCACCGATTGGATCTGATCTGATGTCCCCACCTCAGCAGCCGATCTGACAGGACCGAGCCCATGAACCGACGACGTTTCCGTGCGGCGCTCCTCCTGGCCACCGCCCTCGCCCTGGGCGCCGCCTCGTGCGGCATCCAGCCGGCGAGCGCGGGCCGTGGCCCCGGCACGATCACGATCGACACCGCCAACTACCCGTCCACACTGGACCCCGGCAAGCAGTACGACACCGACACGTACTCGGTGTACCGCAACATCTTCGACCAGCTGCTACGCCGGAACCCGAAGACGAACGCGGTCGTGCCCTGGCTCGCCACGAAGTGGCAGCAGACCGATCCGCTCACCTGGCGCTTCACCATGCGCCCCGGCGTGACCTTCAGCGACGGCAGCCCGCTCACCGCCGAAGACGCCGCCTACTCCATCAGCCGGATCCTGGACAAGAAGTTCGGCAGCCAGCAGTACGCGAACTTCTCGGTGATCGACAAGGCCACGGCCGACGGCGGCGACCTCGTGGTGCACACGTCGGTCCCCTCCCCCACACTGCTGAGCTACCTGACCACGCTCTCGGTGGTGCCGAAGGCCTACGTGCAGCGCGTCGGGGACAAGCAGTTCGCCGTGAAACCGATCGGGTCCGGCCCGTTCGTCCTCCAGTCGGCGACGGCGGGGTCCGAGGTCGTGCTCACGGCCAACCCGAAGTGGTGGGGGCCGCCCACGCAGATCCGCACGGCCGTGTTCCGCGCGGTGCCCAATGTGGCCAGCCGCGTGGCCGACCTGCAGTCACGCAAGGTCGACCTCGCGACCACGCTCACCCCGGACGCCGCGGACCAGATCCGCCGCGACCCGACGCTGGCGATCCTGTCCACGCCCACTGAACGCGTTGCCTACCTCGCCTACAACACGATCAAGGGCGGCGCCACGAACGATCCCCGGGTGCGCAAGGCCATCGCCGAGGCGATCGACTACGACGCGCTGATCAAGAACCTCCAGCGCGGTTACGCCAAGCCGATCAACTCGATGGCCACGCCGCTCGCATTCGGCTACGACAAGTCGTTGCCGGACAACCACCACGATCCCGAGGACGCCAAAAAGCTGCTGCAGCAAGCGCGCGCGGTCGGCGCGAAGCTCGTGATGGCGACCTCGCCGTCGTTCGACCCGCAGGTGGTTCAGGCGATCCAGGGTGACCTGGCGGCCGTCGGGCTGCAGGTGGAGATCCAGAACAGCGACCAGGCGACGTACCTGAAGAAGGTGCAGGACCCGGCGCACGAGTGGCTCGATCCGCTTCGGCAAGTGGTCGTGCTCGTGCCTCGACTCCGACGGCGTGATCTACCCGCTGTTCCACACCGGCGAGATCTGGAGCTCCTACAGCAACCCCGACTTCGACAAGATCGTGGAACAGGCGCGCGAGACGATCGACCCCGCGCCGCGGACCAAGTTGTACTCGCAGGCGTTCGAGCTGCTCAACCGTGACCTGCCGGGCATCGGCCTGTTCCAGGCGTACGCGGTGTACGGCGCCAACTCGCGTCTGCAGTGGACTCCCGACGCGTCCGAAAGCCTGTTCCTCGACCGGATGAAGGTGAGCTGACATGACGGCGATCGCAGTGTCGGCCCGCCGGAGGCGGACGAGGATCCTGCCGGCCACCCCGCGGTACGTCGCGGGCCGGCTGGGCCAGGCCGTGCTCGCGCTGTTCGGCGTGACCACCATCGTGTTCTTCGCGCTGCGCCTCTCCGGCGACCCGGCGCGGCTGCTCGTGCCCGAGGGCGCCACGGCGGGCGACATCGAGCGGGTGCGCGAGCAGCTCGGACTGAGCGATTCCCTGTGGCACCAGTACCTTTCGTTTCTCGGCAACGCCGTGCGCGGGGACCTCGGGTACTCGTACGTGCAGAACCGGCCCGCGACGGCGCTGATCGCCGAGCGGCTGCCCTACACCGCCAACCTCGCGGTGGCCGCGCTCATCCTGTCGGTGGTGTTCGGCGTGGTGATCGGGGTCATCACGGCGCTCAAACGCGGCCGCTGGCAGGAACGCGTGCTGATGCCGATCGTCCTCATCGGACAGGCGATGCCCGCGTTCTGGACCGGGCTGCTGCTCGTGCTCGTGTTCTCGGTGGCGCTGCGCTGGCTGCCGTCCACCGGGTACGACGGACCGCTTTCCCTGCTGCTGCCCGCCGTCACGCTCGCCTCGCTTTCGGCGGCGGCGATCGCCCGCGTGACGCGCGGCGCGGTGCTGGAACAGCTGTCGCAGGACTACGTGCGCACCGCACGGGCCAAGGGCGCGAGCACCACGCGACTGGTGCTGCGCCACCTCGCCCGCAACAGCGCGATCCCGGTGCTCACGGTCGCCGCGCTGGAGCTGGCCAACCTGCTCGGCGGCGCGGTGGTGACCGAGGTGATCTTCGCGTGGCCGGGCATCGGCCAGCTGACGATCCAGTCGGTGTCGGCGCGTGACTTCCCGGTGGTGCAGGCGATCGTGCTGTTCGCCTCGGCGGTGTACATCGTGATCAACCTGCTCACGGACCTGTTCTACGGCGTGATCGACCGGCGCGTCGCCACCGGTGGCAACGGAGGTGCGGCGTGAAGCGGCGCGCGATCGTCATCCCCCTGGTCGTGCTGGCGATCTACGTGCTGGCCGCCGTGTTCGCGCCGCTGCTGGCGCCGTTCGACCCGGACAAGGTCACGCTCGCGCAGCGGCTGCTGCCCCCGGGCGCGCACCACTGGCTCGGCACCGACGCGCTCGGGCGCGACGTGGCATCCCGCGTCATCTACGGCACGCAGGTCTCGCTGCTCGTGGCGATCGGCGCCGTCGTGGCCGGCGGCGTCGTCGGCGTCGCACTTGGCGTGCTCGCGGGCTGGCGCGGCGGCTGGGTCGGTGCGGTGATCATGCGCGTGGTCGACATCGTGCTGTCTGTGCCGTTCTTCCTGCTGGCCATCCTCGTGGTCGCGGTGCTCGGGCCGAGCCTGCTCAACGTGGTGGTGTGCCTGGCGCTCGTGCGCTGGCCGCGCTACGCCCGCGTCGCCCACTCCGCGACGTTGCAGGCCCGCGGCCGCGGGTTCGTCCGCGCCGCCACGGCGACGGGCGCGCCCGCGTGGTGGATCGTGGTGCGCCACGTGCTGCCCGAGGTGCTGCCGGTGTCCATTGTGGTCGCCACGCTGGAGCTGGGCCTGATGGTGATCTACGAGGCCTCGCTGTCGTTCCTGGGCCTCGGCGTGCAGCCGCCCACCGCGTCGTGGGGCTCGATCCTCTCCGACGGCCAGCAGTACATCGCGTCGGCGTGGTGGCTCGCGACCTTCCCGGGCATCGCGTTGTTCCTGCTCGTGCTGGCCGTGAACCTGCTGGGCGACGCGGCGCGCGACCGACTGGACCCGGCGAAACGCGCCGAGCTGCCGCGCCCGCGGCTGCTGCGCAGGATGGCGAGGCAGACCGCATGATCCCCGACTACCGAGGCGAGTTCACCGGCAAGCGCGTGGTCATCACGGGCGCGGCCGGACTGATCGGCACGTGGACGGCCGAGGCGTTCCACGCCGAAGGCGCCGAGTTGTTGCTGTCCGACAACCGGTCCGAGCCGGTGCGGGAGCTGGCGAACCGGCTGGGCGCGCACGCGGCGGTGGCCGACTTGACCACCGGCGCCGGCGTCGACGAGCTGATCGCGGCGATCGACGAGCGCTGGCCGACGGCCGACATCCTCGTCAACAACGCCGGCATCTACCCGCGCACACCGGTTGCCACCACCGAGCGAAAGACGGTGGAGACGATCTTCGCCGTCAACGTCCTCGCGCCCTACCAGCTGGCGCGGCACGTGATCGCGACGATGACCGCGACCGGCACGCAGGGCTGCATCGTCAACCTGTCCTCCGGCGCGGCGAAACGGCCGACGCGCACCGGCGGCGTCTACTCCGCGAGCAAGGCGGCGCTGGAGATGCTCACCCGGTCGCTCGCCCTCGAGACGGGCGAATCCGGGATCCGCGTCAACAGCGTGGGCCCGGGCTTCGCGCCCGGAAGCGAGGTCAGCGAACTGCCCGAGGAGCACGTCGCCAAGATGCGCCGGGCGATCCCGCTCGGGCGCACGTCCGGGCCGGGCGACGCACCGTCGGCGATCCTCTGGCTGTGCTCCGGCGCCGCGTCGTTCGTCACCGGCACCACACTCGACGTCGACGGCGGCCGCACCGCCGGCGACTTCACCCCCTCGGCAGGTGCGTTGTGACCTACCCCTGGCCCGGCGGCGCCCGCGCGGCCGTGTGCTTCACCCTCGACTTCGACGGCGAATCACCCCACCTGTGGCGCACCCGGGAAAACCCGCCCGCCTCTGTCGGTGAGCTGGAGCAGCGGCGCTACGGGCCGCGGCGCGGGATCCACAACCTGCTGTCCATGATGGACAACCTGCACCTGCGGGCGACGGTCTTCGTGCCGGGCTGGATCGCCGACCGCTACCCGAAGCAGGTCGCCGAGGTCCACGCCCGCGGGCACGAGCTGGCCCTGCACGGCTGGTGCCACGAAGCGCCGACGGGCCTGACGCGCGACGAGCTGCGCCGCACGCTGGCCCGCGCCGCGGACACGCTCACCGCGATCACCGGCGAACGGCCGGTCGGCTACCGCTCCCCCAGCTGGGACATGACCACCGACGTGTTCGGAGTCCTGCACGAGCTCGGCCTGACCTACGACAGTTCGCTGATGGGCGACGACCGGCCCTACCTCGTCGACGACGTCGTGGAGGTCCCCGTCGACTGGGCCACCGACGACGCGCCCTACTACCGCTACGTCGGCGGGGATCCGCGGCCGCCCGCGACCACGCCGGAGGTGCTGGCCGGCTGGGCCGCCGAGATCGCGGCGGCCAGGAAGCTCGGGTCGTTGTGCATGGTCACCGTCCACCCGTGGCTGTCGGGCCGGCCCGCCCGCGTGGCCGCGCTGGAAGCGCTGCTCGCCTCCGTCGTCGCCGACGACGAGCTGACCACCGCATGCGCCGGGGAGCTCGCTGCGCACCACCGCGAGCACGCCGCCGGATTCGAAGTCCCCCTCGAAGAGTTGGGCAGGCCCGGTCATGACTGAGCTGCTGGAAATACAGGACCTGAAGGTGTCGTTCGGTGCCGGCCGGGAAGCCGTGCGCGGGGTCGACCTCGCCGTCGGCCGCGGCGAAACGCTCGCCGTGGTCGGGGAATCCGGCTGCGGCAAGAGCCTCACCGCGTTGTCGCTGCTCGGCCTCGAACCCGCCGCCGCGCAGGTGACGGGGTCGGCGACGCTGGGCGGCACGGAGCTCATCGGCCGCGGCGAACGCGAGCTGCGGCGCCTGCGCGGCACCCGCGCGGCGATGATCTTCCAGGACCCGATGAGCTCGCTGAACCCGACCACGCGGATCGGCACGCAGATCGCCGAGGTGCTGGCCATCCACACGCCGATGCGGCGCTCGGCCCGGCTGCGTCAGGCCGTGGAGCTCATGGAGTCCGTGGGCATCACCGACGCCGCGGCGCGAGCCCGGCAGATGCCGCACGAGCTGTCCGGCGGCATGCGCCAGCGCGTGATGATCTCGATCGCGCTGGCGGGCAGCCCCGAGCTGCTCATCGCGGACGAGCCCACCACGGCGCTCGACGTGACCGTGCAGGCCCAGGTCCTCGCGCTGCTGCGGGAACGCACGCGGGACACGGCGCTGCTGTTCATCACGCACGACATGGGTGTAGTCGCCGACATCGCCGACCGCGTCGCGGTGATGTACGCGGGGAAGGTCGTGGAGACCGGCACCGTGCGCGAGGTCCTCGAAACCCCGCGCCACCCCTACACCGCGGCATTGCTGCGCTCCGTGCCCGATCCCGACCGCCCGGCGGCCGGGGAACTGCCCACCATCCCCGGGCAGGTCCCCGCCGTCGGCGCGGTGCTCGAAGGCTGCCCGTTCCGCCCGCGCTGCGAACGCGCCGACGACACGTGCCGCACCGCACCCGCCCTCGACGACGGGGTCGCGTGCTTCCACCCGCACACCGGATCACAGCAGGAGGTCGCGTGATGACGGATCTCGTTGTCGCGGAAGGACTGGTGAAGCAGTACCCGGTCCGGGGCGGCACGGTCGCGGCCGTCGACGGCGTCGGCCTGCGCATCGAGCGCGGCACCACGCTGGCGCTCGTCGGCGAGTCCGGTTGCGGGAAGTCGACCACCGGGCGGCTGCTGCTCGCGCTGGAACGCCCCGACGAAGGCAGCGTCGAGGTCGCCGGGCAGGCGGTGCACTCGATCGGCAAGAAGCAGCTGCGCGAGCTGCGGCGCACGATGCAGCCGGTGTTCCAGGACCCGTACGACTCCCTCAACGGTCGCATGACCGTCGGGCAGATCGTCTCGGAACCCCTGCGCGTGCACCACTTCCGCGGTGATCTCGACGCGCGCGTGCGGGAGCTGCTCCAAGCCGTCACCCTCGCGCCGGAGCTCGCGCAGCGGTACCCGCACGAGCTCTCGGGCGGGCAGCGCCAGCGCGTGGCGATCGCGCGGGCCATCGCGCTCGACCCGGAGTTCCTCGTGTGCGACGAGCCGGTGTCCGCTTTGGACGTCTCGGTGCAGGCGCAGGTGGTGAACCTGTTGCGGCGCCTGCAGGACGAGCGCGGCATCACGTACCTGTTCATCAGCCACGACCTCGCGCTGGTGCGCCACCTGGCCCACCGCGTGGCCGTGATGTACCTCGGCCGGATCGTGGAGGAGGGCGAGACCGAGGAGCTGTTCGCCGATCCGCGCCACCCGTACACGCAGCTGCTGCTCGCCGCCGCGCCGCGGCCGCGCGTGCGCGACCACGAACGGCAGGAGCCGGTGGAGCAGTTCGGCGAGGCCACGAGTGCGCTGACGCACTCGGGCGGTTGCTCGTTCGCCCCGCGCTGCCCGCTGGCCACGGACCGGTGTCGCAGCGAGGATCCCGCACTGCGGCCGCTCGCGGACACGCGCGCCGCGGCGTGCCACTACGCCGAGACCGCGCGGGTCGGGGCCGCATGATCACTCGCGACGCGTACGGAATCCCTTCGGTGGTGGCGGAAACCGAGGACCAGGCGTGGTTCGAGCTCGGGCGCGCGGCCGCCGAGGACCGGCTGTGGCAGCTGGAGTACGACCGCCGCCGTGCGGCCGGCCGTTGGGCCGAGGTCGTGGGCGAGCCGGCCGTGCCCGCCGACCGGCTCGCACGCCGGCTGCGCCTGGCCGACGCCGCCGAGCGCGACCTGGCGGCCATGGACCCCGCCACGCTCGCGACGTTCGAGCACTACGCGGCGGGTGTCAACGCCCACGTCGCCGAGCACGGCACCGGCGTCGAGCACGAGCGTGGCGGCATCGGCTGGGAACCGTGGACGCCCCGCGACTCCTTGCTGATGTTCAAGATCCGCCACGTGCTGATGGGCGTGTGGCAGTACAAGATCGCCCGCGCCGTGCTGCGTGCGACAGCCGGCACCGAGGCGGCCGCGAAGCTGGACCCGCGGCCGTTGCCGGGCATGCGCGTGACGGTGCCGCCGCTGGGCCGGGTCGACGAGGCCCGCGCGAACCTGTTCGAGCAGGCCCGCGCCGACGTCGAGGCGGCGGCCGAGCACCTCGGGTTCCTGAGCGAGTCCGAGGGCGGGTCCAACGCGTGGGTCCTCGGCCCAAGTCGCACCGCGAGCGGGAAACCGTTGCTGGTCAACGACTCCCACCGCGCGCTGGACGTGCCCAACACCTACTGGCAGGCCCACGTGCGCTGCCCGGCGTTCACGGTGTCCGGCGCGACGTTCCCCGGGCTCCCGGGCTTCCCGCACTTCGGCCACAACGGGCGCGTCGGCTGGGCGATCACGAACGCCGCCGCCGACGCGCAGGATCTCTACGTGGAGCACTTCCGCGGCGAGCAGGTGCGCACGGCCGACGGCTGGGCGGACGCGTCCGTGCGCGACGAGGCCATCCGGGTCCGCGACGGCGAGGACCGCGTCGAACGCTGCTGGCTGACCCCGAACGGTCCCGTCGTGCACGGCGATCCGGCGAGTGGCGCGGCCCTGTCGCTGCGCTGGACGGCCACCGACGGCGCGTGCGAGCAGTTTGGCGTGCTGCGCCGGATGCTGCTCGCCGCGGGAGTGCCCGCGCTGCTCGACGCGCAGGACGGCTGGGTCGACCCGGTCAACAACCTCCTGGCCGCCGACGTCGACGGGCACCTCGGTTACCTGCTGCGCGGGCAGCTCCCGGCGCGCGGCAACCACGCGGCGACCCAGCTGCCGGTGCCCGGCTGGGAGCCCGCGCACCGCTGGCGCGGCCGCGTGCTGTTCGGCGAGATGCCGCGGACGGAGGACCCGCCGGAAGACCTCATCGTCACGTCGAACAACACGGTCACGGCCGCCACGCACCCGGTCATCTCCCACGCCGTCAACGACTCCTACCGCTCCGAGCGCATCCACGAACTGGCCGCCGCGGCCGGCCCTGCGACGGCCGGCGACATGCGCGCGTGGCAAGGCGACACGACGTCGGTCGCGGCCCGGCGCTGGGCGCAGCTGCTCGACGGGCGCGGCCCGTACGGTGCTTTTTCCGCAGACGCGGAAGCGGCCCGCGCCGCGATCGTGGCCGGCCAGGGGGAACTCGGACCGGACGAGACCACGGGGCTCGTGCACGCGTGCTTCCGCCGTGAGGTCGCCGCGCGCGTGCTCGACGCCGAGATCGGCGCGGACGCGCGGGCGTGGCTGATGAAGTGCGGGCTGCCGGGCATGCCGGTGGTGCTGCGCCGCTGGTTCGCGAGCCTGACCTGGCCGTGTGAGGACGGGTGGCCTGCCGAGCGCCTCGGCGACGACCTGCTCGCAGACGCACTGGCCGCGGCCTGGCGCCGCGTGGCGGAGACCGGCCTGCGGCCGTGGGGCGAGGTCCACCAGACCGCGGCGAAGCACCCGCTGCACCCCGTTGTCGGCGCGGAATTCGACCCGCCGGCCGTCGGCGTCGGCGGGGACAACGAGACGATCCAGAACGGCGCCTACGGCTGGGCTCCCGGCGGGCGGTTCGACATCACCAACCTGTCGGTCTACCGCCAGGTGCTCGATCTGGCCGATCTCGACGCCTCCGGCTGGGTGATTCCGGGCGGAGCGTCGGGCTTGCCCGGTTCGGCGCACTATTCTGACCAGCTGGTCGCGTGGCAGCGACACGAGCTCGTCCCGATGCACCCGCCCGCGACCACAGCGGACGCAACCACCACAGACGCAGCCACGATCGAGGAGCCTCGACCCGGTGACTGATCAGCCCCCCGAACCGGCCAGCCTGGTCCGCACCGCGTACCGGGCGATCCGCGAGGCCGTGCTGGATCGGCAGCTGCTGCCCGGCGAGCGGGTGACGGTGCGGCCGCTGACCGAGCGCCTCGGCATCTCGCCGACGCCGGTCAAGGCCGCGCTGGCCATCCTCGAACGCGAGGGGTTCCTCGTGGCCCGCCGGCACTCGGGGTACTTCGTGGCCGAGCTGACGGTCGCGGACATGCGCGACATCTACGAGTTGCGCTCCGCGGTGGACACCCTCGCCGCGCGGGACATCGCCCGCACGCAACCGGTCGAGCTGCTCGCCCGGCTGGCCGACCTCGTCGAGGGCCAGCACGCGGCCCTGGCCGCCGGCGACGTGCCGCGCTACGCCGAGCTCGACCGCGAGTTCCACGCCCTGATCTGGCAGGGTTCGGCCAACCGCCGCCTGCTGGCCATCGCCGACCTGCTCGGCGCGCAGCTGCAGCTGGGGCAGAACGTGACGATCACCGTGCCCGGCCGGCCCGAGGCGAGCCTCGACGAGCACGGGGAGATCCTGGACGCGCTGCGCTCCGGCGACACGGCGGCCGCGGAACAGGCGACGCGCCGGCACGTGGCCCAGGTCATCAGGGCGCTGGAGTCGGCGCTGCCTGAATAAACACTGCCCGAATGACAACTGCCGTCACAACGACACACGGAGGTGGAGCACGTGGACTTCGGGCTGACCGAAGACCAGGAAGCACTGCGCCGCGGCGCCCGCGAGCTGGCGGCGAAGTTCCCCGACGAGTACTGGGCGCGCTGCGACGCCGAGGGTGAGTTCCCGTGGGATTTCTACACCGCGTTCGCCGACGCGGGCTGGCTCGGCATCGCGATCCCCGAGGAGTACGGCGGCGGCGGGCTCGGCATCTTCGAAGCCGCGCTGCTCCTGGAAGAAGTCGCCGCGTCCGGCGCCGGGATGAACGGGTGCAGCACCATGCACCTCACGATCTTCGGCCTCAACACCATCGTGAAACACGGCAGCGCCGCCCTGCGGGAGGAGATCCTCCCCCGCGCGGCCGACGGCTCGTTGCACGTCTGCTTCGGCGTCACCGAACCCGACGCCGGCACCGACACCACGCGCATCCGCACCTTCGCCCGCCGCGAGGGAGACGGCTACGTGATCAACGGCCGCAAGGTCTGGATCACCAAGGCCGGCCAGTCGCAGAAGATGGTGCTCATCGCGCGCACCACCCCGCTCGAGGACGTCGCGCGGCCCACCGACGGCATGTCGTTGTTCCTCGTGGACGTCGATCTCGAAGCCATGACGCTGAACGCGATCCCGAAGATGGGCCGCAACGCGGTCAGCTCCTACGAGGTCGCGATCGACGACCTGCGCGTGCCCGCGTCGGCTCGCATCGGCGAGGAAGGCCAGGGCTTCCGCTACCTGCTCGACGGCCTGAACCCCGAACGCATCCTGCTCGCCCATGAAGCCCTCGGCCTCGGCCGCGCCGCCGTGGACCGCGCCGTGGCCTACGCGCGCGAGCGCATCGTGTTCGACCGGCCGATCGGGCAGAACCAGGGCATCGCCTTCCCCCTCGCCGAAGCCCAGACCCGCCTCGACGCCGCCGCGCTCATGGCCCGCAACGCCGCCTGGCGCTACGACCAGGGCCTGTCGTGCGGGCGCGAGGCCAACATGGCCAAGTGGCTCTGCGCCGACGCGGGGTTCCAGGCCGCCGACCGCGCGATGCAGACCCTCGGCGGCATGGGCTACGCGAAGGAGTACCACGTCGAGCGGTACTTCCGCGAGGCCCGCCTGCTGCGGATCGCGCCGGTGAGCCAGGAGATGGTGCTGAACTACGTCTCCACCCACGTGCTCGGGCTGCCCAAGTCGTACTGAGACCGACCCGCCGAGGCGGTCCCACCCGGGGAATGCCGGGTGGGACCGCTTCGGTTTTCCTGGCCGCGCCTAGATCTTCGGCAAGGCCACGTCGTTCACCGTGGCCGTGCCCGCCATCACCTTCACCTGCCGGAACTGCGGCTGGTACCCGTTGGCGGCGACGGTGACCATCAGCGGGTTGTAGCCCTTGTCCAGCCACAGCCGGTAGTGGCCCTGCGCGTCGGTCTTGAGGGTGTACGAGACCTGCCCGCACACTCCATTGTGGACCATCGTGCAGACCTGCACCGTGGCGTCGGACACCGGGGCGCCCGACGCGGCGTCGGTGACCGTGCCCGAAAGCTCACCCCAGGCTTTGGGGGCCGCGGCCTGCAGCGTGACGGGCAGGGCCGCCACCGCGTAGGGCGAGTCGGTGTCGAGCGCGATCGTCGCCGTGTACTTGCCGGGCTGCGTGACCTTGCCGGAGTCGACGGTCACCGCGACCTTCGCGGTGGCGCCGGGTGCGAGATCCAGCTCGGTGCTGCCTTCGGAGAGCCAGCCGGCGTCGTCGTCACCGCACTGGTCGTAGCCCGGCAGCATCGCCGTGGTGCGCAGCGCCGGCACGAACGAACCGACCTGGTAGAGCGCACACGCCCCGCGCCCGCCGCCGTAGTACTCCTGCGGCAGGTCCGGCAGCGACGACCACTTGTCGCTCACCGGGTCGTACTCGATGGTGTGCGCGGTCTCGCCGGCCTGGGAGACGACCGAGCCGGTGCCGGTTTCGCCACCGGCGAGCTGCAGGCGGCCGTTCGCCCCGCTGTAGGCCATCTGGGAGACCTCGTACGGCGCGTCGGCCACCTTCGTCCACGCGGCGCTGCCCGGCTTGAACACGTAGGTCGACTTGATGTTCGTGACGCCACCGACGTACCCGCCGGCGCACACGATCTCACCGTGGATACCGGCGCAGGCCGCGTCGCTCTCGGCCTCCGGGTAGTCGGGCAGTGCCGACCAGGCGTTGCGCACCGGGTCGTAGACGAACGCCGTCTTCACCGGGTCCTTGCCGCACACGCTCGCGCAGCCGCCGACCACGTACAGCTTCCCGCCGAGCGTGGCGGCGGTGCCGCCATAGACCTTCGCCGGCAGATCTGCCAGCCGCGACCAGGTGTTCGTCTGCGGGTGGTAGGCGTACGTCGTGGACAGGACGCCGGGCATCCCGGCCCCGCCGACGACGTACAGCGAACCGTTCAGGAACGCCGCCGCACCACGCATCACCGGCTCCGGCATGTCCGCGATCGGCGACCACGCGGCGGTGACCGGGTCGTACACGTAGCTGCGGGCCGAGGGCGAGAGCATGTGCATGGGCATGCCGCCCGCGCTGTAGATCTTGCCCTGGTAACCGCCGAGTGCGCTTTCGTAGGTGAACTCCGGGACGTTCGCGAGCGGCTGCCAGCCGGCCGCCGCCGACGGGTCGACCCCGGTGAATCCAGTGACGTGCTCGCCGAGCGACACGTGCACCGGTGCCGTGCCGGTGTTGGTGAGGTTCACCGTCTGGTTCGCGACCTGGCCCATCGTCTTGCTCACGGCCAGCGCGGTCGAACCGACCGCCAGCTGCCCGGCCTTGAGCTTGACGTCCAGGCGGGCCACGGAGTTCAGGCCGGTTGTCGTCGACAGCGCCGGTGACGAGTAGCGCGGCAGGCTCGCCGTGTACTGGTGCGCACCGGTGGTGTCGAACAGCTCGTAGAAACCGTCCGCCAGCGCGGCGTCGTCGGGCGTGGGCGAGCTGACCGCGGAGCGGGCCGCGGCGGAAGAGTCGGCCACCGTGACGTCGTTGAGTGGCCGGCCGTTGTTGGCGTCGGTGACCACACCGGCGACCAGGCCGCCGTCGCCGGCCGTGCACGAACCGACGACCACGTCGTCGAGCTCCGCGAGCGAGTTCCCGGCACCCTGGAAGTGGAACCGCACGCGCACGGAGTCCTTGCCCGCGGCCTGCGGCAGCGGGATGGACACCTGCGTTTGCACAAGGTCGGTGGTGTGGTGTGCCAGCGGGCTCCATGTGGCACCGCCGTCGAGCGACAGATCGGCGTCGAACGCACTGTTCCCGTCCGGCACGTACACGCCGCCGAATGACAGCACCGGGGCGTCGTCGCCGGTCAGATCGAGGACTGGCGAGAGGAACGTGGTGTCCTCCGCCTTGCCGTCGCGGGTGATCGGGCTGGCGAGCGCGTAGTTGCCGCTGCTGATGAAGTTGAACAGCTCGATGCCGTTGTCGAACGTCCAGCCCGTCGAGGCGGGGTCGACGTTCGTCACGGTCCACCCGTCCTTCGGGGTGGTGCCGAGCCAGCCGTCGAAGTGCGTCAGCGCGGCGTGGCCGTAGCCGAGCGCGCTGCACGCCTTCGGGTCCGCGGCGGCCGTGAAGTTTTGCCGCACGCCCGAATCGGTGACGCTCACCTGCTTGTCGATCGGCTGGTAACCGGGCTGCACCGCCGAGACGTGCAGCTGGTAGGCGGCGCCCTGCGGCAGGTCGACGCTGTACTTGCCGGAGAACGGGTCGGTGTAGATCGCGCCGCCGGGGTAGCCGTCGACGGTGATCTTCGCGTACAGCGGCCAGCCGTGGCCGGAGCCGTCGGTCACGGTGCCCGACACGGCCTGCGTGGCGATCTTGGTGACGGCGTAGTCGGAGGTCGCGGCCTGACCGTCCACGATGGACAGTTCACTGCTGCCGTTCTCGTAACCGAAGCGCGTGACCGCGACCTGATAGGAGTCGGCGGCCACAGCCAGGTGGTAGGCGCCCTGGGCGTCGGTCGTGGCGTGGTAGACGTTGCCGGTGCCCTTGCCGGTGGCGGTCACCGTGGCGCCGGCGATCGGCGTGCCCGCGGTGTCACGGACATGGCCGGCCACCGTGCCTTGGGGGGTGTAGGCGAGGGTGGCGACGCCGTGGGGCGAGCCGAGGCCGGTCGGGCCGTCCCAGCCCGGCCCGGCGGTGCACAGCACCCCGCCGCACGAGCCGTTGGTGCCCTCGGTGACGTCGTAGAGGTCGTTGCCGTGGTTGAAGTAGGCGTAGGTCGCGGGGTTCGTGCCCGGCCGTGGGTCGCCGGCGAGGGCGAACATCGAGGCGATCAGCGGCGACGACAGGCTTGTGCCGCCCACCTGGCCCCAGCCGCCGGACTTGCCGGAGTCGTAGATCGCGAAGCCGCTCGCCGGGTCGGCGACGGCGGAGACGTCGGCGATGGCGCGGTTCGCGCAGCCGGTGGCGAGCTCCTGCTGGTACTCGGGCTTCGGCTCGTACGGGGAGCAGCCGGAGCCGGCGTCGGACCAGGCCTGCTCGCTCCAGCCGCGCGGGTTCGCCGGGTCGCGGTAGAGGTTCGTGCCGCCGGCGGCGACCACGTTCGGGTTCGCGGCGGGCCAGTCCTGCAGGCCGTAGGCGTGGTCACCGGTCGAGGCGACCATCGCGACGCCCGGCACGGTGTAGTGGGAGTCGAGCGTGCCCTGTTCGGGGTCCTCCCCGTCGATGCCGTAGGAGTTGGAGATGAACTTCGCGCCCAGGCGCACGGCGGTGTCCACGCCGACCACGATGTCGTACGGGCTCGTGGAAGCGCCCTCAACGACCAGGATATGGCAGGCGGGGCAGGCAGCCGAGACAGCGTCGAGGTCGAGTGCGGTCTCCTGCGCCCAGCCGTCGTCGTCGGCCGGGTAGTTCACGCCGCCGGTCTGGTCCACCTTCCGGAAGCAGCCGTTGTCCGTGGTGCACGGCGGGAGGCCGTACTGCGCGCGGTACACGGCGAGATCGGCCTCGGCGTGGGAGTCGCCGAGCGCGTCGATGATGGCGACGGTCTTGCCCGCGCCGCCGTCGGGGAGGTCGTAGGCGGCTTTGATGTCGGCCGGGCCGAGCGAGTCCGGCAGCGGGCCGGTGTTGCTGGTCAGCGGGCGCAGGTCCGTGCCCGCCTTGAACAGCGAGTTGCACGTGACGGTGTGCGGCTTCGGCTTGGCGGGGTTGCAGCCGGTCGGGGCGTAGAGCGCCTTGGGCGCCTTCGCGGCGGACTTGCCGGTGGCGGTCCGGGTCGCCGTGTCGGCGGCGACGGGCTTCGCGTCACCGGAGGTGTGGGCCGCGTCGAGCACCGCCTGCCCGGCGGTGACCAGTGCGTTCGCGGACGGTTGCGGTTGTGTCGTGGCGGGTTGGGTGGTGCCGACGACCAGCGCAAGGCCGGCCAGCACCGGGAGGATGAGCGCCAGCAGGCGCACCCGGGGGACTCTCAAGAGATGACCTTTCCGTTCGCCCGGGCAGTCACAGGGGTTCGTACCCCGCGGGCAGGTCGCGCCTGCCTTCGTCGGCTGCCCGGTCGGACCGTGCGCCGGGCGCCGGTGCGGCGTCGGCGGGATCCGCGGTGGAGGGGTGGGGATCGGTTCCCGCGCCGGGCCTGGGTGCCACGGTGCCGTCCACCGGACGGTCATCGCCGGGTCTCGTCGCGTTCACCGGCGAAGTATCGGGGCGCGCGCGCTCCGTTTGCGATTGGGCGGATGACCTAATCTCGCGCCGGTGCCGGCTTAGTCCACGGTTGGTTCAGTCCGCCGTCGCCGGGGTGATGCCGGCCTGGGTGGCGCTGACCGCGAGCGCCGTACGGGAGGACACGCGGTGTTTGCGCATCGCGGAGTTCAGCTGGGCCGCCACGGTTTTCGGGGAGCGGGACAGGGCCTGGGCGATCTCCGGGTTCGTGAGGCCCGTCAGCAGGAGCCGCACGACTTCCAGCTCGCGCGGGGACAGCTGGTCGCCGTAGCCGCGGCGGCCGCCACGCCACACGGCGGCGCCGGGGAGGTGGGCGCGGACCCGGGAGGCGGCGGTGGCGGCGCCCAAGGCGACGCAGTCGGCGAGCACCGATTCCAGCTGTTCCCACGCAGCAGCCCTCGAACCGCCGGCCAGCAGACACAGCGCCGCGCGTTCGCGGGCAAGCAGCGCGTCGTACGGCCGCGGCAGCGCGGCCCACGCCGCAGCGGCATCGGCCCACCCCCGTGCGGCGCCGGTGTGGTCGCCCGCGGCCTCGGTGAGCACCGCCCGGCACCAGTGGACCGCGCCCGTCTCGCCGGGGTAGCCCGCGGCGAACTCGGCCGCCACGGCCGAGGCCTCGGGGACCCGCCCGGCCGCGACCAGCGCTTCCACCCGCACCGGCGCCAGGTCCGCCGCCCACAGCCAGATCTGCTTGCGCGCCACCACGGACATCGGGTCCTCGGTGACCGCCAGCGCCGGCTGCGGGTGCCCGGCCGCGAGGTGCAGCCGGGCCAGCGCTGCGGCCGGCTCGAGCGGCATGTCGACAATCCCGCGTTGCCGGGCGGCGTCGAGCACCAGCGTCAGCTTGCGCTCGACCTCGGCCTCGCTGCCGGGCTCGGTGGCCGACTGCAGCAGCGCGCCTACCAACGTCGTGTCCAGCTGGATCAGCGGTTCCTCCGCGAGATCCGCGAACTCCGCGACCCGGGAGGCCAGCCCGTGCCACGAACCGGTCAGCCAGTCGAGCCGGATCAACGTCGCGAGCCCCATGTCGCGCAACCGCTGCAACCCCTGCCGCTCGGCCAGCTCGACGGACCGGGTCAGCTTGGCGCGCGCGTCGGCGTAGCGGCCCCAGTGCAATCCGGCGTCGCCGTAGTTGAGCAGGCCCCGGGTGATCTGCAGCGGGTCGTGGGTGTCGTCCGCGGGCAGGGTGTCCGCGACCGTCCAGCCGGCTTCGTCGCCCATCTCGAGCAGGGCCGTCGCACGGTCGACGGTGAACGACAGCCGCTCGCCCTCCGGGACGGCCGAACGCACGACGGCGTCGGCGCGGTCGAGCCATTCGCGGTGCGCCTGTACGGGCCACGACGCTCCGGCGGGCCGGCCGAGCACGGACATCGCCTGCGCCGCGGCGGCCGGGTTGTCCGCCAGATCGGGGATCGCACGGGCGATTTCGGCGGCACCTTCGGCGTAGTCGCCGGCGTGCATCAGCAACCGGCCCAGCTGGCTGCGGATCTCCGCGCTCTCGCGCCGGTCGAGCACAGCGCTGTCGAGCACCCCCCGCACCGTACGCACGAGGTCGACCCGGCCGAGGTAGCCGGTGAACGCGAACAGCGGCGTCTTGCGCGTAAGCCGCGCCACGGCCGTCGGCGGCAGCGCGGGCGAGGCGAGCAGGCCGTGGAGGAAGGCCACGGCGGTGTGGTGGTCACCGGACGCGAGCGCGAGATCCGCCGCGCGCTCCGCGTACTCGCACCACTTCTCCGTCTCCCCCGCTTCGCGGAAGTGGTGCGCCAGTACGGCGACCGGCGCCGGGTCCCACGCCGACAGCGCCTTGCCCGAACGCCGGTGCAGCTCGCGTCGTTCGCGCCCGCCGATGCCGTCGTACACGGCCTTCGCGGCCAGTAGGTGCCGGAAGCCGAGGCGCCCGCGTTCGTCCTCGACGAGCAGACCGCTGCGCGCTGCCTCGTCGATCGCCGGGTCCGTGCGCTGGTGCGGCAGCCCGCAGACCTCGACGACGTCGCGTTCGGCAGCGGGGGTCGCGAGCACCGCGCACGCCCGCAGCACCGCCTGGGCGTCGGGCGTGAGCCGCACGAGACGTTCGGCCAGCGCGTCGCGGATCGTCGGCGGCACGGCGATCTCGGTGAGCGAACGCCGGATCCACTCGCCGCCCTGGCGGATGAGGTCGGCGCGGTCGCGCAGCAGCCGGACGGATTCCTCGAGCGCGAACGGGATCCCGTCGGTGTGCCGGTGCAGGAACCGCGCGAACGGCTCCGAGACGCGCTCGTCACCCAGCATGGACGAGACCAGCTGCGCGGTCTGCGCCACGTCGAGCGCACCGAGGGTGATGCGCGGGTAGCGCGAGGAAAGCCGCAGCAGCAGGCTGTCGTCGCCGACCTCGTCGGGCCGGTAGGTGAGCACGAGCCCCGGCCGCGGCTCCTGCCGGGCGGTGAGGAAGAGCAGGAACTCCAGCGTGGTCTCGTCGGCCCAGTGCACGTCTTCGACCACGAGCACGTCGACGTCGATGCGGTCGAGCAGCTCGGCCAGCGCGCGCAGCAGCCGGTGCCGGGCCGCGCCCGCGTCGGCCAGCGCCTCCGGCGCCGGCGGCAGGTCCCACTCGGGGAACAGCGGCCGCAGCGTGCCGGCCAGCGGGCTCAACCGCAGGCCGGCGACGCCGGGGCGGGCCTGGCGGAGCGCGTCGACGATCGGGCCGAGGGTGAGGGCCTCCCGCAGCGGCGGGCAGCGCGCGACGAGCACGCCGGGCTCCGGCAGCAGCTCCCGCACGAGCCGGCTCTTGCCGATGCCCGCCTCGCCCGAGACCAGCACCACGCCCGGCGGCGACGCGAGCGCGGCGGCGAGGCGGGTCAGCGCGTCGTCACGACCGATGAGCCGGGGCGTGCCGACCGTGGGGAGGTCACGCGCGTCCGCTGCCACGTGTACTCCCGCTCGCCTCGCCGATCACCGCTGGATTCTCGGCACGTCGGCCCGCGCGGGCAAGCGATCCGGACCGTGATTCACACTGCTGTCACACGTTTCCGACAAAAACCGACACGGCGCGCGCAAGTGGCGCAGCGCCGTCTGCCGATCGGCGCAACCGTCCGATGTGGACCGGTCAGGGCGACGGCGAGATCTCCGCGGAGTCGCTGAGCCGCAGCTTGCGCCGCGCCCGCTGGAAGAACGTGGTGCGGCCCAGCCGCACGACGCGGGCCGCGCTCGGGCGGGCGCACAGTTCGATGCGCTCGCCCGGCTGCACGTAGCCCTCGACGATCCCGTCGACCTCCACCGCCAGCCGGCCGCTGTTGGACAGCACTTCGAGCGCCAGGGTGTCGTGGACCGAGAGCACCACGCCGCGGCCGTACGCGGAGTGCGGCGCGGCCGGCGTGACCAGCAGTGCCTCCACGGCCGGGCTCGTGATCGGCCCACCGGCGGAGAAGCTGTAGGCCGTGGAGCCGGTGGGCGTCGCGACGATGACCGCGTCGGCCGCGTAGCTCACGAACTGCTCTTCGTTCACGCGCACCGCGACCAGCGCCCCGCCGTCGCCGGGCACGCGGACCACGGCGACGTCGTTGAACGCCGTCACGGTCCGGCCGCCGATCACCGCGTCGACCGCCAGCCGCGGCTCGACGGTGAACTTGTGCTCGTCGATCATCGACAACGCGCCGGGCAGGTCCGGCACGTCGACCTCGGCCAGGAAGCCGAGCTTGCCCAGGTTCACGCCCAGCACGGGGGCGCGCTGCCCGTCGGCCAGCCGCATGGCGCGCAGCATCGTGCCGTCGCCGCCGAGGCTCACCAGCAGGTCGGACTGGGTGGCGAGCTCTTCCGCCGACACCCCCACCGCCTTGCAGTCCAGGCGCACGATCTCTTCGGCGATGCCGAGGATCTTGATCCCGCGGTTCGCGGCCCACCCGAGGACGGCCTCGACCGCCGGGGCGGAGTCCCGCTTCGGGTGCAGTACCAGTCCGGCCGAGTGCACGTCAGCGCGCTACCGGTTGGAAAAGCGCTGCCGGTACGAAAAGCATTGCCGGTCCGGGGTGCACTGCCTGTTCGGGAAGCATGGGCCAAGTCTGCCCGGATCAGACGGCTTTGGCGAGCCCCGCCTAAGCTGGGCGTTCGTGATCGAGAGTGCGCGCGGCGCGGCCGCCAACTGGGCGGGGAACCTCACCTACGGCGCTCGCGAGGTGCTGACCCCGCGGACGCTGGACGAGGCCCGCGAGCTCGTCGCCTCCGCGAGGAGGATCAAGGCGCTCGGCAGCCGCCACAGCTTCAGCGACGTGGCCGACAGCCCCGGTGGGGTGCAGCTGGATCTTTCGCGTGTGTCCGGTTCGCCGTCGCTGGACACTCGCGCTGCCGCCGTGACCGTCGGGGGGTCGGTCCGCTACGGCGACCTCGTGACCCACCTGCACAACGCCGGCTTCGCCCTGGAGAACCTCGCGTCGCTGCCGCACATCACCGTGGCCGGCAGCGTCGCCACCGGGACCCACGGCTCGGGCGAGCGCCACCCCGGCCTGGCGGCGGCCGTGTCCGCGCTGGAGTTGCTGACCGCCGACGGCTCGCTGCTGACCTTCGCCCGCGCCGACGCCGACTTCGCCGGTGCCGTCGTCGGCGTCGGCGCCCTCGGCGTGGTGACTCGGCTGACGCTCGACCTGGTCCCGTCCTTCACCGTGCGCCAGGACGTGTTCGACAACCTGCCGTGGTCCGCCGCTGTCGAGCACTTCGACGAGATCCAGGCGGCCGGGTACAGCGTCAGCCTGTTCACGAACTGGGCCCGCGACGTCGTCGACCAGGTCTGGCTGAAGAACCGCACCGCGGCCGAGGCCGCGGGATCGCCGCCCGCCGCCGCCTCGGGCTCCCTGACCGACGCTGTCCCGGCTTCGCTGTTCGGTGGCGTCCCCGCCGACGGTCCCCGCCACCCCGCCCACGCCGCCGGCGTGCCGGCCGGCAACACCACCGCCCAGCTCGGCGCCCCCGGCCCCTGGTACGACCGCCTGCCCCACTTCCGCCTCGGCTTCACCCCGAGCGTCGGCGCCGAACTCCAGACCGAGTACTTCGTGCCCCGCGCCGCCGCCCCCGCTGCCTTCGAGGCCCTGCGCGGCATCGGCCACCGCATCGCGCCGCTGCTCCTGGTGTCCGAAATCCGCACCGTCGCCGCCGACGACCTCTGGCTCAGCCCCTCCTCGGGCCGCGAGAGCGTGGCGATCCACTTCACCTGGCTCCCCCGCCAGCCCGAGGTCGAGGCCCTCCTGCCGACCATCGAGTCCACCCTCGCCCCCTTCGCCCCCCGCCCCCACTGGGGCAAGCTCTTCCACGGCGAGGCACTCGACCTGGCCTACCCGCGATCGGCCGACTTCCGCTCGCTGGCGGCCCGCCTGGACCCCGCGGGGAAGTTCCGCAACCCGTTCCTGGACCGGCACGTCTTCGGCAGCTGACACCGGCGAACGCGCGCATCGGCGCGGAGTTCGCCGTGTTCCGCCACGCGCGGGTGTGGCTGGCGGTCGGCACGACGATCCTGGGCTTCGGCGGGGTGTTCGCCAGCTTCACCTACATCGCGCCCATGATGACCGAGGTCGCGGGTCTCCCGAGCAGTGCGGTGAGCTGGCTGCTGGTGCTGTTCGGCGTGGGGCCGGTGCTCGGCAACCTCGTCGGCGGCAAGTTCGCCGACCGCGCGCTGATGCCCACGCTGTACACGGTGCTCGTCGCGCTGGTTGTGGTGCTCGCGGTGTTCGCGTTCACCGCCCACGCGGCCGTGCCCGCGATCGTCACGCTGTTCCTGCTGGGCGGCTTCGGTTTCGCCACCGTGCCGCCGTTGCAGATGCGGATGCTGGCGAGCGCGGAGGCGGCGCCCACGGTTGCCAGCGCCGTGAACATCGGCGCGTTCAACCTCGACAACGCGCTGGCCGCCTGGCTCGGCGGCGTCGTCATCGCCGCGGGGTACGGCTACGCCTCGACCAACTGGGTCGGCGCCGCCATGACCTGGCGCTGGCCGTCGTCTCGGGAAGGCTGGACCGAGCCGCGACCCGGGAACTCGTGCACTGACCACAGTGGACACCGCGGGCCCGGCACACTCGCCGGGCCCGCGGTACAGACGTCACACCAGCTCGCGCAACCGCGGCAGGATCTCCGTGCCGTAGGCCTTCAGGAACCGCTCCTGGTCCGGCCCGGGGGCGTGGAACACCAGGTGCGTGAAGCCCAGGTCGAGGTAGCGCTTGATCGCCGCCACGTGCTCGTCCGGGTCGGACGACACAATGAACCGGCTCGCGGCCCGCTCGATCGGCAGCGCGTCGGCCAGCCGCTGCATCTCGACCGGGTCCTCGACGCCCGTCTTCTCCTCCGGCTTCAACGCCAGCGCGCCCCAGAACCGCGTGTCCCGCAACGCCCGGTCGGCGTCCGCGTCGAAGGACACCTTGACCTCGATCATCATGTCCACGTCCCCGACCGCCCGGCCCGACTGCTCGACGCCTTCGCGCACGGCGGGCAGCAGCGTGTCCGTGTACAGCGACGGCGCCTTGCCACTCGTGGTGATGAACCCGTCACCCCGCCGGCCCGCGAGCCGCGTGGCCGCCGGGCCGGAGCCCGCGATGTACAACGGCACGGGCACGTCGGGCCGGTCGTACACCGTGGCCTTCTCGGTGCGGTAGTGCGCGCCCTCGAAGTCCACGCGCTCCTCCGTCCACAGGCGGCGGATGAGCTCGATCGCCTCCTTCAGCCGCGCGAAGCGCACCTTCGGCTCCGGCCACTCGATGCCGAGCGGGGCCTCGTTCATCGACTCGCCCGACCCGATGCCCAGCACCACGCGGCCGGGGAACAGGCACCCGAGCGTGGCGAACGCCTGCGCCACCACCGCCGGGTGGTAGCGGAACGTGGGCGTGAGCACGCTCGTGCCGAGCACCACCCGCTGCGTCGCCGAACCGAGCGCACCCAGCCACGGCAGCGCGGCCGGCGCGTGGCCGCCGTCGTGGCGCCACGGCTGCAGGTGGTCGCTCACGAACACCGAGTCGAACCCGTTTTCCTCGGCCAGCACGCCGTAGCGCAGCAGCTCCGCCGGCGCGAACTGCTCCGCCGACGCCTTGTACCCGAACCTCACCACTGGACTCGTCCCTTCTCAGACGCCCGCGTTCACCTTGCCGATGATCTCCGACCCGAGCAGCTCGATCTGATCGAACCACCGATCGAACTTGAACCGGAAGTCGAACACCAGGTGCTCCACCCCGGTCGTGGCGAAGCGGTCGATCTCTTCCAGTGCATCTTCGGGGGTACCGACGATGAGCTGCCCTGAGAGATCCTTCACGGTCTCGAACGTGCCCGACGGCGGCTTCACCGCGAACTTCGCCTTGTTCGCCCAGGCCAGCAGGCCCGGGACGTTCACGTGCTTCACCGCCTCCTCGTACGTGCGCTCGATCGACGTGGGCGGGATCACGGCCGCGGTCGGCATCGTGCGCCCGCCCGCCTCCGACAGCTCCCGCATGGTCGTCACGCGCTTGTCCAGCGTCGCCATCGAGATCCGGCCCGGCAGCCAGCCGTCGCAGAACTCGACCGCGAGCCGGGCCGAACGCGGGGTGGCGCCGCAGTACCAGAACGGTACCCGCCCGCCCAGCGGCTTCGGCTCGATCGTGATGTCGCTGAACGAGAAGTTCGCGTCCGAGTAGGTCACGTCGTTCTCGGTGAACACCCGCTTGAAAATCTCGGCGTTGGAGCGCACGAGCTCCACCCGGTCGCGCTCGCCCCACTCGATGGCCTCGAACTCGTGGTCGAACGTGCCGGCGCCGAACCCGAGGATCACGCGCGGGCCGAACAGCTGGGTCATCGTGCCCGTCATCAGGGCCGTGACCAGCGGGTGCCGGAACGGGATCAGCGAGCCCGTGCCCAGCTCGATGCGCTCGGTCACGGCGCCGATGGCCGTGAGCGTGGTGAGCGCGTCGTAGAACGTGCGGTTGGGCTTCTCCATCTCGCCGTGCGGCTCGAACACCAGGTGCTCACGCACCCAGACCGAGTCGAACCCGGCCTTCTCGGCCATGATCGCGCCCTGCAGCACGTTGTCGCGCGAGGCGTGCTCGCCGAACGGCGCGTCGAGGTCCGCGATCACGAAGTCCGCGTCGCAGCCCGGGTCAGCGCGCCCTTCACGCCCTGCAGGCCGAACTTCGCGGCCGGCGCGCCCCGGCGACGAGCTCCACCGCGCGGTCGAGGGTGAGCAGGCCCTTGTTCACCGCGTCGAGCGCGAGCGGGTAGAAGTACTGGATGCCAGGGGTGCCCGTGGGAGCTCCACATCTGCGTCCAGCCGATCTCCTTCTCCTCGCGCGTGTGCGGCTCGCGTGGTCGGAGGAGCCCGGCGCCATCATCCGAGGTAACGCTTCTGATTTTCCCGATCAGGTCGCGACGCGACAGTCGGCAACATGGACTGCGTCTCGAGAGCGCACCACAGTCATCAGGACCACGCACGATGACCGGCGTGGACCGGATGTCCGCTTGGTGTCCTTTGTGGATTCAATGCTCAGGTGGTGCGCGCGAACTCGCCGATCAGCCGGGCCAGCTCGGCGGGCTGATCGAGCGGCAGCAGCGTGTAACTGTCGGCCACTTCGGACAGTTGTGACTTGGGCAGGAGCCCGGCCAGCGACCGCCCGTGTTCCGGTGGCATCACACGGTCCTCGCTCGCCCACACCACCAGCGCGGGCCGGTCGAACTCCGGCAGGTGCGCCGCGGCTTCGACGAGGACCCCGGGCTCGGCCGCCGCGGCCCGCAGTACGCGGACGGTGTCGCGGCGGATCCCCGGCTCCGTCAGCAGGGGCCGCAGCCACCGGACCACGGTGGCGTCGCCCCGTTTCGTGAGCCACCCGAACGAGATCGGCAAGCGGCGCAAGGCTTTCAGCCGCATCTGCAGCAGGAAGGCCCCGAACAGCGCCGGCGGCAACCGGCCCGCGAGGAACAGTGTCTTGCCCGTCAGCCCCGGCGGGAAGTTGTCGAACGCGTCGCACGATGCGAGCACCACTCGCCGCAAGCGGCCGGCGTCCCCGGCCATCAGCAGCTGCACGAGTGCCCCACCGGTGTCCACGCCGACCAACGTCACCTCACGAAGATCCAAGCGCGCCAGGAATTCCCCCGCCAGGCGCGCGAGCGCCGGCATCGACAGCTCGGCGTCGGGCCGCATCGCCTTCCGGTGCGCCCCGAGCGGCAAGGTCGGCGCGACGCACCGGTACGCCCCCGCGAGGTCCGCGATCGTCTCGGTCCACAGCGACGAATCCATCAGCAACCCGTGCAGGAACACCAGAACGGGCCCGTCGCCGCCCGTGTCCTCGTACTCGATCGTCCCGGCGGACAGTTCGATCTCGTTCATTCGCCCGCCTCCCCCGCGGACGGACCGCCCTTGTCCCCGACCCGTGCTCGTCGACACCCCATGTGGACCTCCCGGTCGTTCGCCCCGCCAGAAGTGAACCACGTGGTTCGCAAAAACGTCCAGTGCGGCCGGCCCCGGAAACGCCCGAGCGGCTCAGTCCCCGGCGGCTTCCTCCCGCTGCAGCGCCCGTTCCAGCGCCGCGAAGCCCGCGTCGGCGCCGCCTGGATCGTCGCTGGTCAGGCGGTGCACGACGAACCCGCGCAGCGTCGCCAGCACGAGCTCGGCCACCTCCCGTTTGCGCCGCTCGGGCCACTGCTCCGGGCAGAACGACACCAGGAGGTCCAAGTACTGCCGCGTCGAGCCGCGGCCGAGGTCGGCGTAGCGCTCGGGGGCGTACATGGTGAGCCCGACGGCTTGGTCGAGCACACGGCGCAGGCCGGCCTCCTCGTCTCGCAGCGTCTGCCACGCCACCCGCACGCGGCCGGCGAGCGTGCGCTGCTTCGCGCCGCCGGCCATGGCCGCGAGCGCATTGGCGATCCGGCGCTCGCGCAACGCGAACACGGCCTGGGCGAGCAGGTCCTCCGCGCCGGCGAAGTGGTAGAGCAGCACCTTGTGCGTGGTGCCGGCCGCCCGCGCCGCGCGCCGGAGGGAGAAGTCGACGAGGCCGTTCACGGCGAGGTCGTCCGTCACGCGCGCCAGCAGTTCGCGCCGCCGCGCCTCCCCGCGCGGCGAGCCCGCCGACCGCCGGTAGCCCGTCCGTTCCGCCGAGTCTTCGTCCACCCCGACAGCTTCCCTGATGCCCGCGCGGCACGCAGCGAGCGGCCGGCTACTTGGCGAACGCGGTCAGGAACCGGTCCCGGAAGGTGTCCATGCGCCACACCGGCGCGTCGGCGGCCGGGCGCATGCCGTCGGTCCAGTGCCACGACGACACCCGGTTCAGCACCGCCGGGTCCTTCGCCACGATCGTGATCGGCACCTGGTGCGTCACGCCGGCCGGCGTCACCACGGGTGGCTGGTGGTCACCCAGGAACACCAGCACCGTGTTGTCGTTGCCGTAAGTCTCCAAATAGGACGTCAGCGTGGAGAGGGTGTACTGGATCGCCTTGCCGTAGGCGTCGCGGATGCGGTTCGGGTCCTTCCACACCTGCTCTGGGTCCTCCCCCAGCGCGGGCTGCGGGTCGAAGACCGAGCCGTCGCCGACCTTGTTCCAGTCGACGAGGGTGGGGCGGGGCGACCAGGGCGCGTGGCTGGAGACGAAGTCGACCTCGGCCATCACGGGTTTGCGGTTCTGCGCGGCGAGTTCCGTGCGCTGCAGGAAGGACAGCGTGTACTGGTCGGGCATCGTGGCGTAGGCGTAGCCGGGGCCCTGGTATCCGACGTTGTGGAAGTCGTAGTACTGCTGGAACCCGTAGTACTTGCCCTCCGGCCACGGCATCGTGTGGGCCGGCACGTCCTGCACCGTCTTCCAGCCCGCTTTGCCGAACGCGCGCGTGAGCGAAAGCCGGTTGCTCGCCAGGAGATCGTTGTAGCGCTGCTGGTTGTCCACCCAGGTTCCCGATTGGACGGTCGAGTGCGCGAGCCAGCTGCCGCCGCCGAACGTCGACGAGTCGAGGAACCCGCTCTTCGCCGCGAACCCGGCCGCCTGCAGGCTCTTCGTCTCCTGGTCGAGCTGGGCGTCGATGGCCGGGGCGAGGTCGGAACCCTCGATCGCGAAGCGGCCGTAACTCTCCACGAAGGTCAGCAGCACGTCCTTGCCCTTCAGACCCTGCAACAGCTGGTCGCCCGGGGTGTCGGCAAAGGGGTCGGCGGCCATCTGGGCCGCGAAGTCCTGCTTGTCGTGCAGGTCGGTCCCGACCTGCCGGATGTCGTCGAAGGCGAGGGCGGCCGCGCTGCGCGACGCGATCGGCTGCCCGGGCGCGAGCTGCACCCCGAACACCGCCGCGACGATCCACACGACCCCCAGCACCGCCACCACGCGCGTCGAGCCCGTGCGCCGCCCGGCCGCCAGGCGCGTCAGCCGCATCGTGGCCAGCGTCGTGAACACGACCACCGCCAGAATCAGCAGCACCACGCCCACCGCGGCGGCGATCGCCCCGGCGCCGCCGACCTCACCGCGCAGGAAGTCGAGCCCCGCGCTCACGAAGCTCCAGTCGAAGATCGGGTCGAACGGGCGCGAGAGCACCTCGTTGAACCCCATGTCCACGAGCTTCAGCACCGTCAGCACGCCGAGCACTGCGCCGACCACACCGGCCAGCACGCGCCGCCACCGCGGCGGCAGCACGAGCGCGAGCGCCGTGACGACCAGCGCCTCCACGGGAATCCGGACGAACGCCGCGGGCGAGAGCTCCCCCAGGTTGTTCGGCGCCACCAACGCGAACAGCACGAGCAGGCACGCCAGCACCGTCAGCACCACGGCCGTCACGCGCCGCGCCCGGCTCCGCTTCGGCGGCGCGGCGTCCGGCTCCTGGGCTCCGGACAGCTCGCGGTCGTCGGTGCGCGTGAAGAGTGACACGGGGTTCCTTTCCGCCCGAAACCGGCACGGCGGCCGGTGCTCCTCTTCGTTACACGGACGGCAACGCCGAGCGGTTCAGCGGGTTGCCCTGGATCACACCGAACTGAGCCCGTCCCGGCACCGCAGCCCCGGCACGAACACGTGGACCACCGACACCCGGCCGGTGTGGTGCTCACGCAGGTAGGCCGTCAGGTCCCGCGCGGCGAGGCTGTCCAGGAGCTCGGCCAGCAGCTCCGGCGCCGTGCCGGAGAGGTTGTTCTCCCGGAACGGCACGGATTCCGCGGCCTCGGTCAGGGTCGGATACCGGGCGGTGGGGGTCGCGGCGCGGCGGCGCAGCAGGTTCGTCAACGCGTCGGTCAGGGCGCAGCGCCGGCTGAACGACACGCCGGCTCCCCAGGCGGCGCGGTCGCCGGCCAGGTAGGCGGGCACGCCGAGCTGCCGCGTGAGGTCGGCGACGCGCACGGGCCCGCCCGCGGCGAGCGACGCGGAGGCGAGGAGGGCGGCCAGGTCCGGGGGCAGGCCGGCCGGGTCGAGCAGCGCCGGGCGGGCGCCGGCGAGCATCGACTCGTGGGCGTTGTGGTCGAGCAGCCCGATCAGCGCGCGCACGGTCGCCTCGGCGCTGGTCGTCGCGGCGCCCCACGAGGCGGCGGCCGGTCGGGTGCCGAGCGCGTCGTAATCCACGACGTCACCCACGGAGTGGCGCAGCAGCAGGTGCCCGGCACGGCCGTAGTCGGTGATCGCGAGCACGGCCGGTACGGCGGCGACCGCGCCGAGGCCGGTGGGCAGCAACTTCCGGTACGCGAGCGTGCCGACGGGCAGGTCGGTGTAGCGGGCGAGGGAGCACACGGTCTCGTCGGCGGCCAGTGGGCCCGTCGCCAGCTCCGGCGCCGGCACCGCGCGCACGTCGGCCGGGCGCAGCCAGGCGGCACCGCCGAAGTGGCGGGTCAGGGCGTCGAGCACGGCGTCGCGTTCCGCGGTGGCACCCGCGCCGTAACCCGGCCCGGCGGAGAGCGCCACGCCGTCACGTAGCAGGTCACAGCGCCACACGGCGGCGATCCCGCCCGCCACGGGAGTCAGCTTCGCGGTCAGCCCCAGCTCGGCCACCTCGGCCAAAACGTCGTCCATCGTGTTCGCACCAGCTCGTCGTCCGGGGTCCTCGGAAGGACCCACCTGCCCCCTGCCCGCATCAAACTCGATCACCGCCGGGGAGTCGAGCGCTTTCCCGCACGCGTGACCGAACGGCCACCGCCGCAGGGTGCTCCGCACGGCCACTGAACGACGACTGAACGCGCCCGGAGTAGTTGATCAGTCCACTCGCGCATGCTGGCAGCATGAACCAGACCCTGCGGACCGGAACCGTGCGTACCCTGCTCTCGGTCTCCGACGCGCTCACACGCGCGTGCCTGGAAAGCTACTTCGACGGGACCCCCGACGTAGCCGTGGTGGATCGCACGCGCCCGATGGGCGCCGAGGTCTCGCTCGTGGTCACCGACCGGTTCACGCCGCGCACGCGCGACATCCTCGAACGGGTCGCCGCAACGCTCGACATCCCGTCCGTGCTGGTCATCGGCCGCCTCGACGACCTGCCGATCGCCGAGCTCGCCCAGCACCGCGTGGTCACGATCCTGGACAAGACGACCAGCCGCAGCGAGGCCGTGACCCAGGCCGTGCTCGACGCGGCCGGCGCGCACCCGGCGGACCCGGCCGAGCGGCTGACCACGCAGGTGCGCCGGCTGACCCACGCGGCGGCCCGGCAGAACCGCCTCGACCGCCGCGAGACCGACATCCTGCGTTTCCTCGCCGACGGGCTGTCGGCCGGCGAAGTGGCCAACCAGCTGGGTTACAGCGAGCGCACGGTGAAGAACATCATCAGCAAGATGACCGTCCGGCTGGAACTGCGCAACCGCGCCCACGCGGTGGCCTACGCGATCCGCGAAGGCCTGATCTGACCGGTCACGAGCCGGAGGACGCCACCCGGAAACCCGGGTCGCCGAGCCGCAGGCGCACGTTGTCGGCGGCGGGCATGCCGAACGCCTCGAGCACGTGGAGCGCCTCGCGCCACGCCTTCTCGGCGCCTTCCGGGTCGCCCGCCTCGCGGAGCGCGTCACCGAGCGCCACGAGGGAGTCGGACTCGTCGGAGCGGTTCCCCAGCTCACGGTAGTAGGTCACGGCGCGGCGCCACGCGTCGATCGCCTGGTCGAGGTGGCCGAGGGAGCCGTACGCGGTGGCCAGGGTGCTCCAGCAGTTGCCCTCGCCGTTGCGGTCGCCGATGTCCTCGTAGAGCTTCATCGCCCGCAGGATCAGTGGCACGGCCTCGGCGTTGCCGCCCATCTCGCTGAGGCAGCGGCCGATGCCCTCGAGTCCGATGGCCTCGCCCTTCACGTTGCCGCTTGCCCGGTACAGCTCGAAGGCGCGCTCGTGGTGTTCCAGGGCCGCGTTGAACCGGCCCAGCTTGGCGAACACCGTGCCGAAGTTGCTGTGCACGTAGGCCTGGTCGGCCGCGAGACCGAGCTGTTCGAACAGCTCCGCGGTGCGGTTGAGGTGCTCCAGCGCTTCGTCGTAGCGCTCGACGAAGTGGTAGGCGCCCGCGAGGCTGCGGTGCACATTGGCCTGCGCCACCAGGTCGCCGCTGCCGGCGGCGACGCGCAACGCGAGCTCCGCCTGCGTGAGCCAGTCGTGGTAGAGCGCGCTGCGCTGGTAGTACGGCTGCAGGCTCAGCACCAGCTTCCACACGTTCCCGGCCAGCCGCGGCACGCCGGCGATCTGCCGGATCAGCAGCGTCAACGCGGGCAGCTCGGCCTCGAACCACGCCATCGCCTCGCCGTAGCCACGCGCGAGGTCGGCGGTCACGCCCGGCTCGAGCACCGGCGGCTCGATCGGGAGCTGGTGCGGGTTCAGCGCGAGGTACGCGCTGTGGGTGCTGCACAGGTAGTGGTTCACCAGCCGCGCGAGGGCGTCGGCCTGTTCGTCGGCCGGGTCGGTCTGCTCACGCAGCTCCATCGCGTATGAGCGCACGAGGTCGTGGGCGAGGTAGCGCCCCGGGCGGTGTTCGCTGAGGTAGCGGATGCGCGTCAGCTCGTCGAGCAGGTCCTGTGCCTGCGGCAGGGGCACGCCGGCGAGGCTCGCGGCCGCGGCGGTCGAGAGGTCGGCGCCGCGGTGCAGCGACAGGAGCCGGAACAGCCGTGCCGCACCCGGTTCGAGCACCCGGTAGGACCACGAGAACACCGTGCGCACGTCACCCGCGCTGTCGCCGCGGAAGGCCTCCAGCGTCCCCTGCGTGGCGCGCAGCTTCGCGGTGATGTCGGCGAGCGAGAACTGCGGGTGCGTCCGGGCGCGCGCGGCGACGATCGCCAACGCGAGCGGCAGCCGGCCGCACAGTTCGATGATCTCCTCCACGGCGTCCGGCTCGGCCGACACCTTCTCCTCGCCGAGCCGGCGCACGAGCGTCTCGCGGGCTTCCGACGACGAGAGCGTGTCGAGCGTCAGCAGGTCGGCGTCCTCGGTGGCGACCAGGGCGCTCAGGCGGTTGCGGCTGGTCACGATCACGGCCGAGCCCGCGCTGCCGGGCAACAGCGGACGGACCTGCTCGGAGTCGCGCACGTTGTCGAGCACCACGAGCATCTGCCGCCCGGCGAGCAGGCTGCGGTAGAGGCCGCTGCGCGCGTCGAGGCCCGAGGGCGCCTGCGTGGCCTCGATGCCGAGCACGTCGAGGAAACCACGCAGCGCGTCGGCGGGGTCCACGGCGGCGCCCGTGGGGTCGAAGCCGCGCATGTTGACGTAGAGCTGCCCGTCGGGGAAGCGGTCGGCGACCTGGTGCGCGAGGTGGATGGCCAGCGAGGTCTTGCCGGTGCCGGCCAGCCCGTCGATCACCGCGACGGTCACGCGCCGGCGCTCGGCGGCGCAGTCGAACAACGCGGCGAGCCTGGTGAGCTGGTCGCGGCGACCGGTGAACGTCGGCAGGTCCGGCGGCAGCTGCGCCGGGCGCACCACGGGACGGGCCTGCGGCGCGCGGACCGCGGGCACTTCCTCGGACTGCTGCGCCAGCACATCGTGCTGCATGCGCGTGAGCTCCGCGCCGGGCTCGACGCCGAGCTCGTCGACCAGCCGTTTGCGGATCTCCCGGTACACCTCGAGCGCCGCGGCGCGGCGCCCGACCGAGTCGAGCGCGAGCATGAGCCGGGCGTGCACGGTCTCGTTGAAGGGATCGGCTTTCACGGCCCGCTCCAAGTGCAGCAGCAACGGCTGCAGCGGGCGCCCGGCCGCGTGGGCGACGTCGGCGGCCTCGACGACCGTGGCCAGGCCCTCCTGGTCGATTCCCGCCAGCAGCGCGCGGGCGCGCCCGGGCATCATCAGCCCGGCCGCGCACGGGCCGCGCCACAGCGCGAGCGCGGCGTTGAACTCGGCGAGGGCGTCGTCGGCGTTCTCCGCGCGGCGCGCCCGTTGCACGCGGGTGCGGAACTCGACGAGATCGGAGGAGGCGGCGTCGACCTGCAGGCCGTAGCCGCCGGGGTGGCGCACGAGCCAGTGGCCGGGCGACCGCGCGGGCAGAGCGGGCTCGACGAGCCGGCGAAGCGCGCCGACGTAGCGCTGGATCACGTTCACAGCGCTGGCCGGCGGCTGGTCGTCCCACAGCAAGCCGACGAGCTCGTCGACCCCGGTCGGCTGGCCGGCGCGCGCGAGCAGCACCGCCAGCAGCAGGTTCTGCGCCGGCGACCCGATCGCGAGCTCGTGGCCACCGCGCCAGGCGCGCAGCGGTCCCAGCAGCTCGAACCGGACGCCGACGGAAGCACCGGGTTCGCTCACCGGTTCCTCCCTCGCTCACCGGTTGCGGGCACGTCTCCTCTTGAGCGTAGCGCCCGCTACAGCGCGGGTCCGCGAGAGCGCCCTGCGGACAGGACACCGGTCCCGTAGGTAGGACGTGGGATGATCGCGGTCAGGTCACTGCCGGGAAACCAGTTCTCCTTGGTACAAAAGCGATTGTGCGTGCGGTTGTACGCCGCGTGTACGACCGCGCCGGAGCCTGGGAGCACTTTCGGCAGCCGCCCCGATCGCGAGGGACGGCCCCCAGGACGGAGACCTCCAGTGAATCTGAGACGTGTCGCGCGAGGACTGCTCACGGCGCTGGCCGGGGCGACGGCGTTCGCCGCGGCGGCCGTGGTGCCGGGCGCGACTTCCGCCGCGTCGGCCGACGCGGCCAGCACGGTGGTGTACCAGGCCGGGACAGCCGGCTACTCGTGCTTCCGCATTCCCGCCATCGTCAAGGCCAACAACGGTGACCTGCTCGCCTTCGCCGAAGGGCGCAAGAACAGCTGCGCCGACACCGGCGACATCGACCTGGTCGTGAAGCGCCAGGCCAAGGGCAGCTCCACGTGGGGCCCGCCGCAGATCGTGATCCAGGGCTTCGGCGACGTGAAGGGCAACCCCACGCCCGTCGTCGTGCCGCCGACCGCGGACGAGCCCGACGGCCGCGTGGTGCTGCTCTCGGTGATGCAGTGCGTCGCCCCCCACGCCGCGTGCGGCCGCGTTCCGCGCGTGAGCGTCAGCAAGGACAACGGCTCCACGTGGGCCGCGCCGCAGGTGCTCACCACGCAGCTCGGCTTCGCGGAGGCGCCGGGCTGGCTCGCGACCGGTCCGGCGCACGCTTCGGTGCTCACGCGCGGGGCCCACAAGGGCCGTCTGGTCGCCGGCATGAGCTACCAGGTCAACAGCTCGGCGCCCGACACCGGCGCGATCGTCTACAGCGACGACCGCGGATCGACCTGGCACCTCGGCGCCCACGACGCGAGCACGAACAACGCCGCGCTCAACCCGCAGGAGATCAACCTCACCGAGCTGCCCGACGGCAAGATCTACGCCTCGGCGCGCAACAACGCCGGCACGATGTGTTCCACCGTCGAGCGGGCGTACGCGATCAGCTCCGACGGCGGGCAGACGTTCGGCCAGAAGTTCGTGACCGAGCCGGGCCTCACGAAGACACCCGACGTGCAGGGCTCCACACTCGCGATGAGCACGACGGACACCGGCGGCGCGTACACGCGGCTGATCTTCGCAGGCCCGTCGGTGTGCGACCACCGGCACGCGCTGCGCATCCGCTCGTCCTTCGACGAGGGCGGCAGCTGGCAAGGTGACACCGACGGGTTCCTGGTTTGGAGCCAGGACGCGGCGTATTCGGACCTCGTCTCGCTCGGCACCGGCGCGGCCGGCGTGCTGTTCGAGGGCGGTCCGCAGGGCGACTCCAGCGCGGCGATCCGCTGGGCGAAGTTCACCGACGCGGACCTGGGCGCGCCGGCGTGCGGCTCGGGCTACGGCGTGATCGACCAGGGCTCGCTCGGCACCGCGGGCACGGTGTACCTGTCCTACAACGCGGCCACCGGCAAGAACTGCGTGAGCACGATGAAGAACTCCGGCGCGGGCACGCCGTCGCAGACCACCGCGTACCTGCAGGTGCAGGGCGGCACGAAGCAGACGGACTCCGGGTCGTACTCCTGGTTCGCCGGGCCGGTCACGGCTTCGGCGGCCGGCAAGTGCGTGACGTGGGGCGGCTCCGCCGGCACCGTGAAATTCGACGCGCCGCTGGGGCACTGCGGCTGACTTCCCGGACCGTGGCCGGGAAAAAGGGCTGAGGGTGGTCGTGGTGACCACCCTCAGCCCTGGTCGTTGCTCGGTGTCAGCGCTCTTCGCGGAAGTCCACGTGCTCGCGGACGACCGGGTCGTACTTGCGCAGGACCATCCGGTCCGGGTCGTTGCGGCGGTTCTTGGTCACCACATACGTGTAGCCCGTGCCAGCGGTGGAACGCAGCTTGATCACCGGGCGCAAAACGCTCTTCGCCATCGGTTCTCACCCCTTCCTGCTCGTGGCGGTCACCGGGTTCGTCCGGCTTCCGCAGCAGATGTAACAGTGGGAGGCCACGGAAAAGTCCCGGGGCGCAGTGGCCGGGGTCACGCCGTCGGGCGTCCGTCCACTTCGGACGGGTACGGTGGGGTTCGTGGAGCCGATCACCGTCGTGTCGCCCCGGCTGGTGGCGCGCGGCGTGCTCGCGCAGTGGTGGCGTGACCTCGTGTTCGCGCGCTGGCCGGTGGACCCGGCGACCGTCGCGCCGCTGCTGCCCGAGGGCACGCGGCCGGACACGGCCGGCGGCGTGACGTACGTCGGGCTCGTGTCGTTCCGAATGGATCGGGTGCGGCCGCTGGGCGCGTCCGCGGTGCCATACTTCGGGAGCTTCTGCGAGACGAACGTCCGGCTGTACTCCGTGGACGCCGCCGGGCGCCGGGGTGTCGTGTTCCGCTCGCTCGACGCCGCCCGGCTCATGCCCGCGCTGGTGGGACGGCTCGCGTTCTCGCTGCCCTACCGGTGGTCGTCGATGAGCCTTCGCCGCGACGGCGACGTGCTCGCCTACGAGTGCCGGCGCCGGTCCGGGCCCGGCGCGAGCCGGCTGGTGGTGCGGGTCGGTGCGCGGATCGAGCGGGCGTCGGAGCTGGCGACGTTCCTGACCGCGCGGTGGGGGCTGCACGTGCCGTGGCATGGGCGGACGTTGTACGTGCCCAACGACCACCCCGAGTGGCCGCTGCACCGGGCGTCGCTGCTGGAGCTGGCGACAACCTGGTGGAGCTGGGCGGGGTCGCGGTGGCGGGCGAACCGGTGAGCGTGCTGTATTCGCCGGGCGTGCCGGCGCGGTTCGGGGCCCCGTTCGTGGCGTGAGGTGCTAGCGGGTGCAGGCGGCGCAGGCCGGTGCCGCGGGTTCGGGTTCGACCGGGGCCGGTGGCCGCCGGGGCTGGGGCACGGCGGCCGCGCGACACGGCCGGCACGAGCCGACGGCCGGCCCGGGTCCGACGGCCGGCCCGGGTCCGACGGCCGGCGCGGGTTCGACGGCCGGCGCGGGTTCGCCGGCGGCCCGGTTCGCCGCGGTGCGCGGCACGGGCACCGGCCGCACGCGCGGCAGGACCTCGGCGACGGCGAGCAGCTCCTCCGCGAGCCGCGCCTGCGTGCGGACGGCGCGCGCTGTGCGCACGGCAGGGCGGCGGCGCAGCACGAGCAGCGCGGCCGCGAGCGGCCCGCCTGCCAGCGGCAGACCTGCGGCCACCGTCGCGAACAGTCCCATCACCGACCCCAGAGGTGCGCGGACACCGGCACCGAGACCGCTCGGCTCGGCGGTCCGTCCGCCGTGCTCCGCGGGGTAGCCGATGCTAGCGCCGGTTGCCACGTGGCCAACAGGATCACCACCCGGCCGTGGTGGCGTCCGTCTCGTGAACGTCACTTGACATGGTGAGCGAGATTCGTCATGTCCGTGTCGCCATTGCCCGGTCGACCATGAAGCCGTGGTACGAACGACCCTTTTCGCGCGGGCCCACATCTTCTACAGAAGTGCGGAGGAGGCACCGGAAAGGGAAGTGTGTCTGTCCTACGTCAGCCCCACCGCGGGGCCGATCCCGTCGAACGTGCCGCCCAGCCCCGTCTCGGACGCGGTGACGATCCAGGCCGCGAGGTCGCGTACGTCGATGTACTGCGCGAGCCGGTCGGAGGCGAGCACGAGCACTCGGCCGCCGCGGGCGAAGCGGCCGGGCCAGTAGCCGAAGCGGTCGCTGCCGTCGCCGGGGCCGGTGATCAGGCCGGGCCGCACGACGAAGGCGCGCCCCCCACGCCGATGTCGTTCCCGTGGGTGGAGCGGCGCTGACGGCGCTCGCGGACCGCGCGGTGTTCCCGAGTCCGGAGTAGAACGACAGGGATGATCACCGAAATCGCGATCGTCGACGTGAAACCGGACGCCGGGGACGCATTCGCCGCCGCGTACGCGAAAGCCCACGAGCTGCTCGCGACCACGCCCGGCTGCCGCAGTGCGCGGATGATGCGCAGCGAGGAGAGCCCGGACCGCTTCGTCGGCGTCGTCGAATGGGAGTCGAAGCAGCACCGCCTGGAGCATTTCCGGGGCACCGACCGCTACGCCGCGTACGGCGCGTTGCTCAGGCCCTACCTCGCCGCGCCGCCGCGGGTCGAGCACTTCGAGGCCGTCTGACGGCTCAGGCGCTGCGGCGGGACCGGACGTCGGCCGCCCGCGCGATCATCCCGGCCAGGTCGGCGACCGGGGCCGGGTCGTCGGGGAGCTGGCCGACGGCGACGCGGATGTGCGGCGCGCCGGAACGGCCGGTGAAACACCGGCTGCCGGCGCCGACGGAGACGCCGTGCGCGGCCAGCGTGACCAAGGTGCGGGTCTCCTCCGACACTGGCACCCACAGCGTGAGCCCGTCGCCCGCGGTCGGGTCGAGCCCGTGGCCGCGCAGGGCCTCCGAGAGCACCGTCCGTCGTCCCGCGTAGCGCCGGCGCGCCCGATGGACCAGCGCTTCCGTCGTGGGGTCGGTGAGCAGGAACGCCTGCGCGTCCTGGAGCACCCGGCTGGACCACGCCGTGCCGAACGCCCGCTGTGCGCGCACCCGCTCCACCAGAGCGGCCGAGCCGCCGAGCACGCAGCTGCGCAACTCGGTGCCGAACGCGGTGCAGTACGACCGCACCAGCAGCACCTGTCCGGGCAGGTGCGTGCTCAGGCTCGCCCCGCCGAGGCGGCGAGCGGGCCGAAGTCGTCGGCCTCGATCACGGCCGTGTCGGTGCGCGTGAGCACGGCGGCGAGCTCGGCGACACGCGCGGCGGACACGGTGTGGCCCGGCGGGTTCTGGGCGCGTGGCTGGTAGACGAAGGCGACGGGCCGGTGCGCCAGCGCCGCCTCCAGCGCGTCGGCACGCGGGCCGGTTTCGTCGCAGCCAACCGGAACCGCGTGGATGCGTGCCGCGCGCAAGTGCCGCAGCAACCAGTGCGCCGTCGGTTCCTCGACCGCGACCACGTCGCCGGGCCGCGCCACCGCCCGGCACGCGAGCGCCACGCCTTCCTGGCCACCGGCGGCGACCGTCCAGGCTTCCGCCGCGAATGGCCACTCCGGCTTCACCGCGGCCCGCAGCCGGGAGCTGATCGGTTCCTTCACCGCGGGCCGTTCCGACCGCACCCCGGCGGCCACGGCGTCCTCCAGCGGCGGCAGCAGCGCGGGATCGGGTGAGCCGTGCTCCACGTCCACCGACTGCCAGCCCGGGAACATCCGCGCGGGCGGGAGCCCGGCGGGCGGCGCCAGCACGGTCGTGCCGCGCCGGCGGCCGGTGCCGATCAGCCCGGCCGAGCGCAGCTGCGCCCACGCCTCCGCGATCGTCGTGGGACTCACCGACAGCTCGGCCGCGAGCGCACGCACGGTCGGCAGCCGCGTGCCGGGCTGCACCTCGCCGTCACGGATCAGGCCCGACACGGCGCCCGCGATGCCGCGCGCCGTGCGTTCGCCGATGCGCACGGCGAGCCAGCCGAGCCCGACCGGCGCGGTCGTCGCGAGTTCACCCGAGGCCACGCACCGGCCCCCCTCATTCGGTGAGAAATCGATCTGCCGGGATCGAAAGCTAGGCCGCCCGCATCCGGTCGCAAAGCGGTTTCACATCCTGGTCGGGCCTGGCAAAGGCGGTACAAAACCGCAGCTTCGCCCACCTGTGCGCACATTCCTTCGGTGACCGAATGAACTTCCCGGAACCGGTTCCGACGTTTCAGCCCTCGGATCAGACCACTGGTACGTCCACACCGGACCGGACACGAAAGTGTTTGCGGGACCGACCGGCCGGGTACTCAGAATCCATCGGTCCCCATTACGAAACAGCTGGAGAATCCATGATCGTGCTCGGAGTCATCCTGCTCGTCGTCGGTTTCATCACCGGCATCTCGATCCTGTGGACGATCGGCATCGTCCTGCTGGTCATCGGTGCGGTCCTGGCCATCCTGGGCGGAACCGGCCGCAAGGTCGGTGGCCGCGCGCACTGGTACTGAGCCACTGGTACCGAGCCACTGGTTTGAACCGGCGGAAAACGGGTAACCCCCGGCCGGTGCGAAGGGAGCGGTCGTGAGCGACAAAATGCAGAACAAGGCCGATGAATTGAAGGGCCGCGCCAAAGAAGCACTCGGAAACGCCACCGGAAACGAGCAGTGGCAAGCCGAAGGCAAAGCGGATCAGGCCAAGGGCGCCCTCAAGCAAGCCGGCGAGAAAGTCAAGGACGCCGTCGACGGGCTGAAGAACAAGGACTGACACGCGGGTGAACGAGCGCCGCCGGGTATCGCCCGGCGGCGCTCGCGCGTCCCGGGATGTCAGGCGCCCCAACGGGAATCGCGCCCGAACGAGTGAGATCACGGTCTCACCGAACCGAGGATTGGACCAAAGGATGAGAGGGTAGCCGTGGGACGCCGCCTGTCCCGACCGGCGCGGCCACGATCGCGGTGTGGCTGACCGCCCAACCTGGGAGAATCGCCATGACGACCTCACTCACCCCCGAGATCACCGAAACGGCATCCGCGAAACTCGCCGGACGCCCCGAATTCCCGCGTGCGGCCCCGGCCGCACCCGCCCCGGCCCCCGGCGCGCCGGGGGCCACCGCGCCAGAACTCACCGGCGTGCACACGACCGCTCCGGCCCCGACCTCCGGCACCCGGGAAGCGGGCTCGCAGCTGCACCGCCTCGCGGCCATGGCTTCACTGCAGGACTGGGTTCGGCGCAGCAGCCCCGTTCTCATGCACGAAGCCGTCCTCGCCGGTGAAAGCCCCACCGAGGTAGCCGCGGCCGCACGGCTGTCGATCGCCCAAGCGCACCTCACGTGGAACACGTGGGCCACCCGCCGGCTGGCCTCCGCCACGCCCGGCGAAGCCCTTCCGCTGCGCCAGTACCTGCGCGTGCACACCGCCTTCGCCCGGGCGTTGAACGACGCCTGATCATTCGGTCACCGAACCGGTCAGCGGCCCGAGAAGGCCCGGCATTGCACCGAACGGGGTACGGCCGGGCGCGACGGACGCGGGCTTGGCATTATTTGCGCATGGTTGAGTCCGGTGCCCCCGCCGACGACGCGGGCCGGGTGGAAACCACGGGCGGCGCCGTCGCGCTGAGCGAGGGCGACGCCGCCACGGTGCTGGCCGTGAGCGGCGCCCTCGACCTCGCGCTCGCCCCCAAAGCCGCGCCGGCTCGTCGACCGCGCCGCGCGCGCCGGGGCGCCGGTGCTCGTGATCGACCTCAGCGCCGTCGATTTCCTGGCGTCGGCGGGGATGGCGGTGCTCGTGTGGGCCCACCGGCAGGCCGAACCCGCCGACGTGCGCGTGGTCGCGAGCAGCCGGCTCACGCTGCGGCCGCTGCAGCTGACCCGGCTGACGGACGAGCTCGCTGTGTTCCTGTCCCTGCCCGCCGCACTGGAGGGCGCATGACCGCGGCCGACGGCCTCGGGCCCGTGGCCGAGGCCGTGCGCAAGGCGTTCGTCGACGCCGAAGGCCGGCCCGTGGCCGTGCGGGTCCGCCGGCTCGACGCCGCGGACTTCCGGGGCCGCGGCCGGGTCGTGGTCCCCGACGCCGCGACCGTGGCCGAGCTCGTCCCGTCTCAACGCGTGACCGGCGCCGTGGTCGTCGCCGACGAGGACGCCACGGTGCTGCTGCACACCGACGATCCCGAAGGCGCTCGCCTCGCGCCGACCGCGGCCGGGGTCGACGCCGCGACGGCCGAGCTCACCGGCACCGTCAGCCGGCTGCGCGCCGAGGCCGGCGTCGTCGACGCCCTGCACTCCATCGGCCGCCGGCTCACCGCGCAGCTCGAACGCGAGCGCACCCTCGCCGCGGAGCTCTCCCGCAGCATGGTGCCGGCCGCGCCGCGAATCCCCGGCCTCGACCTCGTCACGCGGTACCTGCCCGCCGCGACCGGCAGCAAGGTGGGCGGCGACTGGTTCGACGTGCTCCGCCTGGGCTCCGGCGCCACCGCGTTCGTGATCGGCGACGTGGTCGGCCACGGCGTCACCGCGGCCACCGTGATGGGCCAGGTCCGCACCGCGATCCGCTCGTACGCGCTGCTGGAACTGCCACCCTCGAAGGTGCTGCGCAACGTCTCGCAGCTCACCAGCCGGTTCGCCGAGCCGAGCTTCGTGACCTGTTTCTACGCAGTGCACGAGCCCGCGGACCACTCGCTGACGTACGCGAACGCCGGGCACCTGCCCGCTGTGCTCGTCCACGCGGACGGCACGCCCGAGCAGATCGGCGAGGCGCTCGCCCAGCCGCTCGGCGTCGGCGCCGAGTTCCCGCAGGAAAAGGTGGCTTTCCCGCCGGAGACCGACCTCTTGCTCTACACCGACGGCCCCGTCGAGAGCCGCACGCGAGACCTCACCCTCGGCATCGGCGGGCTACTCGCCGCGCTCGGCGGCCTGCGCGCCGGACCCGACGCGGGAACCGCGTGGGACCGCCTGATCCACGACCTCACCGGCGGCAGCCACGACGACGACATCGCCCTGATCCACGTGCGCCGCCGCGACGGAGGTGCGGCGTGACCGGGCGCGCGACCGAGGATCGCACCACGCCCGAGTTCCGCCGCCGCGTCACGGCCGCGCCGGAGCCGTTGATCGGCCTGCGCCGCGCCCTCGCCGGCTGGGTCGGGGGGCTCGGCATGAGCACCACGCAGCAGGAGGACGTGGTGATGGCGAGCTACGAGGCCATGGCCAACTCCGCCGAACACGCCTACGAGGGCCGGGAACCCGGCGTGCTCGACGTCCTCGCGACCTGCGTGGGCGGCACCGTCACCGTGGTCGTCACCGACTACGGCCGCTGGCTGCCGCCCCGCCCGACCAACGGCCTGCGCGGCCGCGGCCTGCCGTTGATGCAGGGCCTCGCGCACGGAAGCGAGTGCCTGCAGCGCCCGGATGGCACCACGGTGACGCTCAGCTGGCGGCTCGAACCGGCCGGGTAGCGGACCGCAGGATGCGGTTCGCCGACCACGCGAGCAGCAGGAGCTCGCCCACGGAGAAGCCCAGCAGCGCCATCGGGCTCGACACCCACACCAGGGCCAGCCCGACGGCGAGCACCGGCACGACGAGGCCCGCGTAGGCCGCGAGGAACAGCGCCGCGAGCACCTGGCCGCGCGAGCGCGGACCGGCCAGCGTGGCCACCGTGGTCACCGACGCGCGGAAGCCGAGCCCCATGCCCGTGCCGGCGAGCAGGCTGCCGGCGAAGAACAGCCACAGCGAAGGCAGCAGGGCCGCGACCGGCAAAACCACGAGTCCCACGGCCATCAGCGTGAAGCCGAGCCGCAGCTGGCGCGCGACGTGAGCCGCGCGAAAACGATCTGTCCGAGCGCCGCGGCGACCAGCAGGGACGCCGCGGCGATCCCGGCGAGCAGGTGGCTGCTTCGGTGCAGGCCCTGGGCCAGCAGCGTCGGCGCCAGGGCCGCGAACAGGCCCGTGATCGCGAACGAGGCGAACACCGCGATGGCCGCGCCGAAGAACGTCGGCTTCGCGTCGGCCGGCAGCGAAAGCCGCTGCGGCCGGTACGCGGGCGGCTCGTCCCACGGCTCGACGGTCTCGGGCACCAGCGCCACGGCGATCGCGGCCGCGAGCAACACCGCCAGGAACACGGCGAACGGTGTGGTGAGCGGGCTCGTCGCGTACTGGGCGAAGAACCCGCCGACGAGCGGGCCGAGGCCGAGCCCGCCGAGGTTCACCACGCTTGCGATCAGCCCGGCGCGGCCGACGTGTTCACCGGGCCGCGCGACGGCGCGCAGCTCCGAGAGGTGCGCGGTGGCCGCGGCGGTGAGCGCGCCGATCCCGGCGCCGCTGACCAGCCGGGCCAGCAGCAGCACCGGCACCTCCGGTGACGACAGGAACAGCGCGGCCGACAAGGCTTCGGCGAGTGTGGCGACGACGATCACGCGACGCCGGCCCAGCCAGTCGCTGACGTGGCCGGCGAGGTAGAGGCTCGCCAGCACGCCCACGGCGTAGGCGACGAAGACGAGGGGGACAACGAACGTCGGGAACCCGTCCTGGTGCTGATAAATCGCGTACAGCGGCGTCGGCACGGTCGAAAACGCGAGCGACGCGGCGAACGCGAGGGCGATCACGCGGAAGCCCCAGTCGTGGGTGAGCTTCGGGCGGGTGATGACGGGCGAAACGGTGTGGAGCATGGCTGCCTTCCCCGGAAGATCCTTGTGCCTTCGACCATCCCCCCGGCAACTCATTCCGTCCAACGAAAAGTCTTGGCGACAGTTATCGCTCGATGCGATAATTCAGGCCGTGGAGACCCGTCAGCTCGAGTACTTCGTGGCCGTGGCCGAGGAGCTCAGCTTCACGCGAGCGGCCCAGCGGTTGTTCGCCGTCCAGTCCACGGTGTCCGCCACGATCCGCATGCTGGAGACCGAGCTGGGCACGACGTTGTTCGACCGTTCCACCCGACGGGTTGCGCTGTCGGCCGCGGGCGCGTTGTTCCTGCCGGAGGCGAAGGCCGCGCTCGACGCCGTGGAGCGCGCCCGCGAGGTGGTGCAGGAAGCCTCGGCCGGCGTGCGCGGGAACCTGCGGGTGGGCACGCTCACCAGCGTCGGCGCCTTCGACCTGCCCGCGCTGCTCGGCGCGTTCCACGACCGGCACCCGCTGGTCGACCTGCACCTCACAGTGTCGGTGACGGGCTCGACCGGCCTGGCCGAGGACGTGCGGCACGGCCGGCTCGACGTAGCGCTGCTCGGCTTGCCCGAGAGCGAGCTGCCGGGCCTGACCGTGCGCACGATTGTGACGGTCCCCTACCTCGCCGTGCTCCCGGCCGCGCACCCGCTCGCCGGCCGCACGTCGATCTCATTGCGGGACCTGACCGGCGAGCGGTTCGTGGACGCGCCGCGCGGCTTCGGCAACCGGATCGCCATCGATCGGGCCTGCGAGTCGCTCGGCGTCGGGCGCCGGGTCCCGGTGGAGGTCGCCGATCTCCGCGTGATGCCCCTGTACGTCGCCGCCGGGCTGGCGTCACCGTGGTCCCCGACCTTGTGCCGCTGACCGTTCCCGGCACCGCCGTGGTGCCGCTCGACGACGCCGGGCTCACATGGCCCCTCTCGGTCGTGAGCCACGGTGAAAAGGCCCCCGGACGGGCTCTGCGGACCCTGCTCGACCTGCTGGCGGAGACTGATTTCTTACAGAAGTCGGACGGGGGCACAATCGGCCGTCCGAGGGAATAGAAAGTGCCCGTACGGTGTCCTTATAACTGCACGTCCAGGTGCGTTTCACCTGGTTCCCCAGCCCGAGCCGAGAGGCCGCGAAGGGAGAGCTGTGTCCCAGCAGACCCAGTACAACAAGAACCCGGAAGCCCTGTCCCAGCTGACCCCGGAGCAGTACCGCGTGACCCAGCAGGACGGGACCGAGCGGGCGTTCGCGAACGAATACTGGGACAACCACGAGCCCGGCATCTACGTGGACATCGTGTCCGGGGAGCCGCTGTTCGCCTCCGTGGACAAGTACGACAGCCACTCCGGTTGGCCGAGCTTCACCAAGCCGATCCAGAAGGCAGGCGTCGTCGAGCGCAACGACTTCAGCCACGGCATGATCCGGGCGGAGGTCCGTTCGCTGCACGGTGACAGCCACCTCGGCCACGTCTTCGACGACGGCCCGGTCGACCGGGGCGGCCTGCGCTACTGCATCAACTCCGCGTCGTTGAAGTTCATCCACCTCGACGACCTGGAGAAAGAGGGGTATGGAGAGTTCCGTGCCCTCTTCACCGACGACACCGCCAACACCGACAAGTAAGGAGACGACGTGACGACCGAAAAGGCAATCCTCGCCGGCGGATGTTTCTGGGGCATGGAGGAGCTGTTCCGCCACCAGCCCGGCGTCGTGTCGACCCGCGTCGGCTACAGCGGCGGCGACACACCCAACGCCACCTACCGCAACCACGGCACCCACGCCGAGGCCATCGAGGTCCTCTACGACCCCTCGCAGACGGACTTCCGGAACCTGCTCGAGTTCTTCTTCCAGGTCCACGACCCGACCACGAAGAACCGCCAGGGCAACGACATCGGCCTGAGCTACCGCTCCGCGATCTTCTACACCAACGACGAGCAGAAGAAGGTCGCCGAAGACACCATCGCCGACGTCGAGGCCTCCGGCCTCTGGCCCGGCAAGGTCGTCACCGAGGTCACCCCGGCCGGCGACTTCTGGGAAGCCGAGCCCGAGCACCAGGACTACCTCCAGAAGTACCCGAACGGCTACACCTGCCACTTCCCCCGCCCCGGGTGGAAGCTGCCCAAGCGGGCGACGGCCTGACCACGACGGCGCGCGGACCCACGTCCGCGCGCCGCGCGTTTTTCCGCGCCCTTTTTTTCAGCGCAGCCGGGGCCCGGCACACCGGAAACGGCCCGGCCGAACCGAGGAGATCCCGATGCGCGACTACCCGGACGCGATCACCCCGATCGACCACGTCGAGCCCGTGCCCCGGCGGGTCCGCGCCGTGCTCGGCGGCGAGACGGTGCTCGACACCACCCGCGCGTTGTACGTGTGGGAGTGGCCGTACTACCCGCAGTACTACATCCCGGTCGCCGACGTGACACCCGGCGTGCTCGTGGACGAGAACCACCCGCAGCGCCTCAAGCGCGGCACCGCGCGCCGCCAGACCCTCAAGGCGGGCGACGAGGTGAAGACCGCCGCCGCGCGCCTCTACGGTGAGGACGCCGATTCCGGGCTCGCGGACCACGTCCGGTTCGAGTGGGCCGCCCTCGACGCGTGGTTCGAAGAGGACGAGCAGGTGTTCGTCCATCCGCGCAACCCGTACGCGCGCGTCGACGCCCTCCGCTCCACCCGGCACGTGCGCGTCGCGCTGGAAGGCCGGACGCTCGCGGAGTCGTCGTCCCCGGTGCTGCTGTTCGAGACCGGCCTGCCGACGCGGTACTACCTCAACCGCACCGAGGTGGACTTCTCCCACCTCGTGCCCACCGGCACCGTCACCGAGTGCCCGTACAAGGGCACCACCACCGGCTACTGGTCCGTGCGCGTCGGCGACGTGCTGCACCAGGACCTGGCCTGGTCCTACGACTTCCCCACGCGCTCGCTCAGCGCCATCGCCAACCTGATCTGCTTCTACAACGAGAAGGTCGACCTCTTCGTCGACGGCCAGGAGATCCCCCGGCCGACGACGCACTTCTCCTGACAGGCCAGTCCACTTCGGACTGCAACTGGGCGAAAGCCGAGATCACGGTGCCCGCCAGCCGGTCACCTCGCGCGGCGTGACCGGCGGGCACTGTCACGCATACGGTGAACCGGTCGGCCCACGTCATCACGCCCACCGCCACCGGCACGTCCGGCGCCAGCGACAGCACGGGATAAACGGTGCGCACGAGGGAACCGTTGAGCACCACCGGCGAGCGCGCGCCCGGGAGCACCGAGGCGATCATGCTGAACCAGGTGCCGCGGTAGACCAGCCGCGCCACGCGCCGGTGCAGCCACGGCGGCAGGATCCCGATCACCCGCACCACGGCGTTGCCCGCGCGGGGCGCGCCCCGGGTCACCTGCTCGGCCAGCAGCTCCCGCGTCGCGCGCACGCGTTCGGCCAGCGACATCGCCCCGGTCGGCAGGTCGACGCTCGCGGCCCCTGTGTGGTTGCCCAGCTGGCGGAACGTCCCGGTGTCGCGAATGGACATCGGGATCAGCACCCGCACCCGCTCCGGCGCGGCCGCGCCCAGCTCCTGGTGCACAGCCTCCGCGACAAGCGCGAGCACGAAGTCCGTGGTCGGCACGCCGACCTTGCGCGCGGCCGCCCGCACCTGCGGCGCAGACAGGTGTGCACGCGCGTAATGCCGCCGCGGCCCCGAGATCCGCGTCTCCCACGGCACCCGCGGCGCCGTGCCCGCCCGCGCGAGCGCCCAGATGCCGCGGGCCAGCTCTTCGGCTTCCTTCCTGCGCCCAGGGCGTCTCCGCGCCGCGGCCGAGACGCGGTCGGCCGCCCCACGCAGCCGGCTGCGGCGCACCGGTGCCGGCGGCGGGTCCAGCGGCGGTTTGCCGCGGGCCTGGCCGACGAGGGCGCCGATCACCGCGATGCCGTCGCTCGCCGCGTGGTGCAGGGCGATGAGCAACGCGCCCTGCTCCCCCTCGATGCCCGTCACGAGCCGCGCGCGCACCGGGTGCTCCGGGGAGACTGGCTCGGAGAAGAAGTCGTCCATCTGCGCGGTGAGCGAGGATTCGAGCTCGCTGCCCGCAGGCAGCTCGACGTCGCCGAGAATGCCGTCGGCCGTGCGCGCGGCATCCTCCTGCCACTTCGCCCGCCACAGGCCGCCGCCCGGCAGCAGCCGTGCGCGCAGGCCGGGCGTCGCGGAGAGCAGATGAACGGCGTCCGCGTGCGAGGGGCGGGAGCCGTCGGCCTTCGGGTCGAGCATCAGCACCGCGCCGACCTGCTGCGGCACCTGCGGGGTCGCGACGTGGAGGAACAACGCGTCTTCGGGCCGCAGCCGCTGCGGCGCCGGGTTGAGCGGCGAGTCCACGAGCGACTCGAGTGCCGCCGTGAGCGACGTGGCCGAATCGCAGTGCCGGGTGGCCGCCTCCGCCATCGCCTTGAGCCGCTCCGGTTCGGCGAGCAACGTGCGAACGGAGCCGGTGAGCTCACCGTCCTTCTCTGTCACGAGCGCCAGACCGGCATCGGCCATCAGCCGGGCGTTGGCCTTGCCGTGGGCGGCGATCGGCCGGTGCATGAGCACGGGCCGCCCGCACGCCAGGGCTTCCAGCCCGGTCGCGCCGCCGGCGTTGGTCACCACGACGTCCGAGGCGATCGTGTAGCCGGCCATCCGGTCGGTCCAGCCGACGACCCGCAGGCGCGGTTCGTCGAGCCGTTCGAGCCGGCGTTGCAGGGCTTCATTGCGGCCGCAGATCACCACGGGCGCCACCTCGGGCCCGGCCGCGAGCAGCTCCCGTACCGTGCCCTCGACGTCGCCGAACCCGAGCGAGCCGCACGAAACCAGCGCCACGAACGCTTCCGGCGGCAATCCCAGCCGCTGCCGCGCGCCCGCGCGGTCTCCGGGCCGGAACTCGGCGCGCACCGGCGGCGCCGACACACCCACCACGGCCGAGGGCGCGCAGCGGCGCGCCAGGTCCACGGCGACTTCGTGCATCACCATCGTGAGGTCGGCCGAGCCGTAGACCCAGAACGGGTGCGGCGCGAAGTCCGACACCCACGCGCCGATCGGTGCCTTCAGCTTCCCCCGCCGGCGCAGCCACGCCAGCCCGGCGGTGCCCATCGGATAGGTGGACAGGACGAGGTCCGGCGCGAAGTCCGCCACCGGTTTCGCGAGCCGCCGTCCGCACCAGGAGGCGGTGAAGCGCTTCGAGGCCGCGGCGAACCACGCGAAGCGCCAGATGGCGCCGTAGAAGAACTCGTACAGCCACGGGGTGGTCTCGACGTTGGCCACGTAGATGCGGCGGAACAGGCCCCCGAACCCCGGCCCCAACTGGTCGAGCGCGTCGAGCCACTTCACCTCGGCGCCAGGCCAGCGCTCCCGCACGGCGCCCTCCAGCGCCCGCCCGGTGGCGTTGTGCCCTTCACCCATGTTCGCGGAGACGATCAGCACGCGCTCCAACGCGCCCCCTTCGCCAGAGGTGCCGCGAGCGGCGGTCACCAGCTGTTTCCTAACAGGTGGATCCGGCCAGACCGTACCCGTCGTCGGGGTCCGACCCGGCGGGCTCGGCCTCGGCGTGTTCGTGTTCTTCCTCGATCGCGGCCACGTCCAGGTGCGCCGCGCGCGTCGAGAGCATCGCGATCCCGACCACGATCACGGCACCGGCGAACGCCTCCCCCGCGAGCCCCCACGGCGTGCCGTTGGCGGTCTCCCCCATCCAGGACAGCCCGATCGCGACACCGACGAGCGGGTCGAGCGCCGTGATCACGGCCAGCGCCGGCGTGAGGTAGCGGCCCTGCTGGAAGGTGTTCTGGCTGAGCAGGAACCCGAGCGGGCCCACCACGCAGACGATGTAGAGCGTCCAGTGCTTGAACGGTTCGTCCAGGCCCTGACGGAACTGCCCGGCGACGACCTTCATCAGGCCGGCGGTCAGTCCGTAAAGCACGCCCGTGGCCACGGCGAGCCCGAGCACGCGCCCGGAGCCCGAGTGGCTCAGCGCGGCGAGCGTGAGACCCGCGATGGTCACCGCGGCCAGGGCGATACCGAGCGGGAGCAGCGAGATCCCGGTGACGAGCACGTCGCGGTTGCCGCTGGGACGCGCGATCAGCAGGAACACCGCGAGCCCGGCCACACACAACGCCGAGCCGGCGCTCATCACCCGGTCGGGGCCTCGTCGCTCGAGCCGCGCGAACACGAACCCGGCGAAGATCAGCGACGTGATGAGCAGCGGCTGGACCAGCAGCAACGGGCCGAACGCGAGCGCGGCGAGCTGCAGGACGAGCCCCAGTACGGTCGCCACGATGCCGATGAGCCACAATGGTCGCCCGACGAGGCGCCTGAACAACGTGAGATCAAGCGGGTTCGTCGGCTCGACCTCTTTGGCCGCCTTTGCCTGGGCGGCGCTGGCGATCCCCATGCACGCCGCGCCCAGCACTGCGGCGGGGACGGCCACGAAAAGCGACACCCCCGTGACACTCATGGAATACTCACCTCACACCATTCCCATCCGCCGTGCCTATGCTGTTGAAAAATTCGTGGGCCGTGAGGGGGATGGTCTACCCCGCACCGGAGGTACTTGAACCGCATGCGACACCACATGACGATCGACCTCCCCTCGTTCCGCAACCTGGTCGTGGGCGGGGGTCGGCATCTGCTGGAGTCCACGCTCGTGCCTGCCGGCCTCTTCTACCTCCTCCTGACTCTGGTCAGCTTCGACAGCGGGGTCATCGCCGCGCTGTGCTGGTCGGTCGTCGTCATCGTGACGCGTCTGGTGATGCGCAAGCCCGTCGCCGCGGTCCTGTGGCTGACCTCTGCGCTGCTGATCGCCAGGACCGCATTGGGCCTGGCCACCGGCAGTGCGTTCCTGTATTTCCTGCAGCCGACCCTACAGAACTTCGTTATCGCCAGCCTGTTCCTCGTGTCCGCGCCGTTCAACAAACCGTTGCTCGCACGGCTGGCCGGTGACTTCTGCTCGTTCCCGGACACGCTGTCGGGCCACCCCGGCATGCGGCGCTTCTTCCAGCGCGTGTCGGTGCTGTGGGCGCTGGTGTTCGCCGTGAACGGTTCCGTGACGCTGGTGATGCTCGCGAAGGCGACCGTCGGCAACTTCCTCATGGTCAGCACCGCGGGCTCGTACAGCCTGGTCGCGCTGGCGATCGTCGGCTCGCTGCTGTGGTTCCGGCGCTCATTGCGCTCGGAGGGCATCGTGCTGCGAATGGCGTCGCGCAAGCCCGCGCTCACCGCCGTCTGATGCCCGCTCCCCGCGGTGGCACGGCGCTCGTCACCGGCGCTTCCTCGGGAATCGGCGAGGCAACCGCGCGGCTGCTCGCCGCCGCCGGCACCCACGTCCTGCTGCACGGGCGCGACCGCGACCGCCTGGCCGCGCTCGCCGCGGAAACCGGCGGCACCGCCCTGGAAGCCGACCTCATGGACCCCGAAGCAGCCGGAAAGCTCGCCGAGCGCGCGCTGGCCGTCACCGGCGGCGTCGACACGCTCGTGAACAACGCGGGCCTCGGCTGGGCCGGTCCCCTTCCCGAGCTCTCCCCCGAGCTTCTCACGCGGCTGGTCACGGTGAACCTCACGGCGCCGCTCGAGCTCACCCGCGCGTTGCTGCCCGGCATGCTGGCGCGGGGCCACGGCCGGATCGTGTTCGTGACGTCGATCGCCGGGCGCACCGGCGTGGCGGGCGAAGCCGTGTACGCGGCCACCAAGTCCGGCCTCGACGCGTTCGCCGACAGCCTCCGCTTCGAGCTGCACGGCACTGGTGTGGAGGTCGGCGTGGTCGTCCCCGGCGTGGTGCGCACCGCGTTCTTCGAGCGGCGCGGCCGGCCCTATACCCGCACGACGCCACGGCCGGTGTCCGCGCAGCGTGTGGCCGCCGCGGTCGTGCGCGCGACGCGCCGGCCGGGCGACTACTACGTGCCCCGCTGGCTGCGCGTGCCGGTCGCGCTGCGTGGCGCAGTGCCCGGCGCGTACCGCGCGCTCGCGACGCGGTTCGGCGCCGAAAGCTGACCGCTGCCCGCGCTGAGCGAGCACGGCATCTCTCTCGCACCGAGTCATGTGACCAAGCGTCTCCGTAGTCCGGCATCGTCAGCAACAAACTTAGCCCTGCTAACCATTCTGGGGGCAACCCTTGTTCCGGGCGCGCCGTGTGGCATGGGGCACGTCATTCCGGATCGGGCCGGCCTCCCGGGGGACCCCAGGCCAGGGCCAGGAGCAACGTCGCCCGCGCCTCCGGGTCGTCGAGCGCGGGCCCGAACAGCTCGTGCAGGCGGCTGAGTCGGTAGGACACCGTCTGCGGGTGGATGTGCAGGTCCTCGGCCACGGCCTTGCGGTCGCCGAGGTGCAGCAGCCACGAGCGGAGCGTGGTCTGCAGGCGCTCGCGCGAGGAGTCGTTGAGGTCGTCCAGCGGGGCCAGCGACCGCTTGCGCAGGACCTCCAGCAGCCGGTCGTCGCGGTGCACGATGATCGCGTCGAGGTGCTCGTCGGCGAACACGGGGTCGTCGGACAGGAGGCGGTCGCGGCGCAGCCGGGCCGTCACCTCGGCTATGCGCAGGCTCGCGGGCAGCCGGTCGACCGGTACGGTCGCGCCGACCACGGCGCCGCCGCCGCGCAGCGCCCGGGCCAGCCACGCGCGCCGGCCCGGTCCGCCCGGGTCCGGCACGATCGTCACGAGCTGGCCTGGCCGGCGCAGCCGCAGGCAGGTGTCGTCGAGCCGCGCCACAAGCTCGCGGCCCAGCCGGTTCTCGTCCTCGACCAGCACCACCGCGGCCGAACGCGGCAGCCGCCACTCCGCCCGCACCGCCGCGGCCTGTACCGCCGCGCCGTCCGCGCGGTCGGAGAGCAGCAGTTCGGTCAGCTCGTCGCGCAGCCGCTCGCGCATGCGCACGGCGTCGGACTGCTCCTGCAGGTAGCCCTTGAGTGAAGACTCCGACAGCTGGTCCACCAGCGCGAACACCGTGGTGGCGAGCGACGCGAACAGCTCCGCGGGCACCTCGAGGTCGAGCGCGGCCTCCGACACGTGGCGCCACGCGACCCGCGCGCCCACGCGGTAGGCCGAGAGCAGGCTCGTCACGCGCCGGCCCTGGCGGTACTGCGTCCGCCCGATCTCCTCGAACACCACTTGCTCGACGCCCGAGCCGAGCTCGGGCAGGTCCGCATCCGGTTCTTCGGCGAGGTTGATGAGCCGGCGCACGAACCCGGCGCTGGCCGTCACGATCTCCGCCAGCTCTTCGGTCAGGAACGCAGCGTAATCGGGGTGCTGCTCGACGAGCTGATCACGAACCTCGTTCAGAATGGCCGGGAGTCGCCTGGTCACGACGGTCTCCAGCTCACCCAGACGGGTCACCTGGTCTGATCCCATGTCCGCAGCTTGTCCTTCCGTAGCAGGTAGCAGGTCTACGGGGTCGGTTCGCCTTATCCTGACCCCACTTTGTCCGCTCGTGCCAAGTCGAAGCCAGCAAAATTCTTCTTCCGGTTGCAGAAGCCGCCCATAAGTGCGAGTCAGACTGTGTTCAATGAGATCGACTTCACCTGGCGGTCACGCAGCGGACACGGACGGTCTGCGGGAGAAGCGGCACGCGGAGAACTTCCCGGTCGCGCTCCGAGTGCTGCCCCGGCGGCTGCGGTCGGATCTGCAGGCCGTCTACGCCGTCGCGCGCACGATCGACGACCTCGGCGACGAGGCCGAAGGTGACCGCATCGCGCTGCTGAATGTGTTCGGCGACCAGCTCGCCGCCGCCTTCGACGGCGCCGAACCCACCGACCCCGTGATCCGCGGCCTGGTGCCGGCGATGCGCGCGGGGCGGGTGGAGCTCGAACCGTTCCGCCGGCTGGTCGAGGCCAACCTGCAGGACCAGCATGTGACGCGGTACGCGACGTACGAGGACCTGCGCGCATACTGTCGCCTCTCCGCCGACCCGGTGGGCCGGATCGTGCTGCGGCTGTTCGACGTGCACGACCCCGAGGCCGAAGACCTCTCGGATCGCGTGTGCACCGCGCTGCAGCTGCTGGAGCACTGGCAGGACGTGGCCGAGGACCACGGCAACGGGCGGATCTACCTGCCGCAGGAGGATCTCGATGCGTATGGGGTCGCGGAGGACGAACTGGGCGCGGCACGAGCGTCGCGCCCGCTGAGAGAGCTGATGCGCTTCGAGATCGACCGCGCCGCGGCCCTCCTGGGCAGCGGCGCTGGTCTGGTCGGGCTCTTGCGCGGCTGGGGCCGGCTGGCCGTGAGCGGGTTCGTGGCCGGCGGGCTGGCGACCGTCGACGCGCTGCGGAAGACGAACGGAGACGTGCTCGCCACGCAGGCCAAGCCGGGCAAAGCGGATGTGCTGGCGTGGCTCGTGTGGCTGCAGGTGGGCGAGCCCAGGACGGGGAGGCGGTCGGAATGAGCACGGTCGAAGAGGCGTACGAGCACTGCGCGCTGGTCACCAAGGAGCAGGCGCGCAACTTCTACTACGGGATCCGGCTATTGCCGCCCGACAAGCGCTCGGCGTTGTGCGCGGTCTACGCACTGGCCCGGATCGTCGACGACATCGGCGACGGCGACCTCGTGCCCGAGGCGAAGCTGCAGGGCCTGGCCGACATCCGCAAGTCGCTCGGCGACCTGTCCGCCAGCACCGACCCGGTGTACGTCGCGGTCGCCGACGCGGCCCGGCGCTACCCGATCCCGCTCGGCGCGTTCGAGGAGCTGCTCGACGGCGTGGAGATGGACGTGACCGGCCGCGAATACGTGCGGTTCGAGGACCTCGTGGAGTACTGCCGCTGCGTCGCCGGTTCGGTCGGGCGACTGTGCCTCGGCGTGTTCGGAAGCAAGCCGGAGCCCGAGGCACCGACGTATGCCGACGAGCTCGGGATCGCGTTGCAGCAGACCAACATCCTGCGCGACATCCGCGAAGACCTCCTCAACGGACGCGTGTACCTGCCCAAGGAGGACCTCGACAAGTTCGGAGTGGAGCTCAAGGTCGGCGAGGACGGCCGATTGGCCGACGACGGCGGCGGGCTGACCGCACTGGTCCACTTCAGCGCCGCGCGCGCCCGAGACTGGTACGCCCGCGGGCTGAAGCTCGTGCCCTCGCTCGACCGCCGCAGCGCCGCGTGCTGCACGGCGATGTCCGGGATCTACCGCACGCTGCTCGACCGCATCGACCAGCAGCCTTCACTCGTGTTCGACCGCCGGCTCTCCCTGTCCGGCCGGGAAAAGGCGGTGGTCGCGGTTCGGGCGCTCACGGGGATCGGCCGATGACCGCCGAGGTCGCGGTCGTCGGCGGCGGGCTCGCGGGCATCACCACCGCGCTGCACTGCGCCGACGCCGGGCGCCCGGTGACGTTGTTCGAGGCCCGGCCGCACCTGGGCGGGCTCACGCACTCGTTCACGCGCGGCGAGCTGCACGTGGACAACGGCCAGCACGTGTTCCTGCGCTGCTGCACCGCCTACCGCGCGCTGCTGGATCGCCTCGGCGTCGCCGACCGTGTGATGCTGCAGCCGCGCCTGGAGATCCCGATCCGCACGCCGGGGTCGACGGAGTCGACGTGGCTGCGCCGCGGCGACCTGCCCGCGCCGCTGCACCTGGCCGCGTCCCTGCTTCGCTACGACCCGCTGCGCCCGCTCGACCGCGCGCGCTTCGCGTTGGCAGCGCTGGCATTGCGCCGCGTGGACCCGGCTGACGACCGCACGGACCGGCAGTCGTTCGGCGAATGGCTGCGCCGCCACGGGCAGAGCGCGGCCGCGATCGAGGCGCTGTGGGACCTCGTCGGGGTCGCGACGCTCAACGCGACGGCCGACGAAGCGTCGCTTTCCCTGGCCGCCACGGTGTTCCAGGAGGGTCTGCTCACCGACCCGGCCGCGGCCGACATCGGCTGGTCGCTCGTGCCGTTGCGCGAGCTGCACGGAGACGCGGCGCTCGACGCGTTGACCACGGCCGGTGCCGACGTGCGGACCGGCGCGAAGGTGCGCGGCATCGAGGAGACGGCCGGCGGCTGGCGCGTGCGCACCGACGACGGCGAGGCCACGTTCGGCCAGGTCGTGCTCGCCGCTCCCCCGCCCGTCACGGAGAAACTCGCGCCGCGCGGCGCGATTCCGTTGCCGCCCGGGTGGTCGGGCGGGCTGGGCAGCTCGCCGATCGTGAACGTCCACGTGGTGCTCGACCGGCACGTGCTGGACGAGCCGTTCGTGGCCGGCGTGCGCACGCACGTGCAATGGGTCTTCGACCGCACGCGGCAGTCGGGCCTCGAGTCGGGGCAGTACCTCGCGATGTCGCTCTCGGCCGCCGACGACCTGATCGACCTGCCGACCGCGACGTTGCGCGAGCGCCTGCTGCCGGAGCTCACCGGGCTGCTGCCCGAAGCTCGCGACGCGCAGGTGGTGGATTTCTTCGTGACCCGGGAACGGCACGCGACGTTCCGGCCCGGCCCGGGCACGGCGTCGCTGCGCCCTGCCGCGGAGACGTCCGCGGCCGGGCTCTACCTGGCCGGGGCGTGGACCGCCACCGGCTGGCCCGCGACGATGGAGGGCGCTGCCCGCAGCGGTGCGGCCGCGGCGACCGCCCTTCTCGAGAAGAACGTGCACGAGGAGAAGGAGGGAGTCGGAGCATGACCGCCACCATGCGACCCGCCGCCGAGGCGGCCTCTGCGGTGCCGGCCGCACTCGGCCGCACCCGTGACACCGTGCAGCCGGCGCTGCGCGAGGCCGTCGACCGGCTGGACGAGACCAGCCGCGCCCTCAGCGCGTACCACCTCGGGTGGACCGACGCAGACGGCACGCCGGTGAGCGGCAACGGCGGCAAGGCCGTGCGGTCCGCGCTCGCGGTGCTCTCGGCCCTGGCCGCCGGCGCGTCCGCCGAGACCGGCGTGCCCGGAGCCGTCGCCGTCGAACTGGTGCACAACTTCTCGCTCGTCCACGACGACCTCATGGACGGCGACACCGAACGCCGCCACCGCCCCACCGTCTGGGCGCTGTGGGGCGCGCCGGCCGCCATCCTGACCGGCGACGCCATGCTCGCGCTCGCGCAGGAAGTGGTGCTGGACAGCGGTTCCCCGCACGCGATCCCCGCCGCGCGGCTGCTGTCGGAGACCACCCGCCGGCTCATCCACGGCCAGGTGCTCGACGTCCAGTTCGAACAGCGTGACGACGTCACGCTGCCCGAGTGTGTCACCATGGCCGGCGGCAAGACCGGCGCGCTGCTGTCCTGCAGCGCCGCGATCGGCGCCGTGCTCGCCGGCGCGCCCGCCGAGACCGTCGACGCCCTCGCGGTGTTCGGCGAAGAAGTGGGGCTCGCGTTCCAGCTCGTGGACGACGTCCTCGGCATCTGGGGCGACGCGGCCGTGACCGGCAAGCCCGTGTACTCCGACCTGCGGGCGCGCAAGAAGTCGCTCCCTGTCACCTATGCGATCACCCACGGCGGCGCGAAGGGCCGGGAGCTCGCGGAGTGGCTCGCGGGCGGGGAAACCGGCAGCGCGGCCGACGAGGCCGAGCTGGCGCGCGTCGCCGCGCTCGTGGAGTCGGCCGGCGGCCGCGAGTGGGCCACGACCGAGGCCGCCCGCCGCATCGAGGCGGCCGAGCGCGCGCTGTCGACGATTCCCACCGGGCCGCGCGAAGAGCTCATCGGCATCGCCCGCTTCATCGTCCACAGGGAGGCGTGAATGACGCAGACCGTCCCCGGGACGTCCACTTCGGACGCTCCGCGCGAACGATCGCGTACCCCGGAAGAAACCCTCGCCGCCGGCGTCGAGTTCCTGCGCGGTGAGCAGAACGCGGCGGGCTGGTGGAAGGGCGAGCTCGCCACCAACGTCACGATGGACGCCGAAGACCTGCTGTTGCGCCAGTTCCTCGGCATCCTCACCGAGCAGCAGAAAGCCGAGTCGGCGCGCTGGATCCGTTCCCAGCAGCGCGACGACGGCACGTGGGCCAATTTCCCCGGCGGCCCGGCCGACCTGTCGACCACGGTGGAGGCGTGGGTCGCCCTGCGGCTGGCGGGTGACCCGGCCGACGCGCCGTGGCTTGTCGAGGCGGCCGGCTGGATCCGCGCGAACGGCGGCCTGGAGAGCACGCGTGTGTTCACGCGGATCTGGCTCGCGATGTTCGGCCAGTGGTCGTGGGACGATCTGCCGAACCTGCCACCCGAGTTGATCTTCCTCCCGTCGTGGTTTCCGCTCAACGTCTACGACTTCGCGTGCTGGGCGCGCCAGACCATCGTGCCGCTCACGATCGTCGGCACGCTGCGGCCGAAGCGGCGGCTGCCGTTCGACGTGGCCGAGTTGCGCGTCGGCAAGAGCCCGAAGAAGTCCGCGGCGCCGTGGACGTGGGACGGGGTGTTCCAGAACCTCGACACTGCACTGCACACGTATGCGAAGCTGCCGTTCAACCCGGTGCGCAAGGTCGCGATGCGCCAGGCCGCCGAGTGGATCCTCGCGCGTCAGGAATCCGACGGTTCGTGGGGCGGCATCCAGCCGCCGTGGGTGTACTCGATCCTCGCGCTGCACCTGCTCGGCTACCCGCTCGACCACCCCGCGCTCAAGGCCGGCCTCGAAGGGCTCGAGAGCTTCACCATCCGCGAGGAGACCGAGCAGGGCTGGGTGCGCCGGCTCGAAGCCTGCCAGTCGCCGGTGTGGGACACGGCGCTCGCGATGACCGCGCTGCTCGACGCGGGCGTCTCCCCCGGCGACGAGACACTGGTCCGCGCGACGGAGTGGATGCTGGGCGAGGAGATCACCGTGCCGGGCGACTGGATGGTGCGCCGCCCAACACTGGCGCCGGGCGGGTTCGCGTTCGAGTTCGCCAACGACGGCTACCCGGACACCGACGACACCGCCGAGGTCGTGCTGGCGCTGCGGCGCATGGGCCGGCCGGACCACCTGCGCATCCGCGGGGCGATCGACCGCAGCGTGAAGTGGCTCGAGGGCATGCAGTCCAGCGACGGCGGGTGGGGCGCGTTCGACGCGGACAACACGCAGGTGCTCGCCACGAAGCTGCCGTTCTGCGACTTCGGCGCCGTGATCGACCCGCCGTCGGCGGACGTCACCGCGCACGTCGTGGAAATGCTCGCGGCCGAGGGCAAGGCGCACACGATCGAATGCCGCCGCGGTGTGAAGTGGCTGCTGGACAACCAGGAGGCCGACGGTTCGTGGTTCGGCCGGTGGGGCGCGAACTACGTCTACGGCACGGGCGCGGTCGTGCCCGCGCTGGTCCTCGCCGGCGTGCCCGCGTCCGACGTCCGGATCCGCCGCGCCGTGCGGTACCTGACCGAGCACCAGAACCCCGACGGCGGGTGGGGCGAGGACCTGCGCTCCTACGACGACCCGGGGAAGTGGTCGGGCCGCGGCGAGTCGACGCCGTCGCAGACGGCGTGGTCGCTGCTCGCGCTGCTCGCCGCCGGCGAGCGGGACTCGGCCGCGACGACCCAGGGCGTGGCCTGGCTGTGCGAGCAACAGCGCGAAGACGGTGGCTGGGACGAGGACTTCCACACCGGCACCGGCTTCCCCGGCGACTTCTACTTGTCCTATCACCTCTACCGCGTGGTGTTCCCGCTGTCGGCGCTGGGCCGGTACGTGCGGAGCGACTCGTGAGACCGGCCGTGCTGTGCGCGCCGCTGCGAATCGAGCGGGCCGCCTTGCGCGCGGCCGGCCTGCCGGTGGTGCGCACGGGCCTGGGCCCGCGACGGGCGGCGGCCACCGCGGCCCGGATGCCCGAGGGACCTCGACTCGTCGCCGGGATCGGCGGCGGGCTGGCTGCCCACGTGCGGCCGGGTGACGTGGTGGTGGCCGACGAGGTGCGCGGGCCCGACGGGGTGGTCGCGGTGCCGACCGCTGCGCTGCTGGCCGGTGCGTTGCGGCGGCTCGGGTTGACCGTCCACCTCGGACCGGTGCTCGGGGTGGACCACGTGGTCGGGGAACGGGAACGCGGCGAGCTGGCCTCCTCGGGTGCGCTGGCGGTCGACATGGAGTCACACCGGCTGGCCGCGTCCGGGCAGCCGTTCGCCGTCATACGCTCCATAGTGGACACCGTCGGAGCGCCGCTGGCCCGGCCCGCCACCGTTTTCCACGGCCTGGCCGGGCTGCGCAGCCTCCGTGCGGCCGTGCCCGCGCTCACAGCGTGGGCGGCGGCGACGGGGCCGCGGCAGCTGCTGATGGCGAGCCCGCGATCATTCTGTGCCGGCGTGGAGCGGGCGATCGACATCGTGGACCGGGCGTTGGCCAAGCACGGCGCGCCGGTGTACGTGCGGCGCCAGATCGTGCACAACACCCACGTGGTGCGGCAACTTCAGGAGCGCGGCGCGGTGTTCGTCGACGAGGTCGAGGAAGTGCCGCAGGGCGCGACGCTCGTGTTCGCCGCGCACGGCGTGACCCCGGCGGTGCGGCGCGACGCGGCGGAGCGCGGCCTGTCGGTGATCGACGCGACGTGCCCGCTCGTGACGAAGGTGCACAACGAGGTGCGCCGCTACAGCGGGCGCGGCGACACGGTGTTCCTCATCGGGCACGCCGAGCACGAAGAAGTGGAAGGGACCGTCGGGGAGGCTCCCGGTTCGGTCGTGGTGGTGGAGGACGTCGCGGCGGCCCGCACCGTGACCGCCACCGGCGGGGTCTCGTACACCATGCAGACCACGCTGGCGCTCGACGAGGCCGAGGAGATCGCGTCCGTGTTGCGCGAGCGGTTCCCCGGGTTGTCCGCGCCGCGCAAGGACGACATCTGCTACGCCACCACCAACCGGCAGCAGGCGCTGCGGGCGATCGCGCGCGAGGTCGACCTCGTGCTGGTGGTGGGTTCGGCCAACTCGTCCAACTCGCGCCGGCTCGTGGAAGTCGCGGAGCGCGAGGGCACGCCGGCCGTGCTGGTCGACGGAGTTTCGGACATCGACCTGCGCCGCCTGGCGGGCGCAGGCCGGATCGGCCTCACCGCGGGCGCTTCGGCGCCGCCGCACCTCGTGGACGAGGTCGTGGCGGGCCTGGGCGGGCTCGGGCCGGTCACCGTCGCCGAAAACCGGCTGACGGAGGAAGAAATCACTTTCACCCTACCTCGGGAGGTGCTCTGAGCCATGGCCATGCCGTTGCGTCAGTCCGTGCGACTGGGCGGTTATCTGATGAAGCAGAAGCTGCTGCGCAAGGAAAAGTTCCCGCTGCTGGTGGAGCTTGAGCCGCTGTTCGCCTGCAACCTCAAGTGCGCCGGCTGCGGCAAGATCGAGCAACCGCACACCCTGCTCAAGCAGCGGATGCCGGTGGAGCAGGCCGTGGGCGCCATCGAGGAGAGCGGCGCGCCGATGGTGTCCATCGCCGGGGGTGAGCCGCTGATGCACCCGAAGATCGACGAGATCGTGCGGCAGCTGCTCGACCGCCGCAAGATCGTGTTCCTCTGCACCAACGCCCTACTGCTGCACAAGCACATCCACAAGTTCAAGCCCCACCCCAACTTCGCGTGGATGGTGCACATCGACGGGCTCGAAGAGCGCCACGACACGTCGGTGCGCAAGGAGGGCGGGTTCGCCGCGGCCGTCGAGGCGATCAAGCTCGCCAAGGAAAAGGGCTTCCGGGTGATGACGAACACGACGTTCTTCAACGGGGACACAGCGCAGGACGTGGTCGACGTGCTCGACTACCTCAACGACCTGGGTGTCGACAACATGCAGATCTCGCCGGCGTACGCCTACGAGAAGGCACCGGACCAGGAACACTGGCTCGGCGTGCAGCAGACGCGCGAGCTCTTCGCGAAGGCCTTCGGCGGCGGCAACCGCAAACGCTGGCGCCTCAACCACTCGCCCGTGTTCCTCGACTTCCTGGAAGGCAAGCGCGACCTGGAGTGCACTCCGTGGGGCATCCCGTCCTACTCGCTGCTCGGCTGGCAGCGCCCGTGCTACCTCCTCGACGACGGCTACGCCAAGACCTACAAGGAACTCATCGAGGAAACCGACTGGGACGCCTTCGGCCGCGGCAAGGACCCGCGCTGCGACAACTGCATGGCCCACTGCGGTTACGAGCCGACCGCGGTGATCGCCACGCTGGGCTCCCTGAAGGAGTCGGTGCGGGCGGCTGTGGGGCACTGAGGATTGCCGCTCGGGAAAGCCGCAGGTCTTTCGGGACTTGCGGCTTTCTTCTTGCGCGCATGGAGATGCCGGCCTTCACCCCCCGAAGGTGAACAGGACTTTGCCCCGCCGACCAGGCGTCAGGGAGTGAGCGAAGGCTGCCTCGTAGTCCTCCAGCCGATACGTCGCCTCGACCGGTGCGGTCAGCTCGCCGGTGGCCACCAGGTCGGCCAAGTCGGAGTACAAGGTGGTCACCTCGTCGGCCGTGGCGGTGCGCAGCCAGTTCATCAGCCAGAAGCCCGTGAGGGTGATGCCGCGGAACACGAGGTCGGCCGGGGACACCCGGGGGGCGCCTTCGGGGAAGGCGTAGGTGACGACGGTGCCGCCGTCTTCGAGGGCGCGGGTGAGGTCCTTGATGACCGGGCCGCCGGTGGCGTCGAGGATCAGGGACAGCCGCTCGCCGGCGAGGGCGGATTTGAGGGAGGCACGGAGGTTGTGGTCGGAGACGACGGCCTGGTCGCCGCCCGCGGAGAGGACTTCGGCGGCGGCCTCGGGGCGGCGGACGACGTTCAAGGTGCGCAGGCCGGCGCGCCGAGCCAGGGTGATGAGGTAGCGACCCATGGCGGAGTTCGCGGCTGTCTGCGCGATCCACGAACCGGGCTCGAGCCGGCCGTGCAGGCGGAGCAGCTGGTAGGCCGTGGCGGGGTTGACGGCGAGCATCGACCGCTGGAGCACGTCGACGTCCTCCCGGACCGGCAGCACGTTTCGCCGCGGGAGCACCACTTCGTCCGCCCACAGGCCCTGCTCCATGGTCGGCAGGATCAGCACGCGCTTGCCCACCAGTTCGGCATCGCCCGCCACGACCCGGCCCAAGCCCTCCGCGCCGAGGGGCGCGGGCAGCGCCGGGCGGACGCCGTAGAGGCCGCGCATCAGCAGGAAGTCCGCGGGGTTGAGCGGGGCGGCGAGCATCTCGACCACGACGTCGTCCGGCCCGGGCGCCGGAGCCGGCGCGTCGTCGAGGCGGACGGAGGTGACGGGGTCGCCGAACTCGGTCAAGAGGAGGCGGGCCATCGGGGCAGTCCTTTCAGGAAGGCGGCAGCGGAACGGATCAGTGCGCGCCCGCAGAGGGCGGGTCACCGGGCGCAGCACCACTCTCGAAACCGGCCGAACCCGGCTCGCCCGCGGAAACCGCCAACCCCGGCGCAACCTCACCCGCGGCCGGCCCCGCCAGGACCAACGCCGCCACCAGCGAGCGGTGGTTCACCACGATCTCGTCGCTCTCACCGCGTTCGTCGAAGTGGAACGTGCCGGTGCCGAAGATGGTGTAGCCGCGGACGTGCGTCTTCACTGCTTCCGCGCCGCGGAGCACGCCGTCGAGGATGGTGCCGGCGAGGTGGACGTCGGGTGACTGGCAGGGGAAGAACCAAGGATCGGCCACCTCCGGAGGTTATGACACACGTCATAATTGTCAAGCGCAGGAGACGCACCCGACCGAAGAACGGTTCTATCGGGCCAGCAGATCGTGCAGCGCGGCACCGACGACCGCAGCGCCCGAGTGGGTCATGATCGTGGCCGCGTGGTCGGCGCCGGTGATGCGCCGGGGGCGGCGCAGGGAGGGCAGGGCAGCGCGGAAACCGGAAAGGACTTCGTCGCTGTACGCGGGCGGTGTGCCCGTCCCCGAGCTCCACTCCGCGCACACCAGCTCGGTCGGCACGGCGATCTCCCGCCAGCGCGACTCGCCGAAGAACACGTCGGTCGCGTCGGCCAGTACGGCTTCGCGGCTGAGGTACACGCGGCCCTCGGACAAGTCGTGGTCGAGACAGTCGCGCAGGAGCGGGTCGGCGGCGTCGAGCAACGGGTTGGTGCGCGTGAAATAGGCCAGGTACTCGTCGACGTCCGCCCAGCGCCGCGAGACCCGCTCCAGCTGAGGCGCGAACGCGGCGGGCACCGTCTCGGGCGTGAGGCCCGGCGGCACGGCCATGGGGAGCCCGCCGTCGACCAGCACGAGCCCGCGCACGCGGTCCGGCCGGCGCGTGGCCAGCTCCACGGCGACGAACCCGCCCATCGACATCCCGCACACGTCGACGACCGGGTGCCCCAGCGCGTCGAGCACCCGCACCAGGTCCGAAGCGTGCTGCCGCAACGAAGACGGGCCGGCGACCGCGAAGCTGCCCGCGCGCCCCCGCAGGTCCGGCATGACCAGCGAAAGGTCCGGTGCCTCGGCCCTCAGCCAGTTCCACAGCCGGCGGTTGCTCGTCACCCCGTGGACGGCGAGCACCGGCGCCGAGGCCGCGCCCACCACCTCCACGGCCAGCGCGCCGCCCTCGACCGGCACCGACACAGTCCTCGCGTCACCCACCATGACGACACCGTAACGACCGAGGGCCACTGTGGACAGTCACGGGCCGATCGGCGCCCACTCGCGGTGGTGGTCCGACCACCACCGCGCGATGTCGAGCCGCCGCAGGAAGCGGACACCCGGCTGCTCCGTGGCGTACCGGACGAAATCCCGCACGGCCGCCGCGCGCCCCGCCTGACCGCTCCACCTCGGGTGCAGTCCCACGGTCATCATCCGCGCCCCGAAGCCGTCGTCGGCTTCCTCGCACAGGTAGTCGAGCGCGAGCCGCAGGCTCTCGAAGAACTGCGCCGGCGAGCCGTAGGTCGGGCTCAGCAGATAGCGCGTGTCGTTGTACACCTTGGAATACGGCACGATCAACAGCCCGCGCTCCGAAAAGTACGGCAGCTCGTCATTGCACGGATCCGAATCGTAGAGAAACCCGCCCTCGTCCACGAGCAGGTCGAGCGTGTGCTCACTCGGGAACGACCGCACGTACCACCCGCGCGGCCGCTGCCCCGTCGTCCGCTCCAGTGACGCGATCGCGCGGTGCAGGTGGTCGCGCTCCTCGTCGACGGACATGCGCGCGTAGTCGAGCCAGCGGTAGCCGTGGCCGATCACGTCGTGGCCGCGTTCGCGGATCCACTCCGCGACGGCCGGGTTGCGCTCCAGCGCCACCGCGCACGCGCCGACGCTCACCGGCACCGAGTACCGGTCGAAGATCCGCGCCAGCCGCCAGATGCCGACCCGGCTGCCGAACTCGTAGTGCGTCTCGGTGCCGAGGTCACGCACCTCGGGTCCCACCTCGTACGCGTATTCGCCCCAGCCGTCGTTGCGGCCGTCGCCGTCGGGGATCGAGTACTCGGCCCCCTCCTCGTAGTTGACGACGACGTTCACCACGACCTTGGCATCGCCGGGCCAGCGTACGCGCGGCGGGTACCGGCCGTAGCCGACGAAGTCACGCGGCGACGCGGTGGCCGGTTCTCGAGGTTCAGGCACGACCCCAGCGTCGCACGGCGGCCGCGTCCCGGCAGGGTCAGTGCGGCGCGAGCTTCGCGGCCGGCAGGCCCACCGGTGTGATCTTCGGCGGCACGGCGAAAAGCTCCTCGCCGCGCAGCTCGAGCTGCCTGCGCACCTCGCCCTGGAGGTGGGCTTCGCGGTCCTCCTCCGTCTCGAACGCGTCGAAGATCCGGAACGACGACGGCCCGAGCCGGAAGCCGAACCACACCGGGGTGCCCGGTTCGGCGTCCACAAGGGACTTCGCGTCGGTCAGGAACCGCACCAGGTCGCCCTCCTTCTCGGGCTTCGCTTCGAACTCGACGAAAAATCCGTACGCCGGCGTGGTTTTCTTCCTCGTCCGGGCCACCGTGGCCCGGCTGTTCGACGCTGATCGGCGGGGAGCGTGCAGATCGCTCGGATTCCGCCAGCCTCACCCGGCACCGGGTTCGTCACGAAGCGGCCGGAGCGGCGCGAAACGTGGCCCGGTAGCTGCCCGCCGTGGTGCCGACCTGGCGTTCGAAGTGCCGACGCAGCGTCTCCGCGGACCCGAACCCCACCATCGCGGCGATCTCCGAGATCCGGTGGTCCGTCGTCTCCAGCAGCACCTTGGCGGCCGCCACGCGCTCGCGGTTGATCCAGTCGAACACCGTCAACCCCGTGGCCCGGCGGAACTTCCGCACCAGGCTCCGCTCGCTCAGGTGCACCTGCGACGCCAGCCCGGCCAGCGTCAGCGGCTCGTGCAGGTGCTCCCGCAGCCACGGCAGGAACGACCCGAGCGCCGGCTGCCCCGCGATCCGGATCGAGTCCTTCACGAACTGCGCCTGCCCGCCCGGGCGCCGCGGCGCCGTCACCAGCAACCGCCCGACGTCGCCGGCATAGGCCTGGCCCCGATCCTCGGCCAGCAAGTGCAACGCGAGGTCGGTCGCCGAGAAGATCCCGCCCGACGTGTGCACCGGACCGTCGTCCACGTACAGACAGCCGGGCTCCAGCTCTACCTGCGGGAACTCCCGGCGGAACTCCTCGGTGAACAGCCAGTGCGTGGTGGCCCGGCGCCCGTCCAGCAGCCCGGCCCGCGCCAGCAGGAACGCCCCGCCGCAGAAGGACACCATGCGCGCGCCCGCCGCCGCCGCGCCCCGCAACGCCCTCACCACGGACCGCGGCCGCTCCGCCAGCGGATCCTCGACGCCCGGCACCATCACCGTGTCGGCCGTCAGCAGCGTCTCCAGCGGCGCGAGCTCCCCGAAGTCCACGCCCGAAGGCAAGACCTGGCGACGCTCCTCACCGCAGAGCACCACCTCGTACACGCTGTCGGCCTCGCCGGTCAGCTCGGCGATCACCGCCATCCGCGGCCCGAACACCTGGTGCACCACCGTGACCTCCAGCGCAACGGAATCGGGCACCACCAGCACCGCGATCACGTGCTTGGCGCGGCCGCGCGAGGTGACGGGCGTCTTCGCGGGGTGCATCACTGCTCCTGATCCGGCGGATGCCCAGGAAGCCGGGGCCCCGCCGCCGAGCGGGGTCACAGCCGGACCGCTTCGAGCACGGCGTTCACGAACGCGCGCGGCTTCTCCGGAGGCAGGTTGTGCCCCGCGCCGGGCACGCGGTGGTGCACGCGCGGGCCGGTGAAGTGGTTCGCCGAGCCGTGCGGTCGGTCGCCGGGAAGCTGCCGTCGGCGAGCCCGCCGAGCCTCACCGCCGGCACCGTGATCGGTGGCTGCGCGCTGGCAGCCGCGCCTCGAGGCCGGCGTAGCGAGGATCGCCCGGCGCCGCGCCCTGGCGCACGCGGTAGTTGTGGATGACGACGTCCACGTAGTCCGGATTGTCCATCGCCGCGGCCGCGATGTCGAGGTCGGCACTCGTGAAGCGCCACCGGGGCGCGTCGCGGCACCACATGGGTTCCACCAGGTCACGCCGCGAACGCGTCAGCGCTGTGCGGCCGCGCTCGGTCAAGAAGAAGTAGAAGTACCAGTGCGCCGATTCGGTGCCGGCCGCGTCCGGGTCCCAGGTTCTGAATCAGGTAGCTGTTCACCGACACCAGCGCACGGCACTGCCGCGGCCACGGCGCCGCGGCGACGGCGTGCCCGCAGTCGTAACCGCCGAACACCGCGCTTCGACGCCGAGCGCGTCGAGGAACGCGATCAGATCGGCGCCGAGCGCCGCCTGCTGACCGGCGCATCGTCGTGGCGTCACGGAAACGGGTGGCGCCGCGACCGCGCAGGTACGGCACCAGCACGCGGAAACCGCGGCGCGCCAGCGCGGGCGCGATCTCGGCGTAGACGTGCGGGCTGTACGGCCGGCCGGGGCCGAGCAGCACCACGTCGCGGCCGGCCGGGCCGGCCTCGTGGTAGGCGAGGTCGAGCAGGTCGGTGCGCACGGGGCGGACCGGGGCCGACCCGGAGGCCGCGGCCGGGGCGGCCGAAGCGTCCACGGAGCAGGCGGGGAGCGAGGCGACGACCGCCCCCGCGGCCTTCCCGAACACCCGTCGGGAGATCACGGTGTGCTCCTCGTCGGCCGGGTGCGTCCTCAGGCGACGGTCGCGACAGTGGGTCCACGGTGACTTCGACGTTGCCGGGGTCGCCTTCGAGTAGGGGCAGATCCGGTGCGCGGCGTGGCCCAGCTCCTCGGCGGGCCGCCTGGTCCACCGCGGACACTTCGGGGTGCAGGGCGGCGCTGAGCCGGTAGTCGGCCGACTCGTTGTGCAGGGTGATGTCGGCGGCCACGGCGAGGTCGGCGAGCTCCACCTTCTCCTGCGCCACCTTCTCCTGCGCCGCAACGATCTTCACCACGCCGAGGAAGCACGAGGCCCAGCCGGCGCAGAGCAGCTGCTCGGGGCTGGTCGCACCGCCGATGCCGCCGAGTTCCTTCGGGATCGCGAGGGTGACGTCGAGCGAACCGTCGGCGGCGGTGGCCCGCCCGCCGTTGCAGCCCTCGCCGGTGGCGGTGACGACCGCGGTGTAGGTGGTTTCCGTCATGACAACTGTCCTTTCACGACAGAACTTCGGGGGTCAGGCGGGGATAGGGGCTTGCGCGAGCAGGACGTCGCGCAGGATTTCGACCTGGCCGTGGTGCTGGACGAGGTCGGCGCACTGCAGCAGCGCGTCGCCGGCGTCGAGCGGGTCGCCGAGGCCGCCCGGCGCGGCGGGCACGGTCGCGTGCGGGGCACATCTTTCGTGAGCTGCCGCACGGTCTTGCGCACGCGGTCGAGCAGCGGCGCGACCGGGCCGGCGGCGGTGAACTCGGCGTCGCGGTCGCAGTCGCGGTCGCGGTGGGCGGCGCGGCCGGAGACGACCTCACCGGCCCAGTAGGCCGTGGCGCCGAGGCAGCGGTTGAGCACCGCGTACGGCGTGTTGGCGCTGGGCAGCTCGAGACGGGTGTTGCCCAGGTCGTCGCCGAGCTGCTCGACGACGGCGGCCATACCGGTCAGCGCCCGGGTGACGAATCCCCCGGCCCGAAGCCGGGCATCCGGGTGCCGGTGAGCGCGCCCAGCACGGCGAGCAGGTTCCGCAGGACGAGCAGCAGCGAGACAGTCGGATCTCTCGAAGGCGAGGCCTTTCCGGACGGGGGCCTGGAACCGCGGTTTCCGCAGGGCCGCGGCGGCGATGTCGAAACTCTCGCACGCGTATTCGTCACCGGTCATGCGGTTACTTATTTATCCCACTCATTCCAGTTAAATTAATTTTACCGGTTAGCGATTGTTTGCGTTCCTTTTCGTCACCTGCCAGAATGGTGCAATGGAACACGCCTTCCCCTGCGGGAACCCGGCACTCGACTTCGTCGGGACCCTGCGCACCCGGCGCAACGCCGACCCCCTGGAGAAGCTCGGCTCACCGCGCAACCTCGACGCGTGGTTCCGCGAGTCGGGAGTCGCCGACACCGACCCGGGGAGCCGGCCGCAGGACGTGACCGCCGCGATCGAGCTGCGTGAGGCGATCTACGCGCTGGTCGCGGCGCGGCTGACCCACCACGAGCCCGACCTGCGGGCGATGGACGTGGTCAACGAGTTCGCGGCGCACCCCTCGACCGTGCCCCAGCTGGCGCCGGAGGGTCGCCGGCTCGAGGCGACGCCCGCGCAGGCACTGTCGTCGGTGGCCCGCGAGGCCGTGGAGATCCTCGGCGGACCGGACGCCGACCTGCTCAAGGAGTGCGGCCGTCCCGAGTGCACCCAGGTCTACCTCGACCGCTCCCGCGGGTCACGGCGCGAGTGGTGCGCCATGGCGACCTGCGGAAACAAGATGAAAGCCGCCGCCTACCGGGCGCGCCAGCGCGGCAACCCGCCCCTGTCCCCGTCGCGGCAGGCCGGCTGACCCACTCCCCCGGCACGACCAGGCCGGTGAAGCCACTCCGCCTTCACCGGCCTTTTTGGTGACTCAAGTAATAACCCCACTGAAGGGTTGCGAACAACCGCTGGGCTACAGGCAATTCGCCCCGGGGAGAACCCATGCTCACCCCGCTGGTCGCCGGTCTGCTCGCGGGCACGGTCACGAGCATTTCGCCGTGCGTGCTGCCGGTGCCGCCTGTGGTCCTCACAGCCGGGTCGCACCGGCCGGTGCGCCTGGGGGCCGGTTCGTGGTGAGTTTCGGCCTGGCGACACTGTCCGGCTCACTCGTGCTCAGCGCGTTCCGCCTGCCGCAGGACTTGTTGCGCGACGCCGGGATCGCGGTCCTCGCCCTGCTCGGGCCGGGCCTGCTCTCGCGGCGGGTCGGCACACTGCTGGAACGGCCGTTCGCGCGGCTTCGCGGGCGCGGGCCGACCCGCACGCGGACGGGTTTGCCTCGATGAGGAGGCCGCGGATCTGCTGTTCGGTGTCCGCGTAGGCACCTTCGCCGAAGTGTGAGCCGCGGATCCGGCCCGAGGTGTCGACGAGGCAGGAGGCCGGCCAGTACTGGTTGCCGTGGGCGTTCCGCACGAGCCCCGAACCGCGGTGGGTGCGGTACCGGCTTTCGCGGGCGGCAGGGCGCGCAGGCACGCCGGCGCCGGTCCCCTGCCGCCGCCCACCGACGTCCCCGACCGGACTCCGGTGCGAGCCTCCACGCCGGAGACCTGCCTCGGCCCGGCCAATGCGCCCCTCGACATCACCGGCGACCAGCCACCGCCGGCCAGCCCCGCACGCTGTACTTCCCCGCCGCCGTCGCCTCCGACACCTTCGCCCTCGACGCCACCTGGAGCGCGTCGAGTCCTTCACCGCGGGCCCGTCCGCGCGGCTGCGCCTGGACTTCCGCGTCCGCGCCGTCCACCTCGGCCTCGGCGGCACGGGCACGCTCATCGTCGAGGACGACGGCACCCGCACGACGGTCGCAGCCTCAAGCGTGCCGAAGCTCTACGCCCGGATCTTCGGCCCCGCGGCACGCCGTGCGACGCTGACGCTTTCGCTCACGCGGACTTCCAGGCATACGACTTCACGTTCGACCGAGCCGGCCGAGCCGTCCGGCCACAGTGGACGGTCAATGCCCCCGCAACGGCAGCTTCGTGATCTTCCCCGTCGGCCCCTTCGGCAGCTCGTCGACGATCCGCACCCGGCGCGGGTACTTGTACGCGGCGATGCGTTCCTTCGCCCACGCCACGATTTCCTCCGGCTCCGCCGACGCACCCGCTTTCAGGGAGACCACGGCGACGATCTCCTCGCCCAGCCGCTCGTCCGGCTCCCCGATCACCGCGGCCTCCGCGACGGCCGGGTGCCGGTAGAGGAGTTCCTCCACCTCACGCGGGTACACGTTGTACCCGCCCCGGATCACGAGGTCCTTCTTGCGGTCCACGACGAAGACGAACCCGTCCTCGTCGACGTAACCCAGGTCCCCGGTGTGGAACCACCCACCCCGGAAGGCTTCGGCGGTTTCGGCGGGCCGCTTGTAGTAGCCCTTCGTGATGTTGTGCCCGCGCAGCACGATCTCACCGACGTGATCGGCGCCGGGCGGCAGCGGGTGGTCCTGTGCGTCGACGATGCGCAGTTGCACACCCCAGATCGGCTTGCCGATGGAGAGCACCTTGCGGTTCGCTGCGCCCGGGTTCACCGTGGTCGTCGACGCGGATTCGGACAATCCGTAGCCCTCCAGGACCGGGATGCCGTACTTCTCCTCGAACGCCAGCAGCACCTGTTCCGGGATCGCGGCGCCGCCGGAGCTGCCGATGCGCAGGCTGCTCGTGTCGTACGCGGAGCTGTCGGCGACGGCCAGCGCGTGGTACATCGTGGGCACGCCGGCCATGATCGTCACGCGGTCGCGCTCGATGGCCTCCAGCACCGCCGCCGGCTCGAACCGCCGGACCACCGACACCGTGCGCGTGTGGCGGGCGGCGGAGTTGAGAATGCTGGACAGGCCGTAGACGTGGAAGAACGGCAGCACCGCGAGCACCACGTCCTCGGGCTCCGTGCCGAACGTCTGGCCGCCGATCGTGCACGTCATGTACAGCGAGAAATGCGACAGCTCAGCACCTTTGGGACGCCCGGTGGTGCCGCTCGTGTACAGCAGCACGGCGGTGTCGTCGGCTGCGCCCGGGTACAGGTCGCCGTCGTCCTCGGCGTCGAGCAGGTCGGCGAACTCGACCGCGCCGGCGGGCCACCCGGCCGTCCCGCCCACGACGACCGCGGCCACCTCCGGCACCTCGGCGAGCGCCTTCGCCACCTCGCCGGCCAGCCCCGGGTCGGCGATGAGCAGCCGCGAGTCGGAATCGGCCAGGTGGTAGGCGATCTCGGCGGCCTTGAGCAGTGGGTTCAACGGCACCATCGTGAGGCCGGCCTTGAGGATCCCGAAGTACGCGAACACGAACTCGGGGACGTTGGCCAGCTGCACGGCGATCTTGTCGCCCGGCGCGAAACCCCGCGCGCGCAACGCCGTCGCGACCCGGCCGGACGCCTCGTCCACCGCGGCGTAAGAGTGGATTCCACCCGGAAAACGCAGAAAGTCCTTTTCCGGCTTGGCGAGAGCGGACTCCCGCAGGATCGTGGCCAGGTTGAAGCTCACGCTACCTCCGAACCTCGTTCTACCCGTGTTGGGCGCGGACAGGAAACTTCGTTGTCGACCCAGTCCGGTCGAGACCAGGCTACCGAATCCTGTTCGGTTCACTACGGCCCACTAGTTCGACGATCGAACAAACAGGGGTTACAGTCGAGATCATGCCGTCCCCCGGAGAATCCCGCGAGCAGACCGCGACGAGCGCAGTGCGCGCACTGGCCCGCGTCTCGCGGCTGCTGGAGCGCTCGTCGGGAGAGCTCAACCTCGCCCACTACCGCGTGCTGTCCGCCGTCGCCTCGGGCGACGAGCGCGCCTCCCGCGTGGCCCGGCGGCTCGCGCTCGGCCGTCCGGCGATCAGCGCCGCGGTCGACGCGCTCACGAAACGCGGTCTCCTGGTCCGCGGCGACGTCGACGCCGACCACCGCGCCACCGCGCTTTCCCTGACGCCGGAAGGCGAACGGCTGCTCGCCACCACCGAGGCCGAGATGATCAAGGGGCTCCTCGCACTGGTCGCCCGCACGCCCGACGGCGACGTGGTGCTCCAGTCGCTGGGTCTGCTCGGCGGCGCGATCGACGAGGTCATGGCGGAGCGGATGGCCGGAAACCGGTGAGCGAATCCGAAGAGAAGTCCCGCTGGTTGCGCCGCCTCGGCGGCTACGTCCTGCACCACCGCCGCGAACTGCTGATCGCGTTCGGCGCCGCCGTGCTCGGCAGCGCCTGCCAGACCGTGGTGCCGCTGCTGGAACGCCAGATCGTCGACGGGGTGGTCCTCAGCCGCTCGGCGTCGCTGTGGCCGTGGCTGATCGCGCTGCTCGTGGTCGCCGCGGCCGCATTCGTGTTCGCCTACCAGCGGCGCTACCACGGCGGCCGCGTCGCGCTGGCCGTGCAGTACGACCTGCGCAACGACATCCAGGCCCACCTGCAGCGCATGGACTTCGCGAACCTGGACCGCATGCCCACGGGCCAGCTCGTGTCACGCGCGACGTCCGACTCCGCGCTCGTGCAGGGCCTGCTCAGCCTGTTGCCCATCATGAGCGGCAACATCCTGCTGGTCCTGCTCTCCCTCGGCGTGATGCTGGTCCTGTCGCCGCTGCTGGCGCTCGTGAGCCTGGTCGTGGTGCCGCTGCTGCTCATGGTGTCCTACCGGATGCGCCGGCGGATCTTCCCCGCCACCTGGGCCGCGCAGCAGCGCGAGGGCGACGTGGTGCAGATCGTCGACGAGGACGTCAACGGCGTGCGCGTGGTCAAGGCGTTCGGTCAGGAGGGCCGGGAGCTCAACCGGCTGGCCGATACGGCCGGCGACCTCTACGGCATGCAGCTGCGGGCCGTGCGGCTGCAGTCGCGCTACCAGCCGCTGCTGCAGGCGATCCCGGCGCTCGGGCAGGTGGCGATCCTCGTGCTCGGCGGCTGGCTCGCGCTGCACCACGGACTCAGCCTCGGCACGTTCCTCGCCTTCTCCACCTACGTCGGCCAGCTGATGGCCCCCGCGCGCCAGCTCGCCGGCGTGCTCGCGATCAGCCAGCAGGCCCGTGCGGGGGTCGAGCGGATCTTCCAGCTGATCGACCTGGAAACTGCCATCGCCGACGCGCCCGACGCCGTGGACCTGCCCCCGGCCCGAGGTGAGCTCAGGTTCGAGAATGTCCACTTCGGATACTCCCCCGACGCGCCGGTGCTGCGGGGCTTCGACCTGCACATCGCCGCCGGCGAGCGCGTGGCGCTGATCGGCCCGAGCGGCAGCGGCAAGACCACCGCGACCACCCTCGTCTCCCGCTTCCACGATCCGGAGTCCGGGGCCGTGCTGCTCGACGGGCACGACCTGCGCACGGTGCGGCTGCGCTCCCTGCGTGAGCAGGTCGGCGTGGTGTTCGAGGAGAGTTTCCTGTTCTCCGACACCATCCGCGCCAACATCGCCTACGGCAAACCGGGCGCCACCGACGACGAGATCCTCGCCGCCGCCGAGGTCGCCGAGGCCGACGCCTTCATCCGGGCGCTGCCGCAGGGTTACGAGACCGTGGTCGGCGAGCGCGGGCTCTCGCTTTCGGGCGGGCAACGCCAGCGGGTGGCCCTGGCCCGCGCGATCCTCACCGACCCCCGCGTGCTCGTGCTCGACGACGCCACCAGCGCCGTCGACGCCAACACCGAGGAGTCGATCAACGCGTCGCTGCGCACGGTGCTGGCCGGGCGCACCACGCTGCTCGTCGCCCACCGCCGTTCGACGCTGCACCTGGCCGACCGTGTGGTGGTGCTCGACGGCGGCGTGGTCGCCGGCCAGGGCACTCACGAAGAGCTGCTCGAGCGCAGCGCCCTCTACCGCACGCTGCTCACCGGGCTCGAGGAGGAAGCCGCCGAACGCAGCGCCGGCGCCGCCGACCGCATCGAGGCCCTCACCATCGCGGGCACCACGGCGTCGGCCTGGCGCGGGGAACGCAACGGGCACACCGGAAACGGACAGAACGGCAACGGCAGCCGGGTCGCGGCCCGCACCACCGGCGCTCCCGGCATCGGCGCCGGCCTCGGCGGCTCGGCCGGGGGCAGCGGCTGGCGCGCGGCGCTCCCGCCGACTCCGCAGCTGCTCGCCCGCGTCGACGAGCTGAAACCCGTGCGGGACTTCGCGAAGGTCGACCTCGCCGCGGAAGCCCGCCAGGAGCGCACGTTCTCCCTGCGCACGCTGCTGCGCGAGTTCCGCCGTCCGCTGCTGTTCGGGCTGCTGCTCGTGGTGATCGACGCCGTCGCGTCGGTGATCGGGCCGGTGTTCGTGAAGAGCGGCATCGACGACGGCGTGCTGCAGGGCTCGCAGGCCGTGCTCTTCGGCGCCGCCGGGCTGTTCCTGCTGATCACGCTGATCGCGCTCCTCGACGAGGTGGCGCAGACGTTCGTGACCGGCCGGACCGCGCAGCGCGTGATGCTGTCGCTGCGGATCCGGATCTGGGCGCAGCTGCAACGCCTTTCGCTCGACTACTACGAGCGCGAGATGGGCGGCCGGATCATGACGCGGATGACCACCGACGTCGACCAGTTCGAGTCGCTGATCCAGAACGGGCTGCTCTCGGCGCTGGTCGCGTTCGTGACGTTCGCCGGAGTCGGCGTGACGCTGGTCGTGGTCAACCCGATCCTGGGCCTGTGCACGCTGTCGGTGGTGGTGCCGCTGGCCATCGGCACGGTGATCTTCCGCCGGCGCGCCGCGAAGCTGTACGACGTGGCGCGCGACCGCGTGGCGATCGTGAACGCCGACTTCCAGGAGAGCCTCTCCGGCGTGCGCGAGTCACAGGCGTTCGCCCACGAGAACGAGACGATCCGCCGGTTCCGCCGGCTCGGGCGCGACTACCTCGACTCCCGCTACTCCGCGCAGCGGCTGGCCGCCACGTACTTCCCGTTCGTGCAGTTCCTCTCGGCGGGAGCCGACGCGATCGTGCTCGGCGTCGGCGCCGGGATGATCTACTCCGGCCGCCTCACGCCAGGCGCGCTGATCGCGTTCATCCTCTACATCGACCTGTTCTTCTCCCCCATCCAGCAGCTCTCGCAGGTGTTCGACTCGTGGCTGCAGACACGCGTGTCGGTGAGCCGGATCTCCGACCTGATGCGGCTGGAGACGCTCACCCCGCCCGCTGTGCAGGCCATCGACCCCGGCCGGCTGCGCGGGGAGATCGCCTTCGACGGCGTGCGCTTCGCGTACCCGTCGGCGCCGGCGCCGGCCACGGGGGAACTCCGCGGCCCCGCCGACCCGCGGCTGGTCGCCGGCTCGCAGGCCGTGGCGAAGCCGCCGGAGGCGCTGCGCGAGGTCGACCTGACGATCGCGGCCGGCGAGACCGTGGCGCTGGTCGGCGAGACAGGCGCGGGCAAGTCGACGCTGGTCAAGCTGCTCGCGCGCTTCTACGACCCCGACACGGGCAGCGTCCGCGTCGACGGCCACGACCTGCGCTCGCTCGACCTCGCCGCCTACCGCCGCGCGCTCGGCTACGTACCGCAGGAGGCGTTCCTGTTCACCGGCACCGTGCGCGACAACATCGCCTACGGCCGCGCCGACGCCACCGACGCCGAGGTGGAGGCGGCCGCGCGGGCCGTCGGGGCGCACGAGTTCGTGGCGACGCTGCCCGGTGGCTACCTGCACGAGATCAGCGAACGCGGCCGCTCGCTCTCGGCCGGGCAGCGTCAGCTCCTCGCGCTGGCCCGCGCGCAGCTCGTGGACCCGGCGATCCTGCTGCTCGACGAGGCCACGTCGAACCTCGACCTCGCCGCCGAAGCCCGCGTCGCCGAGGCCATGCGGACGCTGTCGGCCGGGCGCACGACCATCGTGATCGCCCACCGGCTGCAGACCGCGCAGTCTGCCGACCGCATCGTGGTGCTCGACCGCGGCCGCGTCGCCGAGGCCGGCAGCCACGACGAACTGCTCGCCCGCGGCGGCCGCTACGCCAGGATGTGGGAGGCGTTCGAGCTTCTGTCGGGGCAGCGTTCGTAGCCGCGTGGGGTGGAACCCGTTCCGGACCGGTGGCGGCAGCCGGCCCGGAACGGGGGTCAGGCGCCGGCGCGCTCGGTCACCGCGGGAAAGGGATCGACCATGGGTGCCAGGTCGGTGCCGCGGGTCTCGGGCAGGGCGAGCACCGCGAGCAGGCCCGCGACGGCGACCACGATCATCGCGACCGCCACAAGGCTCGGGGAACCGGCGCCGAGCGTCACGAGGCCGACGCAGATCACCGGGGCCGGACCGGAGAGCACCGCGCCGGGGATCTCGCGGCCCAGCGCGAAACCGCTGAAGCGGTACTGCGCGGGGAACAGCTCGGCGTAGAACGCGGCCTGCGCACCGAACATCGCCAGGCAACCGCGAGTGCGAGAGCGAAAGCGAGCACGATCAAACCGACGTTGCGGGTGTCCAGCAGCCAGAAGAAGGGGAACGGCACCAGTGCGCAGAAAGCGCTCACCGCGAGGTAACCGGCCGGCGCCCGGATCGGTCGGAAGCCTTGCCCAGCACGGGAATCACCGCCGCCCCGACCGCGCAGCCGACCAGCACCGCCACGAGCGCGCTGCTCTTGGCCACGCCCTTGCCCGCCAGGTAGCTGAGCGAATAGGTCTGTACCAGATAGATGTTGAACGCCAGCACGCCGTTGGCGACCATCACCAGCAGCAGCCGCTTGGGCATCGCCTTGATCATCGTGAGGGCTGGCACCTTGGTGCGGGCCCGAGCCTCCTTCAGCTCGGCGAACACCGGTGACTCGGGCACGCGCAGGCGGATGAGCAGGCCGATGCCGACCACGACGAAGCTCGCCTCACCCGCGCCGGCGTGGTCTACCGGCCGATCCGAGGCCCCCGGCCACAGCGCGGCATCGGTGTCGCCTACCACGCCGACGGGACCGCCCCCGCCGTGCGCACGTTCCTCGACGCGGCGCGGGAAGCCGGCACTTCGATGCGCTGACCGCCGAGCCTCGGTTGGCCGCTCGCCAACTCCCGGCGTCCCTTTGCCAGTTGTTGACCAAGGACACGCGTCGGGCTATGGTCCAGACCAGAATCTCACCCTTCGCTCGCGCACCTCCCCCGGCGGCACGCCAGTGCGCCGTTTCGCCGTACCCGCGGCGGGGCAGCGAGCATTCCCCGAAGGAGCTGGTATGAAAGCGAACCGGAAGATCCTCGCGGGACTCGCGGGCGCCGTGCTCGCGCCGGTGCTCGTCCTGGTCAGCCCCGCCGGCATCGCGAGCGCCCACGGGTACGTCAACTCCCCCGCCAGCCGTCAGGCGCAGTGCGCGCAGGGCGTGGTCGACTGCGGTGAGATCGAGTACGAACCGCAGAGCGTGGAGGGGCCGAAGGGCCTGCACAGCTGCAACGGCGGGCTCGCGCAGTTCGCCGAGCTCAACGACAACTCCAAGCCGTGGCAGGCCGCTTCGGTCGGGAAAACAGTCACGTTCACGTGGACCTTCACCGCGCGCCACAGCACCGCGAGCTACGAGTACTTCATCGGCGACGAGAAGGTCGCGAGCTTCGACGGCCACAACCAGCAACCGCCGGAAACCGTGACGCACCAGGTGGACCTGAGCGGCCACACCGGCCACCAGACCGTGCTCGCCGTGTGGAACATCGCGGACACCGCCAACGCGTTCTACTCCTGCATCGACCTCCAGGTCGGCTGAACGGGGCCGGCGGGGCCCGACGAGCGAGCAGGCCCCGCCGGTCCGCACCACCCTTCGCCGAGGATTTCCCCGGCGTGTCCCCGGTTTCGCCGAACCACGGTCCGGAGTGTGGTCGGCGTGCCCGCGAACCCCAGGAGGCGGTTTCCTTGATTTCCCGGCGAGCTTTCCTCGGCGCGTCCGCCGCGGCGGCGACTTTTCCCCTGTGGGGCACCGGAATCGCTTCCGGCGCGACACCCGACACGGTGAAGGTCGCGTTCGACGATCGCTCCGGCGCCGGCGAAATTTACGCCTACATCACGGGAATCGCGCCGGACGGCAGGGTGGTGATCCTCAAGGCCGATGGCACGCCGTACCACCCGCCGTCACCCTCGGCGGACCAGACGCCGCTCGCCGAGGACTGCGCCATCCCGGTGAAATCGCTGTCCCAGGTGAGCGTGCCGAAGATGGCGGGCGCGCGGATCTACGTGGTGACCGACGCGAAGCTCGACTTCTTCGTCAACCCCGGCCCCGCTCTGGTGCACCCGAGCTTCGCGAACACTGCGGACCCGAACCACGGCCGCGACTGGTCGTTCTGCGAGTTCACCTTCAACGACGCGGTGCTGTTCGCCAACATCAGCTACGTCGACTTCGTCGCGATCCCGATGGGCCTGCACCTGCGGACGACGGGCTCGGGCGACCAGACCGTGCCCGGGCTGCCCGCCCGCTCGCTCGACCCGATCTGCGCCGCGCTCAAGGCCCAGGGCGGCGCGTGGGCCGAGCTCGTGGACGCGGGCGTCGACGGCCGCCCGCTGCGCGCGTTGTCCGCGCAGCACCGCGCCGACCGGTTCACGGGTTACCTCGACGGCTACCTCGACTCCGTCTGGCAGAAGTACGCGGGCACCGACCTCACCGTCGACTCGCAGATCCCGGGCCTGGGCAAGTTCACCGGCCGCGTCGGCGGCGACGGCGTACTGGCGTTCACCAACGGCGAGCGCTTCGCCAAACCGGTCACCTCCGATGTGTGGAGCTGCAACAGCGGCCCGTTCGAACTGAAGGACGGCGACAGCGCCGCGCGCAAAGCCATCGTCCCCCGGCTGGCGGCCGCACTGAACCGCACGACGCTGCTCGACAACCCGAACCAGCCGGACGGCGAAGACCCCGCGAAGTTCTACGCCGCGGCCAAGACCAACCACTACGCCCGCATCGTCCACAGCCGCTTGCCGGACAACCGCGGCTACGCCTTCCCGTACGACGACGTCTCCCCCGGCCCGGACTTCAGCGGCGCCGTGCAGGCCGGTGACCCGGACACGCTCACCATCACGATCAACGCGCTCCGCTGACGCGCCGCCGAAATGTACTGTATGGTACAGACTGAGGGCGGGCACCGGCCCCGCCGGAGGGACGGGCCCGAGGCGATGCCACGCACCGATTTCCTGGTCACCACCGAGTGGCTGGCCGTACACCTGCACGATCCGGACGTCCGGGTCGTCGACATCCGCGGCTCCGTCCCGCCGCTGCCCGGCCAGGGCGCGGGACCCTCTTCGCCCGGTCCGGCCGGCCTCGGTTACGAGAGCTCGGCCGACGAGTACGCCGCCGCTCACGTGCCCGGCGCGGTGTTCCTCGACTGGACGCGCGACATCGTCGACCCGGACGACGCCGTGCCCGTGCAGGTGGCGACCGAACGGCAGTTCGCCGACGCGATGGCCCGGGCCGGAATCGGCGACGAGCACCTCGTGGTGGCCTACGACACGCACCCGGCGTCGACCTTCGCCACGCGGTTGTGGTGGGCGCTGCACTACTACGGCCACCAGCGCGTGGTCGTGCTCGACGGCGGCTTCACCCAGTGGCAGCGGGAAAACCGCGCCGTCGACACAGCCGTGCCGCAGCACCCGCGCACGGTGTTCACCCCGCGCACCCGCCCGGAACTGCGGGCCACGGCCGAGGACGTGCTGGCCGCGCTGGACAAGCCGGAGATCCAGCTCGTCGACGCCCGCGACCCTGGCCAGTACACCGGCGAGATCGCCCGCCCCGGCAACCGGCCCGGGCACATCCCCGGCGCCGTGAACGTGCCGCGCGAAGACCTCGTGGACCTCACCACCGGAACCTGGCGCTCGGCGGCCGAGCTGAAGAACCTCTTCACCGCGGCCGAGCTCGACCCGGACCGGCCGGTCGTGGCCTACTGCAACGGTGGCGTCGCGGCCTCGACCGTCCTGTTCGGACTCGCCATCGCCGGTTACCCCCTCGGGACCAACTACGACGGCTCGTGGAACGAGTGGAGCGCCCGCGCCGACCTGCCCGTCGAAACCGCCTGAGGGAGGGGCCGATGGTCACCGAAGTCGCCACCCTCACCGCGCCGCCCGGCGGCGAAGACGAGCTGGGCCGCGCCATCGCGTCGGGCGTGCCCTACCTGCGGGCGCACCCGGACTGCCTGTCGGCGACGGTGAGCCGCTGCGTGGAGGAACCCGGCCGCTTCACCGTGGCGGTGGACTGGACGTCGGTCGAGGCGCACGAGCGGGATTTCCGCGCCAGCCCGCTGTTCCCGCAGCGGATCGGCTCGGTCGCGGGCTGGTTCGACCCCGCGACGCTCGACACCCGCCACTACGAGACCTACCCCGCGTAGATGCGCCCGGAACCGACCACGAGCCGCGGCCGCCGCACGCGCGAGAAGATCGTGACCACCGCCGCGCGGCTGATGCACGAGCGCGGCATCGGCGGCACGCCGCTGGAGGACGTGCTCGCCGAGAGCGGTACCGGCAAGTCCCAGCTGTACCACTACTTCGGCGGCAAGCAGGACCTCGCCGTCGCCGTACTGGAACACCAGCTGGAGCGCGTGCTGGCCGCGCAACCGTCGCTGCACGACGAGGAGTGCACCGACCTGCGCCGCTGGCGTGACGAGGTGCTCGCCGCGGCCGGCGAGAGCGGCTACGGCAACTGCCCACTCGGCGCTTTCGTCGGCCAGGTCGACGACGACCCCGAACTGCGAACCACCCTCGCGCGCCTCTTCGACCGCTGGCAGAACGCGATCACCTCGCTGGTCCGCCGCGCGCAGGCGGCGGGCGAGATCCCCGCGGACACCTCCGCGGAGCACCTCGCCCTGACACTGCTCACCGCCCAGCAGGGCGGCACCGCGCTGTCCCACCTGCACGGCTCACCCGAAGCCCTGGCGTGCTCCCTCGACGACGTGCTCGCGCGCGTCGTCAGCCGGTGAGGTCGCCCTCGGCGGCGTTCTTCGCCGCGTAGAAGGCCAGCTTGTCCTCGTCGACCTCCACGCCCAGGCCGGGGCCGGTCGGCACGCGCAGGCGGCCCGCTTCGAGGTGCAGCGGCTGGACGATGTCGTCGACATGCAGGTAGTACATGCTGTCGATCGCGCGCGAGAGCACCGGCGTGCTGGCGACCACGGCGAGGTGCGCGGCCGTCGCGATGCCGAGCTCGCCGCCGCTGTGCAGGTTCATGCCGAGGCCGAACGTCTCGCAGTGCGCCGCGAGCGCCTTCGTCGCCGCGATGCCGCCCCACTTGTAGACGTCGCCGTGGATCACGTCCACCGCGCCGAGGCGCACCGCCGGCGCGAATTCCTCGAACCGCACCACGCACATGTTGGTGCACAAGGGGATTCGCACCTTGGCGCGGACCTGGCTCATGCCCTCGATGCCCACGCACGGGTCTTCGAGGTACTCCAGGTCGAGCTCCTCCAGTGCCAGCCCCGCGCGGATCGAGTCGGGCACGGACCACGCGGCGTTCGGGTCCACGCGCAGCTGGACCTCCGGCAGCGCGCGCCGCAGCTCCCGCATGATCTTGACGTCACCGAAGACGTCGGTCGAGCCCTTGAGCTTCACGGCTGTGAAGCCACCCTCGGCCACGACCCTCGCCGCGTGCTCGGCGATCCCCTGCGCCAGCTCGCGGCCCTGCGCGCCGGGCGCGTCGGCGCGGGTCACGAGCGCGGTGATCGGCACCTCCTCGCGCACCGGGCCCCCGAGCAGGTCGGTCACGCGCTGGCCGGTGGCCTTGCCCATCACGTCCCAGCACGCGACGTCCAGCGCCGCCAGCGCCGCGTAGCCGAGGTAGCCGTGGAAGAAGGGCACCATGTGGTGGCGCCGGTGGAACGCCTCCAGCGCGAACGGGCTCTGGCCCACCAGCTCCGCGCCGAGCTGGCGCGTGAGCTCCGCGACCGGCCGGCCCCACATCGTCTCGCCCCAGCCCTCCACGCCGGTGTCGGTGCGCAGGCGCACGACTGTGCGGGTCTCCCCCGTCTTGGTCTCGAACGAGCTGGTGAACGGATTGGTCAACGGCAGGTTCACGACCTGCACGTCGACGTCGGTGATCTTCATGCCTCCCCTTCGGTGTGTGCGTGTTCGCGGGTGGCCCCCGCGAAAGCGCGGATCGCGGCCGCCAGGGCCGCCACCCGCCGGTCCAGCAGGTCGGCACCGCGGTCGGCGGTGGCCGCTGTGGCGTCGTCGGTGGAGCCGCCGACGCGGGCCCATTCGCCGTGGCGCTCGACCGTCAGCCCCGGGTACGGCGGCCGGTCGAACAACGGCGGCGGCGTCCCGTCCGGCCGCGGCACGGGCTCGCGCACGAGGTCCGGCTTCGCGGCGAGCATCAGCGACGTCTCGAACAGCCCGGCGTGGCCCGGCGACGCGGCTTCGCCGAGTGACCAGTACGAGCACGCCGCGAGTGCGACGTCGGCCTGCAGCGCGTACTGCTTCACGGCCAGGCGCATGATCTCGTCGTTGCCGCCGTGGCCGTTGACCACGAACACGCGCCGGAACCCGCTGCGCACGAGCGAATCGAGCACGTCGGCGAGCACGGCCTGCAGCGTCGCGGCCGAGAGCGACACGGCCGCGGCGAACAGGTGGTGCGGGCTGTGGCCGAACGGCAGGGCGGGCAGCCGCACGACCTCCGGGTCGCCGCCGAGGCGGGCGAGCGCGCCGTCGACCACGGCTTCGGCCAGCATCGTGTCGGTGCCCATCGGCAGGTGGCCCGCGTGCTGCTCCTGTGAGCCGATCGGCAGCAACGCGATGGCCGACGGCGCGGCCGCGCGCACCTCCCGCCAGGTCATCCGCGTCAGTTCGGGCATGTGGGCTCCCCTCGTCGGGCCGGGCGTGGCATCGTGACCGCATGAATTCCGGCGAACGGCCCGCACTGCGGCTGGTCCCGGCCCCGGCTCCCGAGCCGCCAGCGCTGCCGCACGACACAGCGCCGCTGCTCGGCGCCGTCGAGCTGGTGCCCGGGCGCGTCCGCGCCGCGTTGCTCGACCTCGCGGGCACGGTCCGCTGGCAGGCCGAGGCGACGTACCCGCACGGCACGGCCGACCCCGGCGAGATCGACGCCGCGCTCGCTTCGGCGCTGCGCTTCCCGAGCCCGCCGGCCGGGGTCGGGATCGCCGCCGCGGGCCTGGTCGACGCGCCGGTGGGCGTGATCATCGAGGTCAACGAGGTGCCCGCGCTGCACGGCTACCCGGTCGCCGACGTCGTGACCCGGCTGGTGGGTGTCCCGGTGCACGTGGAGCACCGCGCCCGCGTGCAGGTGCTGGGCGATCGCTGGTTCGGCCCGGGCCGGGGCCGCACGACGTTCGCGTCCGTGTCCACCGGCGAGGTCCTCGGCGTCGGCATCCTCTACGACGGCGAGGTGCTCGCCCCGCCGGGCGGACGCAGCGGGGCGCACATGACGGTGGCCGCCAGCGGCCTCCCCTGCACCTGCGGCGCGCGCGGCTGCTGGAAGACCGTCGCGACCACGTCGTGGCTGCGCGCCGAAGCCGGACGGCGTGGCCTGGCTGCCCGCAGCGTCCGCGAGCTGACCGGCAACCCGCTGCTCGACGAGTACGCGGGCAACATCGCCCTCGGCCTGGTCAACATCCAGCAGCTGTTCGCGCCCGGCCTCTTCATCCTGCACGGCGAAGCGTCCGAAGGCGGCGAAGCGTTCCGGGCCCGCATCGAGCACCGCCTGCGCGAGGACTCGTCGTGGGCCACCGGCGCGAAACCCCCACAGGTGCTGGTCGACACCGGCCCGGCCGACGACATCGTGCTGCTCGGCGGCGCGGGCTTGGTGCTGTCGCGGCACTGAACTCACAAGCGCCACCTCACGACGCGGCCCATCGCCGGGCCCGCCGCGGATCCGGGTCCGGCACCGCGTCGAGCAACGTCCGCGTGTAGTCGTGCTCCGGCGCCGAGAAGAGCCGCTGTTTCGACGCGAGCTCCACGATCCGGCCCGCGCGCATCACCGCCACCCGGTCGGCGATCTGCTGCACTACCGCGAGGTTGTGCGACACGAACACGTACGTCAGCTGCAGCCGCGACTGCAGCTCGGCGAGCAGGTCGAGCACCTGCGCCTGCACGGAGACGTCGAGGGCACTCGTCGGCTCGTCCAGCACGACCAGCCGCGGTTCGAGGGCGAGCGCGCGGGCGATGGAGATGCGCTGGCGCTGCCCGCCGGAGAACTCGTGCGGGTAGCGGTCCTGCACCTCCGGCGCGAGGCCGACCGTGTCGAGCAGTTCACCGACCCGCGCGCGCAACCGCGTGCGGCCGCGCCGACCGCGCAGGCCGCGCTCGTGCGTGACCAGCGGTTCGCCGACGATCTCGGTGACGCGCAGCCACGGGTTCATGCTGGAGTACGGATCCTGCAGCACCACCTGCATCTCGCGGCGCACCTTGCGCAGGCGGGCCGCCGACAGCGTCGCCAGGTCGGCGCCGTCGAAGCGGACGCTGCCCGCTGTGGGCTCGGCCAGGCGCAACAGCAACCGGGTCAGCGTCGTCTTGCCGGACCCCGATTCGCCGACCACGGCGAGCGTCTCGCCGGAGACCACGTCGAGGTCGACGTCGTCGACGGCGGCCACCGCGCCGTAGTCCTTGCGCAGGCCCCGGATCTCGACCAGGTTCGTCATACCCGCTCCAGCTTCGGTGTGGCGCACAGCAGCTCGCGCGTGTACTCCTCTTGCGGTGTCTCGAACACCGGCAGCACGGCGCCGGTCTCGACCACGCGGCCCGAGCGCATCACCACGACCCGGTCGGCGACTTCGGCCACCACACCCAGGTCGTGGGTGATCAGCACGATCGCCATGCCGTGGCGGCGCTGCAGCTCCACCAGCAGCTCGAGGATCTGCGCCTGCACGGTCACGTCGAGCGCGGTCGTCGGCTCGTCGGCCACCAGCACCCGCGGCCGGCCGACCAGCGCCATCGCGATCATCACGCGCTGCCGCAGCCCGCCCGAAAGCTGGTGCGGGTACTGGGCCGCCCGCCGTTCCGCGTCGGGGATCCCGGCTTCCCGCAACGCGGCCACCGCGGCCACCGCGGCCTGCGCGCGGGAGGCCCGTGCGTGGCGGCGCACGACTTCCGCGACCTGCGCACCCACCCGTTTGACCGGGTTGAGGCTCGTCATCGGGTCCTGGAAGACCATGGCGACGTCGTTGCCGCGGATGCCGCGGAGGTCCTTTTCGGACAGTCGCAGCACATCGCGTCCGTCGAGCAGCACCTCGCCCTCGTAGACGCACGGTGGCTCGGGGTTCAGCCGCAGCAACGACAGGGCCGTGGCCGTCTTGCCGCTGCCCGACTCCCCCACGACCGCGAGCGTCTCGCCCTCGTCCACGGCCAAGCTCACCCCGTCGACGGCGGTCACCGTGCCGGTGTCGAGCCGGAACTCGACCCGCAGGCCCTTGATCTCCACGAGGCTCATGAGCGGTACGCCTTCGGGTCCGCGACGTCGCGCAAGACGTCTCCGGTGATGTTGACGGCCAGCGCGGTGATCATCAGCGCGATGCCGGGGAACACGGCCACCCACCACGACGTGCCCAGGTACAGCTGGCCGTCGCTGAGCATGCCGCCCCATGTCACGGTCTGCTTCGGCACGCCGAGGCCCAGGTAGCTCAGCGACGCCTCGGCCACGATCGCCGCGGCCACGTGCAGCGTGCCGATGGTGGCGAGCGGCGCCATCACGTTGGGCAGCAGGTGGCGGCGCATGATCGCGAGGTCGGTGACGCCGATCGCCCGCGCCTCCGTGACGAACTCCCTGGTGCGGAGGGTTAGCACCTCGGAACGGATCACGCGGGCGTAGGAGACCCAGCCCGTGAAGCCGAGGACCAGCACCACGTACCACAGGCCGGAGCCGAGGAACCCGACGATCGCGAGCGCGAGCAGGATCGGCGGGAACGCGAGCTGGATGTCGGCCAGGCGCATGAGGATCCGGTCGAACCAGCCGCCCAGGAACCCGGCCACGAGCCCGATCACCGCGCCGACGATGCCGGCGAGCAACGCCGCGCACGCGCCCACCAGCAAGGAAATCCGTGCGCCGTAACACAGCCGCGAAAGGATGTCGCGCCCGAGCTGGTCCGTGCCGAGCAGGTGGCTCGCGTCGCCACCCGACTCCCACGCGGGCGGGTGCAGGCGCACCAGCAGGTCCTGCGCGCCCGGGTCGTACGGCGCGACCAGCGGCGCGAACACCGCGACCAGCACCATGAGCACGAGCACGGCCACGGCGACCGAGCCGAGACGGTTGCGCAGCATGGCGCGCACGGCGCTCGGCCGCGCGGATCGAGCAGCGGCGACAGCGGTGATGGCGGTCATGAGGTCACCCGCACCCTCGGGTCGAGAATCGTGTAGGACAGGTCCACCAGCAGGTTCACGATCACGAACGTGGCGGCGAAGAACAGCACCGCCGCCTGCACGAGCGGGAAGTCGCGGTTCTGGATGGCCTCGACCGTGAGCCGGCCGAGGCCGGGCCACGAGAACACCTGTTCGGTGAGGATCGCGCCGCCCAGCAGCGAGCCGACCTCGAGGCCGACGACGGTGACCACGGGCAGCGCGGCGTTGCGCATGCCGTGACCGAGCACGATCCCGCCGGTGCCCAGGCCCTTGGCTTTCGCGGTGCGGATGAAGTCCGAACCGAGCACGTCGATCAACGATGAGCGCAGCAGCCGCGCGATCACCGCCACCGAGTACACGGCGAGCGTGACGGCGGGCAGGATCAGGTGCTCGATCCCGCCATAACCCGACGCGGGCAGGATCTTCAGCTGCACGGCGAAGATCAGGATGAGCACAATCCCGACCCAGAAGGCCGGAGTGGACTGTCCGACCAGGACACCGGCCATCACGCCGGAGTCGCCGGCGCGGCCGCGGCGCATCGCGGCGAACGTGCCCGCGGGCACCGCGAGGGCGAGCGCGACCAGCAGCGCGGCCCCGGCCAGCTCCAGCGTCGCCGGGACCCGGGAGAACAGCACGTCGGTCACCGGCTGGTCGTAGACGAGCGAGGTGCCGAGCTGAAGCCGTGGCAGGCCGGCGAGGTAGTCGAGGTACTGCGTGATGAGCGGCCGGTCGAGCCCGAGGCTCGCGCGCAACGTCGCCTCCTGCGCCGCGGTGGCGTCGGGCGGGAGGATCAGCTTCACCGGGTCGCCGGAGAGCCGCACGAGCAGGAACGCCGCCGTGGCGACGAAGAACAGCACCACGATCGCCGTGAGCACCTTCGTCACCACCACCCGCAGCACGCCGGCGCCGGCTCGCGCGGGCGGCCGGGTCGCGGTGGTGACCGGCGCCGTCACGGGGTCACCTTCGCCGAGGCCATGGCGAGCACGCCGACGACACCGGGGCGCCAGGTGGGGCGCGTGTTGACCGCGTAGATGTTGTCGATCTGGTAGAGGAACACGAACGGCGCCTCCTGCTTGAGAAGTAACTGCAAGGACGTGAACGCCTTCTGCCGGTCGGCGGGGGCGAGGGAGAGCTCCTCGGCGTCGACCAGCCGGTCGGCTTCGGGGTTGTGCCAGCGGCTCTGGCGCCGGTCGTGGCGCACGTTGGACTGCACGAGGCTCTCGGCGTCGAGCGTCCAGCCGGTGCTGGCGGCGAGGTACATCGGGCCGAGCGCGCTGCGGTTGTTCGACGTCAGCCGGCTCGTGTAGGTGCCGGTGTCGACGAGGTCCACCCGCGCCCGCACCCCGGCCTTGGCCAGCAGACCGGAGATCGCCTCGGCGATGTTCGAGTCGGCCGTCTGCGCGGTGAGGGAGGTGTCGAACCCGTCCGGGAACCCGGCCGCGGCGAGCAGGCGCTTGGCCTCGCCGCGGTCACGGGTGTACGGCGTGATCGACGGGTCGAAGCCGAACGACTCGCGCGGGAACATCGTCGGCACCTCGCGCGCCTTGCCGTCGAGCACCGCCTTGATCAGCAGCGGCACGTCGACGGCGTGGTTGAGCGCCTGGCGCACCCGCACGTCCCGCAGCGGGCCCTGCGTGGTGTCGAGCGAGAGGTACGAGGTGCGGATGCCCGGGAAGTTGCGGATCTCGACACCCGGGTATCCCTGGATCTGCAGTGCCGCGTCCGGGGTCAGGCCGGCGACGATGTCCACCTCGTCGCTCTGCAGGGAGGCGAGCGCGGACGACGCGTCGGGCATCGGCAGGAACACCAGCTCGTCGTAAGCCGGTTTGCCGCCCCAGTACGCGGGGTTCGAGCGCATCCGCAGCTGGTGGTCGCGCTGGAACTCCTCGAAGGTGAACGGCCCGGTGCCCACCGGGTGCTTCGCGAAGCCCGCCGAACCGACCTGTTTCAGGTATTTCGGCGGCACGGCGACGCCGCCGAACAGCGAGACCTTCGCCGGAATGATCGGGTCCGACTGGCTGCAGCGCAGGTCGACCGTGAGCGGATCGACGACCACGGCCTGCTTCACGTAGCGCAGCTCGACGATCGGCGACTTCGTGGCGGGGTCGAGCAGCCGGTTGATGCTGAAGGCCACGGCCTGGGCGTCACACGGCTCGCCGTTGTGGAACTTCACGCCGGGCCGGAGCTTGAAGCGCCAGGTCAACGGGTCGGGCGAGGACCACGACAGGGCCAGCCCTGGCTTGAGCTGGTTGTCCGGACCGCGCGTGGTGAGCGTGTCGAACATGTTGATCAGCACGTTCATGGAGGTGAGGTCGCCCTGTTTCTGGGGATCCAGGGTCTTCGGGTCCGAGGTCTGCGCCACGCGCAGCACGGTGCCGGGAGTGCCTGCGGCGCTGCCGCACGCGGTGAGCAGACCCGGCAGGGCGAGTGCGGGCAGCGCGAGGCCGCCGAGCCGGAGGGCGTCGCGGCGGGACAGGCGGGGACGCGGAGGGGCCACGGGGTGCCGGCTCCTTTCGACGTTTCGTTAAGTGAAATACCGTTCCGTTAGATGGAATGCGACTGCGCTAAGGTAGGCGTCGTGACCAAGGCTGTCAACGACTCGGCGAACAGTTCCCGCGGCGCGGTGGACAAGGCGCTGGAAGTGCTGGCGACGCTCGCGCTCCCGGGTGGGCCACACCGGCTCGCCGATGTTGCGAAGGCCTGTGACCTGCCGAAACCCACCGCGCACCGGATGCTGCAGACGTTCGCGGACGCCGGTTTCGCCGCCGCGACGGGCGGTGGCCAGTACGACGTCGGACCGCGGCTGCTCGGGCTCTCGGCCGCCGTGCTCACCGGCAGCCGCGCCACCCGGTCCGCCCGGCCCGTCCTCGCCGACCTGCGGCGGCGGACCGGGCACACGGTGCACTACGCGGTGCGCCACGCCGACCGGGCGGTGTATGTGGAGAAGCACGAGCCGGAGCAGGCCTACCGGCTGAACACGCGGCCGGGCGGCGAGGTGCCGCTGTACTGCACGGGCGTGGGGCGGGCGATCCTGTCACGCCTGCCGGAGGCCGAGGTCGCCTCGGTGCTCGCCGGGCCGTTGAAGGCGTGGACCGCGAAGACGCTCACCGATCCGGCGGCGATCCGAGCTTCCCTGGCCACTGTGGACAGTCTCGGGTACGTGGTCGACGACGAGCAGTACGAAGCACACGTTCGGTGCGTGGCCGCGCCGGTGGTGGATGCCGACGGGGTGATCGCCGGCGCGGTCAGCGTGTCGGGGCTGACGTTCACGCTGCAGCCGGAGGCGTTCGCGGCGCTCGGCCCGCTGGTGGCCGAGGCGGCGAACCGGATTTCGGCGAAGCTGGGGCCAGTCGGCCTGCAGGCGGTGTCCGATGAGGACTGAGCTGCGAGATCTTCTCGCCTCCCCGACGGGCTTGTATTCGGCCGCGGCGTGGTCGGTCGGCACTGCGGACGAGGTACTCGACCGCGGAGTGCTCGGCACACGCTGGCACGGCGGTCCGGCGGCGACCGAGGACAGCCGGTGGGACCTCGCGTCGGTGACGAAGCCGGTCGTCGGGATCGTGGTGGTGGCACTGGCCGAACGGGGGCTGCTCGACCTCGACGATCCGCTCCGCCGGCACCTGCCGGCGTATGCGCGCGGCGACAAAGCCGCGATCACTGTGCGGCAGTTGCTCGCGCACACGTCCGGGCTGCCGGGCGGAACTCCGCTCTACCGCGAGCATCCGACGCGCGAGGTGCTGCTGGAGGCGATCCGGACGGGCCCGTTGCGGTCCTCGCCCGGCACGCGGGTCGAGTATTCGTCGCAGGGGTTCATCCTGCTCGGGCTGATCGCCGAGGCCGCCGGCGGTGCGCCGCTCGACCGCCTCGTGACGGAGCTCGTCACGCGGCCGTCGGGGCTCACGGCCACCGGTTTCGGGCCCTCCGAGGGGTTTCTGGCCGAAGCGGTGGCCACTGAGGACTGCCCGTGGCGCGGCCGGGTCGTGTGTGGACAGGTGCATGACGAGAACGCCGTGGTGCTGGGAGGAGTCTGCGGGCACGCCGGCTTGTTCGCCACCCTCGGCGACGTCGAACGGCTCGGGCAGGTGCTCGCCGGCGGCGCGCAGGCGTTGCTCAAACCCGCGTCGCACGCGGAGATGATCGCCTGTCACACCGAAGGTCTCGCGCTGCGCCGCGGGCTCGCGTGGCAGGGCCTCGACGTGCCGGGTTCCCCAGTGGGCACAGCTCTGGAGCCCACCGCCTACGGCCACACCGGCTTCACCGGGACCAGTCTGTGGGTGGAGCCGGACCGCGGACGTTTCTACGTGCTGCTGACCAACCGGGTGCACCCTTCGCGGTCAACGCCGGGGATCGATGAGGTGCGGCACGAATTCCACGCGCGAGCCGCGGTTCTCTGATCCCACATCCTGGGCATCGGCGGTTTCACCGCTGGAACGAAAGCGTTGGCGGAGAACGACATCCGGTTCACGATGTCCGGTTTGCGCATTTTCCATCCAATGGCTGGACCACGATCCACTTCCTACTTTCGGCGCTTCTGGGTTTCGGACCGGAATCCGAAACTCCTTCCACGGGCCACTCGGGTTGGCCCTCTGTGCGGAAGGTAGACCGTATGTCTTCGAAACGACTGGCCGTGCTGGCGATCTCAGTGACGGCTTCGTCGATCCTCGTGGCCGCCGGTGGTGCCGCGAGCGCGTCGCCCCAGCAGACCCAGGTGAGCACCGACTCCCTCGGCCGCGTCATCGCCGTCCAGCCCGCCGCCCCCGTCGCCGCCGCCCGCGACCTCGCCGGGAACGCCGTCGCGGCCGCGCAGTCGCACACCGCGGACCTGGCCCGGCAGTTCGGTCTCGCCGTCGGCGACCTCACGCTCACCAGCGTGCAGTCCGTTCCGGGCGGGAGCGTCGCGCGTCTGCAGCAGAACATCCGCGGGGTGCCGGTGTACGGCGCGCAGATCGTGCAGGACCTCGACGGCAGCGGCGCGCTCATGGCCGCGCTCGGCAAGACCACGCAGCGCACGCAGGGCTCGTTCCCGGCCGACGCGAAGGGCGCCCAGGACCGCGCAGCCGAGGTCGCGCACGCCGCGGTGGCGCAGAAGGACGCCGGCGTGCTCAAGACCGGCGCGGAAACCGCGTACTGGTACGACGCGAGCCTGGGCGGCGACGGCGCGAGCGCCACCGCCGTGCCGACCTACTTCGTGCCCGTGAACGGCGTGGACCCCGCGGACAAGTGGACGGTCGTTGTCGGCGCCGACACCGGCAAGGTCCTGCAGGTGTGGGGCGAGTCGAAGGCCGCCACCAACCGCGTGGTGTGCGACGCGAACCGCAAGGTCGTGGACCTCGACATCGCCACGCTGGCCGACCTGCGCTGCGGCGTCGGCACCGCGTTCGGCGTGACCCGCGGTGAGGGCCAGGCCGCGGTCGCGACGGCGGACGTCAACAGCGTCTACGACTTCTTCGGCAAGGCGCAGAACTTCTACTCCCAGTTCGCCTCGTACGACCTCACGGCCAACATCGGCGCCGACTACCACGACGGCAAGGGCAAGGCCCTGCGCGGCACCGTGCGCATGTGCGAGGTCGAGACCGAATCGGACGGCCGCCGCCACACGCAGTGCCCGTGGGCCAACGCGTTCTGGGAAGGCGAGCAGATGGCCTTCGGCGAGGGCGTGACCACCATGGACATCACGGGTCACGAGCTCACCCACGGCGTCACCCAGCACACCTCGCAGCTCGGCAACGGCTACGCGGGCGCGCTCAACGAAGGCATGTCCGATGTGATGGGTCAGTTCATCGCCATCAAGTCCGGTGACGTCAACGTGCAGGGCACCAACCGCTGGCTGATGGGCGCGGGCTCGTCGATCGGGCAGGTGCGCGACATGAAGAACCCGCCGAACTCCGGCGAGGGCCCCAGCCCCGACCGCGTCAACGGCCAGTTCTGGGTCGGCGCCAACGGTGACCCCCACATCGACGCCGGCGTCGTCGACAAGACGGACTACCTCATCACCGATGGCGACACCTTCAACGGCCAGACCGTCCACGGCATCGGCGAGGACAAGGCCATCGCGCTGTGGTGGAAGGTCGAGAACCTGCTGCGCCCCACGTCCACCTTCAAGGACCTCGGCACGGCCCTGAACTCCGCCTGCACCACCAACGCCCGCACCGGCGTCGCCGGCACCACCACGGCCGACTGCACCCAGGTCGCCAACGCGGTGAAGGCCACGCAGCTGAACCTGGCGCCGTAAGGTCTTCTCTTCCCGGCTGCTGCCGGCGCCCGCTTCCACGGGTGCCGGCAGCGTGCGTGTCGCGAACCTGCCAGCGCTCGCCGCCGCGGGCGGGGACGATGGGGCTGTGTCAGTCTTCCGAGAGCAGCTGCGCCAGGACGGCGGCCTGGCTGATGTCCAGGGCGCGGCTCGCGGTGAGCAGCGTGAGCGGGCCCCGCGCGGCGACCGCCCGCAGGTCGGCCAGAGCGTCGGCAGCTGGGCCGGGTTCGGTGAGCTCCGCGCGGTAGCGGCGGGTGAACTCGGCGAACCGGCCGGGATCGTGGGCGTACCACTTGCGCAGCTCGGTGGTGGGTGCGACGGCCTTGCACCAGTCGTCCAGGGCGGCCTTGTCCTTGGCCAGGCCGCGCGGCCAGACGCGGTCGACGAGGACTCGGGTGCCGTCGTCGGAGCCGGCCGGGTCGTAGACGCGTGCGATGCGAACCATCGCGTCATTGTCACCCATCCGGTCGTCCGGCACAGCATTGGCGGGCACAGCGCGGTCCGGCAGGGCATTGCCGGGCACAGCGGAGCCGGGCGTCGCTGACTGGCCCGAGCGCAATCGCGTGACGCCGCTGGGTGAGATCGTCGCGATCCCGCTGCGCGGCGCGTGGACGGGCAACCGCGGCATCCTCCACTCCGGACACGAGATCGTGCGCACCCACGCGAGCGACCTGTGGATCACCTGCCGGCTCAAGTTTCGCGGCCGGTGGCGCGAGCAGTGGCTGCCGCACCGGTACACGCACCTGTACTTCCACGACGAGGCCGTCTCGTTCGCCGCCGGCCACCGCCCGTGCGGGGAGTGCCGCCGCGCGGACTACGTCCGGTACCGCGACGGCTGGGCCGAGGCGCTGGGCGTCGCGCCGCCGTCCGCGCGGACCATGAACCGGCAGCTGCACGCCGAACGCCTCACCGGCCGCCGACGCCGGCTGCACGAGCTGCCGTGGACGGAGCTGCCGGATGGCGTATTCGTCCTGCGTGAAGGCGTGCCGACGCTGGTCGTGGCCGGCGGCCTGACCGGCTGGACGACCTCCGGCTACGGCCCGCGCCGCACCCTGCCCCGCAGCGGAACGGCCGAGGTGATCACGCCACCCGCGACGGTCGCCGTCCTCCGCGGCGGCTACCCGGTCGAGATCGCCGCAACGGCCCGCTGAGCAACGGCACTGAGTGCACTTATCAGTCCGCGCCCTCGTCCTGGAAGACCGCGCCGAGCCGGGCCATGACCTCGGGCAACGGCCTCGCGGTACTCAACACCGCGACCACCGTCTGCTCGGCGTTCGCCGCCCGGAAAGCCTCCCCGACCAGGGCAAACGCCCGCGCCGCGCTCGCCGCGATGTCGTCCTTGCCACCACTGCGCAGCCACCGCCGCAGCACATGGTTGTTCGCCGCCGCGATCGCCGCCGCGGCCACGGCCGCCCGCAGGCTCGCCGTGTCGTCACCCTGCTCCGCGAACCGCGTCTGCAGGTACCGCGCGAGCACGCGCTGGTAGCGGTCGACGGTCGCGACTTCCTTGTCCCGCAACGAAGCCACCGTCCGCGTGAGCGTGAACCGCTTCAGCGACACGTCGAGGTCCGCGGCGTAGTAGTCGAGCACCAGGCTCACCGTCGAACACGCCACCTCGACCGGATCGCGCGACGGATCGGCACGTTCGAACGCCTGCTCCATCTCCGTGACGATCTCGTCGTGGTTGGCGAAGAGCACGTCGTCCTTGGTGTCGAAGTACCGGAAGAACGTGCGCCGCCCGACACCCGCCGCGGCCGCGATCTCGTCCACGGTCGTCGCCTCGTACCCGTTGGCCACGAACAGGTCCACGGCCGCCGAGGACAGCGCGCGGCGCAGCTGCCGTCGGCCGGCGGGCGTCGCCCCGACCCGGGTGACCGGCGCGCGGCGCTGCGATTCCGTCATGCCCGAAGACGGTAGCAGGCCGCCTTGCTAGTGGCACTGAGTGCCGTTAGACTCGGGGTCGGACCTCCGCCCCCTGTGACCACTCCCCCACGACCGGAAGGCGTCGACGATGAGCCTCGACCAGCAGCTCCAGCCGACCGAGCTCGCGCCGGCAGAGCACGCCCACGAGCGGTTCGACGCCTACTACGGCCGTCTCTTCGGCTGGTCGGTGCGCTGGCACGGCAGCCGCCTGTTCCTCGCGCTCGAAAACGGCCTGTGCGCCGTGACCCTGCCGAAGCTCGCCGCCGGGCCGGTGCTGCGCCACCTCGCCGACACCGGGTGCCGGGGCCCCGTCCTCGTCCTGCCCACGCAGCACGGCCCGCGCGTCGCCATCCTCGCCGAGACCGACGGCCTGATCCCCCCGCGCGCCACCCTGCCCGCCGACGTCGACCTCCTCGACTGCGGCGCCCTCGTCCCCCTGCCGATCGGCCCGCAGGTCCCCGGCGTCTCGACGGAGTGGCTCGCCGCCCCCGACCCGCGGCAGCGCTGGCTGCCGAGCCTCAGCGCGGTGCTGGCCGGGGTCCGCGTCCGCCACTGAGTTCGGCGCACAGCACGCTGAGCTTGTCCGGGTGCTCCCAGGACCTCGGTCCTGGGAGGTGTCGGACACCGCGTGCGCGCAAAGCATCAGCGGCTGGCCGCGAGCTGTCCCCCGAGGATGGTCGCGGCCTCGTGCACGAGGTCGTCCACACCGGCGACGAGCGTCTCGATCTCGGCCCACCGGCGGCGGTCGCGGTCGGCATCGGGCGCCAGCGCGGTGTCGACGAGCAGCAGGAGCGTGTCGATCTCGTAGGCGAGGTCGGCGAGCCTCAGGAACGGCACGTGGTCCGGCGGCGAACCGGCCGCCGCGCGGGCGCACGCGGCGTGCCCCATCGAACGGCAGACGGCCTGCAGCCTGGCCCGGATCTCCTCCTTGCGGGCCCCTGCCCGCGGGACGCCGGTGCGGATGTTCCAGGCCACCGAGAGCAGGCAGCGGCCGGCGTCGTCGAGGGAGGTGTTCATCACCGGGCGAGTCTGGTCCAGGCGTGCGGGCGACGGGCCCGCTCAGCCGTTCGACACGCGAAGGCCACCGGATCGGGTGAACGCCGCGGTGACCAGGCGACACGGGCGTCCTTTGTGGACTCCACCAGCCGGCGGCCCCCACCCGCGGTGGGACGCGGCCAGGCTCGTGAGCTTCATGTACAGCCACAGCGTGTGCTCGGCGGTCTCCTCGAGTGCGTGACTGCCGTTCGGCTCGGCGACGAGGACCGCGGACGGCGCCGGAGCAAGCCCTCCCGGGCCGGGTGTGACCCGGGCCCCTCGATCGGTGTCACCGAGTGGTGCGAAGTTACCATCGGGTCATGGATGACTTCGCGGTCCAGCTGAAGCGGAGGGGACTGCGGAACACAGCCCAGCGCCGGGCAGTGCTCAGTGCCGTGCGGGACCACCCGCACACCACGGCCGCCGAGATCGCGGCGGCCGTCGAGGCCGGCACGGGCGGACTGTCGCGGCAAGGGCTCTACAACGTGCTGGACGACCTCGTGGGCGTCGGCTTGCTGCGCACGCTCGAACCGGCCGGCTCGCCCGCGCGCTTCGAGCTCGACCGGCACGACAACCACCACCACCTGGTGTGCCGCGGTTGTGGCCGGATCGAGGACGTGCCGTGCGCCGTGGGCTCGGCGCCGTGCCTGCACCCGTCGTCGGCACCCGGGTTCACGATCGACGAGGCCGAGGTCACGTGGTGGGGCCTGTGCGCCGAGTGCGCGGCCCGGGCCTAGTCCTGCGCCGGCTCAGTCCTGCTCTGCGTTCGGCTCGGGAGTGGCGGCGTCCGGGGTGGCCGTCTCGCGGGTCGTGGTCTCGGGAGTCGCCGTCTCGTCGACGGTCAGGGTGAGCAGGCGGATCATCGCCTCCACCGGCAGCTTGCTCTCGTCCGCGTGATCGAGAAACGACAACACGCGCAACCCTTCGGGGGTGAGCGCCGAGGTGTCGTCGCCGATCTGCGCGCTCGCCGCTTCGAGGGTGCCGAGGCCGGCGTGGTGGTGGGCGTCGCGGACGGCGTTGCGCAGCACGGCGAGTTCGGCCGGCGACGGTCCGCGTTTCTCTTCGCGCAGCCTTCGGACGATTCGCACCACCTGAGGTGACCTCGCCGCCACGGACTGGCGGGCCGCGAACGACGCCACCATCCGCGGGGTCGAGCGCGTCTCCTGCGGAGACGTCGGGGGCACAGGTGTGGCGGCACCTGCCACGCGGAGGCTGTCGAGCGCCGCGGCCCGGCGTTGTTCACTTTCGCGCAGGCGCGCGAGCGGATCTTTGCGCCGGGACGCCGCGAATGTCCGGGCTTCGTCACGCGCGCGCTGCCCCGCCTCGGTGACGCGCGAGCGCCGCCGGCCCGTGCCCTCGGCCGCGGCCTGGCGGCGGTTGTTCTCGAACCACGCCTCGAACGACTGCCCGCGCCTCGGCGGCTCGTGGACCTCGGTCATCGCGGCCTGCGCCGCGTCGTTGAACCAGCCTTCGAGCCGCGAGCGCAGGAAGCGGCCGGGGCGTTCGCCGGACTGGCGGGGGCGCTGGGGCGTGCCGTCGGGCAGCGTGCTGAGCGCGATCAGCAGCGCGTCGGGGCAGTAGCCGCTGCTGTACCAGAACTCGAGCTGGCGCTCGACGTCCTCACGCTCGTCGCGCGTCAGCGTCTCCGTCACCCAGCCCATGCGCCGGAACAGGACACCGGTTGCCTGCGCGCGTTCGTGCTCGTCGCTCGGGATCACCGTCGACGGCCACGCGCGGTCCGACATCCGCACCATCCGCCACCTCCTGCCCCGACGGTACGACGCCCGCGTTCGCGCCCTTCACCCGACACGCCGCCACCGTGTCGGCCGCCACGATCACCGCGATCGCCGCCCATGCCGGCGCGTCGAGCCGCTGGTGGAGCACCACTTCGCCGACCAGCGCGGCCAGCACTGGGTTCACGCTCATGAAGACCCCGAACAACCGCGCCGGGACCCGCCGCAGCGCCAGCAGGTCGGCGAGGAACGGCAACGCCGACGACAGCACCCCCGCGGCCAGCGCCGCGCCGAGTGCCGCCGGTGTGGGGCGGTGGTGGAAAAACACCACGATCCCCACGGGCAGGTACAGCAGGCCGGAGACGCCCGCCGCCGCGGCTGAGCCCTGCACGCCCGGCAGGCGGCGGCCGACGGTGCGGTTGAGCAGGATGTAGCAGGCCCAGCACAGGGCGGCGGCCAGCGCGAGCGCGACCCCGACGTAATCCGTGCCGGGCCGCGGCCGCGTGAGGATTCCGACCGCCGCGGCGGCGGCAATCGCACAGGCGAGGTCCGTTCGGCGACGCGAGCCGGCCAGCGCGACCGCGAGCGGGCCGAGGAACTCCAGTGTCACGGCCAACCCGAGACCGATGCGGCCGACGGCGGAGTACAGCGAGAGGTTCATCGTCGCGAACACGGCCGCGAGCCCGAGAACCGGACGCCACTGGCGGGCGGTGAACGACCGCAGCCGCGGGCGTCCCACCGCGAGCAGCAGCACGGCGGCCGCCCACTGGCGCACGGCCACCACGCCGGCGGGCCCGAGCACGGGGAACGCCAGCGCCGCGGCGGCCGCGCCGAGCTGGTTCGCGGTCGCGCCGCCGAAGATCAACGCCACACCGGTGCGCTTGTCCTGGGTCATGCCGGCGAGCCTGCGGCACGGCCGTGCATGCGCAAAATGCATTCATCGCGGCACGCATACGCTGGCGTCATGGATCTGGAGCTGCGGCACCTGCGGTGCCTGGTGGCGATCGTGGACACGGGGACGTTCACAGACGCGGCGATCGAGCTCGGAGTCTCCCAGGCCGCGGTGTCGCGCACACTTCTTTCGTTGGAATCCGCACTCGGCGTGCGACTTCTCCACCGCACGAGCCGCAGCGTCACCCCGACGACGGCCGGTGTTCAGGTCCTCGCCCGCGCCCGGCACCTGCTGGCCGAGGCCGAAGACCTCGTGCGCGAGGCCACGACGGGGCACACCCGGCTGCGCGTCGGCCACGCGTGGTCCGCAATGGGCCGCCACACGGCCGAGTTCCAACGCCGCTGGGCCGGTCGCCACCCCGACGTCGAGCTCCTGCTGGTCCGCACCAACACCGCGACGGGCGGGCTCGCCGAAGGGCTGTGCGACCTCGCCGTGGTGCGCACGGCCGTGGACACCCGCAGGTACGCGCACGCGACCGTCGGCCACGAGGCCCGCTACTGCGCCATGGCCACCGACGACCCGCTGGCGCGCCGCCGCACCGTCACGCTCGCCGATCTCAGCCCGCGCGTCCTGGTGATCGACCGCCGCACCGGCACCACGACCACCGACCTCTGGCCACCGGCGGAGCGCCCGCGCGTGGAGCCCACCCACGAGATCGACGACTGGTTGGCCGCCATCGCCACCGGCCGCTGCGTCGGCGTCACGCCGCACTCCACCGTGACCCAGTACCGCCGCGACGGCATCGCCTACCGCCGCGTGCGCGACGCGGCCCCCGTTCCGGTACGGCTGATCTGGCACGGCCACGACCCCCATCCGGCCACCCACGCCGCGGTGGCGCTGCTGGGCGAGCTCTACCGGGCCCGCTGAAACCACCACAGTGGACGGTCACCCCTTCGGGCGTAAGGACCGCGCAAGGGCAGACATCGCCGGCTGCGCGCGGCATGCTCCATTTCGGACAAACGAGAACAGGAGGGGGCGTTTCATGAGGAATCTCCGCTTCCGGGCTGCCTTGCTGGCGGCGCCGCTGGTGGCCGCGAGCCTGCTCGTCGCGCCGGCCCCGGCGTCCGCGGCGTCCGCCGTCACCGATCTCGACTGCGGGTTCTTCGCGTGCAGCTGGGTGTTCAGCAGGAGCGCCACGAAGCTGATCTCCGAGGGTGCGCCCGCGATCCGCGTCTGCAAGAACATCCCGACGCCGGGCAACCTCGCGTGCGGCGTCGCCATCCGCGCGCTGGTCGTGACCGCGAAGAAGGCCCGCGGCGAGGGCAAGTGCGCGAAGATCACCTGGACCAAGACCCCGGCCCCGCCACTGGGCACGTGGTGGCCGTCGGTCGAGGGCGGCAAGCGCTGCAAGTAGGTTCCCTCCGGCCGTCGGGGTGGGAACCCCCGCCGACCGGGGAGGTGCGGGGCCGTCCCGTCCACTGTGGACGCGTGGACGGCCCCGCGAAACATTTCCGGGGGTAGGCGAGGTCGTTCGCCGGGCGAATTATCACCGTTGACGCCGTCGCGCGAAGTCGGTCATGATGTGGTGGTACACCACCAACCGAGGAGTGACGAGAATGTTCGGCGGCGAAGAGCGCAAGGCTTGTCCGGGGTGCTTCGGCATCGCGGGCGACGCCCGGCGCCTGCCCTACGCTGCCGAGACACCAGGCTCCACGCCGTGACGCACCCAGAGTGCGTCGCAGCAGGGAGCCGCCCGTCGGGAGACCGATCAGGGCGGCTTTTTCGTTCCCCGTGACGTTTTCGTGACATTTTCGGCGCCATTTTCCGACCCGATTTCCGATCCCCCTTTCCGACCACGTGCCCGAACGGCCAGGGAACCGCCTGCAAAGCGGGTCAAACCGGTTCGACTCCGGTCGCGGTCTCCACCCGAGCGAAACCGAAAAGGAGGTGCCCGTCGCCATGGGCGTCCTGGTCCTCAACGCCGGCTACGAGCCCCTGCACACCGTCTCCGTCCCCCACGCGATCCGGATGCTCGTGCGCCACGTCGCGGTCGTCCACGAGAGCGACGGCGCCGACCTGGGCGTCTTCCCGCGCCCGAAGGTCGTGCGGCTGCTGCGCTACGTGGTGATGAAGTGGCGATATTCCGGCCCGCCCCGGTGGTCGCGCCGCGGCGTGCTCCAACGCGACGGCTACACCTGCGCGTACTGCGGCCGCCACGCGACCACGGTCGACCACATCGTCCCGACGTCCCGCGGCGGTGAACGCACCAGCTGGCTCAACACCGTCGCCGCGTGCGGGGGCACCGCGCGCAGCTGCAACGCCCGCAAGGCCGACCAGACCCTCGCCGAGACCGGGCTGACGCTGCGGATCACCCCGCACGTGCCCACGTGGGACGAGCTGCACCTGCTGCGCTGACCGTCCACATGCGACACCTGTGCGCGACGGCCGGGCGGCGCTAGGCTGGCTCCTGTGAAGGGGCTGCTGTTGCGCCTCTCGGCCGTCGACTCCGACGCCGAGGCCGCGGTACGGGTGATCGCGTACTTCGACGAACTCGTGGCCCACCGCGCCACGATCTCCGACCTGGTCCGCGCCACGGCCTCGCTCGCCGAATGCGTCGCGGGCCTCCAGCGAGGCGCCGAGCCACCCGTGCGCTTCCGTCCCGACGGCACCCGCGCGGCCAGGACCCAGCCGCGCGTGGTGGCGACCCCGCCGGGCGGGCCCACACGCGACGGCGGGCCACCGGCCGAACCTCGGCGCGAGCCAACCGACCTCGGCGAGGGGCGCGAAAGCACCCGGAAGACCGGGAAAGCGGCCCGCGCCACAACGGCCGGTCCGGGTGGACTCACTCCTGGCGGCGCGGCCCCCGCAGACGCTCGTCTCGTGACGACCGACCTGGGCGGTGGGCGCAAGATCCCCGCCGAAGCACACACGTCGGCGAGCGAGCTGGGCGGCGAGGCTCCGGCAACACCCCACACCGTCGCAACCAACCCCGGCGGCAGGCGCGACGACAGGACCCCCGCCAAAGCACACCCCCCCGACAGCAACCCACACGACGAAGCCCCGACAACACCCCACACCGTCGCACCCACCCTCGGCAAAGGGAGCAACCTCGGCAGCGAGTCCCCGACAGGACCCCGCACCGTGACAACCGACCTCGGTGGTGCGCACGACCGCGAGGTCCCCGTCCCGGAGAGCGACCTCGGCGGCAGAACCGCCACAGCACCCCGCGTCCTGGCGACCGACCTCGGCGGGCAACCCGCCGGCCGGGTGTGGCTCGAGCGGGACGGCGAGTCCGGGCCGCTCGACGATCTCGTGCTGGAGCGGTTCGCCATCGCCGCGGGTGCTGGGGCCGGCGCCGCAGGGCGTGCCGCCACGTTTGGCGGACCCGGCGTTGGTGGAGCTGGTGCTGGGTGAGCGGGCGGTGGCCGAGGACCGGTCGCGGGCGCTCGTGTTGCTCGGGCTGGACGCGGGGCGGCCCTTGCGGGTCGTCGCGGTCGGGACGGAGGACGGGCGCGATCCGGGGGCGGCGGCCGTCGCGTTGGTCGCTCGCGGGGGCACGGCGCTGGGTGCGCGCGTCGCGGTGGTCGGGGAGGTCGCGGCGGTGCTGGTGCAGCCCCGGAAGGGGCCGGCGACGGTGGTGGGGTTGGTGGAAAACGCGCTTTCCTCGCGCACTCGCGAACGTGGGCCGTCCGGGAGTAGTGCGTCGGGGTGGGCGATGCCGTCGCCGGGCTCGAGGCCCCGCGGTCCGGGCTGCAGGCGCGGCTGGCGGAGCGTTTCGCCGTTCCCGCGACGGAGCCGCTCGTGGTCCACGAGGACCTCGGGTCGCTGACTCTGCTGGCCGAAATCCCCGCCGGCCACCTGCGCGCGCAGCCCGACCCCGGGCCCTCGACGCCCTCGCGGCGCCCGACCTCGAAACTCTCGAAGCCTTCTGCCGCACCGGTTCCCTGCGCCAGGCGGCCGTCGCGCTGCACCGCCACCACAGCTGCGTCGCCACCCGGCTCGCCCACGTGGAGGACGCCCTCGGCTGGCCGCTGGACGACCCCGCGCGCCGCTTCCGCGCCCGGCTCGCCCTGCTGGCACACCGCCTCGCCCACCGCGCCAGACGCCACCCCACCCGGCCGGCACACCCACTCCCCTACCGCGCCCGACCCAGCCCCACCCGACTCAGCCCCACCCCGCCGGCACACCGACCGACCCACCGCACCCGACCCGGCCCGCCCTGCCCGCCACCGCCTCGCCCACCGCACCCGACTCAGCCCCACCCCGCCGGCCTGCCGGCACACCGACCGACCATCACACCCGACCGGCCGCGGCCGGTGCCCGAGACCAAGCCGCACAACGAAAACGCGGCGCCCAAGTCACCTCCCGGTCGTCACCCGCCGCCTTCATCCGCCGAGCGTCGCCGACCGGCGGCCCCGGGCCCGCCACGCGGCGGAGTTCAGCCCAGGTGCCGGAACACAGCCGTCGCCACCGCCGCGTCGGCCACGCCGACGCCGGTGAGATCGGCGATCGTCAGGCCGGTGCGATCCCGCACCCCGTCGCGCAGGACCAGCCCGACGGGGACATCCGCGTCGTCGGCCACCGCCCCGGCCCGCACGGCGTTGCCGAAGTCGCCGTGCGCGAGGCACTGCGCGTGGTCATCGGTCGCGATCGTGGTGGCGCGGGCGAACAGCCCGGCCGGCAGCTCCGCCTTGCCCGGCAGGTCGGTGCCGATCCCGGTCACGTGCACCGCGGCGAACGCCTCCGCCGGCACCACCGGGCTCGTCGACGCCGTCGCCGTGATCACGCACGGCGTGGCCGCCGCTTCCTCCGCCGTCGCGGGCACGGCCGTCAGCCCCGCTTCGCCCAGCTCGGCGCACAGCTTCCGAACGGCTTCGGGCCGCCGGCCGTACACTCGCACCCGGGTCAGCGGCCGCAGGTCCGCGAGCCACTCGACCTGCAGCCGCGCCTGGAGTCCCGTACCGAACACGGCCACCTCGTCGACGTCCGGCGGGGTCAGCGCGTGGGTGGTCAGGGCGCCGGCGGCGGCCGTCCGCCACGCCGTGAGCCAGCCCTCGTCGGCCAGTACCGCGGCGGGCACGCCGGTCGACGCGTCGAAGACCAGCATGAGGCCGCTGTTGGTCGGCAAGCCGCGCTCGGCGTTGCGGTAAAAGCCCGACGCCACCTTCACCCCGAAGTGCGAAGCACCTTCGAGGTAGCCGGCCTTCACGTGGCAATCGCCCTCGGCCTCGGGGAACCACATCGCGATCGGGGCCGGCAGCTGCGCCCGGCCCTCGGCGTGCGCGATCAACGCGCCACGCACGGCGTCGAACACCAATTCCCGCGTCGCCACGGCTCCGATCTCGGGCAGCCCCACCACGTCCGGCGTCATCGCCGCTCCTCCACGAACTCCGCCCACGCGGCCAGCCCTTCGTCCGGACCTCGGCGGCCCACGCCGACGCGGAACCGGTCGTCCGGCGTCGCCGTCAGGTCGGATCGGTAGATGCTCGCCGGCAGCAGCAGCACGCCGCGCTGCTCGACGAGCTCGGTGCACATCGCCTCGACGCCGTCCGCGCCGAGGTAACGCGGGAAGCACACGCAGCCGCCCTGCGGAGGTGCCCAAGCGAACAGATCTCGGTAGTTCTCGAAGAACGCGGCGAACTTCGGCACGTTCTCCGCGATCACCGCGCGGTTGCGCGCCAGGATCGCGTCCCGCGCGCGCAGCCCGATCAGCGCGAGCACCTCACTCGGCGCCGAGTTGCAGATCGACGTGTAGTGCTTGGCCCGCTCGAGCCGCCGCAGGATTTCCGGGTCGCGGCAGGCGATCCAGCCCACGCGCAGGCCCGGCAGCCCGTAGGCCTTCGACATCACGTTGAGCGAGAGTGCCGACGCGGACAGGTCGGCGGCCTGCGGCAGCGTCGCCGACGGGTCGAGCTCCAGCCCGCGGTAGACCTCGTCGCTGAACAGCAGCACGCCGCGTTCCTCGCACAGGCGTACGAGCCGCGTCCAGGTCTCGAGGTCCGGCACGGCGCCGGTCGGGTTGTTCGGGAAGTTCACCGACACCAGACGCGTGGTGGGCCGCAGCTGCCGTTCGATCTCGTCGACGTCGAGCGCCCAGCCGTCCTCAGGCCGCAAGGCGACGCCGGACACCTCGCCGATCGAGAGCGGGATCGTCTCGGCCGCCTGGTAGTTCGGCGTGATCACCACGCTGTGGTCGCCCGGTTCGAGCAACGTCCGCATGGCGAGGTAGAGACCTTCTTCGGCGCCGGCGAAACACAGCACGTGCTCGGGGCCGACGTCGGTGTAGGTCGCTGCGATCTCTTCGCGCAGCACGGGCAGGCCGTAGGTCTCGGTGTAGCCGAGAGCGAGGGTCTCCCAGCGTTCGCGGCCGTCGTCGTCGGCCAGTGCCAGCAGCTCGGCGACGGTCATGGTCTGCACGTCGGACGCCGTGAGGTGGTGTCGGGCGGTGAACTCCCATCGGGAGAAGTACATCTCCAGACGGAAGTCAGGAAGCGTCGGCATCGGGCTCCTTGCGCATTTCGGCGAGCAGTTGGTAGGTGGCCGAACGGGAGATGCGCAACGCGCGGGCGACCACGGGCACGGATCGGCGCTGCGCGAACACGCCGGCCGCGTCCAGACGTGCGAGAAGCACCAGGCGCTGTTCGCGGGTCAACATCTCGACCGGGGTCGCGTGATCGCGAACGAACTCGCCCACCACGTCGTTGAGCGTCTCGGTCCAGTCGCGTTCGAACAGAGCCTGGGGCTGTCCGGTCACGGGAGCCGCGAACCCCGACAACAACTGCGCGGCCTGGTCGAACGCCGTGCGGTCGACGTTCACGCACAACACCACGTCGGCGTTGCCGTGTTCGTCTCTCACCACGGCGCTCACACTCGACAGCCGCCGCCCGTCGGGCAGCGACTTCGGGTACGGGCCGTAGACGTCCTTGCCCGCGGGCCGCAAACCGTCGAGCTCGCCGAGCAGCGACGGGTCCCCGGGCGCACGCCCGGAGAACGCGTTCCAAATGCCGAGCACGCAGTCGGTACGCGGGTCGTGCACCACCACCTCTGCGTGCGGCGAAAGCAGGCGCACGATCGCCTCGCACACCGGCGCCCAGCGGGCCGTCCTCCCGTCCATGGAAATGGACAGTACATCCAGGGTGGACGAAGAGTCCAGCTGGCCACTGTACCGAACCGTACACTTCGTTCTGTACGATCCGGTACAGACAGTCAGGAAGCCGAGGAAGGAACCCGCGTGCCCGGTCTCTGGAGTCCCGTCGACGTCGGCCGCATGCGTTTGCGCCACCGGCTGGCGTTGTCGCCGATGATGCGCAACCGCGCGCTGCCCGACGGATCGCCCACCCCGCTCGACGCCGAGTACTTCGCGCAGCGCGCGTCGCTCGGACTCCTGATCACCGGCGGCACGCAGCCCTCGGCCGACGGGCAGGGGTTCCTGCTCAGCCACGGCTGCCACACCGACGCGCACATCGCCGGCTGGCAGCAGGTCACCAAGGCGGTGCACGACGCGGGCGGGCACCTGTTCATCCAGCTCATGCACGCCGGCCGCGTCGCACACCCCGACAACACCCCGCACGGCCGGGCGCCGGTCGCGCCGTCGCCCGTCGCGGCGGGAGTCGGCATCCACACCCCGAGCGGCAACCGGCAGGTCCCGCCACCGCGCGAGCTTTCGACCGCCGAGGTCCGCGCGACCGTCGACGACTTCCGCCGGGCGGCGGCCGCCGCGATCGAAGCCGGCGCCGACGGCGTGGAAGTCCACGGCGCCAACGGGTTCCTCGTGCAGCAGTTCCTCTCGGCCAACGCCAACCACCGCACCGACGCGTACGGCGGGAGCATCGCCGGCCGCGCCCGGTTCGCCTTGGAGGTGACCGAGGCCGTCGCTGGGGAGATCGGCGCCGACCGCACAGCCGTGCGCCTCTCCCCCGGCCTGCGCGGCTTCGGCATCGACGAGGGTGAGACCGGGCCGGCGACCTATGCCCACCTGGTCCGTGCCCTCGCCCGCCTCGACCTCGCCTTCCTCCACGTAACCCACCACGGCGACGACGCGCTCCTGGCCGAGCTGCGCACCGCGTTCCCCGGCCCCCTGCTGCTGACCCGCCCGGGCGCCACCGTCGAAGAACGAGCCGCAGATGTCGAAGCCGGTTTCGCCGACCTCGTCACCCTCGGCCGCGTGGCACTGGCCAACCCCGAGGTCGTCACCCGCCTGAAGACCGGCGCGGCGCTCAACGCCCCCGACCCCGCCACCTTCTACGGCGGCGGGGCCGAGGGCTACACGGACTACCCGACGCTCTGAGCCAGCCCAGCGAGCTCACGCCACTGCGGCAACGGCATCCCGTCACCGCCGCCCAGAACGTGCAGGGCCACGTGGTCCGCGCCCGCCTGGAGGTGTTCCTCCACGCGCTTGCCGATCGCGTCGATGTCACCCCAGGCGAGGATGCTGTCGACGAGCCGGTCGCTGCCGCCGTCGGCGAGATCGGCTTCCGTGAACCCCTGTGCCAGCAAGCTCTTGCGGTAGGCAGGCACCCCGAAGAACCCGGCGAGAAAACCCCGGCCGGCTGCCCGCGCCTTCGCCGAGTCCCGCGCCAGGGTCACGGCCAGGTACGGCGCGAGCAGGGGCCCGGTACCGAGCAGTTCGCGCGCCGTCGCCGAGTAGTCCGGGGTGACGAGGAACGGGTGCGTCCCGCCGGCCCGCCGCCGCGCCAGGCCGACCATCTTCGGCCCCATCGCCGCCAGGACCACCCGCGCCGCCGCCACCCGCTCCGGCTCGGCGTCGAGCTCGTCGAGGTACGCGGCCATGTCGTGCAGCGGCCGGTACTCGTGGCCGTGCTCGGCGGCGGTGCCCGGGTCGCTCACGCCGAGACCGAGCAGCACCCGGTCGCCGTAGGTGCCCGTGAGCCGCGCGTGGCCCGCGGCCAGTTCCTTCGCGGGGTGGCGCCAGATGCTCGACACCGCCGGCGCGACCGTGAGCCTTCGGGTCGCCTCGAGCAGCCGCTCGAGGTCTCCCACGATGTCGCCGCCACCCAAACCGGGAATCCAGAGCGCGCCGAAGCCCAGCTCGTCGAGCTCGGCGGCGGCGTCGGTGATCTGACCCGGCGCGGCCGTGCGCAGCTCGACGCTCCAGACGCCGGCCCTGCCGATGTCGAGGGTCATACCTGGTTCGCCCCTCCGTCGGCGAAGAGCTCGGTGCCGGTCACGAAGCTGCTCGCGTCAGTCGCCAGGAACAGCGCCACCGAAGCGATCTCCTCCGGCCGGCCCATCCGTCCCAAGGGGACGGTCGCCGCCAGCGCGGACACGAGCTGCACGGCCGCTTCGCCGCCGCCCACCAGCCCCGAGATCCCCGGCGTGTCGACCGGGCCGGGGCTGATCGAGTTGACGCGGATCCCGCGCCCGCTCAGCTCCTGCGCCCACGTGCGCGCGAACGACCTCACGGCCGCCTTCGAGGCGCCGTACACGCCGAAAGCGTCGTTGCCCTTCGTGCCCGCGGTGGAGGCGGTCAGGATCACCGAAGCGCCGTCCACCAACAGAGGAAGCGCTTTCTGAACCGTGAACAAGGTGCCCTTCACGTTGGTGGAGAAGGTGTCGTCGAAGTGCTTCTCGGTGACCTGCTCCAGCGTCGCGAACTCGCCGCCGCCCGCGTTGGCGAACAGCACGTCGATCGGCCCGCCGACCGTTTCGTACAGCCGGTCGAGGTCGGCCAGGTCGGAGCTGTCCACCTGGACCCCGGTCACGTCGCCGCCGATCTCCGCGACGGCGGCGTCCAGCACGTCCTTGCGGCGCCCGGTCACGAAGACGCGCGCGCCCTCGGCCGCGAACAGCCGGGCCGTCGCCAGCCCGATCCCGCTCGTGCCACCCGTGACGACGGCGGTCTTCCTCTGTAGTGCGTTCATTGCTGCGTTTCCCGTCCGTGTAATCATCCGGCCCAGGCGTGGTCGTTCCGCTCGGCCGGTCTCCGCGGGACAATGAGGCCCCTTCGCTCCACCGCCGACCACTACGACAGATTACGGGACATGTCACCTAAAGGCAAAGACGGCCCCTGGCTCGACGCGCGGCAGCAGCGCGCCTGGCTCGCCTACATCCGCGTCCAGCTGCGGCTGAGCTACGAGATCAACCGGCAGCTGCAGACCGACAGCGACCTGTCCATGCCGGACTACGACGTGCTCACCGCGCTCGCGAACGCCCCTGGCGAGCGGATGCACATGACCGCGCTGGCCAACCAGATCGGCTGGGAACGCAGCCGCACCGGCCACCACGTGCGCCGCATGGCGACGCGCGGGCTCGTCGACGCGCGCACGTCGAGCACCGACCGCCGCGCCACCGAGGTCACTCTGACCGCGCAGGGCCGCGAGCTGCTGGAGAAGGCGGCGCCGGGGCACGTCGAACTGGTGCGTAACCTCTTCTTCGACGGGCTGCCCGCGGAGCTGCTTACACCGCTGACCGAGGCGATGGAGAACATCTACGCCAACATCCTGGAGCGAGGCACGCTGCCGCCGCCGTGAGACTGCCGCTGCCACAAGGAAAAAAGCCGTCCCTGCCAGTGGCACACGGGTTTTCGCGCTCGGTGGACCAGACCAAGACCAGTGAAGTAAATTCACCTTTCACGCACGGTCCGCCAGCCTGCGCCCTGTTCTCAAAGTCGTGGACGAAGGGCAGCTCATGCACCGGAAGTTCGTTCGTTGCCGGCTTTGTTCGCGTAACGCGCGTCGCGGGTCACGTACCAGGCCAGGGACTGCGTGTACGCCGCGATGGCGTCTTCACGCTCGTCGGTGCAGCCGTTGTTGGGCATCGAGCTGGGCCCGCAGTCGACCACGGCACGCGCGTGCGGCGTGTAGGACAGCGAAGCGTACTTCGAGCTCATCATCGAGTCGTACGCCTGTTTCTGCGGCTGCGTGCCGGCCTGCACGCGCCGGCGCATCGTGTCCAGCTGGGCCTGGCTGACCAGCACGCCGGGGTGTGTGAAGGCGGCCGGCGCGGTCGGTGCCGGGGGTGTGGCCGGCTGGGCGGAGGCCGCCGGGCCGGTGGCGATCACCACGGCGGTGGCGGCCGCGGCCGCCAGCCATCCAGATCATGGACGCGTGGTCGGCGACCATCACGGACCACACCAGCGACAACGCGCACCTCCAGACCGCGTGGTCGGCCTCGACGTGGCCGCGCGCGGCGGAGATCATCAAGTACGCGTACGGGACCTGGCCCAACTCCGGGCGCTTCGCCACCATGCTGCGCAACGTCTACTACAACGAGATCCAGGGCAGCGACGGGCGCACCGGCAACTGGGAGCTCAGCATCGCCGAGGCCATCGTCGGCATCGGCGTGTTCCTCGAGGACAAGACGATCTACGACCGCGGCATGTCGATTTACCGCAACCGCGTGCCCGCGTTCATCTACCTCAGCTCCGACGGCACGCTCCCCAGGACCGTGCCCGGCAGCGGCCTGAGCACCCGCGACCAGATCATCGGCTACTGGCAGGGCCAGTCCACCTTCGTCGACGGCCTCACCCAGGAGACCTGCCGCGACTTCGTCCACACCGGCTACGGCATCGCCGCGATCGCCGAGGTGGCCGAGACCTCCCGCATCCAGGGCCAGGACCTCTACGGCACCGACATCGGCGAGCGGCTGCGCCAGGCGCTGGGCTTCCAGACCAAGTACGAGCTCACGGCTCCCCCGTCGTGGCTCTGCGGCGGCACCGTCAAGCGCGGCCTCGGCCCCGTGACCGAGGTCGGGTACAACGCGCTGCACAACCGCCTCGGCATCGCCATGACCAACACCCAGAGCTACACCACGAGCCACCGCCCCCAGGGCAGTAACAACCTGTTCGTCTCCTGGGAAACCCTGACCCACGGCGACAATCCCGCGTGAGGGATGCGGTTCCGGGGCCGCCGTGCCGAGCGCGACGGCCCCGGACTCCGCGAAGCCCCGCTCACCGACCCGGTGAGGTGCTACGAAGAGCGCATGAGAAAAGCGCTCGTCTGCTCGTTTCTGCTGCTCGCGGCGGGCTGTTCGACGCCGCCGCAGCCACCCCCGCCACCGCCCGAGCCGGTCGTGACGCCACCGTCCGTCTCGACGGTGCCGGCCGCGCCCACCACGACGACGTCGCATTCGCTGGTCGCGAAAGACGGGTCCGACCTCACCGCGTGCCGCGATGGTTCGTGCGACGTACTCATCCGCGGTTCGGTGACCGTGCCGCTCGACGCGCGGTTCGCCACGCGCCGGCTGACGCTCACGCAGTCGGCGCCGGATCGGCTGGACTTCGCCGTCGACCGCACCCGACTGCCCGACACCAAGGGCCACTTCCGTGGCGAGGGCTACGTGAGCCTGGTCAACCGGATCACCGTCACCGTGCTGGACATCGATGCCACCGGGGCCGTGATCCGCGTGTCGCCGTCGAGTGATTCAGCCGAGGACAAGGTCTGGGGTGCCGACTCCCGCTTCGACTGAGCAGCCTCAGCACCATCTAGTCGTTGACTACATTATTGTCGCCGACTACATTGGCGGGCGGCCATCGAAAGGACTCCGCTGTGCCCGCTCCCACCCCGATCTGGTTCGTCACCGGCGCCGGCTCCGGCTTCGGGCTCGAGGTCACCTCCCAGCTGCTGGCCGGCGGTCACCGCGTCGCCGCCACGAGCCGCAACCTGAGCCCCGCGTTGACCGACCTCGCCCAGCAGCACGGCGATCGGCTGTGGACCGCGAAGCTCGACGTCACCGAACCCCGAACCGTTCACGTGACGGTCGAGCAGGCCTTCACCGAACTCGGCCGCGTCGACGTCGTGTTCTCCAGCGCCGGCTTCGGAGTACTGGGCGCTGCCGAAGAGCTGTCGGAGGAGCTACTCACCCGGCAGCTCGCCGTGAACCTGCTCGGACCGATTCACCTCACGCGCGCGGTCACGCCGTGGCTGCGGGCACAGGGCGGCGGGCGGATCATCCAGATGTCCAGCTCCGGCGGCCACGTGCCCGACCCGGGCATGAGCGTGTACAACGCGTCGAAGTTCGGCGTCGAGGGTTTCTTCGAGTCGGCGGCGGTGGAGCTGGCGGGGTTGGGGATTTCGGTGACGCTGATCGCCCCGGGCGGCACGCGCACGGCATTCAACGCCAACCTCGCGCAGGCCGAACCGCTGCCCGCCTACGCGGACGGCGTGCTCGGCCAGGTGCGCGGCGCACTCGCGGGCGGGATGGACGAAACCGCGCTGCGCCACGCCGTCGCGGGTGATCCGGCGAAGATCGCGGGCGCGATCATCGCCTCCGCGAGCACCACACCCGCGCCCCGCCGGCTCGTCTTCGGCGCCGCGGCCCACGAAGCCATCACCACGACGTGGCGGCAGCGCCTCGAAGCGCTCACCGCCCAGCGTGAGCTGGCGCTGAGCACCGACGCCGACGACGTGCTCGCCGACCGCGCTTGACGCGTCAGTCCTCGAGAGCCCCCGGCCCGCGGCGGTAGGCGACCTTCGCCGGGTCGACGGCGTGGCCGTCTTCGTCGACGAACGCCAGGTGCACGGGCCGGTCGTCGGTCGTGTCGACGTAGATCGTCGCGGGGCCGTGGCCGGTCGGGCGGTACTCGTCGCCCCACCCCGACAGCGCGGCCAGCACCGGCAGCAGGTCCTCGCCGGCAGGGGTGAGCACGTACTCGACGCGGGCCCGCTGCCCCGGCTCCCGATACGGCCGCCGCGCGAGGATTCCCGCCTCGACCAGGGACTCCAGCCGGGACGCGAGGAGATCCGTCGGCACGCCGATCTTCTGGAACTCGGCGAAGCGCGTCCGCCCGCGGAACGCCTCGCGGACGATCAGCAGGCTCCACTTCTGCCCGAGCACCTCCAGGCTGCGCGCGATCGAGCAGCGGCTGTTGGTCGGGATCGCCATGGCCTTCATAACCCCATCGTACGTCACACTTGGTATTTCGGAGCCAGCTTGCTAACTTTGAATTACCAAGTATGAAGCCCGGAGGAGTCATGACACGTCTGCAGGATGCGGTTGTCCTGGTCACCGGAGCCAACGGGGGGCTCGGCATCGAGTTCGTCAACCAGGCGCTGGAGCGCGGCGCCCGGCGCGTGTACGCCACGGCGCGCACCCCGCGCCAGTGGGACGACAAGCGCGTGGTGCCGCTCGCCCTCAACGTCACCGACGAGGCTTCGGTCGCAGCCGCGGCCACGGCTGCCCCGGACACCACGGTGGTGGTGAACAACGCGGGTGTCAGCGGGCGGCAGAGCCTGCTCACTGTGCCGCTGGCCGAGGTGCGCGCGATGTACGACACGAACGTCTTCGGCGCGCTCGCCGTCGCACAGGCGTTCGCTCCCGTGCTGGCGGCCCACGGCGGCGGCGCCCTCGTCGACATCCACTCGGCGCTGAGCTGGCTGGCCAAGTCAGGCGCGTACTCGTCGAGCAAGGCCGCGTTGTGGCAGATCACCAACTCGCTGCGGCTCGACCTCGCCGGCCAGAAGACCCACGTGCTCGGCGCACACCTCGGCTACACGGACACGCCGATGACCAAGGACCTGACCGTGGAGAAGGAAGACCCGCGCAACATCGTGGCGGCGATCTACGACGGCCTGGAAGCGGGTGCGCACGAGGTGCTGGCGGACAAGACATCGCGCGACATCAAGGAAAAGAAAACCTGTCCGGTCCGGTTGAGGCGCTGTACCCGGAGCTGACCGCGACGGCGTGAGCCGGCCGGGCGCGAGCCCGTCGTGGTGAGCAGACTGCTCTGACTCCATTGCGGTGGCTCCACTGTGTTGAGTCCACTGCGTTCCACTGTGGAGCGTTCGAGGTCCGAGCCGATCGGAATCGGACGTGCGCTGTGCAGCAACTCCCGGTGCGCTGTGAAGCAAGTCACAGGTGGCCCCCGTGCCTACGTTCGGTCAGCAACAACCGGCAGCACGTTCCCCGGAGGCCACCATGACCCACCACCACGAAACGGCGGGCTGACGCCGTGGAATCCTCGATCGCCGAGCACTTGCGCGTCGACCGGGTCCACCCGCGCCGCAAGCCGGACAGCTTCCACCCGCCGTACCCGTCGTTCTCGGCGCGCTTCGATCCCACCGTCGACCAGGTGGTGATGGCCTACTTCGGCGTTCAATACCGAACACCGGAGCCACCGCCGGTGGTGATCGCCGCACTCGCGGAGCTCGACGCCGCACGCTCGGGCAGGCACGCGCCCGACCACCACGACCAGGCGCGGTTCGTCGACGAGGCCGGCTACGCGACCGTGCTCACCGCGTTCTGCTGGACCGACCCCGCCGGATACGACCGCTGGGTGAAGGCCCGCGACGCGTGGACCGGCCCGCAGCACCGGTCCTCCGACGCCGGGTTCTTCAGCGAGGTCGTGCGCCCCGGCGTCCGACGGTTCGAGACGCTGTTCTCCAGCGACCGCACCGAAGGCGTGTCGGTGGCCGCCGGCAAGTTGAGCGGCGAGATCCGCGAACACGGCTACTGGGGCGGCGCCCGCGACCGGCTGCCGGTCGCGCAGACCGACCGGCTCGAACCCGGCACCCGGCCGACCGCGGAGACCGACCCGGAGACGGGCGTCGTCACCGTGCGGCCGCAGGGAAACCTGTGCCTCATCCGCTCCGGCCAGGAGTGGACCGAGACCGAGGGTGACGAACGCGGGATGTACGTCGGCGACGTGGAACCCGTGCTGCGCACCGGCATGGAGTTCTTGCGCGACGACGGGCTCGGCATCGGCTGCTACGCCAACCGGTACGTACGCGTCACCGGCGAAACCGGCGCCGAGACGGACAAGAGCTACGGGATGAGCCTAGGTAGGGCGGGCCGGGGATCCGCCCGGCGTTGATCGCGTCGCGGCACACGACGTCGAGCCGGTCCTTGGCCGACGCGGCGCCGAGGCACATCGTGTAGCCGGAGTCCAGATAGGATTTGGCCGACTCCACGGCGAACAGCAGGTGCTCCTCCACCGGCAGAGCGGCCAGCCCGTCGAGGTCGGCGCTGTTGTTCCAGGTGAAGTGGGTGTGGGCGTCGCACAGCCCGGACATCAGCGTGCGGCTGCGGCCCTCGATCACCCGCGAGCCCTGGGCGGCGGCCGGTTCGACGGTGCCCACGGCGGTGATGCGGTCGTGGTCCACGAGCACGTCGCCCCGGTAGGGCAGCGCGCCCGTGGAGTCCAGAATGGACACGTCGCGGAACAAGGTCTTGTCGGCGGTGAGCGGCACGGTGGTTCCTCCTCGTCGTTGAGGCGCGAAACGGTGTGGTTACAGGAACTTCAGCAGCAGCGAGGTGACGTCGGCGGCGGCTTCCAACGCGGTCCAGTGCCCGACGCCGGGCAGCACCTCCACGGTTGCGCTGCCGTGGGCGGCGGCGAGCGCCTCGCTCACCGCCGGCGGGCCGACCTTGTCGTCGGCGCCGGTGATCAGCAGCAGCGGCAGCGCGGGGTCGACCGGCCCGGGGTCGGTCGCGGCGGCGAGCGCCTCGCAGTTGCGCGCGTAGCCCCCGGCGTCCTGGCGCATCACGAGCTCCCGCACGAACGCCGCCACCTCGGGCTTGTCTCGGCGGGTGGCTTCCGACAGGGCGTTGGCGACCACGCCCGGCGCCACGGCGGCGGTGCCTTCCGCGCGCAGCAGGGCCGCGCGGTCATGCTGGGCCTTGCGGACGGCCTCGGGCGGCTCCGCCACGGCGCCGAGCAGCGCGAGCGCGGTCACCCTGTCGCGGTGGCGGGCCGCGAAGGTTCGGGCGACGAGCGTGCCCATCGAGTGCCCGACCACGGCCGCGGACGCGACGCCGACCTGGTCGAGCACGGCGGCCAGGTCGTCGGCGTGCGACTCGATGCCGATGCCCTCACGCAGGCCGGAGCGCCCGGCACCCGCGGAGTCGAACCGGATCACCTGGTGGCTCGAGGCCAGCGCGTCGGCCTGGATCTGGTAGAAGTTGCCGGTGCCGCCGAGGCCGTGCACCAGCAGTACGGCGGGGCCACGGCCCTCGACCTCGACCGCGAGGTCTGTTCCGTTGATCTTCATGCGAGCTCCTTTCGGTACGGGGGTTCAGGCGGTGCGGGCCGAGGCGACCCGGTTGCGCAGCACGCCGAGACCGGTGATGGCCACCTCCACGACGTCACCGTTCGCCAGGAACTTCGGCGGGTCGAAGCCGATGCCGACGCCCGCGGGCGTGCCGGTGGCGATCACGTCGCCCGGCAGCAGCGTGATGCCGGCCGAGAGGGTGGCGATCAGCTCCGGGATGTCGAAGATGAGGTCCCTGACCCGGGCGTGCTGGCGGCGTTCGCCGTTGACGGTGGTTTCGAGCTCCAGCGCGGTCACGTCGGGGATCTCGTCGGCGGTGACCGCATACGGCCCCATCGGGCAGTGGGTGTCGAGCGACTTGCCGAGCAGCCACTGGCGGTGGTCGCGCTGCAGGTCGCGGGCCGTGACGTCGTCGAGGATCGTGTAGCCCCAGACGTGCGCCGCGGCGGCTTCGCGAGTGATGCCGCGGCCGCCGCGGCCGATGATCACGGCGAGCTCGCCCTCGTAGTCGAGCTCGGAGGTGAGCCCGGTGTGCGGGTCGATGTCGTCGCCGGGCCCGATCACGGCCGTGGTGGCCTTGGAGAACAGGATCGGCCGGGTGGGCAGGTCTTCCGAGCGGTCCGGGCTGTCGTAGCCGCTGCGGCCGAACTCCGCCGCGTGCTCGGTGTAGTTCTTGCCGACGCAGAAGATGTTGCGCCGGGGAACGGGGAACGGCGCGCGAAGCCGCACGTCGGCGAGGGGTACCGGCGTGCGGTTCGCGGCCTGGTCGGTGAGGATGGTCCCGACCTCGCCCCAGCGTTCGACGGCGCCGAGGAGCGTTCCGCCCGGTACGAGATCGGTGACGTCCTGGACCTCGCTTTCGCCGGTCACGACCCCGACGCGGTCGGCGTCCCCGATGGAGTTCCCGGTGGAGAAGGTCACCAGCTTCATGTGAGACCAATCTGAACCAATATGAACCAATACGGACGTGATCGACCGTACGCGTCTCGGCACACGTTGTCGATACGCAGGACTTTTTCTGGTAACGGATGCGCCCATTGGCCTCGATTGGTCTCACTTTCCGGTAGAGTGCGCCCATGACCACGGTGGAACACGCCCTGCGAGCGCTGCTCGACGAGGGCGCGGCCGACGGAAGCCTCGGCCCGGGCGCCAAGCTGCCCACCGAGCGCGACCTCGTGCAGCGCCTTTCCGCGCCGCGCAGTGCCGTACGGCGCGCGCTCGATTCGCTGGAGCGCGACGGGCTGGTGATCCGGCACGTCGGGCGCGGCACGTTCCTCACCGACGTCGCGGCGCAGCACGTCGAGCCCGCCCCCGCCGACACGAGCCCGGCGGAGATCATGCAGGTGCGCCGACTGCTGGAGCCCCAGGTCGCGACACTGGCCGCGCGAGTGGCCACGCAGGCGGACCTCGACCGGATCGGGACCGCGCTCGGCGCGGGCGCCGCGGCCGGGGACTTCGAGGGCTTCGAGCGCGCGGATGCCGGGCTGCACCGCGCGATCGCCGTCGCGGCCCACAACGGGTTGCTGATGAACATGTTCGACGTGATGAACACCGCGCGCTCACTGCCGGTGTGGGGCAGCCTCAAGCGGCGTACGTCCACGCCGGAGCTGCGTTCGTGTTACCACGACGAGCACACGTTGATCGTCGAAGCGCTGCGCGACCGGGATCCAGTGAGCGCGGGCGAACACATGCGGCGCCATCTCCAGCACGTGGCCGACACGCTTCTCGGGCGCGACTGAAATTCCACACGACTGAAATTCCACCCGGCTGAGGTCCCGCCCGACTCCCGGCGTGTGAGTCCGTGTTCGTCGGGTACCCGTCTCCTGTTCGAATCCCACGACGAGGAGATGGCGAAATGACGCAGACGGAGCGGACGACCACCGACGCCGGTATCCCGGTGGAAAGCGACGAACATTCGCTCACGGTGGGGCCGGGCGGGCCGATCCTGCTGCAGGACCACTACCTCATCGAGCAGATGGCGCAGTTCAACCGCGAACGTGTGCCGGAGCGCCAGCCGCACGCCAAGGGCAGCGGCGCGTTCGGCCGGTTCGAGGTGACGGCCGACGTCAGCCAATACACCAAGGCCGCGGTTTTCCAGCCGGGCACGAAGACGGAGATGGTGGCACGGTTCTCGACCGTGGCCGGCGAGCGCGGCAGCCCCGACACGTGGCGCGATCCGCGCGGGTTCGCGTTGAAGTTCTACACGAGCGAAGGCGTGTACGACATGGTCGGCAACAACACGCCGGTGTTCTTCGTGAAGGATCCGTTGAAGTTCCAGCACTTCATCCGTTCGCAGAAACGCCGGGCGGACAACAACCTGCGCGACCACGACATGCAGTGGGACTTCTGGACGCTGTCCCCCGAGTCGGCGCACCAGGTGACGTGGCTGATGGGCGACCGCGGTATTCCGCGCACATGGCGGCACATGAACGGTTACAGTTCGCACACATATCTGTGGGTGAACGCACAGGGCGAACGGTTCTGGGTGAAATACCACTTCAAAACCGACCAGGGCATGGAGTTCTTCACGCAGGACGAAGCCGACCAGATGGCCTCGGCGGACACCGACTACCACACGCGCGACCTGTTCGAGGCCATCGCGCGTGGCGACCACCCGAGCTGGACGCTGTACGTACAGGTGATGCCGTTCCACGACGCCGCGGACTACCGGTTCAACCCGTTCGATCTCACCAAGGTGTGGCCGCACGGCGACTACCCCCTGATCGAGGTCGGCCGCATGACGCTCGACCGCAACCCCACCGACCACCACGCCGAGATCGAGCAGGCGGCGTTCGAGCCCAACAACCTCGTGCCCGGCATCGGGCCGAGCCCGGACCGGATGCTGCTGGGCCGGCTGTTCGCCTACGCCGACGCGCACCGCTACCGCATCGGGCCGAACTACAAGCAGCTGCCGGTGAACGCGTCGAAGTCGCCGGTGCACAGCTACAGCAAGGACGGCGCGATGCGCTACACCAAGGTGTCCGACCCGGTGTACGCGCCGAACTCGAAGGGCGGCCCGAGCGCCGACGTCGAGCGCTACGGCACCCCGGCCGGCTGGCACGCCGACGGCGAGATCACGCGCGCGGCCTACGTCGACCACTCCGAGGACGACGACTGGGGCCAGGCGGGCACGATGGTGCGCGAAGTCCTCGACGACGCGGCGCGGGAACGTCTGGTTTCCAACATCGTCGGTCACTTGCTGAACGGAGTGAGTGAGCCGGTGCTGCAACGGGCGTTCGAATATTGGCACAACGTGGACAAGGACCTCGGCGACCGCATCGAGTCCGGTGTGCGCGAGAAGGCCGGCGAGAAGGACCCGAAGGCGACGGAGCAGGGCAACCCGGCGCGCAGCGCCATGCAGCGGAAGGCGTGAGTCCATCCACTTCGGACTTTCGGCGGCCACGCGCCCGGCGGAAAACCGGACGGGCGTTCGCCGGGCCCGCCGGTAGAGTGCGCGTCCATGGGTCACCTGGAGGTCGCGCACCTCGACTACTCGCTGCCCGACGGGCGGCCGCTGCTCGGTGATGTGTCGTTCCGGGTCTCCGACGGTGCCGTCGTCGCACTGGTCGGCCCGAACGGCGCCGGGAAGACGACGCTGCTGCGCCTGCTCTCCGGTGAGCTGAAGCCGCACGGCGGCACGGTGACGGTGTCCGGCGGGCTGGGTGTGATGGGTCAGTTCGTCGGGTCGGTCCGCGACGACCGCACCGTGCGCGACCTGCTCGTGTCGGTGTCGCCCGAGCGCATCCGCACCGCCGCGGCGGCCGTGGACGCGGCCGAGGAGCGGCTGCTGACCGTCGACGACGAGGCCGCGCAGATGAAGTACGCGCAGGCGTTGAGCGACTGGGCGGAGGTGCGCGGCTACGAGTCGGAGACGACCTGGGACGTGTGCACCACGGCCGCGCTCGGCGTGCCGTACGAGAAGGCGCAGTGGCGGCGCGTGCGCACGTTGAGCGGTGGCGAGCAAAAGCGGCTCGTGCTGGAGGCGTTGCTGCGCGGACCGGACGAGGTACTGCTGCTCGACGAGCCCGACAACTACCTTGACGTCCCCGGCAAGCGCTGGCTCGAGGCGCGCTTGGCGGAGACGCGCAAGACCGTGCTGTTCGTCTCGCACGACCGGGAGCTGCTCGCGCGGGCGGCGGAGAAGATCGTGAGCGTGGAACCGGGCCCGGCCGGCAGCGACGCCTGGGTGCACGGCGGCGGGTTCGCCACCTACCACGAGGCGCGCGACGATCGCTTCGCCCGCTATGAAGAGCTGAAGCGGCGCTGGGCGGAGAAGTACGCGCAGCTCAAGAAGCTCGCGCTCGACATGCAGCAGTACGCGGCCCGCAGCGACGAGATGGCGTCGCGCTACAAGGCCGCGAAGACGCGCTTGCGCAAGTTCGAGGAGGCCGGGCCGCCGCCGGAGCCACCGCGACGGCAGGACATCCGCATGCGGCTGCGCGGCGGACGCACCGGCCTGCGGGCCGTGACGTGTGAGAACCTGGAGCTCACAGGCCTGATGAAACCGTTCTCGCTGGAGGTCTTCTTCGGCGAACGCGTGGCCGTGCTCGGCTCCAACGGCTCCGGCAAGTCGCACTTCCTGCGCCTGCTCGCGGGCGGCGACGTCGCGCACTCGGGCTTGTGGAAGACGGGCGCCCGCGTGGTGCCCGGCCACTTCGCCCAGACGCACGCCCACCCGGAGCTCACCGGCCGCACCCTGGTCGACATCCTCTGGACCGCCCACGCCAAGGACCGCGGCGGCGCCATGGCCGTGCTGCGGCGCTACGAGCTCGAACGGCAGGGCGACCAGCCCTTCGACCGCCTGTCGGGCGGCCAGCAGGCCCGCTTCCAGATCCTGCTCCTGGAACTCGGCGGCGCCACCGCCCTGCTCCTGGACGAGCCGACGGACAACCTGGACCTCGAATCGGCCGAAGCCCTGCAGGCGGGGTTGGAAATCTACGAGGGCACCGTCCTCGCGGTCACCCACGACCGCTGGTTCGCGCGCAGCTTCGACCGCCACCTGCTGTTCGGCTCCGACGGCGTGGTCCGCGAAACCCCGGAACCGGTCTGGGACGAACGGCGGGTGGAACGGGCTCGCTGATCAGCGCGGCAGCGGCAGAGCCAGCTCCGCGCGCGTCACCGAGATCGAGCCGAGGGTGTGGGACCACCAGGTCGACGCGAGTTCCTCCAGGAGGAAGCGGCCTTCGACGCGTTCCGGGGACATCGCGGTGACGCAGGGCTCGTCGGGCTCGTCGCGTTCGACGTCGATGCGCAGGCGGGGCGGGTGGGCGGCCAGGCCGAGGCGCAGGGCGCGGAAGGAGGCGCCGTCGCGGGTGGCGTCGGTGACCAGTTCCTCCATGAGCTGCACGGCGTCGCCGACCACGGGGGCGGGCACGTGGGCCAGCATGGCCCTCAGCGTGACGCGCGCGGCCTCCGCGGTGTCCGGGCCGTTGAACACGGCCGTGGCGGCGCCGGGCGGCCGCGAATCCTCCGTCATGGTGGTGCCCCTCCCCTGTCGGGCGGTGATCGAGCGCAGTGCAGGTACCCAGAGCCTCCAGGGTTCAACCGTCCGAGTTCGGACACGGCCATCTGCTGAACCGGACGACCGGAGCTGAGCAGGTGCCCGACAAGCCACGAAACACCTGGTCAGCCGCGAAACGGGCCGCTTACCGGGAATTCGTGCGCATCCACCACCCCGACGCGGGTGGCGACGCGGAGGCGTTCCGGAAGGGGCTGGCCCGGTTCCACGATGTGGACGAAGCGGTCCGGCAGCCCGCCGCGTCCGTGATCTTCGCCGTGCGCAGGCCCGGGCCGGCGCGGGTGCTCGCCGCACTCGCCGCCCGCCGCAGGCGCAAGCGGCGAACCCGCGTGCGCTGAGCCAAACCGCGCAAGACGCCCCCGGCGCGGTCCCGCCGGCTGTAATACTCAACCGGCGAGACCTGGGGCTCGACAGCCGGGCCCTGCCGCCGATGCCATGGGAAGCGGATAGACCCCATTACCAGCCCATAAACATCGGGTCCGCGAAAAGTCCACCACCGGCCACAGTGGACGCCCGCGTCACCGCAGCGGGCCGCGGGCCTCCTCGAAGGCCGCGGCCGCCCTCAGCAGCACGTCTTCCCGCCACGGCGCCGTGTTGACTCTGGGCACCGACCACACAACCCCGGCACTGGAGTTCGGGAAGGCTTGCTCGCGCGCCGAGTGAAGGCGGTCAGTCCACGCGGTGATCCGGGTGCCGAGCCGCAAGCCGTTCGACGGTCTCGTCCCACGCCGGACGTGCTCGCTCGGCCGGGCGGTCCCCGTCTTCAGGCCACGAACAGTCGCTCACGAACACAGTGTGACCGGCAGATCGGGGCGATCGCGTAAGCGTCCTGACACGGTCAGCAACCGCCTCCTGAGATGGTAGTGCGGCGGCGGATGCCGGCGGTGGCCGCCGCGGCGCCGTCCGGGGCGAACCTGCAGCCGTGGCACGTGTACGTGGTGACGGGCGCGCCGCGGGCGGAGCTGAAGAAGCGCACCGGTGAGCGGATCGCGGCCGGGCACCCGTGGGACGAGGCCGGGGACGAGCAGTACCCGGCAACGCTCAAGTCACGCCGGGATGTTCTGCAGACCGTCATGCTGCTGCGCGCCGACGACCTGCACAGCTGCCCGCAGCCGGCGTGGGCGAAGTTCCACAAGACCGTCTCGGGATCGTCTCGCCGCCGGAGGACCTCATCCCGCTCTGCGGCATGTCCATCGGCCACGAGGGCGCGCCCGTCGACCTCGGCCGCACCGGGCGGGCGCCGCTCGCGGAGACGGTGACGTTCGCCGAAGGGTGAGCCGCCGCACCAATCACCTGCGCCGTGCGGTGCCGCGGCTCCGCGGGTTCGCGACGATGGGGTCCGGAAGAGGCACATCCTCGAGACAGGCGCGATCCGGACGAGGAGCGACGGTGCTGCGGTCACTGAAACGGACCCGGCCCCGCACAGGACTGATCCTCGTGGTGATCGCGGGCGTCGTGGCCGCGCGCTGTTCGTCCCCGGCCGAGGAGCCGCCGGAACCGAACGTCACGGTGGTGGACGGCCCGGTGGCTCAACAGCTGAAGAGCTCGGTCACCGATGCCGGAGCGGTCGTCCACCTCGCGGCGCTGCAGAAGATCGCCGATGACAACGGTGGTAACCGGGCTTCGCCAGGGCCCGGCTACGTGGCGAGCGTCGACTACGTCGTCGGCGCCCTCCGCGGCTCCGGCTACGACGTGAGCACGCCGGCCTACGAGGCGTCCGGGCAGCGCGGCCGCGAGCGGGCCACGGTGCGGAACGTCGTCGCGCAGACCCGCACCGGCGACCCGGACCACGTGGTCGTGATCGGGGCGCACCTGGATTCGGTGAGTGATGGCCCGGGCATCGTCGACAACGGCTCCGGCGTCGCGACGCTGCTGGAGATCGCGAGCCGCCTGGGGCCGTCGGCGCCACTGCGCAACGCGGTCCGGTTCGCGTTCTTCGGCTCCGAAGAGAGTGGTTCCCAAGGCTCGAAAGCCTACGTGCGCGGCCTTTCCGCCGACGATCGCGACAAGATCGCGCTCTACCTGAACGTGGCCATGGTGGCCTCGCCCAACGGCGGCTACTTCGCCCAGGGCGGGGTGGGCGACGACGAGTCCACCGCCGGCCCGTCCGGCTCGGCCACCGTCGCGGCCGTCGTCGCCGGCCAGCTGGCGAAGTCGCCGAGTGCGCCCGGAGATCGTCGAGTTCGTCGGCGACGACGAACGGGCGTTCGTCGACGCCGACAATCCTTGCGGTGGCGCGGAAAACGGTGACCACAAGGAAAAACCGCGGCGCAGGCCCAGGACTGGGGCGACGCGGCGGACGAGCGGTACGACCCCTGCTACCACCAGGCCTGCGACGGTCTCGGCAACGTCAACCGCGTGGTCCTGAGCCACTACCTCTCCGCCATCGCCGGGACGGTCGCCCACTTCGCGACCACGGACGCGCCACTCCCCCTCTGAGCGAACCGAAGCCTCACCTGAAGTCCCTCGACTTCAAGGCCAGGCCCTTCAGGTCCAGGGCCGCCAGGTGATCCGCCACCACCGAGACCGTGCCCTGGCCCACCTGGGCGATGCCGCGCACCAGGACCACCGAGTGGTTCTGCAGCAGGCGGCGGTTGCGGCGCCACACGCCGACGGACACGATGACGTTGGTCATGCCCGTTTCGTCTTCCAGGTTGAGGAACGTGATGCCCCCGGCCGTTGCGGGGCGTTGCTTGTGGGTGACGGCGCCTCCCACGCGGATGCGGGTGCCGTCGGGGACCGACAGGAGCGAGGCGGCCGGGAGGGCACCCAGGGCATCGAGGTGGGTGCGCAGGAACGAGACGGGGTGGCGGTCCGGCGTGATGCCCGTGGCCCACAGGTCGGCGGTGGCCAGTTCGAACGCCGTCATGCCGGGCAGCGGGGGCGCGTGGTGGCCGAGTGACAGGCCGGGCAGGTGGTCGGGCCGCGTGGCGGATGCGGGGCCGGCGGCCCACAGCGCCGAGCGGCGGTCGCCGAAAACGCCTGCCGTGGCGAGGGATTCGACGACCGGGCGGGCCAGCTGGACGCGTTCGGTCAGGTCGCCGATGGACGTGAAGGGGCCACCGGCGTCGCGCTCGGCGACGACGCGGTCGGCCACGTCCTGGCCCACCGAGCGGATGCCGGCGAGTCCCAGCCGGATCGCGACGCCGCCGGTACTGTCCGAACAGGCCTCCAGCGTCGCGTGCGGCAGGGAGAGGTTGAGGTCCGGCGAGCGCGTGACGACGCCGTGGTGGCGCGCGTCGGCGACCAGCGACTGCGGGCTGTAGAAACCCATGGGCTGCGCGCGCAGCAGGCCGGCGCAGAACCCGGCCGGGTAGTAGCGCTTGAACCACGCCGACGCGTACACGAGCAGCGCGAACGACATCGAGTGCGCCTCGGGGAAACCATAGCCGGAGAAGGCGTGGATCTGCTCGAAGATCCGGGCGGTGAGATCGGCCGGCAAGCCGTTGACCGCGGCGCCCTCGAAGAAGCGGCCCGCCAGCCGCCGCATCTTCTCGCTGGAGCGCTTGGCCCCCATGGCCCGGCGCAGCTGGTCGGCCTCGGCCGCGGTGAACGACGCGACGTCGCGCGCCATCTGCATCACCTGTTCCTGGAACAGGGGCACACCCAGGGTCCGCTCCAACGCAGGCGCCAGCAACGGGTGCGCGTGCGACCACTCCTCCTCGCCGCGGCGGCGGCGGATGTACGGGTGCACCGAACCGCCCTGGATCGGCCCCGGCCGGATGAGCGCGACCTCCACCACGAGGTCGTAGAACTTCCGCGGCCGCAGGCGGGGCAGCGTGCCGAGCTGCGCGCGGGACTCCACTTGGAACACCCCGACCGCGTCGGCCTCGCACAGCATGTCGTACACGGCCGGGTCGGCGAGGTCGAGGTCGTGCAGTCCGATGTGGACGTCGTGGTGCTCGGCGACGAGGTCGATCATGTAGTGCAACGCGGACAGCATGCCGAGGCCCAGCAGGTCGAACTTCGTGAGCCCGATCGCCGCGCAGTCGTCCTTGTCCCACTGCAGCACGCTGCGGTCGGCCGCCGTCGCCCACTCCACCGGCACGATCTCCGACACCGGCGTCTTCGCGATCACCATCCCGCCCGAGTGCACGCCGAGGTGCCGCGGCGTGTCCTCCAGCCAGGCGGCGCACTCCAGCACGTCGTCGGGGATCTCGTGGCCCCGCTCCCCTTCCGTCGAGCCGCTGGCGACCGACGACCACCGGTCCACCCGCTTGCCGAACGCGTCCTGCTGGCCGGTGGAGTACCCGAGTGCCTTGGCGGCATCGCGGATGGCGGAACGCGAACGATAGGTGATGACATTCGCCACCTGCGCCGCGTGAAAACGACCATGTTTCGCGTAGACGTACTGGATCACCTCCTCGCGCCGGTCGGATTCGATGTCGACGTCGATGTCCGGCGGGCCGTCGCGTTCGGGGGCGAGAAAACGTTCGAACAGCAACCCCCACTTGACGGGGTCGGCATGGCTGATTCGCAATGCGAAGCACACCGCGGAGTTCGCGGCCGAACCCCGGCCCTGCGCGAGGATGTTCGTTTCTCGACAGAATCTGACGATGTCCCACACCACGAGGAAGTAACCGGGGAACCCGAGCTGCCGGATCACCGCGAGCTCGTGGTCGAGCTGGGCGTAGGCCTCGGGGTTGTCCGCGCGGCCGCCGTAGCGCGCGGCGGCGCCCTCGAACGTCAGGTGGCGCAGGTAGTCGTCCTCGTCGGCGAACCCCTCGGGCACGGCGAACGGCGGCAGTTCCGGGGCCACCAAGGCGAGGTCGAACGCGCACTCCACCCCCAGCAGCGCAGCCCGCTGCACCGCGCCCGGGTACCGCGCGAAGCGGCTGGCCTGTTCCGCGCCGCTGCGCAGGAACGCCGTGCCGTCGGCGGGCAGCCAGCCCTCCAGCTCGTCGACGGACCGGCGCGCCCGGATCGCCGCGACGGCCGCCGCGTGGCGGGCCTGCTCGGGACGCGCGTAGTGGACGTTGTTCGACGCCACCGTCGGCAGCCGCAGGTCCTTCGCCATCGCGGCCAGGCGGTCGTTGTGGACGGCGTCGAGGGGCAGACCCTCCTCCAGCAGCTCGACGGCGACGTTCTCCCGCCCGAACCGCTCGGCGAGCGTCCGCAGCGCCACGGCCGCACCCGCGTCGTCACCCCGCGCGAGCGCGCCGCGGACCGCGCCCTTGCGGCAGCCACTGAGCACGAGGACGTGGCCGCGCAGCTCGTCGGCGACGTCGTCGAGCGTGAGCACCGGACGGCCCTTCTCCCCCGCCAGCTGCCCGCGCGAGATGACCGAGCACAGGCGCCTGTACCCCTTCATGTCGCGCGCGATCACCTGCAGGTGCGTGCCGACCGGGTCGGCCACCCCGCCCTGTGGCGCCGGCAGGCCGAGCGACAGCTCCGCCCCGTACCCCGTGCGCACCCCGATCTCGCGCGCGGCCTCGGCGAACCGGACGGCGCCGTACATCCCGTCGCGGTCGGTGAGCACCAGCGCGTCGAGCCCCAGCCGCACCGCCTCCTCGACGAGCGCCTCCGGCGACGCGACGCCGTCGAGGAACGAGAAGTACGAATGCAGGTGCAGCTCCGCGTACGGCACCCGCCGCCCGTCCACTTCCACGTCCGCCCACGGCCGCAACCGCTCGGGCGCCCGGTACCCCTCCCGTTTGCGCGACCACGCCGGCGAATCCCCGCCGTCGCCCCGCAGGGGCGCCCGCCCCGCCGCGATCCGCTCCAGCTCCGACCACCGCATGATGGGGTTGTTGAAGCCGCCTCGCCGGTGCTGCTGGTCCTGCTGGTCCACCGCACAGTCCTCACTCGCGTGAAACCGCCGCGGGGAGACAGCGTGTCCGGACCCGAACCCGGGATGGGAACAGGTGTTCGAACAGCACCATACCTCGACTCGCGGAGGGGACCTGCCATCCGGGTGCGGCGCCGAGGTCTTCCTGCCCACGATCGGAGAGCCACGCCGTCGGCGCGAAGTGCCTCGCGTGCCCTCGGCGGTTCGCGCCTTCGAGGAGAACCAACGTTCCGCTGCCCGGTGTGGGAAACGCCTCCACGACCGGCCCGAGAGCGAAGCCCGGCCAGGACTGCGGCGAGCCGGAGGACGGCGCCACCGAAGGTGCGAGTCCCGCTCAGGAAGTGACTGGCCGGGGTCGTCCTGGCCCTGCTTCGCCGGCCGCTTGGCGCCACTCTCGTTCCTGATCGACAAATGGTTCCGCCGCCGCAACAAGTGGTGGGCGTCAGGCGAGCGGGCGGACCAGCACCGTCAGCGGCCGGTGCTCGATCATGCGCCCTCCTCACGGACCGCGTAGCTCAGCACCCGCTCGCCGAGCAGGTCTTCGACGATCTCCAGCAGCTTCTCGACCACACCGGCGATGGCGTCGGGCGCCTCACCCGCCACGGTGCGCGCCGCGATCTCCCCGAACACGAGCGAGTGCAGCCAACCGAGCTGGCTCGCGACCAGCCGCGGCCCCGGATCCCCCGCCACTGCGCCGGTCTCCGCCGCGAGCAGGACGGTGAGCTCGTCGACCATCTGCCCCACGAGGTCCCCGAGCCGCGCGGCCAGCGACGGCGTCGCCGGCATCAGCGCCAGCACGCGCCCGAACCCGGGCGTGAGCCCGACGGCCCGCTCCCGGGCCCGGATCCCTTCCCGCAGGCGCGCGGGCCGCGGATTGGCCGGCCGCGCGCTCGGCCACGCTGTCGGCCAACCGCTTCGGCGACGCCTCGTCCGGCGGCAGCACCAGGTCTTCCTTGGTGCGGAAGTTGTGGAGTCGGCTTCAATATCGACGCACGCGAGGCAGGCCACAGAACCGGGCCGCACGGCCCGCACCTCCGCTACAGTCCGGCCCGGAACTGAAGCCACCACTACACCAGACCGCGAGGAGACCGAGCATGCCCCAGCTCCAGGTGATTGCCCGCTACACCGTGTCCGCCGGCAAGGAGGACGAGGTCGCCGCACTGGTGCCGCAGCTGGCGAAGGCGGCGCGCACCGAGCCGGGCAACCTGGCGTTCGACGTCTACCGCTCGTTCGACGACCCGCGATCGGTGGTGCTGCTGGAGCGCTACGTCTCGCGGCAGGCGTTCGCCGAGCACCGCGAGACGGAGCACTTCAAGCGGCTCGTCCTCGACGGCATCGTGCCCCTGCTCGACGACCGCGCCGTGGAGCTCTTCGACGTCACCGATTAAGTCCACGGTGGACCGCGAAGGCCCACCGTGGACACTGCATCACTCCTCGGTCGTCGCGTAGCGACCCTGCACCGCTTCGGCCGCCCGGCGCCGGTCGGCATCGGACCACTCACCCAGTTCGTAACCGTGCCACGGTTCGGCCAGTGAGAGCTCCGGGAGGCCGAGCTCCTGCCACAGGTCCTGCGCGCGGTCCATGAACTCCTTGGCCGGCAACGAGGTCGGTGGGTACGGGCGCTTGCGCGTGGCGTCGATCAGCAGCGCCGAGGACAGGCTGCCGTCCTCGGCGGCCGACGGGTCGAGACGCGGCAGCTTGCCCGGCAGCACGGTGACGTCACGCGCCGGCTGCATGCGGAAGCTCATCGCCCACACCACGGCGCTGAGGTCCTCGGGATCGACGTCGTCGTCCACGGCGATGATCGTCTTGCCCATCGACGCCTCGTACCCGGACGCCGCGTACAGCGCCTGTCGCGCCTGGCCGGGCGTCGGGTTCTTCAGCTGGATCACGAAGAACATGTTGCACGTGCCGCTCTCGTGCGTGACGAAGCGCTGCACCGCGTTGATGTTGCACGCCTGCTTCAGGAACCGCAGGTACACGTTCTCGAACGCGATCTTGCGCATCAGCGTCGACTCGCTCGGCGGGAACTCGCTGATGAACGCCTGCACGACCGGCGCCGTGCGGTGGGTGATGCAGCGGACGCGGAACACCGGCGACGTCGTCTGCGGGCCCATGTAGCCGCTCGCCTCACCGAAGGGGCCTTCCGGCTCCAAGTGCTCCGGGTCGATCTCGCCCTCGAGCACGATCTCGGCGTGCGCGGGCACCTCGAGGTCCACGGTCTCGCAGCGCACGACCTCCAGCGGGCGGCCCATCAGGCCACCGGCCACGGCGTACTCGCTGATGCCGAACGGGATCTTCTGCGCCCCGGCGAACCCGACCGCGGGCACCGCGCCGAGCACGATCGCGGCCTCGAGCTTCTTGCCGAGGCGCCGCGCCTTGGCGAGGTGGATCGCGATGTGCTGCGTGGGCGTGTCCATCTGCAGCCCGATCCGGTCCGGGCCCTTCACCATGCCGCGGTAGATACCGACGTTGTAGGTGCCGTCCTCGGGGTCCTTCGTGACCCAGTACGGCGCGGTGAGGAACGGCGCCGGGTCGAAGCCGGGCGTCGAGATCGGGTGCGGGAACCCGTCGACGCCACCGGCGTCCAGGAGGGACTGTCCCGTGAGGACGTTCTCCTTGCACGGTCCGGTCTCGACCACCACCGGCTCCACGGGGTTCGCGAGTGCCGCGGCCCAGCGCCCGGCGACCTCGTCGGGCTTGGCGGCCAGCGCCGTGGTGTAGACGGCGCGCGAGGACGCGAACGCCCCCATCACCACCGTGCCGTCGTAGCGCCGCCCGGACCCGTCGGTCACGTTCTCGAAGAGGAAGGCCTTGCGCTCGGCCTCCGGCAGCCCGCGGAACTGCAGGCGCACCAACGGAACCAGCTCGGTGTCCTTGTCGACGGGCCGGCTCACGCGCACCAGCAGCCCGCGGCGGTCCAGCTCGGCCAGGTACTCCCGGAGGTCACCGTAGGGGTAGTCGTTCACGGCTGTCGGTTCCTCTTTCGTCGACGGGAAGAACTCACGGACTCCTTGTTACGGAGGCCGTTAACAAACGCGTTCCGCACCACGGAACCACCAGGGCCCGGACACGGCACGATCACGATTCTCCTTGCCAGGAAACATTTCCGCGCCGGTGAGAGTCCACATCACCTTGAACACTCCCGTAGTTCGCCGTTGACACATCCCTGGGCGCGACCTATCGTCTCCCGCATCATTTACGGCTGTCAAGTCAGGTACTAAAGTTAAATAAATCCCCCCATCAACCCGCGGCACCCGTCCCCCTCCCGCACTCGCCGGTGAGTGTCGTGGTGCTGGGTGCCGCCCGGGCCGAGGAGCGCGGATGCGACCCGCTGCCACGTTCGACCAGATCCTCACCGAAACCCCGATGCCCCGCCGGGTCCTCGCGATAGCCGCGATCGGCGGCAGCGCGGTGATCTTCGACGGCTACGACCTGCAGTCCCTGTCCTACGCACTGCCCAAGATCGTCGCCGAATGGCACATCTCGCCCGTGCAGGCGGGGTGGCTGGCGTCCTTCACCTTCATCGGCCTGTTCCTCGGGGCCGTCGGCCTCGGCGCGCTCGGCGACCGCTTCGGGCGCAAACGCATGCTCGTGCTGGGCGTGTCCGTGTTCGCCGTTTTCATGGGCACGGCCGGGTTCGCAGGCGACTACACGCAGTTCGCGATCCTGCGGTTCTGCGCCGCGATCGGCATGGGCGGCGTGCTGCCCGCGACGATCGCCATGCTCGGCGAGTACGTGCCCCTGCGCCGGCGCGGCCGGATGACCGCCGTGTCCGCCGGCTGCTTCACGTTCGGCTTCGTGCTCGCCGCCGTCGCCGCGACACTGCTGGTGCCCGACTTCGGCTGGCGGCCGCTGTTCCACATCTCCTACGCGGCGCTGATCGTCGCGGCCCTGATCGCCTGGTTCGTGCCCGAAACGCCGCAGTTCCTCGCGACGCGCAGCCGGTACGACGAAGCGCTCGCGACCGTCAAGAAGGTCTTCCCGCTGATCTGGCCGGCGGCGCAGGCCGCCGACCCGGCCACGTTCTTCACCGGGCCGCGCACCGAGAACGGCAAGATCCAGCTGCGCACGCTGTGGTCCCCGCACTACCGCAACTCCACCTTCACACTCTCACTGCTCTACCTGTTCCTGCAGTTCGTGGTCTACGCGCTCGACTTCTGGATGGTGTCGCTGCTCGTGAAGCACGGCCTGTCGCTGGTCGGCAGCTACTCCTACGCGATCGAGCAGGCCGCCGCGGCCACGATCGGCGGGTTCGTGCTCGGCTGGGTGCTCGACCGCATGAACCAGTACGTGGCGCTCTCCATCGCGTTCGCCGCGGGCGGGGTGTGCCTCGTGCTCTTCGGGTTCGCCTCGTCGGTCGTCGCGCTGTACATCCTCAACGCGCTGGCCGGCGCGTTCATCATCGGCGGCCAGAACGTGGTGCACACGCTCGTGATGGCCACCTACGGCCCGGAGGCTCGCGCGACGGGTCTGGGCTGGGCCCTGGGCATCGGCCGCCTCGGCGGCCTGCTCGGCCCGCTCATCGGCGGTTACCTGCTCGCCGCTTCGCTGCCCTTCCCGGTGTACTTCCTGGTCTTCGCGGTGCCGGCGGTGCTGTGTTCGATCACCGTGGTGGTCCTGCGGGCCGTCAAGTCGCCGCAGCCGGCGCCCGTGGCGCGCCAGCTTGACCCAAAATACTAAGCTAAGTACATTACTTGAGTACTGTTAATTTGACCAGGAAGGCCACCATGCGCCTTGCCGTGCCCGACCTCGTCTCGAACTCCTACTTCCCCGCCATCGCGGCCGTGGAGCTCGGGTACCTTCGCGACGAGGGTCTCGACGTGGAGTGGGAGCTCCTGTTCCCCGTCACCGACGCAGCAATCGCCCTTCGCGAGGGGCGGATCGACTACCTCGCCGGGTGCGCCCACGCCCCGCTCTACGCCGACTCCACCTGGGGCGAGCAGAAGCTGCTGGCCGCGCTCGCGCAGAACATGTACTGGTTCCTCGTGGTGCGGCCCGACCTCGACGTCACCCGCGAAACGCTCGCCAAGCTCCACGACGTCCGCATCGGTGCCGCACCCGGCCCCGACCTCGGCCTGCGCCGGCTGCTCGAGGCCGAAGGCGTGGACCTGGCCGGGGCGGGCGTCACCATCGCCCCGGTCGCGGGCGTCGCCGGCGACGTCTCCTTCGGCGTCACGGCCGCCCAGGCCCTGGAAGAAGGCCGGATCGACGCCTTCTGGGCCAACGGCATGGGCACGGAGGTCGCCGTGCGGCGCGGTGTCGGCAAGGTCGTGGTGGACGCCCGCCGCGACGGCAGCGCCGCCTCGCTGTACACGTTCCCCGCGCTCATGACCACGGACCGCACGGCCGCGGAACGCCCGGACGAGGCGGCCGCCGTCACCCGCGGTGTGCTGCGGGCCCAGCGCGAGCTGCGCCGGGACCCGTCGCTGGCCACCCAGGTCGGCACCGCGCTGTTCCCGGAGATGGAGGCCGGCCTCATCGCCGGCCTGATCGAGCGGGACGGACCCTTCTACGAGCCGGCGATCTCCCCCGAGGCCGCGGCCGGGCTCGCCGGGTTCGCCCGCGCGGCCGGGCTCACCGACCGCGAGCTCGCCTACGACGACATAGTCGCCGCGGGCGCCCGCGAGCTGTGGCAGGCCCCGTGAAGATCGCCCTCGTCCAGATCGGCAGCCCCGAGGACGAGCCCGTCGCCGCCCGGTTCGACCGGGTGGCCGGGCTCGTCCGCTCGGCGGCCTCGGCCGACCTGATCGTGCTGCCCGAGCTGTGGGCCACCGGGTACTTCGCCTTCGACGACTACGCCCGCGACGCCGAACCGGCCGACGGACCGTCGCTGGCGCGCCTCGGTGAGCTCGCCCGCGAGACCGGCGCGTACCTGCACGGCGGCAGCTTCGTCGAGCGCCTGCCCGACGGTGCCCTGCGCAACACCGCCGTGCTGTTCGACCCGAGCGGCAAGCTCGTGCACAGCTACAGCAAGGTGCACGTGTTCGGCTACCAGTCGAAGGAAGCGCAGCTGCTCAAGCCCGGTGACCACGTGTCCGCGGTGGCGACGCCGTTCGGCGCGGTCGCCGGCACCACGTGTTACGACCTGCGCTTTCCTGAGCTGTGGCGCTGCCTCGTCGACGCCGGCGCGGAGATCGTGATCGTGCCGGCCGCGTGGCCCGCGGCGCGGCTCGCGCACTGGCGCCTGTTCACCACGGCGCGCGCCGTGGAGGACCAGGTGCTCGTGGTGGCGTGCAACGCCACCGGCACCCAGGGCGGGGTCGAGCTCGGCGGGCACAGCCGCGTCGTCGACCCGTGGGGCACCGTGCTCGCCGAAGCCGGCACCGAAGAGGGGATCACCTGGTGCGACGTCGATCCCGGCGTCGTCCCCGCCACGCGCGAGCAGTTCCCCGTGCTCGACGACCGGCTCCCCAGCTATCGCGAACTGACCATCCGAGGAGCGCACGCATGACCGCACTCACGTTCACCGTGGCCGGGACGGGCGAAACCGTCGCGGTCGCCGACTTCGACCTCGTGGTCGCGGGCTACACCGGCCGCGACGAGGCCGCCGTGAAGCACCACATCGACGAGCTCGCCGCCATCGGCGTGCCGCCGCCCGACTCCGTCCCGGCGTTCTACGAGCTCGACGCGGCACTGGCGACACAGGCCGCGGCCATCTCCGTGGACGGCACCAACACCTCCGGCGAGGTCGAGCCGGTGCTCGTGCGCGCGGGCGGCAAGCTCTACCTCACCGTGGGCTCCGACCACACCGACCGCGACATCGAGACCTCCAGCGTCAAGGACTCGAAGGCGGCCTGCCCGAAGCCGCTGGGCACCACCGTGATCCCGGTCGACAACCCCGACTGGGACGCGATCATCGCCGAATCCACTGTGGACGGCGTGCGCTACCAGTACGGACCCCTCAGTGCCCTGCGTTTCCCCACCGACGTGCTGGCCCTGCTCGGCGGCTCGGCCGAGCGCGACCTGGTGATGTTCTGCGGCACCCTGACGCTGCTCGACGGCAAGTTCGTGCCCGGGAAGGCCTGGACGCTGTCGCTGACCCTGCCCGGCGGCCCCGAGCTCACCCACGCCTACTCGGTGTCCTGACCCCTCGTACCCGGAGAGAGAGAAAACCCCCATGGCCAAACCGGAACACGAGTTCTTCCCCGCCAAGACGGTGGAGTTCACGCCCTGCGCGGGCGTCGTGCCGCAGCTGACCGAACGCATCCTCGCCGCGGACGGCGACAGCGGCGTCGCGACGCGCATCCTGCGCTTCGAGCCCGGCACGGACACCACCCCGAACGGCGTGCAGGTGCACGACTTCTGGGAAGAGGTCTACATCCTCGAAGGCTCGTTCCACGACACGCGCCTCGGTAAAACCTTCTCGGCCGGCGACTACGCCTGCCGCCCGCCGGGCATGGAGCACGGCCCATGGACGAGCGAGGAAGGCTGTCTGACGTTCGAGGTGCGCTACCGCGCGAGCTGAACCGTCCACAGCGGACACGAGAAAGGGCGCCCGGCCTCGGCCGGGCGCCCTTTCTCGTCTTCACGGCGCAGCGAGCACCATCTTTGTATTGGCGTGGAAACGGGGCGCCCGACGTTCGCCGGGCGCCCCGCGGTCTGTCTGCCTCGCTTACGCCTGCACGGTCTCCGTGCGGCCACCGAGGTCGTAGCCGGCCAGCGCGCCGTCCACGAGGGCCTCCGCGCGGGCGAAGTCGTAGATCTGGCTCATGCGCGACTTCACGAGGAAGGGCGCGCCGGCGTAGAACATCTCGTACTGCTGGTGGCGGCTCGCGAACTCCGAGCCGACGAGGTCCCACACGAGCTTGAGCAGCTTCACGCGCTCCACGGTCGGGTGACCCGGCGACTGCACGTACCGCTCGAAGTCGGCGCGCGCCTCGGGGTTCCCGAAGTCGGCGGCCGACGACGGCAGCTGGATCACGCCGCCGCCGACGAGGTCACGCACCAGGTGCAGCAGCTTCGGGTAGAAGTCCGACTGCAGCGTCATGGTCGCGTAGCACTCCTCGCGCCCGGGCCAGGCCACGCCCTTCTCGTCGAGTTCGCAGTTCTGCTCCTGCGCGTAGACGAGGCCGGACACCATCGCCGCGTGGGCGGCCAGCTCGCCGAGCACACCGCGCACCGGCGGGAACTTGTCCGAGCCGTTCATGCGCGCCACGCGCAGCGCGAGGCCCGCCAGCAGGTCCAGCTTCACGGAGAAGCGGATCTGGGCCTGGTTGTTGCCCAGCAGGTGGGCCGGCGTGCGGCTCCACTGGTCGCTGGTGATCTGGCGGTCGCGGAACACGAACACGTGCTCCCACGGCACGAAGACGTCGTCGAACACGATGAGCGAGTCGGTCTCGTCGAAGCGCGTGGCGAGCGGGTAGTCGTACACGCTCGTGGCGGCTTCGGCGTAACTGCGCCGCGAGTAGATCTTCAGGCCCTCGGCGCCGATCGGGACGGCGACGGAGATCGCCTGGTCCTCGTCACCCGGCTGCAGCGGCACGATGCAGCTGAGCACGAGGTAGTCGGAAATCGCCGCGCCCGTGCCGAGCATCTGCGCGCCGGCGATGACGATGCCGTCCTCGCGCTCCTCCTTGACACCCGCGTACAGGTGCGGGTCGGCCTGCTGGTGCGCGGGCTTGCTGCGGTCGATCTGCGGCGGCACGATCGCGTACGAGCAGTAGAGGTCGTTGTCGCGCACGTATTCGTAGAACTTGGTGACGTTGTCGGCGAAACGCTGCCCGCCCGCCGCGAAGACGTCGGCGCGGCCCGCCCAGCCGGCCAGGAAGCCCGCGACGTGCTCGGGCCCGCGGCCCATGAGGCCGAACGTCGCCTCGGCCGTCTTGCGCAGCGCGACGCGGCGGCGGCGCAGGTCGTCCTCGCCGCGCGGGATGAGGTAGGACAGGTTCACCGGCGCACCGGTGGTCGGGGACGGGAACGTCATCTCCGCGGCGTTGGCCGGGTCGTGCGCGAAGTCGTACACGCGCGCGATGGACTCGACGGCCCCCTTGAACGCGGGGTGCGCGGCGACGTCGGAGACGTATTCGCCGTCGACGAACACCCGCCGGTTGTCGCGCAGTCCTTCGACGTAGTCCTTGCCGGAACGCGTCACGCCGATTCCTCCAGTGCGATCGGTAGCGGCCGGGGCCGCGGGTGGTGGACTCCTGCTTGCAACTGCCGGTAGTTACCCCGGAAGTGCAGGAGCGGTTCGTGGTGCGGCAGCGCCGAGCTGAGCCCGATGCCGCCTACGGTGGCGATGAGCACGGCGTGCGTGCCCGCGTGCACGTCCTGGTTGATTTCGCAGTCCAGGAACGCGAGGGCGCCGGAGAGGGCCGGGCTGTGCCAGCCTTCGCGGCGGGTGAGCCATTCCTCGGGCAGGGCCTTGTCCGCGCCCGGGCGGGCGCAGTGGTCCGAGATTTCGCGAGCGGGCGAGCCGAGGATGTTGACGCCGAACCGGCGGGTCTCGGCGATGCGGTCGTACGTGCGGGTGGAACGGTTGACACAGACCAGGATCATGAGCGGATCGACCGACACCGACGAGAACGCGGTGGCGGTCATGCCGAGCGGGCGACCGGCCGCGTCCCAGAGGGTGATGACGTTGACGCTGGCCGCGAAAGAGCCGAGCGCCGCCTTGAATCCGCTGGGATCACTGTCCGCGGGGTGCAGAGCCATGGGGTGACCTCCTGGGCCAGAAGGCTAACAAGAATACCTTACTTTAGTCAACTAAAACCGTGCGACGTATGATCGCCGGGTTCGCTCGCCGCCGCGCTCGTCCGAGAGGAAACCCAGCCCCATGAACGACGCAATGCGCGCCTACACGAAGTGGGCCGACATCGGCGACGCCAAGCGCAGCCGCGAGTTCCAGGCGTACGTGAAGAACATCGCCGACGCGCGCTACGTGACCCGCCGCGTGCTGCGGATCGTGGACGAGCAGGCGAAGACCCACGGCCTGGAACCCCTGCTGCACCAGGCACTCCTGCAGGTGTACGGGTCCAACGAGGCCCGCGGCATCACCGTGAGCACACTGGCCGCCCGGCTCGACGTGGCCGCCGCGTTCGCCTCGCGCATGGTGCGCCGACTGGAGGAACTGGGCCTGGTGACGCGCGAGGCCTCGGAGAGCGACCGCCGCGCGACCAACGTCGTCGCCACCACCGCCGGCGCGGAGAAGCTCGCCGAGATCGACAACGAGGTGCACCACAGCGTCGCCTTCCTGCAGCACCAGCTGACCGAGGACGAACGCCTGTCGGCGCTGTCGATCTTCGCGTTCTACGTGGGCCTCGACCCCGACTCGGCTATCGCCGAAGCCATCCGCGCGGCCGCCGATTCCTCAGCCCTTCCCTGATATAGTGTCCTCAGGTCATTGACCTGAAGGTGTCATATTGACCGATGACGTCTTCGGCCGGCATCGGTCAACCGGGCACGGAAGGGACACGGTGGAGGACGAGACCGCCCAGCTACTCGCCCTGTGGGGCAAGGGAGCGGTCGCGTCGAGCGACCTCGACTTCGCCAACCATGTCAAGGCGATCGCCCACGCGCGGTTCGTGCTGCGCAAGATCCTGCGCCTGCTCGACGAGCAAGCCATCGCGGGTGGGCTGCAGCCGCTGCAGCACCAGGCGCTGCTGCAGATCTTCGGCGCCGAGGGGCCGCTGCCGGTGAACAAGGTCGCCGAGCGGCTCGACATCGCACCCGCGCTCGCGTCGCGGCTGATCCGCCAGCTCGAGGAGAAGGGGCTCGTGCACCGCGCCCGCATCCCCGACGACCGCCGGGTCATCGCCGTGCACGCGTCGGAAGCCGGCATCGAGGTGCTGCGCACCATCGACAACGCGGTGCACCACCACGTGAACCACTTCCAGCGCCAGCTCACCGACGAGGGCAAGTTCGGCGCGCTGGCCACGTTCTCCTTCTACCTGGGGCTGGACTCCGACCCCCGGCTGGCGCTGCTGCTCACCGCGGCCGGGCACCACGCGCACGCGCACCACCACTGAGGCTGGCCGAACCGCGAACGTGGGAAAGGGGCTCCGGCCCGGGTGCGTCCACACCGGACCGGAGCCCCTTGGTCTTCGTCAGTTCTGCGGGCGGTACCGCAGCAGGAACCCTTCGATCCCCGACACGAGCATGTTGATCACGAGCGCCACCAACCCGACCACCACCACGAGCCCGTAGACCTGGGCCGACTGGAAGTTCTGCTGCGCGGTTTCCATGAGCTTGCCCAGCCCGGACACCTGCGTGCTGATCTCGACCACGAGCACCAGCACCAGGGTCAGCGGCGCCGCGATCTTCACGCCCAGCAGCAGCCCCGGCACGATCGCTGGCAGGTGGATCTTGCGGAACGCCGCGAACTTCCCGAGCCGCAACGTCGAAGCCACGTCGGAGAGCACGACGTCGGCCGACTTCGCCGACTGGCGCACCTGCAGCAGCACGGGCCACAGGGCACCGAAGACCACAACGTAGAGCTTCATCGACTCGGTGTAGCCCACGAGCAGCACGGCGAGCGGCACGAGCGCGACGCCCGGCAGGAACCGGAAGTACTCCAGGATCGGGCCCAGCAGGCGTTCCGCCAGCGGCACGTGGCCGATCAGCAGGCCGAGCACCGCGCCGAGCACGGTGGCAGCCAGCAGCGACAGCACGAACGTCTCGAGCGTGGCGAGCAGTCCGTCGACCAGCGCGCCACCGGAGGTGAGCTCCCACGTCTGGCTGAACCAGGCGGCCGGCGGCGGGAAGAAGGTGCTCGAGCTGTCGCCGATCACCTGCCACAGCACGAGCACCAGGGCCAGCGGCAGCAGGCCGCGCAGGGGTGCGACCCCGGACTTGCGGGTTCTACGCGGCATCGTCGGCTCCCCTGGCGGCTTGACGGGCACCCGGCACGAACCGGAGTGTCCACACGAGAATGAAGTTGAGGACGATGCCGAGCACCCCGGTGAGCAGGATGTAGGAGAACATCGCCGCCGGGCGCAACGACTGCTGCTGCTCCACGAGCGCGTAGCCGATGCCCTCGGGATCACCCACGATCTCGGCGACGATGGCGAGCACCAGCGCGGCCGAGAGGCTCAGCCGCAGCGCCACCACGATCTTCGGCAGCGCCGTGGGCAGCGCGAACTTCACGACCTTGGCCACCGGCGAGAGACCGAGGCTGCGCGCGAGGTCCTGGTGGACCGGGTTCACGCCGCGCACACCGTCGATCGTGCTGATCGCCACGGGCCAGATCGCGACCCACGCGGCGATCACGATCTCCATCTCCACGGTCTGCGCCAGCAGGATCACCACGATCGGCACGAACGAGATCGCGGGCAGCGCGCGCAGCACCTCCACCGAGGCCATACCGTAGGTCCACGCGGGACGGACGAGCCCGAGCAGCAACCCGAGCAGCAGACCCAGCACCGAACCCAGCGCCCAGCCGCCGAGGCAGGCTTCCAGCGTGTGCGCGGTGTTCGTGAGCAGCTCGCCGGACGAAGCGAGGTCCACTGTGGACGACCAGATGTCCGACGGGGCCGGGATGTTGGCGTAGGGCAGCAGCCCGATCGATTTCACCAGCTGCCACAGCAGGATCACGGCCACCGGCACCGCGAACCCGATCAAGCGCCTCATTCGGCCCCTGCCTCGGATTCCGCCCGCAGCGCCTCGTACACGCGGTGGCGAGCGGCGAGGTAGGCCGGGAGCTCCTTCGTGGCCACCTGGTCGCGCGGGCGCGGCAGGTCGATGCGCAGCTCGCGCCCGACCGTGGCCGGGCGGCCGGCGAGCACGAGCACGCGGTCGGACAGGTACACGGCCTCGTCGATGTCGTGGGTCACGAACACGACCGTCGCGCCGGTGACCTCGGCGACCTTGAGCAGCTCGTCCTGAAGCTGCGCCTTGGTCATCGCGTCGAGCGCGCCGAAGGGCTCGTCCATCAGGAGCACCTCGGGGCGCATCACGAGCGAGCGCGCGATCTGCACGCGCTGCTGCATGCCACCCGAGAGCTGCCACGGGTAATCCTTGCCGCGGTCGGCGAGGCCGACCAGCTCGAGCGCCTCGCGGACGCGTTCGTCGCGTTCGGCCTTGCTGGTGCGGCCTTCCAGGCCCAGCGCGACGTTGCGCTCCACCGTGCGCCACTGCAGCAGCGACGCGGCGTAGTTCTGGAAGACGATGCCGACACCGGCGGGCGGGCCGGTGATCTCCTTCCCGCGGAACCGCACGGACGAGCCCTCCCCCGGGGAGAGGAGCCCGGCGAGGATCCGCAGCAGGGTCGTCTTCCCGGTGCCGGACGGCCCGAGAATGCTGAGGAACTCCCCTTGGGCACAGGAAAAACCGACGTCATCGAGCACCCGCAGCACCTTGTTGCGCGTGCGGTACTCGACGAAGAGCTTCGAACAGGAAAACGCATCCGCCGTCTCGGTGGCCGGCGCGGTGGCTTCTACGGTCACGGGATCGGGACCTCCTTCAGGGCTGGCGTTGGCCATGATGGGCGCCTAACCTTCCACACGTCAATGACTTGAGTAGTGCTTTTTGGTCTGCGATCCAGCCTTAACAAGGCCGTTACCAACGTTCTGAGCTGGACCATTGAGAGATTAGCTAACTTGAGTTACTGTCTCTGCTCAACTACTTCGGATAGTGAATATCTCCCCGATCCCCATCCCCCCACTCCCACGGAGGCGTCATGAGGGGCACCCGCATCACCACGCTGGCCACCGCACTCCTGGCAGCCGCGCTCGCTGTGTCCGCCTGCGGCGGTTCCGGCGGGTCCACGTCGTCGGCCGACGGCAAGATCCGCGTCGCCCTGAACAACACCAACGACTCGCTCGCGGTACTCGTGGCCGAGCAACAGGGATTTTTCGCCAAGCACGGCGTGAAGGGCGTTTCGACCACGACGCTCAACGACATCACGCTGGTGCCCTCACTGCTGGGCAAGCAGTACGACCTCGGGTTCAGCGTCGCGCCGATCATGCTGCGCGCGTCTTCGTCCGGCGTGCCGCTCGTGGCCGTGTCGGGCAACAACGGCGACTCGCCCGAGGACCAGAGTGTGCAGATCTTCGTGCGCCCGGACATCACAGACGTGAAACAGTTGCGAGGCAAGCGCATCGGCTCGCCCACACTCACCGGCAACATCAACATCGCCACGAAAGCGTGGCTGTCGAAGAACGGCGTGGACCCCGCGGGCGAGCAGTTCGTGCAGGTGCCGACGCCGAACATGATCGACGAGCTGAAGGCCGGCCAGGTCGACGCCGTCGAGGTGATCAACCCGTTCATCACGGTCGGCAAGCAGGCCGGGATGCGCAGCCTCGGCGACCCGGAGCGGGCGCTGAGCCCGAACTACCTCGGCGGCACGTACTGGATCGCGTCGAAGGACTGGACCGCGGCGAACCCCCAACTCGCCGACGGGTTCAAGGCGGCGCTGCAGGACGCGGCGCAGTGGATCAAGGCCAACAACGACAAGGCCTACACCGCTTTGGCCGCCTACACCAAGGTCACGCCCGAGCAGGCCAAGAAGTCACCGCTCGGCGAGTTCACCACCGAGGTCTCGCAGGACGACCTGAAGATCTGGGGCGACGCCATGAAGCAGTTCGGCGGCTTCGGCGGCACGGTCGACTACAGCAAGCTCGTCTACACCGGTTCGAAGTGACGGGAGCACGACAAGTGTCCACTGAGGACAAAACGGCGGCGGCGGTCACCTACCGCCCCGCGGAAACGCCGGAGTCCCTGCTCGACTTCCACGCGCCCGAGGGCGTGTCGTTGCGGTACTACGAGATCACCTCGCTCGACGGGCGCTGCGGGCCGGCCGCGCACCTGGTGCCGGCCGAGCCGCTGCCCGACGCGCCGCTCGTGCTGAGCGTGCACGGCAGCGGCGGCAGCATCGGCAGCCTGCCGGTGCGCACGCTCGCCCTCGGACTGAGCGGCCGCGGCGTGCCGGTGCTCGCGATCAACACCCGCCAGTCGGGCGACGCCGTGAACACCGACAACTTCTACGCCACCGTGCGTGACATCGAGGCCGCGTACTGGACGGCGCGGTCGCTGGGCTACTCGAAGATCGTGCTGCACGGGCACAGCCTGGGCACGTCGCAGGTCTCGTACTTCGCGGCCACGCATTGGCACCCGGAGACCTCGGGCATCGCGCTGACCGGGATGTTCGCGGACCTGCCGTGGAAGTCGCGCCACTTGCTGATCAACGACGAGGCCACTTACCGCGCGCTGACCGAGGAGGCCGTGGCGGCCGCGCAGGCCGGCGACTTCGGCCGCACACTGTCCACGCAGATGTCGTGGCTCGGCGGGCGCACGGTTCCGGTGACGGCGCAGCACTTCCTCACCTACCGGCGCACGGGCACCGCGGGCGCGCGCAGCATCGAGTGGATCGCCCGGGTGCCGAACCCGATTCTCATGGTGCGCGACCAGCACGACACCGTGATCCACGACTTCGAGCCCGGTTGGCTGGAGGCGGCGCTGGAGCAGGGCATCTCGCCGTCGGTCACGTCGGTGTCGCTGCCCTCGCCGGAAGGCACGGAGGGGCACCGCTTCGACGGCTCGGGCGAGTCGCTCGTGGACACCGTCGCCGGCTGGCTCGCGAAACTCGGCTGAAAGGAACTGACGAAGACATGGGACAGAGCGTGGTGGTCGTGGGTGCGGGTCCGGTGGGCGCGGTGTTCGCGCTCGCGGCCGCCCGGCGGGGGTTCGACGTGACGCTGCTGGAAGCGGAGCAGGCCGTCGAGGACGCCCCACGAGCCGCGACAGTGCACCCCTCCACCTTGGCGATGCTCGGTGAGCTGGGCCTGATGGACGACGTGGTCGCCCGCGGGCTCGTCGCGCGGTACTTCGACTTCTGGGACCGGCCGGAGCGCTCGCTCATCGCGCGGCTCGACCACGACGTGCTGCGCGACGTGACACCGTATCCGTTCGTGGTCCAGATCGAGCAGCACAAGATCGTGAACATGGTGCTGGAGCGGCTGTCCGGAGTGGACGTCCGGTTCGGCGCCGCGGTGACGGGCGTGACGCAGGACGCGGACTCCGCCACCGTGCACACGTCCGAGGGCCCGGTGACCGCCGACTACGTGATCGGCGCCGACGGCGGGCGCAGCACCGTGCGCAAGGCGCTCGGGATCGAGTTCGAGGGCTACACGTGGCCCGAGCGGTTCCTGGTGCTCACCACACTGTTCGACTTCCAGTCCGAACTGGACTGCAGTTACCGCAACTACTGGGCCGACCCGCGCGAGTGGGTCAACCTCTTCAAGGTGGCGGGCGACGACGGCAAGGGCCGCTGGCGCGCCGTCTTCCCCACCACCGTGGGCGAAACCGACGAGGAAGCCGTCGGTGACGAGGGCGCCCGCGCCCGGCTTTCGGGCCTGGCGCTCTCGGCGAACCCCGCGGATCAGCTCGTGCACCGCAAGCTGTACAATGTCCACCAGCGCGTGGCGGCCAGCTTCCGCTCCGGTCGCGTCTTCCTCGCCGGCGACGCCGCCCACGTCAACAACCCCATCGGCGGCCTCGGCCTCAACTGCGGCATCCACGACGCTGTCGAGCTGGCCGCCTCGCTGCACACCTTCGCCTCCTCGGCCGACGAGAAGGTGCTCGACCGCTACGACCTGCGCCGCCGCACGGTGAACATCGAATTCGTGCAGCAGCAGACCGTGACGAACAAGCGCCGCCTGGAGGAGAAGGACCCGGTGCGGCGGAAGGAACGCCTGGCGGAACTCGCGGCTCTCGGCGACGACCCGGTGCTGGAGCTGAAGTTCCTGATGAACTCGTCCCTGCTCAACAGTGTCGCGCGGGCCGAGTCCCTCGGCTGAGTCTCGACGGCGGGCTCGTTGACTGCGGCGACGAAGGTGCTTACGCGCTTTCGTCGCCGTAGCCGTATTCGAAGACGTCGCCGGGGAGCTTGTCACGCGACCGGCCCGAGTTCCTCATCGCGGTGACCGTTCGAGTAGGCGGGTTTTCCTGCGGTAGCCGGGCGACCATCCCCAACCGCCCAAGAACGGGCGCGCTCATCACCTTGCCGCGGCGGCCAACCGTCCGAGCGTGGCGAAACGGGAGTGTCAGCCGAGGCGGATGCCGGCGAGCTGGGTGCCCTGGGCGACCAGCTTGCCGGTGCTGTCCCAGACGTGGCAGGACTCGTCGACGCGGCCGTCGGTGATGAGGTGGGCGCGGTGGAGCACGCGGAGCGGGCCGGGGGCCGGGCGGGCGCGGACGTAGGCCGTGAGCTCGAGCGTGGGTACCCAGCCGCTCGCGGAGACGTCGAACGTCGCCGGCGGGAAAGCGTCGACCGCGAACAGGAGGCTGACCGGGTCGAAGGGTTCGCCGCCGGGCAGGGCGAGGCGGCCCAGGAGCTCGCCGCGGCCGGAGGGGCCTTCGGTGAAGACCCGGGCGCCGGCGGGGTCGAGGCGCACCTCGACCTCGTCCATGATGGCCACCGGCAGGCCGAGCGGCGTGGTGCCCGGGACGCGGAACGGGGACTCGACGTCCGGGCGCGGGTCCGGCAGGCCGTCCTGCCAGTACACCTCCCCTTCGGTGAGCGTGCCGACGGTCAGCAGGGCCTCGACGGCGGTCTTGCCGTTCTGGACGAGGCGCCCGCGCACCTGGCTCGAACCGCGGCCGGTGCGCAGCGTCTCGATCTCGACCTCGGCCGGGCCCGGGTCGGGTGAGCGCAGGTAGTGGGCGCTGGCGGCGAGCACGTCGGAGTGCTCGCGCTCGGTGACGGCGGCGCGCGCGATCAACGCGAGCAGGTAGCCGCCGTTGGGCTTGCCGCCGATGGTCCACTGCGGGCTGATGTCCGCGTCGAAACCACCGGGCGACCGCCGTTTGACGGCGGACACCGCGGCGAAGGTCGTCGTGCTCACCGGGACCGCCTCCTCGCCGGGCAGAGGGTTGTTCCGCGCAACTTAGCTCGCCCGGTCCCTGCGCGCCCGTCGAGTGAGACGGAGACCACCCTCGTCAGAACCCGTACAACCCGGCCGGGTTGTCGACCAGGATCCGCCGGCCCACGTCCGGGCCGGTCCAGTCGAGCAGCCGGGCCAGCGCCCGCGCGTCGTCGATCGGCTCGAACGGCTCGACGCTCAGGCGGTTGCCCGGAGTGCGTGGCCGGCCACCGGTGTGGGGCCAGTCGGTGCCCCACAACAACCGGTCCGGAGCGGCGGCGGCCAAAGCCTCCACGAGCGGCCCGACGTCGGCGTGGTCGACAGCAGTGGAAATCCGGCGCGGCGCAGAGAGCTTCACGTACGCCGCACCGGATCGCAGGAGGTCGGTCAGCTCGGGCAACCCGGGCCGGCCGAGGTCGGGAGAAGCGAGCGCGAAGTGGTCGAGGACGACCGGCACCGGCAGGCGCGCGAGGTCGTCGGCCAGCGCCGCGACCACGGACAGCTCCGTGAACACCTGCAGGTGCCAGCCGAGGTCCGCGATGGCCGCCGCGGTCGCGCGCAGCGGCGCCAGGGCCACGGCCGGGTCGTCGACCGCGAACGTCGCCAGGTTCACCCGCGCCCCGCGCACCCCCAGCGCATGCCACTCTCCCAGCGGCGCCGAAGCAGCGGGGTCGAACACCACGACACCCCGCGCCCGGTCACCCCGGACGCGCAGCTGCGCGAGCAGGCACGAGTTGTCCGTGCCGTACGGGCTCGGCTGCACGAGCACCGCCCGGCTCACGCCGAGCCGCCAGTGCAGCTCGTCCAGCTGCTCGCCGCCGGCCGGGCCGGGCGTATAGGCCCGGTCCGCGGAGTACGGGAACCGCGGGTCGAAGACGTGCACGTGACAGTCGCACGAACCGGAGGGCACCACCGTCACCGCACGGCGCCCGCGAACTCGGACAGCCGGGCCAGCACGCCGCCGTCCACGGACACGCCGTCGCGCAGCTGCCGGTGGTAGCGCGCGAGCTCGAACTCACCGGGCAGCCGCACCGGCTGCGCGGGGTCCGCGGGCGGCGTCGTGTGCAGGATGGAAGCGAAGTCGTCCATCCGGGAAACCAGTTCGGGGCCGGGCACGAGCTTCGCCGTGTCGATCAGGAAGAACACGTGGCCCAGGTTCTGCGGCCGCTCCGGATCGACGCTCCACGAGCTGATGCGCGTGAGGTAGCCGGCGCCCGAGAGCACGCCGGCGAACAGGTCGACCATTACCGACAGGCCGTAACCCTTGTGCCCGCCCAGCGGCTGCAGGAACCCGGCCAACGCCGCCTCGGGGTCGGTCGTCGGCTTGCCGTCGCGGTCGGTGGCCCAGGTGTCCGGAATGGACTCCCCCGCCGCCGCGGCAGCGCGGATCTTCGCCCGCGCCGCCACGCTCATCGCGATGTCCAGCAGCACCGGGTCGCCGCCGGGCGTGGGCACGCCGATGCCGAGCGGGTTGTTGCCCAGCCGCGCCTCGCGGCCGCCCCACGGCGCGATGGTGGTGGTCGCGTTGCTCGCGATGATCGCCGCGAACCCCTGCTCCGCCGCGCGGAACAGGTACGGCATCACCGGACCGAAGTGGTTGCTGCCGCGGACGAAGGCCGCACCCAGGCCGGTCGCGCGGGCCGACGCGATCGCCGCGTCCAGCGCGTGCGAGCCGACCAGCGGGCCGATGCCGTTGGCACCGTCCACTCGCGACAACGCCGGCGCGACCTGGTCCACTGCCACCTTCGCGTGGAGGTCGACGCCCCCGAGGCGCGCGCGGTCGAGGTACTGCGGGATCCGCGCGACGCCGTGCGTGCGGATGCCGAAGAGGTCGGCGAGCACCAGCACGTCGGCGACGCGCGCGGAGTCCGCTTCGGACATCCCGTTCCCCACCAGCGCACGGGCCGCCAGCCCGCGCAGGTCCTCGGCGGTGATCTGGGTGTCGCCGGTCATCGGTGGTCTTCTCCTTCGGTGAGGTCGAACTCGGTGGTCGCGGCGAGGTCTTCGCCGAACCACGAACGGATCCCGGCTCGCCGGGTGTCGGTGTAGACAGGACGGCCGTGCCACAGCATCGGCACGTCGTGGCCCGGCACGAGCAGCGTGTCCGGGTGTTCCCGCCACAGGGTGAGGATCTTGCGCACGGACGCGGGCTCGCGTCGCGGTCGAGCGTCATGTCGACCTCGCCGCCCAGCAGCTCCGCGCGGTTCTTCGCCGCGTCGCCGCTGAACAGCACGGAACCGTCCACCCGGAACACCAGCGAGCCCGGCGTGTGCCCGGCCGCGGCGAACGCTTCGACGCCGGGGAAGATCTCGCCGTCTTCGCTCACCCGCCGCGTCCGCAGGTTGCTGGCCAGGTCGGCGGCGTACAGCTCGGGCAACGGGTCGAACCCCGGCGCGCGCTCCGCCGCCCACTCCAGCTCCGCCGCGCCCACCCACACGGTGGCCGACGGGAACCGCAGGTAGTTCGCCGCGTGGTCGTAGTGCGCGTGCGTGAGCAGGATGTCGGTGACCTCACCTGGTTCCACGCCGTGGGCGGCCAGCCGCTGCGCGAGCAGAGAGCGCATTCCGAACGAGCCCGTGTCGGCCAGGATCAGCCGTTCGCCGTGGCGCACGAGAGTGACGCTGCTCCGGCCGAGCCCGCCGTGCTGTGTGCTCTTGCCGGGATAACCCTGGGTCAGGGGAAGGATGTTCACCGCGCCTCCGGGGAGACCACGTCGGACGCGGGGACCACGGCCTCGTCGTGGTCGAAGGTCCGCCGGGCGTAGAACGAGACGACCGCCGTGACCAGGCCCAGCACCGCCAGGTACACGCCGAGGCCGTACGGGCCGCCGGTCACGTCGTTGAGCCACACGCCGATGATCGGGCCGGTGCCGCCGAACACGGCCTGCGCCACGTTGTAGGCGAGCGCACCCGCGGTGACGCGCACGGCCGTCGGGAAGATCTGGCTGATCGCGAGCAGCGCCGGCAGCGCGAGCAGGCCCTTGCAGGCGCCGATGAGCGCGCCGCCGGTGAACGCGCCGACCCCGCCACCCGCGGCGAGGGCCAGCGACGGCACGGCGAGGATCGCGACCACGAGCCCGGTGAGGCTCAACGCCTTGCGCAGCCCGATCTTGTCCGCCACCGGCCCCATCACGAGCGTGCCGGCGATGACGAGCACGTTGCTCACAATCGTCGCGTTGTAGGCCTCGGTGCTGTCGAGCTTGCCGACGTTGATGAGAAACGTGGTGAGGAACGACGTGATGGTGGTGCTCAGCAGCGCGTAGCTCGCGGTGCAGACGATGAAGACGACGATCGGCACCCAGTGCAGGCGCAGGGCGTCGCGCAGCGGGGTGGCGGCGGCCTTCGCCTTCTCGCGCGCCTTGACCAGCAGCTCGAACTCCGGGCTCTCCTCGACCTTCGAGCGCAGGTACACGCCGAACGCGGCCAGCAGCAGGCCGACGAGGAACAGGATGCGCCAGCCGAACGTCTGGTACTCGTCCTTGGTCAACACACTCGAGAACACCCGCGCGAGCAGCGATCCACAAAGGATCCCGATGAACGTGGTGGCGATCAGCGTGCTCACGTTGCGCGCGCGCCTCGCGGCCGGGCTGTTCTCGAACACAAAGCTGATCGCGCTCGCGTACTCACCGCCCGCGCCCATCGACTGCGCGAGGCGGCACACGAGCAGCAGGACCGGCGCCAGCAGGCCGATCTGCGCGTAGGTGGGCAGCACCCCCATGAGGGCGGTGCCGAAGCACGTGAACAGGATCGAGATCGACAGCGCGCGGCGGCGGCCGTACTTGTCTCCGATCCAGCCGAAGAAGATGCCGCCGATGGGGCGGGCGATGTAGCCGAGCGCGAACACGGCGTAGGTGTTGAGCAGCGCCACGGCCGGATCGTTGCCGCGGCGATGATCGTGGCGACCACGCCGTAGACGCCCCAGTCGTACCACTCGGCGAAGTTGCCCGCCGACGCCGCGATGATGATGCGGCGCCGGCGGGCGCCAGTGAACTCGAGCTCCGTGTTCATGACGGGTGTTTCCGTTCTCTTCATCGGGAAAGGAGTCAGGTGAGCCGCGCCGCGACGGCTTCCGCGACGGCCGCGGGGCCGCCCGTCGCCGAGCCGTCGGGCCGGATGCCGATGTCACCGGCCTCGAGCGCACCGGCGACGGCCGCGCGCACGAGGTCACCCTCGGCGGTGTGGTGCAGGTGGTCGAGCATCATCGCGGCCGCGAGGATCTGTCCGATCGGGTTCGCGAGCCCCTTGCCGGCGATCGAGGGCGCGCTGCCGTGGATGGGCTCGAAGTACGCGCTGACGTCGCCGATGTTGCCGGAGCCGCACAGCGAGATGCCGCCGACGGTCGCGCCGCCGAGGTCACTGAGCACGTCGCCGAGGAAGTTCTCCATCACCAGCACGTCGAAGTCGCCGGGGCGCAGCACCAGGGCCTGGGCCGCGGCGTCGGCGTAGAGGACCTCGGTCTCGACGGCCGGGAAGTCGGCGGCGACCTCGAAGAAGATCTCGCGGAACAGCGCGTGGCTGCGCAGCACGTTGCTCTTGTCCACGCAGGTCACGCGGTGCTTGCCGTCGCTGGGCGCGCCACCGCGGGCGGCCGCGAGCTCGAACGCGCGCCGGCAGATGCGCAACGTGCCCTCGCGGGTGGTCATGAGCGTGTCGGACACGGCCCAGCGGTTGCCGACGCCCTTGCCGCGCGAGGCGTAGAGACCTTCGGTGTTCTCACGGACGATGACGTAGTCGATGCGGCCGGCCGTCACCCCGCCGAGCGCCGAGGTGACGCCGGGCAGCAGGAGCGCGGGGCGGACGTTGGCGTACGCGTCGAGCCCGATCCGCAGGATGCCGCCGAGCAGGCCGGCCTCGGTGCCGTCCGGGAACCGCACGTCGGGCAGCCCGACCGGACCCTTGAGCGTGGCCGCGACGGCGGTGCGCAGGTATTCGAGGTCATCGGGTGAGCAGGCCACCCCGGTGCGGCGGTAGGTGTCGGCGCCGGCGTCGACGTCGGTGTAGCGCAGCGCGAAGCCGCCCTTGGCCGTGACCGCGCCCAGCACGGTGAGTGCGGCGTCGACCAGCTCGGGACCGATTCCGTCCCCTCGGATGACGGCGATGTCGTGAACCTGCACTGGCGCTCCACCTCGGAAATCAATTCAATCAACATTGAGTATCAACATTGACGAGAACGACGAGACCGTAGGCCTGGCCGGAATCCGTTGTCAACCCGATGTTTCTGTTCCGTGACCAGCATTGGTGGTCACTAGACTCGCCGCGAACGGACGTACGCGCAGAAGGAGGGGTCAGCTGCAGTGAGCACCGACACTGAGGTGCTGTCGATCGCCGAGGCAGCCGACGTGCTCGGGGTCAAGCAGAGCACGGTGTACGCCTACATCAGCCGTGGCCTGCTGAAACGCCACCGGCTCCCCCGCGATCGGCGCAGTTGGCTCTCGCGCAGCGAAGTCGAGGGCTTCGGGCAGCGCAAGGGCACGCGCACGCTCCTGCACGACGACGAACCCGCGGTCTCGGCCGACACCAGCCAGGTCGCGCGCCTCGACGGAGACACGCTGCTCTACCGCGAGCGCGACGCCGTGGAGCTCGCGCGCACGGCGTCATACGAGGAGGTCGCCGAGCTGCTGTGGGAGCAGCCCGACGTGGCGCCGGCGCGGGACCTCGAACCGGAGCTGGTCTCGGCCATCCACCGGCTGCAGGACACCATGCCGGCCGGGAGCCTGCCGCTCGACCGGCTCAAGGTCACCGCGACGCTGCTCGGTGCGCGCGACTCGTTCCGCTACGACCTGTCCGTGCCGTCGGTGCTCTCGGCGGCGCGCACGATGGCGCCCGCGTTCGTGGAGTCGCTGCCCCAGCCGGGCGCGGTGTGCGAGCGTGGCCGCCCCATCGCGGAGCGGCTGTGGGGCCGGCTCACCGCGGAACCCGCTACGCCGGAACGGCTCGCGGTGCTCTCGGCCGCCCTGGTCCTGCTGGCCGACCACGGCCTCGGCCCGTCGACGCGTGCGGTGCGCGAGGCCGCGGCGAAGGCGGCGGACCCGTACTCGGCCGTGCTCGCGGGCATGAGTGTCGCGAGTGGATTGTTGCTGGGCGGTGGTTCGTCACTCGCGGTGCAGGCGTGGCTGGGTGACATTGCTTCGCCCGCCTCGGTTTCGCGGGTGCTCGAACAACGCCTGCTGCGCGGCGACCGGCTGTCGGGTTTCGGGCAGCCGCGCTACCGCAGTGCCGATCCCCGCGCGGCGGAGCTGCTGCGCCTGCTCGCCGAAGCACCCGCCGACCCCGAACGGCTCGCGATCGTCGAGGCGGCCATCGACCTCGTCCGCCGCCGGCGCGATCTCGAGCCGAACGTCGAGTTCGCGCTGGGCGCCCTGTGTTTCGTGCACGGAATGGCCGAGGGCGCCGGCGAGGCGGTGTTCGTGATCGCCCGCACGGCGGGGTGGATCGCGCACTCGCTGGAGACCTACACCGTCCAGTGAGGACACTCAGCCGAGGCGGCCGCGGCGGTGGGCGGCCATGCGGACGGGTGCGTTGACGGCGCCGTAGCCCGCGTAGCCGTCGATGCGCTGCAGGACCTCGAAGAAGACCCGCCCGCCCAGGATTTCGGTGAAGAAGTGCAGCAGGACGCCGTGTTCGTCGCGGTCGTAGAGGATGGAGTGGGCGCGCAGGGCGTCGAGCAGGTCCGGCGGCGGGGCGAGGCGCGCGTCGAGGTCGTCGTAGTAGTTGCCGGGGATCGGCAGGAGCGGGGCGCCGAGGTCACGCATCGCGCGGGCGGCGGCGAGCGCGTCGTCCGTGGTGAAGGCGACGTGCTGGGGTTCGCGCACGCCCGGGGCCCAGTCGCCGCGGCGCAGCAGGGCGGAGTCCAGGGCGACGCGCACGGTGCCGCTCTCGGTGCCGCCGCTGACCGTGCGGCTGCGCACGAGACCGAACGGCGCGGCGAACTCGGTGACCGGGTCGGGTTCGAGGCCGAGCACCGCGCGGTAGAACAGCGCGGCCTCGTCGAAGTGGTCGAACGGCTGCGTCAGGGACACGTGGTCGACGCCCGTGATGCCGGCAGCGACGGCTTTTCCGTCCACCGCGGCGAAATCGTCGAGCCAGCTGTCGCCGGGACCGGTGCGGCAGAAGAACACCGAGGTGCCGTCGGGCGCGGCGACCGCGGACAGGTCGGCCTCCCCCGCGCTGTGCGTGCGCGGCAGCACCGGCGCGAGCAGCCGCTGCGCACGGTCTGCCGAGGCCACCGGGTCCGCGCTCTCCACCGCCAGCGCGGCCACGGAGGCACTCGTGTCGCCCGCGTCGTCGGGCACGGCGGAGTTCACGAGGATCCGCGCTTCGCCCTGCTGCCACAGCGCGACGGGTTTGGTCCGGTGCTGCCCGACGTGCGCGAAACCGAGTGTCGCCAACGCTCGCCCGACCTCGGCACCGGCCGTGGCGATCTCCGTGAACGCGTGCCCGCTCAGCGCCGGGGCGGCCGGCAACGTCGTCGCGCCGAGCGACTCCTCCAGTGCCAGCAGCGATCGCATGGCGTCGACGGCGGCCGGGCCGGGGTCGGCCTGGCGGAACACGTCGTTGAACACCTCCAGCGACAGCGGTCCGTCGTAGCCGGCCGCACGCACGTGGCCGGTGAAGGCCGCGAGGTCGAACGCGCCTTGGCCCGGGAAGAGCCGGTGGTGGCGACTCCACTGCAGCACGTCCATCTCCAGCCGCGGCGCGTCGGCCAGCTGGAGGAAGAACAGCTTGTCCCCCGGGATCGTCCGGATCGCGGCGGGATCGCTGCCCCTGGACAGGATGTGGAAACTGTCGAGGCACAGCCCGAGCGCGGGGTGCGCGGCCCGGCGCACGATCCGCCACGAGTGCTCGTAGGTGTTCACGAACCGGCCCCACGCCAGGGCTTCGTACGCGATCCGCAGCCCGCGAGCGGCGGCGCGTTCGGCCAGCACGTGGAGCTGCTCGGCGGCGAGATCGTCGTCGTCGACCGCGTCCGGGGACACCGAGGAGCACACGAGCATCGTGTCCGCGCCGAGCTGCTCCATCACGTCGAACTTGAGCTCCGCGCGGCGCAGGTTCGCCGCGAGCACGGCGGGCGCCACGGCCTCGAAGTCGCGGAAGGGCTGGTAGAGGTCCACCGACAGACCGAGATCCGCGCAGTGCTCGCGCACCTGCTTCGGCGACCACGGTGCGGCGAGGAGATCGTTCTCGAAGATCTCCACGCCGTCGAACCCGGCGGCCGCGGCGGCGGTGAGCTTGTCCTCGAGCGTGCCGGACAGGCAGACGGTGGCGATCGCGCGTCGGTTTTCGAGGGCGCGGGTTTCAGTCGAGGACATCGGCGGGTTCCCTTTCCCCTGGGGCGGCGAGCCGGTCGAAGTGCCGCCGCATGCGGGCGGCGTCGGGTTCGGCGCCGGTGAACAGCGCGAGTGCGTCGGCGGCCTGGAACACGGCCATCCGGCCGCCGTCGAGCACGCGGCAGCCGCGTTCGGACGCGACGCGCACGAGCTCCGTCTCCAACGGCCGGTACACGACCTCCGCGACCCACAGCCGCGGATCGAGCAGCTCGGCCGGCAACGGCAGGCCCGGGTGCGCGGCCATGCCGACCGGGGTGGCGTGGACCAGACCGTCGGCGGTGGCCAGCGCCGACGCCACCGAGCCGCCGGCCGAAGCGCGCTCCGCGCCGAACCGGGCCCGCAGTGCCGCGGCGAGCGCCTCGGCCCGCGCGGTGTCAAGGTCGAGCACCCGAACCAGGCCCGCGCCGAGCGTCAGCAGGCCATGGGCGACGGCCGCTCCGGCACCGCCCGCGCCCAGCAGCACGACGGAACCCAGCGGCACGCCCGGCAGCCCCGTTTCGAGGCCGCGGGCGAACCCCGACCAGTCGGTGTTGTGCCCGGCCGCAGTGCCTTCGCGGAACACCACGGTGTTCACGGCGGCGAGCGCGGCGGCGTCGGCCGACAGCTCGTCGAGGTGATCCAGCACCACCTGTTTGCACGGGTGCGTCACGTTGAGCCCGGCGTAGCCCGCGGCACGCGCGGCTGCCACCACTTCGCCCGCGGCGCTCGCGGGCAGGCCCCAGTCGTCGAGGTCGAAACGGCCGTAGGCGAGCCGCACGCCGAGCCGGCGCGCCTCGGCCTCGTGCAGCGGCGGGCTCAGCGAGGGGCCGATGCCCGAACCGACGAGCCCGGCGAGCACGGTGCCCGGGCCGGAGCGGCGGGCGTGCTCGCGGACCGCGTCCACGACCGTGGCTGGGTACACAGGTTTCCTTTCGACGAGCCGGTGGTGCCGGGCGGGACAACGGCCGAGCGGCCTAGAGTGGGACCAGATCCGTCCGGAGGGAGAAGGGACGTCCGTGGCCGTACCGTCGCCGGAAGACGCCGCCGGGAAAGACCGCACCCGCGACGCCGAGCGGACCAAGGCCGAGATTCTCGACGTCGCCGCCGCGGAGTTCGCCGAGAAGGGCTACGACGGCGCCCGCGTGGAGGAGATCGCGGCGAAGACCCGCACCACCAAGCGGATGATCTACTACTACTTCACCAGCAAGGACCAGCTCTTCGTCGCGGTGCTGGAGCGGGCCTACACGGTGATCCGGTCGCTGGAGCAGGAGCTCGACGTCGACCACCTCGACCCGGTCGACGCGATCCGCCAGCTCGCCGAGCTCACCTTCGACCACCACGAGTCCCACCCCGGCTTCGTGCGGCTGGTGAGCATCGAGAACATCCACCGCGCCGAGCACATCGCGCGCTCCACCACACTGTCGACGCTCGCCAACCCGGCGCTCGACGTGCTCACCCGCATCCTCGAACGCGGGCGCGCGACCGGGCTTTTCCGCGACGACGTGGACGCGCTCGACGTGCACATGGCCATCAGCGCGTTCTGCGTGTTCCGCACCGCGAACCGCTACACGTTCAACGCGATCTTCGGCCGCGACCTGCTCGACCCGGCCACGCGCGAGCACCACCGGCGCATGCTCGGCGACCTGCTCGTGAGCTACCTGACCGCGCGCTGAGCCCCTCACGCGATCCTCGCGATCCGGCCGGAGGCGTCCGCCGGGTGGCGGTCGAGCACGCGCGGGTCGTGGCCAGGCAGGAAGATCCCCGACGGCCCGGCCAGCTCCCGGATGCGGTCGAAGCCGCCGTACACGCCGGTGCTCGAGTGCAGCAGTGGCGCCGGGTGGTCGGCTTCGAGGTTCTCGTAGAAGTGGCTGGCGTCGGAGGCGACGACGACCGGGCCGGCCGCGGTCGCGATCCGCACCACCTGCGTGCCGGCGGTGTGCCCGCCGACGAGGTGGACGCTGAGGCCCGGCACGACGTCGGCGTCGCCGTCGACGATCCGCAGCCGGTCGTGGGCTTGGAGCCGGTGCAGCTCGGCTTCGTCCAGCAGCCAGTGTTCCCGTGTGATGCGCCTGGCCCACGGCCCGGTCCAGTAGTCCAGTTCGGACTGCTGCACGACGCAGGTCGCGTCCGGGAATGCGCTCGCCCGGCCGGCGTGGTCGTAGTGCAGGTGGGTGAGCACCACGTGATCCACGCCTGCGGGCTCGACACCGAACTCCGCGAGCAGGGCCACTGGGTCGGTGTACGCCAGCCCGGGCACCTCCGCCGCGCGCTCCGGGCGCATCCCGGTGTCGATGAGCACCGTGTGTTCCGGTGAGACGGCGACCCACACGTAGTACGCCGTCGGGTGCGGTCTGGCGGAATCCGTGCTGTGGCCCAGGAAGTGGTCTCCGCGAACGCCGTCGCGCCGGGCGTAGCACAGGGCGTGGACCTTGAACGTGCTCACTGCTGGACGCCGACCTCGCTCGCCTGCCGCGCCGGCGCGTTCTTCAGCCCGAGCAACGCGGTCGGGACGCGGTAGGTCTCGCGGCCGGTGGCCACGGCGATCGCGTTGACCACGCACAGCCCCGCGGTGAAGATCGCGACGCCGAGCCACGCGCCCCGGCCGTCACCGGCGACGGCCGCCGCCACGCTCGGCAGGAAACCGCTGATGGCGAAACCGATCTGCGTGCCGATCGCGGTGCCCGACAGCCGCACGCGGGCCGGGAACATCTCGCCGTAGAACGAGGGCCAGATGGCGCTCGTCGCGGTGTAGACGATGCCGAACATGCCGATGCCGAGCACGAAGATCCACACGTAGCTGCCGGCGGCGATCGCGCCGAGGTAGCCGAAGATGAGCACCGCGCAGCCGAGCGAACCCGCGATGAAGATTTTCTTGCGGCCCTTGCGGTCGGACAGCTTGGCCCACAGCGGGATCGAGATCACGGCCGCGACGTTGGCGAGGACACCCACCCACAGCATCGGCGTTTTGCTCAGCCCCACCGTGTTCACGGCGTAGCTCAGGGCGTAGACGGTGAAGATCGTGCTGACGGAGGCGATGAGCGCGGCGACGATCACGCGCAGGACGTCGGCCCAGTGGTCGCGCAGCAGCACCGCCAGCGGCAGCCGGACGACCTCGCCGGCGGCGACCTCCTCGCGGAACACCGGCGTCTCCTCCACCGAACGGCGGATGTAGTACCCGACCGCGACCATCACGGCGCTGAGCCAGAACGGCACGCGCCAGCCCCACGAGAGCAGCGCGTCCTGCGGCAGCGCGGCGACGGGCAGGAATACCGCCGTGGCCACGATCTGGCCGGCCTGCGTGCCGCTGAGGGTGAAGCTCGTGTAGTACGCGCGGCGGTGTTCCGGCGCGTGCTCGAGGCTCATCGAGTTGGCGCTGGCCTGCTCGCCACCGGCGGAAAGCCCTTGCAGCAGCCGCAAAACGACCAGGAGGACCGGCGACGCGACGCCGAGCGCCTCGTAGCTGGGCAGGCAGCCGACGAGCACTGTGGACAGGCCCATGAGCAGCAGCGTCGCGATGAGCACGCGTTTGCGGCCGAACCGGTCGCCCAGGTGACCGAGCAGCAGCGCGCCGAGCGGGCGCGTGACGTAACCGACGCCGAACGTCGAGAGCGCGAGCAGCGTGCCCGCGGCCGGTGAGGACGCGGGGAAGAAGATCTTGCCGAAGACCAGCGCAGCGGCGGTGCCGTAGATGAAGAAGTCGTAGTACTCGAGCGCGCTGCCGATCCAGGCGGCGAGTGCCGCCTTCGCGGGCCGGCCCGCGGCGGGCGCCGCCCGATCTGCTCGACCGTTCACTTTTTGTCTCCTCTGCGGTGCGCCGTTGCCTCGCCCGCCAGCTAATGTACCGTGCGGTTAATTAGAGAGGGTGAAGGGCGCGCCCGAGGTTGTCAAGAACGAGTTTCGGTGCAAGATCGACTCCGGCCGGGCGCGACGGACCGCAGAGCGCTCCTTTGTGGAGAGTGCGCACACCGCCGGAAACCCGTGGTGTCCAGGGGTTTCCGGCCGTCCGGAACCGCTACGCCCGGAGGTTCTCCACCTCGACCGGCTCGATGGCCTCGCCCGCGGGGAGGTCGAAGCCGAGGATCTGGCTGTAGAAGCTCAGCTCCGCGTCGAGGGCCCGGCGGATGTTCTCGGCGCGGCGGAAGCCGTGCTGCTCACCGTCGAAGAGGAGGTAGGCGACGGGGACCTTGCGCGAGCGCAGGGCATCGACGATGAGCTCCGACTGGTTGGGCGGCACCACGGGGTCGTCGGCGCCCTGGAGGACGAGCAGGGGCCGGGTGAAGGCGTCGATGTGCTGGATGGGCGAGCGGTCGAGGTACACGTCGCGCATCTCGGGGTACGGGCCGATCAGGCGGTCGAGGTAGCGGCTCTCGAACTTGTGCGTGTCGGCCGCCAGTGCCTGGAGGTCGGCGACACCGAAGAGGTCGGTGCCGGCGGCGAAGGGCGTGCCGGCGCGCGAGAGGGCGGCCAGCACGGTGTACCCGCCGGCCGAGCCGCCGCGGATGAGGAGCTTGCCGCCGTCGACGCGGCCTTCGGCGGCGAGCCAGCGGACGGCCGCGATGCAGTCGGCGACGTCGAGGATCCCCCACGTGCCGTGGAGGGCTTCACGGTAGGCGCGGCCGAAGCCGGTGGAGCCCGCGTAGTTCACGTCCACGACGCCGAAGCCGCGGCTGGTCCAGTACTGGATCCCCAGCGACAGCACGGGAACCGCCTGCGACGTCGGTCCACCGTGGACGACCACGACGACCGGCGGCTTCGACCCCGCAGGGCCGGCGAAGTCCGGGTTCGCCGGCGGGTAGAACAACGCGTGGGACACCCGGTCGCCCGAGGGGAAGTCGATCGCCTCGGGCGCGGACACGTACTCGGCGCCGATCCCCGTGTCGCGCGGCTCGCGCACGGTGGCGACCTTGCCCTCGGCGGTCAGCGTGTACACGCTCGGCTCGCCGGTGGGGGAACCGGCGATGAGGAGCAGCTCGTCACCGCCGGCCGGGCGCAGCGCGCTGATCGCGGTGAACGGGGTGTCGAGGTCGGTCACGGCGCCGTCCGGGCTCGCGATCGCGAGCCCGTCGATACCGCCGGACCAGCGGGCGAACACCACGCGGTGGTCGGCCAGCACCACGTACCGGCCCGTGCCGAGGCCCCAGGCCGGCACGCCGATCTCGGCGTCGAGCACGACCACCGGCTCGACAGTGCCGCTCTCACCGAGGCGGTACAGGTTCCACCAGCCGGTGCGGTCGGACAGGAAGTAGAGCATGCCGTCGGCGTGCCAGCGCGGCTCGGACACCGACTCCCCCGGCCCGCCCGCGACCACGGTCTCCTCGCCGGAGGCCAGGTCGCGCACGCGCAGCTCGGTCGAGTCCCAGGGCATGTTCGGGTGGTCCCACGCGACCCACGCGAGCTTCCCCGCGTCGGGCGAGAACCGCGGGCTCGCGACGAAGTCCGGCCCGGACACGAGCACCTCGGGCTCTGCTCCTTCGGTCAGCAGCACGATCTCGTTCCGAACGTCGGCCGCGCCCCGGCCGGTTTTCGGGTGGTGTTCGCGCACCACGGCCAGGCGCGTGCCGTCGGCGGTCAGGTCGCCGTCGGCGTACCGATCACCGCGCGGGACCTCGGGCTCGGGAGTGACGGCTTCCGGCGCACCGCCGCGACCGAGGCGGTACAGCCGCTGGTCGGCCCAGTTGGCGAACCACACGACGCCGTCGCGCACCCACCAGTCGGCCCCGCCGTACTCGTGCACGCTCGTGCGCGCACCGAAACCTTCGGGCAGCAGGTCGGCGGTGCTGCCGTCGGCTTCCCGCCGCACGAGCTGCACCCGCCCACCCTCGGCCGGCCGCGCCTCCGACCACACCACGGCGCCGGCGTCCGCCCGGACATCCGTGACCCGTACGGCGCTCTGCGTGATCAGGTCGGCGGTGAACGGCGTGGCCCAGGAACCGAACTCGGAGATCTGCACGGCGCCACGCTAGCCGATCTCGCCTGTCGCGTCGGCCACATCGCACCCCCTGCCCCGCAACAGCACCGGATTGACCACGGACGGCGGCGCCGCAGTGCGTGGCCCGGCGGGGACGCCCGCCGACGCGGGCCGTCGGTGCCCGGTCGCGTGTGGCAGCCGAGCGCGGGACCTCTTCCGCACCGAATCCGAACGGCCTCCCCGGTTTACCGCCTCCCACCCGACGGCGGCCCAGCTCGCCACCCAGGTCCCATCGCGGCAGCAGGGTCGAGCCGGGCATGCCGACGGTGCGAAAGTCGGCCAGCTCGGTCAGGTCGGCGTCGGACTTGCCGAGGACCACGGCGCCCACCTGGCAGCGCGGTCACCAGCGGCGTGCGCTCCGCGTGCAGCGCCGGGCTCCGCTCGTCGCGTGCCTCGATGCGATCGAGGCACGCGTGGGCGTCTCGAGGTTGAGCACGGCGAAGTCTCACACGGCGTACGTGTAATCCGGCACATCGGTGACGAACATGTACCCCGGCGCGTGCGTGATCGCGAACGGCGGCTTCGACTGCATGATCGCGGCCTGCGGGGTCACGCCGCACGCCCAGAACACCGGCACCTCGCCCTCGCGGATCTCCACGGGGTCGCCGAAGTCGGGCTTCGACAGGTCCTCGATGCCCAGGGCCTCGGGCGCTCCGATGTGGACCGGCGCGCCGTGCACGGCCGGGAACTGGCCGGAGATGCGCACGGCGTCGGCGACGCGGTCGGCCGCGATCGGGCGCATCGAGACGACCATGGGGCCGCTCAGGCGGCCCGCGGGGGCGCACTCGCGGGAGGTCTTGTACATCGAGACGTTCTGGCCCTTGCTGATGTGGCGGACCTCGATGCCCGCGGCGACCAGGGGCGCCTCGAACGTGTAGCTGCAGCCGATGAGGAACGTGACGAGGTCGTCGTTCCAGTACTCCAGCACGTCGTCCGGCTCGTCGACCAGCTCGCCGTCGCGCCAGACGCGGTAGGCGCCGAGGTCGGTGCGCAGGTCGGCGCCGGGCGCGAGGTCGGTGTGGGGGCTGCCGGTGTCGGTGACGCCGATGATCGGGCACGGCTTGGGGTTGCGCTGGCCGAACAGGAGCGCGTCGTAGGCGTACTCGCGCGGCACGATGATCATGTTGGCCTGGGCGTAGCCGGGCGCCCAGCCGGCGGTCGGCACGCGCAGGCCGCCGCGGAAGGCTTCGCGGGATTCGGCCGGGCTCAGAGCGGGGGTGACAGTCATCAGCAACTCCTCAGGAGAAGATCGAACCGAGTGAGGTCAGGGATTCCACGGCGGCGTACGCGGTGAACAGCCAGGCGGCGATGCCGACGCCGAGCAGCACCTTCGGGTAGCGGTAGCCCGCGATCAGGTCTCGCCGGCGCAGCGCCACCCACAGGATGATCGCCAGGCCGATGGGCAGCACGAGCCCGTTGATCGCGCCCGCGAACACCAGCATCGACTGCGGCGTCTGGCCCGCGGCGATGAACACGATCGTCGCGAGGCCGATCAGCACGATCACCGCGCGGTTGAAGTGCGTGCGCACGGGCTTGACGTAGGACTGCAGGAACGTGGCGGTGGTGTAGGAGTTGCCGATCACGCTCGTCATCCCGGCGGCCCAGAACACCAGGCCGAACAGGTGCAGCCCCACCGTGCCGAACGCGGCGAGGAAGGCCGAGCCCGCGGCGTCGTTCTTGTTCGCCAGCGTCGCGCCGGTCGCGACCACGCCGAAGAAGCCGAGGAACAGCACGATCCGCAGCACGCAGGCCACGAGGATGCCGGTCCACGCGCCGCGGTTGATGCGCTTGAGGTTCGTCACACCGGTGATGCCGGCGTCGATCAGCCGGTGCGCGCCGGAGTAGGTGATGAACCCGCCGACGGTGCCGCCGATCAGCGTGAGGATCGGCAGGAACGGCAGGCCCTTCGGGTCGACGGTGCCCACCGCGGCCTGCCCGACCGGCGGCGCCGTGGCCACGACCAGCGCGATGATCAGCGCGATCTTCACGAACCCGAGCACCACCATCACGCGGTCCACGGCCGTGAGCACCGAGCGCACCAGGAAGATCGCGATGGCGAGGATGCCGCTGATGGCCGCGCCGATCCGCGGGTCGATGCCCAGCAGGTTGTGCAGGCCGAGGCCGGTGCCGGCGATGTTGCCGATGTTGAACACCACCGCGCCCAGAACCACGAACACCGTGAGCACCTGGCCGGCACCCGGGAACACCTTGCTCGCGATGTCCTGCGCGCGCTGCCCCGAGATGCCGAGGATGCGCCACACGTTGAGCTGCACGGCGACGTCGATGATCATCGAGACCACCACCGCGCACGCGAACGAGGCCCCGTAGAGCACGGTGAACGAGGCGGTCTGGGTGATGAACCCCGGTCCCGCCGCGCTCATGGCCATCAGCAGCGCCGCGCCGAACAGCGGCGGCACGCGCAGCCTGCCCGGCCGGGCCTGCCGGTCGTCGGTCCTGGTCACGCTGTCCATCCCACTCCTTGGTCCCGATTGGCGGGGGTTGCCGCGCAGCTTAAGTTAGACGTCTGACGTCTTACGACCTGTTTCACCATCTGGGAGGTACCCCGTGGCGGACACCCTGCCTTCGGTCTGGATCCAGGACCTGACCTGGGAAGAAGTGAGCTCGTACCTGGAGCACGAGCGGATCGTGATCGTGCCGATCGGCAGCACCGAGCAACACGGCCCGGCCGGTGTGCTGGGGGTCGACTCCTACGTGGCCATCACGTTGGCCGAGGACGTGGCCGAGCGCAAGGGCGTGCTGGTCGCGCCCCCGATCTGGTACGGCGACTCGTCGCACCACGGCGCGTTCCCCGGCACCATCACGGTGCGTCCGGACACGCTGACGCTGCTGATCCGCGACGTCGCCCGCAGCCTCGCGCGCCACGGCTTCACCCGCATCATCCTGCTCAACGGGCACAAGGGCTCGAACCTGCCCGCGCTCAACAGCGCGGTGCGCGTGCTGCACGACGAGGAGCTGCCGGAGGTGCTCTTCGCCGTCGCGGACCCGCTGCACCTCGCGCGGTCGGCCTCGCCGACGATCAAGGAGACCAACGAGCACCACGCCGGTGAGCTCGAGCTCTCCCACGTGCACTACCGCTACCCGGGCAAGATCCGCACCGACCGGCTCACCGACGCCTCCGTCGACTTCGACGCGGTCTTCGGCGGCTTCGTCGGCAACGACCTGTTCGGCCCGGCGCCCGACGGCGTCGAGATCATCTGGTCCGGCGACGAGCAGCGCGCGTTCACCCCGACCGGCTCGTTCAGCTCGTCGAAGGGCCTGTCGGAGGACAAGGGCAAGCGTTACCACGACCACATCGTCGGGCGCCTGGGCGAGCTGGTCGACTGGCTGCGCACGTACAACGGCCCCATCGGCCGCCGCGAGGACTGACCGGTGGTCACGCGGATCCACCCCGACCCGGCTCTGCCGGCCGACCTCACGGCGATCACGTCCGACGCGTACCGGCAGGTCAAGGTCCGGCTGCGCGAGGTGATCACCCGGCTCGGCGAGACGGGCCGGCTGCGGCTGCCGTCGGAGGCGGAGCTGTCGGCCGCGCTCGGCGTGAGCCGGGCGACGCTGCGCTCGGCCCTGCAGTCGCTGCAGAAGGAGGGGCGGATCCGCCGGCTGCACGGCCACGGCACCTTCATCAACCGCCACGCACTGGGCCTCGGCGCGAACCTCGCGGAGGCCGGCGCGTTCATGGACTTGCTCGCCAAGGCCGGTCACGAGGCGTCGGTGAGCACGGCCGGCCGGCGCGTGGTGGCGCTCGAGGCGGACGTGGCGGTGTCGTTGGAGATCCCCGCCGGCGAGCAGGCGCTGCGGATCGAGCGCGTCTTCGCCGCCTCGGGCGAGCCGGCGGTGCACAGCGTGGACCACTTCCCGGTGCGGCTGCTCGGGGAGGACCCGCCGGCGCTGGAGCCCGCGCAGTCGACGTTCGAGTTCGTGGAGCTCCACCTCGGCCCGCCGGTGTGCTACTCCGTGGCCGAGGTCCGGCCGGTGTTGCCGCCGCCGGATGTCGCCGCCGCGCTGAACGTCCCGGCCACGCAGCCGTTGCTTCGGTTGCGTCACACCCACATCCGGGCCGACGAGCAGCCCGTCGCCGTCACGGTCGCACACGTCAACGATGAATACCTGCGTTTCTCGGTGATCCGGACCTACCTCGATGAGTGAGCGATGACCACACTGGCCAACCCACCGCGGCTCGACCGTAAGGCGTGGGGCGTGCTGGCGCTGACCCTGGTTTTCTGGGTCGCCGACGGCTACGACACGTTCGTGCTGCTGATCACCGCACGGCCGACGCTCACCGAGCTGCTGCCGCACGACCAGCTGCCGCACCTCACGACGTACCAGGGTTACCTGGTCGCCATCACGCTCGCGGGCTGGGCCACGGGCGGAATCGTCGGCGGCGTGCTCGGTGACCGGCTGGGCCGGCGGCGGACCATGATCGTGGCGGTCGCCGTGTACAGCGTCTTCACCGCGTGCTCGGCGTTGTCCGGGAACTGGTGGGTCTTCGGGCTCACGCGATTCCTCACCGGGCTCGGGATCGGCGCCGAGTGGGGTGTCGGCACTTCGCTGCTGCAGGAGGTGTGGCCGGAGCGGTGGCGGGCCCGCGGCGCCGGCCTGCTGCAGGCGGGGTTCTCCGTCGGCGGCGTGCTCGTGTCGGGCCTGTGGGTGCTGCTCGGCTCGACGCTCGGGCTGTCGTGGCGCTGGATGTACCTGTTCGGGGTGATTCCGCTCGTCGTGGTGTTGCTGGTGCGCCGTAGCATCCCCGAGTCCCCGCGCTGGGTGGCGCAACGCAAGCGAAAAGTCGGGATCGGCGAGCTGCTGGTGCCGGGCGTGCGGCGCAATTTCCTGGGCGCGCTGGCGGTTTCGATCGCGATCACCGGCGGCTGGTGGGCGGTGAGCTCGTTCCTGCCCAGCTTCGTCGGCGGCCTCGTCGACGATCCGAAGCGCATCGCGTTCTACACGGGCTGGGCCGGGGCGCTGTACAACCTCGGCGAGATCGTGGGCTGCGTCCTGCTCGGGTTCCTCGCCGAGAGCTGGGGCCGCAAGCTCTCGATCCAGGTGTACTTCGCCGGGTGCGTGGCGATCGTGCCCATCGTGTTCCTGCTGGTGCACGACGCGGCGACGGCGACGTGGCTGCAGCTGATCGCCGGGTTCCTCACCGGTGGCGTGTACAGCTGGTACACCGTGCACACGCCGGAGCTGTTCTCCACGTCGATCCGCGCGACGGCGATCAGCGTGGTGTTCAGCGGTTCGCGTTACCTGGCCATGGCCGGCGCCGTGCTGATCGGCCCGCTGGCCTCGGCCGTGGGCGGGTTCGGCCACGCCGCCGCGCTCTTCGCCCCGATCTACCTGCTCGGCATGCTCGCCGTGCTGTTCCTGCCCGAGACCAAGGGCAAACCCCTGCCGGACTGAGTGTTTCTCGCCGGACCGAGTGCTTGTCGCTGGAAGAAAGGACCACCCATGACCGTGAAGGTCGACATCCGGGTTCCCGTCGGCCGCCCGCTGCCCGAGCTGACGAAGTTCATCGTGTCGTGTGAAGAGGCCGGGTTCAACGGCGTCGGCGTGCACGACCACCACCACTCGGGCCGCGACGTCTACTCCGCCCTGACGCTGGCCGCGGCGGCGACGTCGAAGCTGCAGCTGTACCCGGCCACCACGAACACGGTGACGCGCCACCCGCTCGTGCTCGCGGCGATCGCGAACTCGCTCGCCGAGATCGGCCCGGGCCGCGTGCTGCTGACGCTCGCGCCGGGGTTCCTCTCCGTCGAGAAGGCGGGCCGGCCGCAGGGTCGGCGCGAACAGCTCGGCGAGGCGGTCACGGCCATCCGCAAGCTCGTGGCCGGTGAAACGGCCACTGTGGACGGTCACGAGATCAAGATGAACAACGTCGCCAAGCCCGCGCCCGGGATCTTCGTGCTCGCCGCCGGGCCGAAGATGCTGGAGCTGGCCGGCGAGGTCGCCGACGGCGTGGTGATGCTCGCGGGCCTGCACCCGGACAGCATCGAGGCCGCCCGCTCGCACGTGCGCGCGGGTGCCCTGCGGGCCGGCCGGGCGCCGGAGTCGGTGCAGGAGATCCTCATCGTGCCCACGGCGATCGAGCCGTTCGACACCGCGCGCGAGTGGGTGCGGCGCTACTTCCGGCCGGACAAGCCGTTCCTCAACTACCCGAGCACGGCCAACCTGCGCTGGCTGCGCGCGGCGGGCCTCGACATCCCCGCCGACCACGACCCCACCGCGTTCACCTCCGTGCAGGCCAAGGAGATCAGCGACGCGTTCGGGCTGTTCGGGCCCGCGGAATACTGCGCGGAACGGCTCCTGCAGGCGCGTGAGGAATCGGGTGTGGAGCACGTGTTCTTCTTCCCGTCGCACACGGCTGAAAGCGGCTACGACCTGCCGGAGGCAGACGTCGCCGCGTTCGCCGACGTCATCGGCCCACGCCTGGCCGCCGGCTAGGTTTCGCTTACGGGAACCGCTTCGCCCAGCGCCTGGATCACCGCGAGCGAGTCGAGGTAGTCGCGCCAGTGCACGACCCTGCCGTTCGCGACGGTGACGATGGAGACGAAGCGGTTCCCGTAGGGCCGGCCGGTTTTGACGATGTGGCCGCGCACCGAGTACTCGAGCGTGACGACGGACTTCTCGCGATCGTGGTGCACGGCCAGATCGCCGGAGCTTTCGAACACGATGGCGTCTCCGTAGCCGCGGTACAGCTCTGCCGGCGCTTCTCGGCCTTCGACCCTCTTGGGTAGCCGGGCAAGCGAAGAAGTGCTCGCCTTCGGCGTGGCCGGCGAGGCCTTCCTTGACGACGCCGAAAACCGGGTCGAGCGCGGCGAAGTCTTCGAGGTGGTCCACGGTCATGGGCTGTCCTGTTCCCGATCCGGGGTGTGTCCCCGTAGCGGAGAACGGTGGGAGCCGGCACCGACAGTTTCGGCCGCCGCGGCTTCCCTCGATCCGGTGAACCGAGGTGCCCCGTCGCGACTTCGTCCGCATCAGCTCCGCCGAGCCGGAGGCCCCGGCGGGCACCCGGGCCGTCACCGCGTCGGCCGGGGCGTTGAGGGTGCTCGACCCGCCGGAAGCACACGTCCCGCGCGGTCTTCCCCGACCCCGCCGGACGCGCGTTGCGCCGCGGCTGGACGGAAGCGACGGCCGCGGGCGTGGCGACGCTGCGCCCCGCGCGTCGGCCCGGACGTCGACGACCCGCGGCGGCGGGAGCTCGTCGGTGAGCTTTCCGCGCGCTACCTCTCCACGCTCTCCGCGGGCGATTACCGCGGAGAGCGTGGAGCACCTCAGCAACGTCGAGCTCCTGGCATGGACCTTTTCGCCGCGGCAATGGCGGGCACGACAGGCTCAGCAGGCGCGCGGTCGCGTCGGCATCCAGCCGCAGCACGCCGGCCAGCGCGCGCGGCACCGGTTCCGACAGGTTGCGGTCGCGGCCGGTGTTCGAGCCGCAGGTTGTAGTCGGAGCTGATGCCGGCGCGGATCGCCGCCTCTTCGCGGCGCAGCCCGCCGACGCGGCGAGCGGTCCCGCCGGGCAGCCCCGCGACCTCCGGGCGCACGAGTTCGCGCCGGGCGCGGAGGAATTCGCCCAGCGTGGTCATCCGGACCACATCTCCGGCGGCAACCGCGGCCGGCGCCGGAAAGCCCAGCCCTGCCACTCCCAGGAACGCCGGGGCCGTCCCATCCCCCGCCCTGCGGGCGCATCGTGGAACACGGGCGGGACGACCACCCGGAAAACCCAGCAGGGCATCCCACCATGGCCGACAGCGCTCCCGGCGGCACTCTCACCCTCGCCGACGACCTCACCCTCAGCCGCATGGGCTACGGCGCCATGCAGCTGGCCGGGCCCGGCGTCTTCGGCCGCCGAAGGACCACTACGAGGCGATCGCAGTGCTGCGCGAAGCGGTCGAGCGCGGCATCACCCACATCGACACCAGCGACTTCTACGGCCCGGCCGTGACCAACGAGCTGATCAAGGAAGCGCTGCACCCCTACCCCGCCGGCCTGCACATCGTCACGAAGGTCGGCGCGCGCCGCGGCCCGGACGGCGCGTGGATCCCGTCGCTGGAGCCGGAAGACCTCAAGGCGCAGGTGCGCGAGAACCTTCAGCACCTGGGCCTCCACGTGCTCGACGTGGTGAATCTGCGCGTCGGCACCCACGAGGGCACAGACGACACCCCGCTCGGCGAGGAGTTCGGCGCGCTGGCCGAGCTGCGCGAGCAGGGCCTGATCCGCCACCTCGGGCTCAGCGGTGTGTCCTATGCGCAGCTCACCGAGGCGCAGGCGATCGCGCCCGTGGTCACGGTGCAGAACCCGTACAACCTGCTCACCCGCGACGACGACGCCCTGGTGGCGCGCTGCGCCGCGGAGAACATCGCGTTCGCGTCGTTCTTCCCGCTCGGCGGCTTCAGCCCGCTGCAGTCGGAGACACTGGCCAAGGTCGTCGCGAACCTCGACGCGTCGCCGCAGCAGGTCGCGCTCGCGTGGCTGCTGCAGCGCTGCGCCACGACCGTGCTGATCCCCGGCACGTCCTCGCGCGGGCACCTGCGCGAGAACATCGCCGCGGCCGACCTCGTGCTGCCGGCCGAAGCCGTGGCGGAGCTGGACGCCCTCGGCGCTTGAACGTCCACAGTGGACTCAGCCGCGCTCGCGGGGTTACGCTCACCGGCGTGATCACCACGGACGAATACCTGTACCTCGTCGACCGCGCGCTCGACGGGATGGCGGCCACACTCACCGAACTCGGTGACGAGCTCGTGAACACGCGCCCCGAGGCGGCCGGGACCAACTCGCCGTACGCGATCGTCACGCACTGCCTCGGGGTGATGGCGTTCTGGGGCGGCCAGGTCGTGGCGGGCCGGGACGTGGCGCGCGACCGGGCGGCGGAGTTCGAGGCGGCGGGACCGGTCGCCCCGCTGGTGGAGCGGATGCGGGCCGTCCGGGAGCGGTTCGGCGCCGATGTCGCCGGGTGCACCCCGGCAGCGCCACCGAAGGGCGAGGTCCCGCCGAAGTACCGCGACACCCCGATCGGCGCGGCTCAGGGCGTAGCGCTGCTTCACGTGTACGAGGAGCTGGCCCAGCACCGCGGGCACCTCGACCTCACCCGCGACGTGCTGCTCGGGCGCGTGGAGAAAACCGTGTAGAGGACACGGGGCCGGCTCCGTCCTTACAGTGAGCGTGCCGGCGCGCGGCACGCCGGAAGGGCGGAGGACCCACGATGACGAAGTACATGGTGATGCAGACGTACTCGGGCGGCGAGGCCTGCGACGTGCCGATGACCGAGTGGTCCCCCGAGGACATCCGGGCGCACATCGCCTTCCAGCGGGCGCTCAACGAGGAGCTCGCCGACAAGGGCGAACTGGTGGACGCGCAGGGGCTGGCCGGGCCGGAGGCGGCGAAGAAGGTCGTGTCCGGCGGAGCGGGCGGCACCGTGGTGACCGACGGGCCGTTCACCGAGAGCAAGGAGCTGCTCGCGGGGTACCGGATCATCGACGTCGACTCGGAGGAGCGGGCGCTCGACATCGCCGCGCGGCTCTCGGCGGCGCCCGGACTCGGGGGCACGCCGATCCGCCAGCCGATCGAGGTCCGCCAGGTGATGAGCGCGCCGGCCTGATGGCGGCCGACCACGTCGAGGACCTGCTGCGCACGCTCGCGCCGCAGGTCCTCGGCGTGCTGGCCCGGCGGTTCGGCGACTTCGACGCCGCCGAGGACGCCGTGCAGGAGGCCTTGCTCGCCGCGGCACTGCACTGGCCCGGCGACGGGGTGCCGGACCACCCGCGCGGCTGGCTGATCCAGGCGGCGGCGCGGCGGTTGACCGACGCGCACCGCAGCGACGAAGCCCGCGCGCGGCGTGAGCTGGCGGTGTTCGCCGAGCCGGCGGGCGCCGAGGTCCCGGACGAGGACGACACGCTCACGCTGCTGTTCCTGTGCTGCCACCCGGCGCTCACGCCGGCGTCGGCCATCGCGCTCACGCTCCGGGCCGTCGGCGGCCTGACGACGGCGGAGATCGCGGGCGCGTTCCTCGTGCCCGAGGCGACGATGGCGCAGCGGATCAGCCGGGCGAAGGGGAAGATCAAGGCGTCGGGTGTGCCGTTCCGGTTGCCGGCCGACGACGAGCGCGCGGCGCGGCTGAAACCGGTGCTGCACGTGCTCTACCTGGTGTTCAACGAGGGGTACACGAGCAGTGCCGGGACCAGCCTGCACCGCACGGAGCTGTCGGGCGAGGCGATTCGGCTCGCGCGGCTGCTGCACGGGGTGCTGCCCGAGGACGGCGAGGTCACGGGCCTGCTGGCCCTCATGCTGCTCGTCGACGCGCGGCGTCCCGCGCGGACCGGGCCCGACGGTGACCTGGTACCCCTGGCAGATCAGGACCGCGCACTGTGGGACCGGTCGTTGATCAGGGAAGGCGTCTCGCTCGCCACCGCTGCGCTTTCCGCCGGGCCCGCCGGTGAGTACGGGCTGCAGGCGGCGATCGCGGCGAGCCACGACATCGCGTTGCGCGCGCAGGACACGGACTGGCCCCGCATCCTGGCCCTCTACCAGCGGCTCGACACATCGGCGGACAACCCGATGGTCACGCTGAACCGCGCGATCGCGACCGCGATGGTCCACGGCCCTGCCACAGGTCTGGACCTGCTCGCGACGCTCGACGAGCGGCTCGCCGGCCACTACCGCCTCGACGCCGTACGCGCTCACCTGCTGGAACGCGCGGGCGAAACCGCGGCCGCGATCCGCTGTTACGAGGCCGCCGCGGCGCGCACCACGAACGCTCCGGAGCGCCGCTACCTCACGGTTCGCGCCGCGCGGCTGCGGGCGGACCAGCCCTGACTGTCCTGTTCGGACAGTGTTGATGTTCCACACTTCGCTCTCACAACGTGGCCCAGTAGGATCAGCACCGATTCTCACTGAAAGCGGAGCGGACCATGGCCACCACGGGTGATCGGCGGACGGGGTACGACATCACGAGCGTGCCCGCCGAGACGGTGCTCGCCGCACTGCAGGCAGCCGTGCCGCGGTCGGCCACGGCGGGCGTCGTCTGGTGGATCTACGCCGGTCAGGGTCCTGGGACGCCCCACCTCGTCGTCGGCCTGCGTGGTGACCGCGGTGCCCTGGTGTGGCAGGAGAACGGCGCCGCGCACCTGCCCGCCGACGGCGCCGGCGCCGCGCCCGCCGATTACTTCAGTCTGCAAGGCGGGCACTTCCCGCAGCCCGCCGGCAGCGAGGTGCCGGCCGAACTCGTGCTCCGCGCGGTGCGGGAATTCACCCAGACCCGAGTCCGACCGGAGTGCGTCACCTGGAAGCTGCCCTAGGTGTAGTTGGCCATCAGGTTGGCGGCAGTCGGCCGGTGGGTGGGTGTTCGCCGAGTGCGCTGTGGCGGCGTGAGCGCTGTAGTGCTCGAGCCAGGGTGCGAGGGCAGTGGCTCGGTCGATGTTGCTGGTGAAGACCTGCCGGTAGACCCATTCCGTGTGCAGGGTCCGGTTGAGCAGCTCGACCTTGCCGTCCTGCCAGGAGCAATGCGGCTTGGTGGACTTCTGCCGGATGCCATGCGCGGGTCGGCGGCTTCTCGCCCGGGAGAACCTCGGAGTAGGCGAGCCGGCTGCGGGAGTACGGCCAATCTTCTCGACGTCCATGTGGACCAGCTCGTCGGGCGGGTCCGGCTCGTAGCGCACTGCGGTGGTTTTGCCGGCCCGGATCACCTCGCCGGCCATGGGGTCGAGCGTCGCCAATCGCGGGATGTCGTGGCGGGCCGGCACCCGCGACACCGTCCTCGTCGGCACTCCCAGCTCGGCTCCCAGCCAGCCCGGGCCACGACGCCGGCTCCGGCGCAGGTGCACAATCCGACGCTCGATCTCACCGCTGATCCGCCGCGGTGAGGAAGGCCAAATACAACCTAGGCCGTCGCGGCGTCGAGGTGCATCAGCTTCACCACGGCGAGGTTCGCGACGAACAGGGCGGGCAGCAGGAGCCCGAGCGTTCGCAAGCCCGAGAACCACAGGCCCACGCCGGCGCCGCCGACGACCACCACGACGGTGAGCGCGTAGAGCAGGGGCGTGTGCAGCTTCGCAGTCGGCGCGGCGAACAGGGCCCACAGGCCGGTGCCCACGGCGGGCGCGCCCAGGCCGAGCAGCAGCTTGCCCGCGGTGGACTCCCCCGCGTGGAATCCCCAGTACCCCAGCGCGACGATCGCGGCCAGCTCCAGCAGGAAAGCCAGGCCCAGGTTTCCCCAGCGCCAGACGGTCTCGATCACGGTCGCCTCCTCGACGTGAGAGCAGTGCTCTCTATTGGAAGCAATGTTCACCTCTCAGTCTTGGGTTGTCAAGAGCACTGCTCTCGGATTACCAGCGTGGTGGTCGCGAGGACGACGGCGAGACACACCGGCGCGCGGTAACCGGTGCCGAGGAGCGTGGCGGCGAGCCACGGCCCGGCGGCGGCGCCGACGTTGAGCGCGGCGGTGGCGAACGCGCCCCTGAGTGCCGGCGCGTCCGGTGCTGCGCGCAGCACCTGCGCGACAGCGGTGGACCCCACGGCGAATGACAGCAGTGCTTGCAGCGGGACGAAGACGAGCAGCACCGTGGCGTTCCCCGCGCCGAGCGCGAGGCCGAGCCAGCCGACGGCGAGCACCAATTGTGTCTTTCGCGTGGCCGGACGCCGACCGGCGAGCGCGACGCCCGCGCAGGCGCCGATGCCGAACAGCTCGAGGAGGATGGGCAGCCGGCCCTCAGCGGAGCTCGCAAGCGGGGCAAGGTAGGTGAAGACGGCGAAGGTGGCGCCGTTCACGAGCGCGCCCCTGCCGAGCGCGGCCACCACCCGCGGCCGCTTCAGCACCGCGAACTCGGCTTTGACGGGCGTGCTCGCGGTTTGCGCCCTCGGCGCCCACCGCGCAATGGCGGCGAACGCGGGCACGGACACCAGCGCGACCGCCCAGAACGCCGAGCGCCACCCCCACACCTGCCCGAGCACGGCGCCCGCCGGCACCCCGGCGACGCACGCCAGCGTGGTCCCGGCCAGCACCACGGCGGTCGCCCGCCCCTCGCCTCCCGGCGCGGCGTCGGCCGCCGCGGTCAACGCGACGGCGAGAAACCCGGCCGTCGCCAGCGCGGACACCAGCCGGGTGGCGAGCAGGATCCCGAACCCGGGCGCCAGCGCCGCCGCCACGTGCACCGCGACGAACACCCCTAGATACCCCAGCAACGCGGCCCGCTGCGACCACCCGCGCCCCGCGATCGCCAGCGCCGGCGCCCCGATCACCATCCCCATGGCGAACACCGCCGTCAGCGACCCCGCCGCCGCCAGCGAGACCCCCAGGTCCCGCGCCACCTCGGGCACCAGGCCCGACACCATGAACTCCGACGTCCCCTGGGCGAACACGGCCAGGGCGAGCAGATACGGCAAAACAGGCAAGACAGACACTCCTGAGATCGACGTGACCGTCCTGTTCGGACAGTGGAAGAAGGCACGGTCGATCGGAGCGCCTGGACAGCGACCAGGGAATACAGCCGCTAAGGAACACAGACCCCACAACGCCACCGCTCGACCGGTGGCGCCGCTCTGTCGGCCTCAGGACTGCTCACGGCGCGCACGGTAGCAGCGTCGAGTGGTGGTGCCGAACGGTTTTCCACCGCGGCTTCCCGGCGGCGCGCCGGGGCGCGCCCTGCCGCAGCGCCCGAACCGAGCCGTGGCCCGCAAAGATCACCTGCCAAGAGGCCAAGGTCCACGCTCGGTGGTAGTTCCGGGCAGCCGTCACGAAGGGTAGCTCTCGAACGGAGCAGCGGGCCGGGATCCTGTCCTTCGTTCGGCGGCGTCGCTCTACCCTGGGTCTCAGTAGTCTTCTCCGCCATGAACGACCGAAGGACCGGAATCCGCACGGTCCAGATGGCGGGCCTGGGTATCGTCGTCGGGCTCGGGTTCCTGGTGGCGAGCCTGTGGTGGTCGGCGGCCACGTGGTGGAGCTGGCTGGGCGGGAGCCTGCTGGTGGGGATGCTGACGTGGATCTTCGTGTTCGAGCTGCTGCGGCTGGGGCGAAGAGGCGACGACTGAACCATCCCGGGCAAAAGCACAAAAAATGGGGCCGCCCCAAGAGGACGAGGGCGGCCCCGGAGAAGAAAGCCTACTTGGTGAAGTACCAATCCTCTGGGCTGCGCGCCGTCTGCACGGCCGGGAACGAGACGCCGCCGAGGTTCTTCGCGACGGCCTCCATCGCGCCGCGCAGGGGCATGTTGATCTGGCCCGGCAGGGTCTTCGCGGCGTAGTCCTCGTAGGCGGCGAAGGCGTTCTTGTCGTCGCTGTGCAACGTCGCCTCGATGAGCTTGTCCAGCTGCGGGTCGTCGTAGTTGCCGAGGTTGCCGGTGGAGCCGGGGAGCAACAGCTGGTCACCGGTGGGCACGGCGTTGTACTGCTGGTACCCGAAGTAGCCCATCTGCCAGTCGCACGCGGGGCCGGAGCCGTGGCAGTCGCTCACGTCGCTCAGCAGCGCGTTGAACTCCTGACCCTTCAAGTCGAACACGATGCCCGCCTCGGCGGCGTCCGACTTCCACTGCTGCATGATCCGCCCGTAGGCGGGGTTGCCGGTGGAGTACTGCAAAGTCAGCTCCAGCCGGGTCCCCGCCGCCACGCCGGCGCCGCACTGGTTCGCGGCGGTGCCGGGCGCGGTGCACGTCATGGCACCGTTCTGCAAGGTCCAGCCGTGCGACGTCAGCAAGGCCTTCGCCTTCGCCTTGTCGAACGGGTACGGCCCCGCGCCGCGTTCGGCCTCGGTCACATAGGAGTTGTCCGGGTTGATCGGCACCGGCCCGGTGGTCACGGTGGCGTAGCCGCGGTAGGCGACGTTCACGTCCGTCACCTGGTCCAGGGTCTGCTGGAACGCCTGCCGGACGTAGAGCTGCTTGAACACAGCCCCGAACTTCGGGTTGTCCATGTTCAGGATCGTCGAGCTCCAGCCCCACGCCGCGGCCGGCACGAGGTTGTAGTTGGCCTGCAACGGGTTCGTCGCCGGCACCTTCTCGCTCGCCTTCTTCTGCGGCAGATCCGCACCCGCAACGCCGCCGACGGAGATGGTCCGGCCGCTGCGCAGCGTGTTGAACTCCGCGCTGGTGCTCGTGAACGGCTGCATCTTGTAGTGCGCGAGATGCGGCTTGTCCGTCCCGCTGTACTTCGGGTTCGGGTCGTAGCTGATGTTCCCCTCGGCGTCGAACGACGTCAGGTGCCACGGCCCGTCCACGACCTGCCACAACGGATCCGTGGCGTAGGTCGAGAGGTCCTTGCTCTTGGTGAACAAGTACTTGTACACCGCGTCGCACTTCGCGCGGTCGTCCGCGCAGCCGCCGCTGCCCGCCGCCGCGGAGTCCGATGTCTTGTCCCACGCCATCGGCAGCGGCGCGATCTGCGCGAGCTCCTGGCCGGTGAACCACGTCGGCGAATACGAGTCGGTGAGCTGCAGCGTCACCTGCTGCGGCCCGGTCGCCGTCGCGGACTTCACGTTGTCCGGGAACTGACCCGGCACGTAGCCGTACCAGTTGGCCTTCTCCGCGAACATCATGTTCATCCAGAACACCACGTCCTTGGCGTTCACCGTCTCGCCGTTGGACCACTTGTACGGCTTGACGTTGATCACCACCTTGGTGTTGTTGTCGCTGAACACGGGCGGGTCGGCGAGGCTCTTGCGCGTGTTGACCCCGGTGCTGCCGTCGGCGTCGCCGAACCAGTAGAGCTCGCGGTACATCAGCTGCTGCAGGTCACCCGTCGCGTAACCGCTGTTGTGCGCCGAGTCCACGAACGGGAAGATCCAGTTCGGCTGGGTGCCGGGTGCCTCGGCGAACACCGCCGTGCCGCCTTCGGTCGGGGTGCCGCCGCCCGAGCTCGAGCTCCCGCCGCTGCACGCGGTGGCGAGCGCGGCCGCGGCCAGCACCACCACCGGCGCCACGAATTCCTTGCGCAGTCTCATCCGTTCTCTCCTTGGTAGACCTTCGTCGCGTCGTGCTCACGAGCGGCGTCGAGCGGGAAGTGGCAGGCCGCCTCGTGCCCGGCGCCGAACGGCCGCAGCACGGGTTCCTCGGCGGCGCAGATCTCCTGCGCGAACGGGCACCGCGTGCGGAAGCGGCAGCCCGACGGTGGCGAGATCGCGGACGGCGGCTCGCCCGAGACTCCGCCGCTCTGCCGGTCCGCCCAGGGATCGGCGACCGGGACCGTGTCGATCAGCCCGCGCGTATACGGGTGCCGCGGGTTGCCGTGCACCTCGGCGGCCGGACCGGTCTCCACGAGCTTGCCGAGGTACATCACGCCGATGCGCTGCGCCAGGTACCGCACCACGGACAGGTCGTGGGAGATGAGCACGTACGTGAGCCCGTGGCGCTCGCGCAGGTCGTTCATCAGGTTCAGGATCTGCGCTTGCACGGACACGTCCAGCGCCGACACCGGTTCGTCGGCCACGATCAGCTTCGGCTCCAGCGCCAAGGCCCGGGCGAGCCCGACACGCTGGCGCTGCCCGCCGGAGAACTCGTGGGGGTACCGCTGCGCGGCGTCGGCGGGCAGGCCCACCTCGCCCAGGAGCTCGCGGACGCGCGCGCTGCGCTGCGCCCGGGTGCCGGCGCCGTGGATCTCCAGCGGTTCGGCCAGGATCGCGCCGACGCGCATGCGCGGGTCGAGCGAGGCGTACGGGTCCTGGAACACCAGGTGGGTGTCGCGGTGGCGCTGCCGCAACTCGGCCCCGCGCAAGGAAGTCAGCTCCGTGCCGTTGATCCGGACGTGGCCCGACGTCGGCTCGTCGAGCCCCACCACGGCCCGGCCCACGGTGGTCTTGCCGCAGCCCGACTCCCCGACCAGGCCGACGGTCTCCCCCGCTGCCACGGAGAAGCTCACGCCGGCCACCGCGGACACCGTGCCCGTGCGCCGCCGCAGCACCGCGCCCTTGGTGACGGGGAAGTCCTTCACCAGGTTCTCGACTTCCAGCAGCGGCGGGCCCGCCGCCGGCTCCGCGGCCGGAGCGCCCGCCCGCTCGTGCACGCGGACGACGGCCGACGGCTCGTCGAACTCCGCCGAACCGACCGGGTGGAAACACGCGTACTCGTGCCCGGCCACGTCGGCACGCAGCTCGGGTTCCTCCTCGACGCACTCGTCGGTCGCGTAGCGGCAACGCGGCGCGAAGCGGCACCCGGTCGGCGGCTCGCGCAGATCCGGGGGCAGGCCGGGGATGCTGTAGAGCCGCTCCCCCGAGTCCGCCGAGTTCTCCGGCAGCGCCTCGAACAACGCCTCCGTGTACGGGTGGCGCGGGTTGCCGAAGAGCCGGCGCGTGTCCGTGAGCTCGGCGATCTTGCCCGCGTACATCACGGCGACGCGGTCGGCGCGGCCCGCGACCACGCCGAGGTCGTGCGTCACGAGGATCACGGCCATGCCGAGGCGCCGGCGCAGGTCGTCGATCAGCTCCAGGATCTGGTGCTGCACGGTCACGTCGAGCGCGGTCGTCGGCTCGTCGGCGATGAGCAGCTCCGGCTCGCACACCAGCGCGCGGGCGATCATCACGCGCTGGCGCATGCCGCCCGAGAGCTGGTGTGGGTAGTCCCCGGCCCGTTTGCGCGCGTCCGGCAGCCCGGCCAGCTCGAGCATCGCGACGGCGCGCTCGTCCAGCTCGCGCCGGGAGAGCGTCGAGTGCAGCTCCAGCGGTTCACTCACCTGGCGCCCGATGGGCAGCGACGGGTTGAGCGAGGTCATCGGGTCCTGGAACACCGTGCCGATGCGCTTGCCGCGGACCTCCCGCAGCTCGGCGGGGGTCATGGCCGCGACGTCGTCGTCGCCGAGCAGGATCCGGCCCGAAGCGATGCGCCCGCCGGCCGGGAGCAGCCGCAGAATCGACAGGGCCGTCATCGTCTTGCCACAGCCGGACTCGCCGACGAGCCCGAGCAGCTCGCCGCGGCCGACTTCCAGCGTCACGCCGTCGACGGGGCGCACCACACCGTCGCGGACGTCGATGGTCGTGTGCAGATCTTCCAGGCGCAGGACGGGGTTCATGGGTTCAGCGCCTCCGCAGCCGCACTTCGAGCGCGTCGCGCAAGGCGTCGCCGAGCAGGTTGAACGCCACGACCACAAGCATGATCGCGATGCCAGGCGGAAGGATCATCCACCAGTAGCCGTTCTGCACGAACTCGGTGCCGTTGGACAGCATGTTGCCCCAATCGGCGTGCGGCGGCGCGATGCCGAGGCCGAGGTAGCTCAGCGCGGCCACGAGCAGGATCGCGTCGGCCACCTGGAAAGTCGCGTTGACCACGATGGTGCCGATCGCGTTGGGCATGATGTGGCGCAGCACCACGCGTTTCCCGCCGCCGCCCATCATCCGCACGGCCTGCACGTACTCGCGGGTGCGCAGCGAAAGCGTCTCGCCGCGCACGAGCCGCGCCGGGCTCAGCCACGCGCCGAACGACACCACCAGGATCAGCAGCCCCAGCGTCGGCGTGAAGATCGCGGCGAGGATCAGCAGCAGGAACAGCGTGGGGATGGCCAGCAGTGTGTCGACGATCCGCATCATCACCGCGTCGACGAATCCGCCGACGTAGCCCGCGATGGCGCCCCAGAGCGTGCCGAACACGGTCGCGAGCACCGCCGCCGCCACACCGATCTCGAGGGAGGACCGGCCGCCGACCATCAGCCGGCCGAGTTCGTCGTAGCCCACGTCGTCGGTGCCCAGCGGGTGACCCGCGCCCGGCGGCTGATCGGCGCCCGCGAGGTTCGTCGCGATCTGCTCGGTGTGGTAGACGAGCGGGCCGAAAAAGCAGAACAGCGCCAACAGAACGATGAGCACGAGGCCCGCGACCGCCAGGCGGTTCTCCAGGAAGGCCCGCAGGGTCGCCCGCGCCGCGGACCGCGAGGGTGCTGCGGACGGGGACGCCGGGACGGGGGCCGTTCTGTCGGTCATCAGTACTTCACCCTCGGGTCGAGCACGGCGTAGCCGATGTCGGCGAGCAGGGAGCCGGCCACCGTCGCGAGCGCGACGACGAGCCCGGTCCCCAGCAGCACCGGGTAGTCGTGCACCTGGGCACCCTGGATGAACGTGAAGCCCATGCCCGGGTAGTTGAACACCTGCTCGGTGATGAGCGCGCCCGCGAACAGCTGCGGCAGCGACAGCCCCAGCAGCGTCACGATCGGGATCAGGGAGTTGCGCAGGACGTGCCGCGTGAGCACCTTGCCCTCGCTCGCCCCGCCCGCGAGCGCGGTGCGCACGTAGTCCTGGCTCAGGTTCTCCATCACCGACGAGCGCGCGTAGCGGCTGAACGACGCGATGGTGATCAACGCCAGCGTGAGCACGGGCAGCACGAGCGCAGGTGCCTGCGACAGGATCTCGCCCAGCGAGTCGCCGCTCGGCCCCAGGGGGGAGAACCACTGCAGCTGTACCGCGAACAGCAGCACGAGGATCTCGCCGAGGAAGAAGCTCGGCATCGAGTAGAACGCGAACGACAGGCCCGTGGCCACGTAGTCGCCCAGCGTGTTGCGCTTGCGGGCCTGGTACACACCCAGCGGCACCGCCACCACGAGAGCGACCAAAGTGGACAGCGTCATGAGCAGGATCGTCTTGGGCAGGTGGTCGGCGATCACGTCGGTCACCGGCTGGTTGAGCTTGTAGGAGTACCCGAGGTCACCGTGCAGCACGCGCCCGGCCCAGGTGAGGAATTGCGTGACCAGCGGGCGGTCGTAGCCGTTGTCGTGGAGGAACGTCCGGATCTGCAGCTGAGTGGCCTTCGGCCCGAGGATCGCGCGGGCCGGCCCGCCGGGCAGCAGCTGCAGCAGCGCGAACGTGAGCACCGCGACCAGCACGACCACCACGACCGACTGCAGGACGCGGCGCGCCAGGTACCCTGCCATCAACCGTCCCCGTGATCGTTCCAGTACTTGCCCGATGCATAGACCTACACGGCAACCGCTCACCTGTCCACGGTGTCCACGGAAACTGACTTTCCGTTGTCCCACCTGGTGATCTTCCTACTTTCGGCGCTACCGCTGTCGAAGTGTCCGATGTAGATGATCGACAAACCGGACAATCCGGGGCACACCGTGATACACGGCCCCGCGCTCGCGTTGTACGGATCGTGTACGGAACGCGCACAGACTCCTCACCGTTCGCGACGGACGAGTGAAGGAGCTGAGTGTCGTGCTGGGGAAGACAGTCGGGAAGACAACTGCCCGCCGCGTGGTCGCGGCAGTCCTGGCCGCGGGCGCGGTCACCACGAGCGGGGTGGCGCTCGCAGCGCCCGCGAGCGCCGCGCCGGCCGGGTCCTGGCGTGCCGATCTGTCCCACATCGACGGTGACGACGTCAACGTCGAGGCGGCCGGCGGAGCGCTGACCCTGACGGATTCCGCCTGGCACAGAACGGATCTGCTCACCGCCGGCAGCCAGGGCTACCTGGTCTCCGCCGCGCGGCAGCTCGCCTCACCGGTGAATCGCGTGACGACGAAGGTCCTCGCGGACCTGCCGAAGGGCACCGACGTGCAGATCGACGTGCGCGGCCGCACCGGCGCCGACGACTGGACCGAGTGGACGCCGGCCGGCGCGCAGGCCGCGACCTTCGGCCGCGCGGTGAGCGTGGTGCAGGCGCGGATCTCGCTGTCCAGCACCACCGACGGCGTGCGCCCGACCGTGCGCGAGGTCGACCTCGACGCCGGCCTGGCCCCGCAGGCCAGCGCGCTCACCGCCACGACCCCGCTGACCTACACGATCTACGCCACGCGCGAGGGCCTCACCGGCCACACCACCGCCAACGGCCACGTGATCACGGCAGGCGACCACTTCGTCGCGCTGCCCTCGGGCAAGGCGACCTCGCCGAAGGGCACCGGGAACTACACGGTGAAGGTGTGCCGCACCGACGGCAGCCGCTGCGAGTACGCGCCGGTGTGGGACGTCGGCCCGTGGAACACCAAGGACGACTACTGGAACCCCGCCTCGGTCCGCTCGGAGTACCAAGACCTGCCGCAGGGCCAGCCGGAGGCGTACGCCGCCTACCACAACCACTACAACGGCGGTAAGGACGACCTCGGCTACACCGTGGGCAACCCGGCCGGCATCGACCTCGCCGACGGCGTGTTCAACTCGGGGCTCGGGCTCACCGACAACGGCAACGTGAAGGTGACCTACCTGTGGACCGGTTCGGCCGCCGCGACCGGCGTCGTGACCACCGCCGGCGATCCGATGAACGTGCGCGCGACCGCCAGCACCACGGCCGCCGTCAAGGGTCTCGCGGCGAACTACGCCAAGGTCAACATCGAGTGCTACGTCAACGGTTCGCCGGTGACCGGAACATTCGGCACCAGCACGATCTGGGACCGCATCGGCCCGGACAACTTCATCTCCGACGCCTACGTGAAGACCGGGTCCGACCTCCCCGTCGCCCCGCTCTGCTCCTGAGTTCCCGGCGAACGGTCCGGCGGATTCCCGTCGCCGAACCGTTCGCCTTTGCCCGCAACGCTTTTTCCACCCGGTTCAGCGACACCGGTTTCCCCTCGGCCCGGCTATCGTGTCTGCCATCGTTTTCTTTGCGCCGAGGGGGTTTCATGCCGAAGACACGACTGTCCGGAAGACGACCGAACGCGGTGCTCGCCGCGGCGGTGCTCACTGCGGCGGTGTTCGGCGCGGCGGCGGTGACCACTGTGGCCACCGGCCCGGAAGCGGCCGCGCAAGGCGCGATCGTCGGCGGGGAAAAGGCATCGCTGGCCGAGCACCCGTACGCGGTGTACCTCGTGGACGACGCCGGCACGCAGTTCTGCGGCGGCGTGATCGTGAGCAGTTCGGCGGTCGCCACCGCGGCCCACTGCGCCGAGGCGGTGTCCACGAAGGACATCCGCGTCGTCGTCGGCCGGGAGGACAAGCGCACCGACGAGGGCAGCACGCTCGCCGTCACGAAAGCCTGGGTGCACCCGGACTTCGAAAAGGCCGAAGAGGGCGACGACATCGCGGTGCTGACCGTGCGCGGCCGCCTGCCGGGGCGCTCAGTGTCGGTGGCCCGCGACACCGACGTGTACGCCCCGGGCACGAAGGCCACCGTGCTCGGCTGGGGCCGCGTCGCCGACGGCGGCGACCGCTCCGACTACCTGCGCAGCGCCGTCGTGCCGATGGTCAGCGACGCGACGTGCAAGCAGGCCTACGACTCCTACGACCCGGCCGGCATGGTGTGCGCGGGGTACCAGCAAGGCGGCATCGACGCGTGCAAGGGCGACTCCGGCGGCCCGCTCGTCGTCGGTGACACGCTCGTCGGGATCGTGTCCTTCGGCGACGGCTGCGCGAAACCCGGCAAGCCCGGCGTCTACACGCGGGTGACCACGTTCGCCGGCGCGATCGCCCAGCAGACTCGCGGACGCTGACCATCCACAGTAGACTCACGCGGCGCCGGCCGACGAACGCAGCACCTCCTGGAAATCCGCGACCGGCTTCGACCGCCGCGCCTCGGGCAGCGTGACCGCCGTGACGCGCCGGGCGAACCCACGACCCGCCAGCGGACGGTCGGCGAGATCAGTGCGGTGTGCGGCCGGCGACAGCCGCGGCAGGAGGCTCACGCCCATGCCCGCGGCCACGAGCCCTTGCCGCGAGTGGTAATCCGCCGCGCGGAAGGTGATCTGCGGTTCGAACCCGGCGAGGCGGCACATCGTCTCGTACGGCGCACGGTGCGCGCGCGTCACCCACTGCTCGCCGGACAGGTCGGCCAGCGCCACCTCGTCCGCGTCGACGAGCGGGTGGTCGAGCGGCAGCACGACGTGCAGCGGGTCGTCCGGCAGGGTCACGTGGTACAGCCCGCGGTCCACGGCTTGCGGCGCGACGTCGTAGCCCCACACCAGGACCACGTGCGCGGCGCCCTCGCGCAGCCGGCTGACCGCGTCGTCGCCGTGGGTGGCCGACAGGCGCAGGCGCACGCCGGGGTGCTGTTCGCGGAACGCCTTCACCACCGGCGGCAGCAGCTCGACCCCGGCGGTCGCGAATACCTCGATCCGCAGCCGCGTGGAGTCCGTGCCGGACGAGCGCACCTCCTGCTCGATGGCCGAGAGCTCGCCGAACAAGTTTTTCGCGTGCGTGGCCAGCACCTCGCCCGCCGCGGGCAGCTCGACCCCGCACGACACCCTTTCAGCAGCGACAGGCCGACCTCCCGCTCGATCTCCGACATCTGCTGCGCGACCGCCGACTGCGGGAGCCACAGTCGGTGTGCGGCCGCGGTCAACGAGCCCCCTTCGACCACCGCGACGAGGATCCGCAGGCGCCTGACGTCCAGCACAGGCACCTACTCGCCCGTGGCGGCGTACTGCGGTGCCCGCCCGCCGAGGGTCGCGTTCACGAACGCCACCGCCGCCCGCGCGTTCTCGATCCGGAAGGTGCGCAGCACGGTGTCGAACCCGCCGGACGAGCCCTGCTGCGTCTCGAGCCCGTCGACGATCCGGTCCAGTACCCGCCGCTGCTCGCCGAGCAACGGCGCCGGGTCGGCCCGCCGTCGTTCCAGCAGGGCCAGCTTCACCAGCAGCTCCGAGCGGACGTCACGCACGTGCCGGGCGGGCCGGGCGAGCCATTCGCCCACGGCCGTGTGGCCTTCGGGGGTGGCCTGGACGAGCGCGCGCGGCGGGCCGGAGTCACCGGGTTCGGTGCCCGCGCCGACGAGCAGCCCGCGCGCCAGCAACCGGTCCACGGCTCGGTAGACGACCGGCTTCGGCAGCCGCCAGACACGGCCGACCTCGCCGGCCTCCGAGGTGAGCCGCACGAGGGCGAAACCGTGCGTCGGAGACTCCGCCACCACGCCGAGCACGATCCACTCGCTCAGTGACGACCCAGCGGGCAACCCGGCTCCGTCTTCCACGTCCGACACTGTGGCTCGTGAGTAGTCTCGGTGACACCAGTCGTGGAAGATCAGGTCGGGCCGTCGCCGGACCAGGGCCTTTTCAGCCCCGCAGTGTGGCGCGCCCCGCGTACCGGGCCTCGGTGCCGAGCTCCTCCTCGATGCGCAGGAGCTGGTTGTACTTCGCGGTGCGGTCCGAGCGCGAGAGCGAGCCGGTCTTGATCTGGCCGCAGTTGGTGGCCACGGCGAGATCGGCGATCGTGGTGTCCTCGGTCTCGCCCGAGCGGTGCGACATCACCGCGGAGTAGCCCGCCTTGTGCGCCGTCTCGACCGCGGCGAGCGTCTCGGTCAGCGTGCCGATCTGGTTGACCTTGATGAGGATCGAGTTCGCGATGCCGCGCTCGATGCCGTCCTTCAGGATCTCCACGTTGGTGCAGAACAGATCGTCGCCCACGAGCTGCACACGGTCGCCGATGGTGTCGGTGAGCTGCTTCCAGCCGGTGTAGTCATCCTGCGCCAGACCGTCCTCGATGGACACGATCGGGAAGCGCCGTGTGAGGTCTTCGAGGTAGGCCACGTGTTCTTCGATGCTGCGCTTGCGGCCTTCGCCGGTGTAGTCGTAGACCTCGCCGGTGTAGAACTCCGACGCGGCCGGGTCGAGCAGCAGCGCGATGTCCTCGCCCGGCGTGTAGCCGGTCTGCTCGATCGCGTGCACCACGAACTCGAGCGCCTCGTCGGCCGAGCCGAGCTGCGGCGCGAAGCCGCCTTCGTCGCCGACGTTGGTGTTGTGCCCGGCCTCGTGCAGCGACTTGCGCAGCGTGTGGAAGACCTCGGAGCCCATGCGCACGGCGTCGGCGAACGTCTCGGCGCCGACCGGGCCGATCATGAACTCCTGGAAGTCGATCGGGTTGTCGGCGTGGGCGCCGCCGTTGATGATGTTCATCATCGGCATCGGCAGCAGGTGCGCGTAGACCCCGCCGACGTAGCGGTAGAGCGGCAGGTGGTTGGCGGCCGCCGCGGCCTTCACCACCGCCAGCGACACCCCGAGGGTCGCGTTGGCACCGAGGCGGGCCTTGTTCGTGGTGCCGTCGAGCGCGATCAGCGCGCGGTCGACGTCGGCCTGCGCCTCGGCTTCGAGCCCGGTCACGGCCCCGGCGATCTCGCCGTTCACCGCGTCGACGGCCTTGCGCACACCCTTGCCGTGGTAGCGGGACTTGTCGCCGTCGCGCAGCTCCACGGCCTCGCGCGTGCCCGTGGACGCCCCCGACGGCACGGCCGCGCGCCCGCGCGACCCGTCGGCCAGCTCCACGTCGACCTCGACCGTCGGGTTCCCGCGGCTGTCCAGCACCTCGCGGCCCTTGACCCGGACGATGCGTGTCATGTCACTCCTTGCGAAAGTCTGGCCGGAGCGCGTTCGACGAGAAACCGTGGGCACTGCGGCGGCAGGCGACACCACGGTGAGCCGCGAATCACGGGGAGGCTAGCAGAAATCCACTGAATCGATCCTGAATTCCCGGCAACGATGGCGGACGGGCCCAGGCTCAGAACCTGAGCATCCCGCCGACCAGCTCGAACAGCGCCGCGTCGCCCGTCACGTCGAGCACTTCGCCCGGACGGCGGCGGTACGGGACGAGCGCGAGGCCGGCGACCGGACCACGCAGCATCACTTCCGCCACCACCTCCGGCCGTTCGCGCGTGACGATCAGTCCCGCGGGCGTGCGCGTGAGCACCCACTCGGCCGCCGTGTCGAGCTCCACGGTCGCCGGCACGCCGCGCGGCGGCGGCGTCGGCGCGGTGCACCACCGGCTCGTGGGTCATGCGGCGCGGCCAGAACCCCGCCCGCCGGCCGGCGATCCACGTCCGGCTCACCGGGTGTCCACTTCGGACAAGCCGGGACCGGCGCACCGAAATCCGCGCCGGTCACGTCCTGCGCGAAAGCCGCCGACTGCGCCAAGACCTCGTCCGCGCACCGCTCGTTCCCCGGACTCACGATCACGATCGAGTCAGGAACCGCGGCCCGATCACCATGACACATCGCGGGCGATCGCACACGGTTCGCGATCCCGGTCACCGGAACAGCACTCCTCCGCCCGGGTTGTGACAAGGGACGTGCGGAGTTCCGCGAAGCGTAACCACGGCTTCTCCTCACCTGCATCGACCGGAACGACCCTCGGGACGTCCACACCTGCCGCCCTGCCCGGACGAAATAAAGGAGAGTCCCCGATGTCCCGTCTCCCCCGCCGCACGGCCGCGGCCGTCCTCGGCGTGGCCGCCGCCGTCCTGCTGGCCGCGTGCGGCCAGAGCGCGGCGACGAACACCGGCAACGCAGCCGATGGTGGCGGTCGCAACCCCGATGAGCTCGTCTTCTCGGCGGTTCCGTCCGAAAACGCGCAGAGCCTGCAGCAGTCCTTTCAGCCGGTGATCAACCTTCTGGAGAAGGAGACCGGCAAGAAGATCAAGTTCCAGCCGGCCACCGACTACGCCGCGGTGATCGAGGCGCAGCGCAGCGGCAAGGTCGACATCGCCAACTACGGCCCGCTCTCCTACGTACTCGCCAAGAACAGCGGCGTGAAGGCGACCCCGATCGCCGCCGGGATCACGACCAAGGGTGAAACCCCCGGCTACAAGTCCTACGGCATCACCAAGGCGGGCTCGCCGATCAAGAGCATCGCCGACTTCAAGGGCAAGAAGATCTGCTTCGTCGACCCGGCTTCGACCTCGGGCTACCTGTACCCGAAGGCCGCGCTGCTGCAGGCCGGTATCGACCCGGTCAAGGACATGACCCCGGTGATGACCGGTGGCCACGACGCGTCCGTGCTCGCCGTCAACAGCGGCCAGTGCGACGCCGGCTTCGCCGAGGACGTCATGGTCGACAAGATCCTGATCGACAAGGGCCAGCTGAAGCAGGGCGACGTCAAAACCGTCTGGAAGTCCGACATCATCGCCGGCTCGCCGGTCGCGGTGGACGACGACCTCTCCGCCGACCTCAAGGGGAAGATCGCCGACGTGTTCCAGAACAAGGCCAACGTCGACTACCTCAATGCCAACGGCTTCTGCTCCACCGCTTGCAAGGCGGTCGACGACGCCGGCGACTGGGGCTACGCGAAGGTCGACGACGCGTTCTACGCCGGCGTCCGCAAGGTCTGCGCGACCACCAAGGACAAGCAGTGCACCGCGTCATGACCGACGAGCCGGTCATCGTCTTCGACGGCGTCAGCAAGCACTTCGGGCCCGAGGTCCGGGCGCTGGACGAGGTTTCGCTGAAGGTGCACCCCGGTGAGGTCGTGGTGCTGCTCGGGCTCTCGGGCTCCGGCAAGTCCACCCTGCTGCGCCACGTCGATGGGCTGCAGCGGCCCACCGGCGGCTCGGTCACGGTGCTCGGCACCGACGTCGGCACGGCCCGGGGCGGTGAGCTGCGGCGCCTGCGCCGGCGGATCGGGTTCGTGTTCCAGCAGTTCCACCTGATCGACAGCCTCACGGTGCTGGAGAACGTCTGCGCGGGCGCGCTCGGGCGCCTGCGCGGGCCGCGGCTGGGCCTGTTCACGTACCCGAAGTCCGTCCGGATCGAGGCGCTCGGCCACCTCGAGCGCGTGGGGCTGCCGGACCGCGCGTTCCAACGGGCCGACACGCTCTCGGGCGGCCAGCAGCAGCGCGTCGCCGTGGCGCGGGCGCTGATGCAGCGGCCGGAGATCCTGCTCGCCGACGAGCCGGTGGCATCGCTCGACCCCGAGTCCTCCGCTCAGGTCATGGCCCTGATCCGGGAGATCGGGGCCGAGCGGAAGCTCACGGTGCTGTGCAGCCTGCACCAGGTCGACCTGGCGCTGAGCTGGGGCGACCGGGTGGTCGGGTTGCGAGGCGGCCAGGCGGTGCTCGACACGCCGGTGGCCGGGCTGGACCGTGACGCGGCGATGGGCCTGTACGCCAGGGTGGCCGCACCTGGGCTGCCCGTGCCCGCGGCCGTCGGATGACCGCCGCGCCGCCGCTGCCGGCCGCCCGCGTGACGCAGCGGACCCTCCCCCGGCCCCGCGCCGGAGGCACGGCGGCGTGGCTCGTCCTCGCCGCGATCGTCGCCGTCGGCGTGTGGGCGGTGGCGGACCTGAAGATCAACGTCGCCACGTTCGTCGACAGCGCCGACAACGCCGTCGACTTCGCCGGCCGGATGTTCCCGCTCGACTTCCCGCCCGTGGGCGAGCTGCTCGAGCTGTGCGGGAAAACGCTGGCGATCGTGGTGTCCGCGACGTTGCTGTCGGTGCTCCTCAGCGTGCCGCTGGCGCTCCTCGCGGCCGTGAACACGACGCCGCACCGCACGGTGCGCGTGGGGGCCCGCACCCTCATCGTGCTGGCCCGGGCGGTGCCCGACGTGGTGCTCGCCATCGTCTTCTTCCGCATCTTCGGCCTCGGCGCCATGACCGGGGTGCTGGCCATGGGCCTGCACTCGGTCGGCATGGTCGGCAAGATGTACGCCGACGCGGTCGAGCAGATCGACGAAGGCGCCCGCTCGGCCGTGCGAGCGGGCGGCGCCGGGACGTTCCAGGAGCTCGTGACCGGCGTGCTCCCGCAGGTGCTGCCGGCGTTCGTGGCGACCGCGCTGCACCGCCTGGACATCAACCTGCGGGTGTCGGTGGTGCTCGGGTTCGTCGGTGTCGACGGCCTCGGGTACGCGATCGCCACGGCGTTCCAGCAGCTCGACTACCCGCGAGGAATGGGTCTCGCGCTCGTGGTGCTGCTGCTGTGCGTGGCGGTGGAGCTGCTCTCGGGCGCCATCCGCCGCGCCCTGCTGCGCGGCCAGGACACCGGCAAGACCGTGGCGATCCCCGTGCAGCCGGGGGGCCAGGTCAGTCCCGGATGGACGTTCCGGCGGGTCCGCCAGGCCGCCTACGCGCTGGTGACCGTGCTGGTGATCGCCGCGTCCGCGTGGGGTGCCGACCTCGACCCGGCGCAGTTCTTCGGCGCTCTGGGCGATCTCGGGCAGACGGCCGGGTTGTTCTGGCCGCCCGAGACGGCCGGGGTCTTCGGACAGCTGCTCGACGACCTGTGGGTCACCGTGCAGATCGCGCTCGGCGCCACTGTGCTCGGGGCGGTGCTGGCGGTGCCGATCGGGTCGCTGGCCGCACGCAACGTCGCGCCGGCCGCGTGGGTCGCGCGCACGTTCCGGCTGATCGTGGTACTGATCCGCGGCGTCCCGGAGCTGGTGCTGGCAATCGTGTTCGTGGTGATCACCGGCCTCGGCGCGGTAGCGGGCACGCTCGCGCTCGCCGTGGGCGCGGTCGGGCTGCTGGGCAAGCTCGTGGCCGACTCGCTGGAGGAGGTCGACCCGGGCGTCGAGCAGGCGATCCGGGCGACCGGGGCGGGGCCGTGGCAGGTGTTCTTCACGGGCACGCTGCCGCAGGCGGCCCCCGCGTTCGTGGCCCACGTGCTCTACCAGCTCGACACGAACATCCGCTCGGCGACCCTGCTGGGCATCGTCGGGGCGGGCGGGATCGGCTTCGACCTGCTCAGTGCTTCACGGGTGATCGAGTTCGGCGTGGTCACGACCGTCCTGCTGCTGGTGTTCGCCACGGTGCTGCTCGTGGAGCTGCTCGCGGTTTGGCTCCGGCACGTCGTGCGCTGAGCCGCCGGCAACAACTGTCACCGATGTTCACCTTCGGGCGTGCGGGCGTTGGCCACGGCGCAGTTGTCCGGACAAGCCCCGCGAGCACTGTGAACGACATGACCTCGACGAGGTACCTCGACATCGCCGACCAGCTGGCCACCGAGCTGGTGGCCTACGCACCCGGGACGCGGGTGGCGAGCGAGCCGGAGCTCGCCACCCGCTTCGGGGTCGGCCGGGCGGCCGCCCGTTCGGCCCTGCAGGAGCTGGAGCGGCGGCTGCTCGTGCGCCGCGTGCAAGGCGCCGGCACGTTCGTGAGCCGGCGCATCGACTACGTGATCTCACACCGCCGGCCGCCGTCCTGGCACGCCACGGTGGCGGCGGCCGGTGCCACGCCGCGGTCGCAGATCAAGGGCGTGGAACGCGTCGAGGCCTGCGAGGCGGCCGCCCGGCAACTCGAGCGGCCGGTGGGCTCGCCCGTGCACCGGGTGATCCGCCACTTCTACATCGACGACCTGCTCGCTTCCTGGACCGAGGAGCTGATCCCGGTCGACGTGGCCCCGAACCTCGACCTCGCCCTGCACAGCGTGGAGTCGGTGGACCTGGTGCTGCGGCAGCTGGGCGGCGTGCAGCCGGTGCGCGCCTGGTTCCGGGCGAGTGTGGACCTCCCGCCCGCCGAGGTGCTGCGCGGCCTGCAGATCGAGGCCAGGGTCCCGGTGTGGTGCATCGAAAGCGTGAACCGGGACGCCGAGTCCGGCCGGGTGCTCATGACCAGCAGCGCGTGGACGCGCATGGACGCCGTCCGCGTGGTGGTGGAGCTGGAAGATCCGGCCTTCCCCGCGAAACACGAAGGAGAACAGGGTGACTGACCCCTTGGGCCGGGAGGAGCGCTGCGGTCTGCTGGCCGAAGCCGAACCCGGCGAACTGCGGGCGCTCGCCGACGCCTGCCTCGCCGACGGCGCCGACGTGCGTGTGCTGCTCGCGCCGGAGGTCGGCTGCGTGCAGGCGCAGGTGCGTGAACCCGTCGCGGACGAACGGTTCCTGCTCGGCGACGTGCTCGCGTGCCGCGCGGAGGTGGAGCTCGCCGGGCACCGCGGCTGGGCGATGCGCCTCGGCGACGACCGCGCGGCAACGCTCGCCGCCGCGGTGCTCGACGCCGAGGTCGAGGCCGGCCGGACCCGCGCGTCCCAAGTGGACGAACTGTGCCGGGAAGTCGCGCGCCGCCTGGTCGAGCGCGAAGAACGCGAATGGGCCGAGCTGGCCCCGACCGTTGTCGAGTTCGAGGAGCTGACGTGATGGCCCTGACCTCCGCTGCCACCGCCGCGGCCGGCACGGTCCTGCGTCCCGCGGAGTCCCAGCAGGTGTTCCGCACCGTGCTGGAAGCGCTTTCCCGGCCAGGTGCGCCGCAGGGCCTGCCGCCGGACCTGGTGCGCGTAACCGACCCCGCGGTCCTCCCGGTGCTCGCGCTGGCCGACCTCGGCACCGGCGTGTGCGTGCTGGAAGAGCGCACGAAGTGGGCCGACACCGTGACGCTGGCGACCTCCGCGCCGAGGCGGCCGCTCGAACTCGCCCGGCTCGTCGCCGCCGTGCGCCTGGTGACCGCCGGCGAGATCACCCGGCTGTGCCGCGGCACCGCGCCGGCCCCCGAGGACGCCGCGCTGGCCGCCCTCGCGGTGTCCGATGTGGACGGCGGCGAGCGCCGCTGGCGGATTTCCGGGCCGGGGGTGCCCGGCGAACTGACCCTGGCCCCGCGTGGCCTGCCCGAAGGGTTCGTCGCCGCGCGCGCCGAAGCCGTGGCCGGCTACCCGGCGGGGATCGACGTGCTGCTGGTGACGGACGACGGCCGCGTCGTCGGCCTGCCGCGCACCACCACGATTGTCGAGGAGGACTGATGGGGTACTCGGGAGCCCGCGGCGGGCTCGAAGCCATTCTCGCGGCCGAAGACCTGGTGCGCCGCGCCCGGGACCACGCGCCGGTGGCGTGGGCCGACACCGAGCAGATCGTCGCGCGGTTCCGGCTCGCGGTCGACCGCGTGATGGGCGAGGCCGGCCTGTTCGACGAGGACACCGCCGCCGCGGCGTTCCGCCAGGCCGAGGGCGACCCGCTGGAGGCGTCGCACCTGCTGCGCGCCTACCGCTCCACACTGCCGCGGCTGGCCGTGGGAGAGCCGGTGGACCCGGACGACCTGCTGATCCTGCGCCGCATCGTACCGGCGTTCCGCGAGCCGGACGGCCCGCAGCTGCTGGGCCGCACCACCGACTACACCGGGCGGCTGCTCGAGAAGCCCGCCGGCCCGCCCGAGGCCGCCGAACACGTGGCGAGCACCGCGAAGCCACGCACGGACGAGCAGCGCCGTCCTCGCCGGTTCCTTGACCTGCTGCGCGAGCTCGACTTGGCCGTGGATCACCGCGGAGAGGCCGAGGACGCCGAGCCGTTCGACCTCACCCGCAAGCCCGCCCGGCCGCCGGCTCCGCGCTCGGCCGCGCTGGCCGCCATGGCGCGCGCGGAGACGGGCGCGCTGGTGTCGTTGTGGTACCGCTCGATCCTCGGACCCGACGGCAACCTCCACGAGGTCACGCTCGGCGAGGTCCGCCACGGCCGTCTGCCGCTGCGCGTGAAGCACCCGCACACCGGGAACCCCGTGTCCGTCGGGAACTTCCGCGTGACCGAGGCCGAGGCCATCGAGGACCTCGACGGCGCCGAGGAGGACCGCAGCCGTTTCGACGTGGGCTACGGCCTGTGCTTCGGCCACAACGAGCGCAAGGCCATCGCGATGGCGAACCTCGACATCGCCAACCGCCGCTTCGGCAAGTCCGGCCCGCTCGAGCAGCTGCTGCTGCTCACCACCGACGGGCTCGACTCCGGCGGTTTCCTGGAGCACCTCAAGCTCCCGCACTACGTCACGTTCCGCTCGATGGTGGAACGCAAGAGGGCGCTGCAGGCCGCGGCCGGTGAAGGACCGGCGCCCCGGCAGTCGGAGTCCTTCGGAGGAGAATGCTGATGAGCACGACCGAACAACTGCTCACCGACCTGGCAGCCGTCGCCGAACCGACGGGCATCCTCGACGAGGGCGGCAAGCGTGAGGTCCGCCGCGCGGCGCTGACCGCGGTGTGCGTGCCCGGGTACCAGGTGCCCTTCGGCGCCCGCGAGATGCCGGTGGCTCGCGGCTGGGGTTCCGGCGGCCTGCAGGTGACCCTCGCGGTGGTCGGCACGACCGACACCGTGAAGGTGATCGACCAGGGCGACGACGCCGGCGTGAACGCCACCAACCTGCGCCGCATGATCGCCGCCACCACCGGCGCGGCCGAGACGGCCGACACGCGCGAGGCCACCATCGTCCAAACGCGACACCGCGTGCCCGAGGAGGCGTTGTCGGAAGGCGACGTGCTCGTGTACCAGGTACCGGTGCCGGAACCGCTGCGCGGCGTGGAGAAGTCCATGGCCGAGTGCGGCCGGATGCACGCCGAGGGCGACTATTCGGCGATGTGGGTGAGCCTGTACGAGGACCTCGTCCGCAACGGCATGATCACCCGCACCACCGGCTACCCCGTGCTCGTCGGCGGCCGGTACGTGATGGCCACGACGCCGATCCCGCGCTGGGACGTCCCGCGGCTGCACCAGTCGCCACACCTGAACCTCTTCGGCGCGGGCCGCGAGAAGCGGATCTACGCCGTGCCGCCGAACACCGACGTGACACCCCTGACCTTCGACGACGTGCCGTTCGAGGTCGAGTACACGCCGGGCGCGGTGTGCAAGCTGTGCGGCCGCGACGACGCGTTCCTCGTGGCCGCCGGCACGAGCGGCGCCTACGCCTGCAGCGACACGGAGTGGTGCGCGCGCGTCCGCGCCGGTGATGCCGACGTGACGGGCCACTACCACCGCGCGCCGCTGAACCTGCTGCCGGACCCGCGCCGCCGCGCCCGCACCGCCGGGACGGCCGAGCACCGCGAGATGCCGCGCCGCGAGATCGCCGCGGACGCACCCGAGTGGGCGCTGAAGGTCAGCGGCATCGGCAAGGTGCACGGCGCGGGCGGCGTGGACGCGGTGCCCGGCACCGGCCCCGAGCACGGCACGGCGGTCAGCCCCGCGACGGGCGCGATCGTGGCGGCCTGGGACGTGTCCTTCGACGTCGCTCCGGGCGAAGCGCTGGGCGTGATCGGCGAGTCGGGTTCCGGCAAGTCGACCGTGCTGGCGTGCGTGATCGGCGACGAACGCGCCACCGCCGGCGAGGTCCGGCTGGCCACTGTGGACGGTGGCCGGACGGATCTGCTGACCCTGCCGGACGCGCGGCGGCGCGGCCTGCGCGTGGACTCGATGGCCGTGGTCCACCAGAACCCGGCCGACGGGCTCGATCTGCGCGTGAGCGCGGGCGGTAACATCGCCGAGCGCCTCACCGCGGCGGGCTGGCGCGGCTACCACGACATCCGCCGGCGCGCGGCCGAGCTGCTCGACCGGGTCGAGGTGCCGCTGTCGCGGATGGACGACCCCGTGGGCACGTTCTCCGGCGGCATGCGCCAGCGCGTGCAGATCGCCAAGGCACTGGCCACCGAGCCGCCGGTGGTGCTGCTCGACGAGCCGACCACCGGGCTCGACGCGTCGGTGGCCGCTGGTGTGCTCGACCTGCTGCGCGGCCTGCTGTCCGAACGCGACATCGCGGCCGTGGTCGTGAGCCACGACTTCTCGGTGATCGACGCGCTCACCGACCGCACGATCGTGATGCAGCTCGGCCGCGTGGTCGAGCGTGGCCTGACCGACCAGCTCTTCCACGACCCCCACCACCCCTACACCCAGCGGCTCGTCGCCGCGGCCCGGAGGTGACCCCCGTGTCCCCCGTCCTGTCCTTGCGCGGCCTGCGCAAGTCGTTCACGCTGCACACGATCGACGGCCGGACCGTGCACTCGCTGCACGGCGTCGACCTCGACGTGCGCGCCGGCGAGCACGTGGCGCTCGCCGGGCCCAGTGGTGCCGGGAAGTCGTCGCTGCTGCGCTGCGTGAACCGCACCTACCTGCCCGACTCCGGCTCGGTCGGGCTACGCACCGCCGACGGCACCGAGCTCGAGCTGACAAAGCTGCCCGATCGGGCGATGGCGCGGGTACGCGGGCGCGAATTCGGGTACGTGTCGCAGTTCCTGGCCGCTCCCCCGCGTACCGGGCCGCTCGAGGTCGTGGCCGCCACGGCCCGGCGGCGGGGCGTGGACCGTGCCGAGGCGCGGGAAGCCGCCGCCGAAGCGCTGAACCGCCTCAACCTCGACGAGGCGCTGTGGGACGTCGACTGCTCGGTGCTCTCGGGTGGCGAACGCCAGCGCGTGAACCTCGCCGCGGGCACCGTCCGGCCGCCGCGCCTGCTGCTGCTCGACGAGCCGGTGTCCGCTTTGGACCCGGCCAACCGCGAGTCCGCCCTGGAACTCATCGCCTCGCTCACCGCGCGGGGCGTGGCTGTGCTGGCGGTGTTCCACGACCTCGACGCCATGCGGCGCCTGGCTTCCCGCGTCGTGCTGATGAGCGACGGCCGCATCGCCCGCGACGGCGCGCCTGAAGAAATCCTGGAGATGGCATGACCACGCAAGTGTTCGAGTCCCGAACCGATCGGTGGACGCTCGGCGGGCCACCCGCGGACTACGTGCTCGGGCACGTGCGCGCGGTGCTGCCGGATCGGGTGCTCGACGACGCGCTCGTGGCGGTGCGCGACGGCGTGCTCGCCGCCGTGGAGCCGCACCCGCCCGGCGTCGAGACCGATGTGGACGGTCAGGGCCTGCTGTGTGTGCCCGGCCTGGTCGACGTGCACAGCGACGGGCTGGAGAAGGAGCGTCTGCCGCGGCCCGGCGCCGAGCTGCCGATGGAGTTCGCGCTCCTGTCCTTCGAGGGCAAGCTGCGCGCCGCGGCCGTGACGACGGTGTTCCACGGCGCCGGGTTCGAGCAGAGCCACGGCCGCGGGCTGGCCCGCACGGTCGAGCGCGCCCACGACGTGTGCCACGCGGTGGACGAGCGCTCGGCGAACCTGGTTGACCACCGGATCCTGTACCGGCTCGACGTCCGCTCCCCCGAAGGGCTCCAGGCGCTGCAGGAGCGGCTCGCGTCGGCGCCCGACACCGGGGTGGCGCCGCTCGTGTCGCACGAGGACCACACGCCGGGCCAGGGCCAGTACGCCGACCGCAGCTACTACGAGCGCTACCTCATGGGCGTGCGCGGGCTGTCGGCGCAGGAGGCCGCGGACCACGTGACCAACCTGATCTCCGAGCGCGACGGCCGGCTCGGCGTGCGCGAGGACGCGATGGCGTGGCTCGGCGAGCAGGCCCGCGCGGGCGGGATCCGCCTTCTGGGCCACGATCCGGCGTCGGCCGGGGAGATCGGCGAGCTGGTGGCGCGCGGCGGCTCGGTCGCCGAGTTCCCCACCACCGTCGATGCGGCGCAGGCGGCCCGCGAGCGCGGCCTGCCCGTGGTGATGGGCGCGCCGAACGTGCTGCGCGGCGGCTCGCACAACGGCAACGCGTCGGGCCGCGACCTCGTCGCGCTGGGCCTGGTCACTGCGCTCGCGTCGGACTACCTGCCCTCAGGCCTGCTCGCGGCGGCGTTCGCGCTCGCCGACGACGGCCTCGTGACCCTGCCCGAAGCCGTCGGGCTCGTCACGAGCGGTCCCGCGGCCGTCGCTGGACTCGGCGACCGCGGCCGGCTCGAGCCCGGTCAACGCGCCGACCTGGCGCTCATCGCGGCGGGCCCGAAGTGGCCGGTCGTCCACACCACCCTGGTGAGCAACGCATGAGTTTCATCGGCTGGCCGGTACCCGAACCGGTGATCCCCGAGGGCACGCACCGCGTTCTCGCCGACGCCACCCGCGCGGCCGTCGCCGCGTTCGCCGTGGCCCGGGCGAAGCACACCCGTGCGGAACTGGCGGAAAAGGTGCAGATCGGCGCCGACGGGACGCCGACGATGCGGCTGGACATCCTCGTGGACACCGCCGTCGCCGAGGTCGTCGAGAAGCATCGCGTGAACCTGCTCAGCGAAGAGATCGGTGTGATCGACCACGGTTCGCCTGTGACGCTCGTGGTCGACCCGGTCGACGGCACCGCCAACGCGGCCGCCGGCGTGCCGCTCTCGGCGTTCGCCGGGGTCGTGGCGGTGGACGGGGTCGCGACCGAGGCCCTGACCTGCTGGCTCGACACCGGCCGCTGCTGGCACGCCGTCGCCGGCCGGCCGACGCCGTACCGCACCACCGGCCGCCGCGAGCTCGACGGCGCGGCCGTGAGCCTGCTGCGCCCCCACGGCTCCGACGACGACGCGTGGTGGCGCGTGGCCAAGCGCGCCTCGCGCGTGCGGATCCTGTCCACCAGCTGCCTGGAGGCGGCCCTGGTCGCCGAGGGCTCGACCGACGCGTTCGCCGACGCGGGCTCCGATACCCACCGGATCATGGACCTCGCCGCGGCGATGGTCATGGTCCCCGCCGCCGGCGGCGCCGTGCTCGACGTGAACGGCCGTCCGCTGGAGATCGACCCCGACCTGACGCGCCGCTGGTCCGGCGTCGTCGCCGCCACCCGCGAGCTCGCGGAAGAGCTCGTGAGCACTCTGAAGGAGAAGTCGTGACCCTCACCCGAGAAGAGCTGGCCGAGCTCCTCGACGGCCTCGCCGGCCTGCCCTACGGCGGCGAAGCCGTGGACCAGCGCACCCACGCGCTGCAAGCCGGCTGGTTCGCCGCGCGGCACGGCGGCGACGACGAGCTCGTCCTCGCCGCGACGCTGCACGACATCGGCCGCGCCCGCGCCGTCCGCGACGAGTGGCCGGGCCTGCCGCACGAGCTGTCCGGCGCCGAGTTCGCCCGGCGCCACCTCGGCGAACGTGCCGCGTGGATCATCGCGCAGCACGTGCCGGCCAAGCGCTACCTCGTCGCCACCGACGCCGAGTACCACGACCACCTGTCCCCCGCGTCCGTCGCGTCGCTGAAGGTGCAGGGCGGCCCGATGACGCCTCAGGAAGTCGCGGAGTTCGCCTCGCACGCAGGCGCCGCGGAAGCCGTGCTCGTCCGCCGCTGGGACGACGACGCCAAGGACCCGGACGGCCCGGTGCTCACCACCGACGACGTCGTCTCCGCGTACACCCGGTTCCTCGCGAGCCGCTGAGGCGATTTCGCCGCCTATGCCCGAAAGTTCCGGTGCGCGGGTGTCCTGATCGGACCATCCGGCTCAAGGCGGACGCCCGCGCTCGGAGACACTTCACGCGGCCGACAGGTCTCGTTCATCACCGCGTCGGCCGGCGCGCCTAGGTTCTGCTGGCCGAAGCCGAGGAGGGTCATGTCCGAGACCAGCAAACACACCGTAAGCCGCCGGGGGGCTCTGGGCCTGCTGGGCGCGGGCGCCGCAGTGCCCCTGCTGGGCACCGGGGTGGCCGCCGCCGCGCCGCAGAGCGCCGCGTTCGTGCCGCAGGTCGGGTCCGGCACCACGCCGGTGCAGGGCCTGCACCTCACCTTCGGCCGTGACCCCGCGCGCCAGATGGTGGTCTCGTGGATCACCGAGGCCTCCGTGCGCAAGCCGCGCGTGCTGTACGGGACGCTCGACGGCGGCTTCGGTGCTGTGGCGCAGGCCGACACGCGCACCTACGTCGACGGCACGTCCGGCCGCACCGTGTGGGTCCACCACGCGATGCTCGACCGGCTGCGCCCCGGCACGGAGTACATCTACGCCGCGCAGCACGACGGCGCGACGCCCGACGCGGCCACCTTCCGCACGGCTCCGAGCGGCCGCTCGGCCTTCACGTTCACGAGCTTCGGCGACCAGTCGGCGCCGCAGGTGACCTGGGACGCCAAGGGCGCCGTGGGCCTCGACGCGAACTCCACGCCGGCGACCAAGGACATCGTCACCGGCATCGAGACGGTCGCGCCGCTGTTCCACCTGCTCAACGGCGACCTCTGCTACGCGAACCTCGACGTCGACCGCGTGCGCACGTGGAACAACTTCTTCACCAACAACACCCGCTCCGCGCGCTACCGGCCGTGGATGCCCGCCGCGGGCAACCACGAAATCGAGAAGCTCAACGGCGAGATCGGCCTCGGCGCGTACCAGGCCTACTTCCAGCTGCCCTCGACCGAGACCGACCGCGAGCTGGCCGGCCTCTGGTACGGCTTCACCGTCGGCTCGGTGCGCGTGATCGTGCTGCAGAACGACGACAACGCCCTGCAGGACGGTGGGGACGTCTACATCAACGGCTACTCCGGCGGCCGCCAGCTCGCGTGGCTGAAGAAGGAGCTGGCCGCGGCCCGCGCGTCGCACGACATCGACTGGATCGTCGTGGCGATGCACCAGGTCATGATCAGCACTTCGGACGCCAACGGCGCCGACCTCGGCCTGCGCGAGAAGTACGGGCCGCTGTTCGACCAGTACGGCGTGGACCTGGTGCTGTGCGGGCACGAGCACGACTACGAGCGTTCGCTGGCCGTGCACGGCGTGGTCTCCGGCAGCGAGACGCTCACGCCGAACCCGGTCTCGAGCGCGACCGACAACATCGACGCCTCGCACGGCACCGTGCACATGATCCTCGGTGGCGGCGGGGTCTCCGGCACGACCAACGGCAGCTTCTTCAAGGACGGCACGGGCAAGGTCATCACCGCCGTCTCCGCGAAGGCCGACCCGGGCACGGGCAAGCGCGTGTCGACGTACGTGAAGGAGCAGGCCGTGTGGAGCGCGGTCCGCGACGAGGAGCACCCCTACGGCTTCGCGTCCTTCACCGTGGACCCGGGCCGCCACCGCGGCGACACCACGACCATGCACGTGACCTACTACAACGTGAACAAGCCGCACGGCGAGCTTTCGGTGTTCGAGAAGTTCTCGCTGCACCGGCGCCGTTCCGACGGCTGAGCGGAATCTCCGAGGGCGGGGCGCCATCCGGGTGGGCCGGGATGGCGCCCTTTCCGCGGCCGGGCGAGTTCACGGCGGGTCGACCCCTCTTGACGCGCTTCACCCGGAATGATCACCCGTACCCCTTCCCGGGCACGGTTCCGTTCGGTCGCGCGCTACGGTTCCCAGGACCGGCGCCAGGACAACCGTCCTCTGTGGACGCACCGGCCGTCGAGGAGCGCCCGCCGATGGACCGCAGCGCGACCCCTGCGTGTTCGATCCCGCCGCGCGCGACGTGCAGTCGAGGAGTTGCGCCCGTGGCGTCCTTCATCACCCACGGGCACGAGCCTTTGCCGGTACGGCTGCGCCGGCCCGCGTCTTCCAGAGTGGCGACAACCGGGGAGAGGAGGGGTCGCTTTGTTCGGTGACGACACCGCGAGCCAGCCGGTGAACGCGGAAGTCGTCGGGATACAGAGGCTCCTCGGGGGCGAGCCGGCCGACCCGCGTGAACAGGTCGAGGATTGCCGGGCCGTGCGTGCCTGGGTGGTTGGGGGCCGCCGAGGTGGAGGTAGCACTCCCGTTGAGCGGCCAAAGCTCAGTCGAGTTCCCCACCGCCGGCTGTACCGCGCAGCGGCTCAGCCCATCGAGCCGATGTGCTCGGCCTCGATGCGCAGCAGCAGCCGCACCTGGTCGCGGCCGCCGTACCACGCGTAGGGCCGGCCGGTGTAGCGGTGCGCGAGCTTGTCGATGTGCTCGGCCGCGCCCTCGGTGGTCGCCTCCAGCACGCGCCCGCGGACGGTGAAGTAGCGGAACGGATGCTGAGCGTCCGCGATGTTCAGCGCCACCCGCGGGTCGCGCTCGATGTTGCGCACCTTGCGGAAACCCGCGACCGTGTTGACGAGGATGTGCTTGCCGTCGGTGTCCACCCACGTCTGCGTCAGCTGCGGCGAGCCGTCGGGCATGGTCGTGGCGATGAAGCACAGGCTCGGCCGTTCCAGCAGAGCGAGAAGACCGGCGGGGAGATCCATGGGTCTCACGCTAGCCGTCGGACGAGGGGGTTATCGAGTCAGGATCCGGGCTGGTTTCCCGGGTTCCGGGGACCAGGAGCAACGCGGCACTGAGAACACAGAGGACACCCGCGGCGGCGATCGCGACACGGACATCGGTGGCGCCCGCGAGGACGCCCGCGGCGACGATGAACAGCGGCCGGACCAGGCGGGCGCCGGCGGACCAGCCGGCCAGAACCCGCGCCATCATGTCCTCGCGCGTCAATGTCATGCGGTGGGCGCTGAACAGCGGGTTGAACACCCCGGCGCCGAGCAGCAGCAGGGTGTCGATCGTCAGGAACGCGAGCACGCCGCCGAGCCCCGGCCCGACGAAGGGAATGGCCAGCACCCATGGTGTGCGGGCGATCCCCGACCAGACCAGCACCCGGCGCGTGCCGAAGCGCGCCGCCAGCCGAGGTGCGAGGCGGGCGCCGAGGACGCCGCCCAGGCAGGGCAGGCCGATGACGAGGCCGTACTGCCACGGCGCGAAGTCCAGGTCGTCGAGCAGGAACACGGTCTCCAGCGGCGAGATGGCCAGCACGGCTGAGCCGAAGAGCAGCGCGTTGGCGAACAGCAGCACGAGTTCGCGCTTGTGCAACAGGTAGCGCCAGCCCTCGAGCAGGTCGCGGCCGGCGTGCGCCGGTGTGGTGCGCGCGGGCGGCGGGGGTTCGGGGCTGCGGAGCGAGCGCACGCCGAACGCGGAGGCGAGGTAGGAGACGGCGTCGATCAGCATCGTCACGGCCGGGCCGGTCAGCGAGACCAGTGCTCCGCCGACGGGTGGCCCGGCGGAGTTCACCGTCCAGCTCGTGGCTTCGAATCGGCTGGCGGCTTCGGCGCGTTGGCGCGCGGTCACCAACGCCCGCAGGTGCGCGCCGCTGGCGGCGCTGAACGCGACGAGCGCAGCGGTCTGCACGGCTCCGACCACGTACAACTGGGCCAGTGACACCACGCCAAGCCCGATCGCCGCCGGCACGCTCGCGAGGGCCACGAAGCGCACGACGTCGGCGGTGATCATCACCGGCCGTTTGCGGCGGAACTCCACGAACCCGCCGATTGGCAGGGAGATCAGCGCGCCGGCGAGGCCGGGGATCGCGGCGAGCAAGGACACCTCGGCGGCGGATGCGTGCAGAATCAGCACCGCCACGAGGGGCATCGCGCCGTAACCGATGGCCGAGCCCGTCTCGCTCGCAGTGAACGCCCACCACAGCCGTCGGAACTCCGCCCCCAGCCCCCGCATCCGGATGACGATAACGGGACCGGGCCGCCGAGACGACCATCGGGGCAGCGGCACCGGTACTTTCGGACTCCTCTCACACCGCCCGGCACTTCCATCGCCGCTGGTGGAACGACACCCCGCACGACCAGCCCGGAAAAGCGACGTTCGCAGCGACATCCGCACTTCGGCCCTCGGCGGACAATCGGACGGGTGGACGACGGACGCACCGGCAAAGTCACTTTCGCGGACCTGGAGCTGCTGCTGCAGCTTCGCCGGCACCGAGCACTCCGGGCAGACCGCCGCGGAGCTCGGCGTGAGCGTGGCGACGGTCCAGCGCGGGATTCGCGCACTGGAGCGGAAGCTGGAGATCCGGCTGGTCGAGCAGGACGGCCGCCGCGTGCGGCTGCTGCCGGCGGGGCACGTGCTGGTGCGCGAGGCCGACGCCGTGCTGCGCGCGCAGTCCGACGCGGTCGGCGCGGCGCTCGCGGACGCCGGCGAGCCGCAGCGCTCCTGCGGATCGCGCACACGTACTCACCCGGGTCGCCGGTTCTTGCCGGGTGTGCTCGCCGGCCTGCTTGCCGAACGCCTCGAACTGCGCCTGCGCTGCACGCAAAGCCCGGCCACGGGCGTCGTCGAGACGCTGCTGCGCGGCGACGCCGACGCCGCCTTCTCGTCGGTGACACCGACCGAGTCGGACCTCGTGGTGGAGCCGCTGTTCACCGAGTCGCTGCTGCTGGCCGTCCCGGTCGGAGACGCCCTCGCCGGGCACGAGCGCGTGTCGCTGCGAGAGGTGGGCGAGCGGCCTCGCCGGCGCGGGTGTCGCGTAAGGGACTGACGTTCGCCCCCGCCGCCATCATGATCTTCGGCTTCCTCGCGGCCGCACTGAACCAGACGCTCGTCGCGCTCGTCTCCTCCCACACCCCGAGGCTGTTCCCCGCCGAGATCCGCGCAAGCGCTATCGGCCTTTGCTACAGCGCCGGCCGCCTCGCCGACTCTTTCGGCTAGCTGTCGATCGGCCAGGTCTCCCCGTCGCTGGGCTACACGGCGGTGTTCGTGTTCGTGTTCGTCGGCGCGTGCGGCGCCGTGGTCGTGTTGGCCGTGCCGGCCCTCGCCCCGCGACGCAGTGAGGCCCCGGTGCCCGTCACACGCCCCAGTCGGCGATGACCGCGTCCGTGTCGGCGCCCGGCTTCGGCGGCGAAGACGGCAGACCGGGTGCCGTCCGCGAAAACCGCGGCGCGGGGGCGGGCTGCAGCACGCCGTCCAGCTCGACCAGGCCGGCGCGCGCCGCGATGTGCGGGTGCGCCGCGACCTCGTCCGGCTCCAGGACCGGGGTGACGCACGCGTCGACGCTGCCGAACACCTCGGCCCACTCGTCGCGCGTGCGCGAGAGGAACGCCTTGGTGAACTCGGCCCGCAGCGTCGGCCAGCTCGTTTTCTCCAGCTGCGGAGGGAGATCCGCGGCCTCCAGGCCGAGCCCGGCGAGCAGCGCCGCGTAGAACTGTGGCTCCAGCGCGCCGACGGCGACGTAGCGGCCGTCCGCGCACACGTATGTGTCGTAGAAGGGCGCGCCGCCGTCGAGCAGGTTCACGCCGCGCTCGTCGGACCACACGCCGAGTCCGCGCAATGACCAGACCATCAGCGCGAGCACGCTCGTGCCGTCGACCATCGCGGCGTCCACGACCTGTCCCAGCCCCGTGCGCTCTCGTTCCCACAGCGCGGAAAGCACGCCGACGAGCAGGAACATCGACCCGCCGCCGAAGTCGCCCACGAGGTTGAGCGGTGGCACCGGCCGTTCCCCCGCGCGGCCGATCGCGTTGAGCACGCCGACAAGCCCGATGTAGTTGATGTCGTGCCCGGCGCGCTGCGCGAGCGGGCCCTCCTGGCCCCAGCCGGTCATCCGGCCGTAGACCAGCCGCGGGTTGAGCGCGTGGCAGTCGGCCGGGCCGACGCCCAGGCGTTCGGTGACGCCCGGACGCAGGCCCTCCACCAGCACGTCGGCCTTCGCCGCGAGCCGCAGCACGAGGTCGCGGCCTTCAGGCGTCTTCAGGTCGGCCGCGACGGAGCGCCGGCCGCGCAGCAACGGGTCCGCCTTGCCGCCCGTGAGGTCGAGCGAGCCCGACGGACGCTCCACGCGCACGACGTCGGCCCCCAGGTCGGCGAGCACCATGCACGCGTGCGGGCCCGGGCCGATCCCGGCCAGCTCCACGACCTTCAGTCCGCTCAGCGGTCCCGCCACGTGCCCTCCTCAGCTCCGGTGCCGATCGCCCGACCCTACCGGGCCTCAGAGAGCCAGTTTGGTGAGCAGCGCCACGAGCTGGCGCCGTTCCTCGTCGTCGAGCGGCGCGAGCATCGACTCGTTCACCCGATCGACGACGGGCGTCGCCGTGGCGAGCAGCTCCTCCCCCGCCGGCGTGAGCCGCAGCTCGCGGCGGCGGCGATCGGCGCCCACCGTGCGCGTGATCAATCCGCGTTCTTCCAGGCGCAGCAGCAGGTTCGCGAGCGTCGCCTTGTCTGTCGCCGCCCGCTGCCCCGCCGATGCCTGGTCGAGCCCCGGCGTCTCCGAGATCGCCACCAGCACGGCGTATTGCGGCTTCGTGAGCCCCGGCAGCTTCGCCTGCCAACGGGCGCCGTGCTCCTGCATCGCGCGCCGCAGCGCGTGGAAGACCGACTCGTCCATCCGGCTCGTCATGATCGCCATGTTAGTATGAATGCAAACGGTTTGTGTACGAACTTGTTGGCCGGAAGAACCACGAGGAGGTGCTACCGTGCGGCTGATCGTCGGCATGACGGGCGCGACCGGCGCCCCGTTCGGCATCCGGCTGCTCGAGGTGCTGCGCGCGATGCCGGACGTCGAGACGCACCTGGTGCTGAGCCGCTGGGCCCGCACCACCATCCACCTGGAGACCTCGCTGTCCGCGCGCGAAGTCGGCGACCTGGCCGACGTCGTGCACTCACCCGAGGACCAGGCGGCTTCGATCTCGTCGGGCTCGTTCCGCACCGACGGGATGATCGTGGTGCCGTGCAGCATGAAAACCCTCGCCGGCATCCGCACCGGCTACGCCGACGGCCTGCTGGGTCGCGCCGCCGACGTGGTGCTCAAGGAGCGGCGCAAGCTCGTGCTGGTGCCGCGCGAGACGCCGCTTTCGGAGATCCACCTGGAAAACATGCTCGCGCTCACCCGCATGGGCGCGGTCATGGTGCCGCCGATGCCGGCCTTCTACAACCACCCGCAGTCGCTCGACGACGTGCTCGACCACGTCGTCGCGCGCGTGCTCGACCAGTTCGGCCTGACCGCGCCCGCGGCCCGCCGCTGGACCGGGCTCAACCCGCAGGAGGACCCATGCCCCACGACGACCTCAGGTCGTTCCTGACCACGCTCGACGAAGAGGGCCAGCTGCTCCGGGTGACCGAGCAGGTCTCCCCCGAGCCCGACCTCGCCGCGGCCGCCAACGCCGCACCGAAGCTGGGCGACGCCGCCCCCGCGTTGTACTTCGACAACCTCGAAGGCTTCACCGACGCCCGCGTCGCCCTCAACGTCCACGGTTCCTGGGCCAACCACGCGCTCGCGCTCGGGCTGCCCGCCGGCACGGGCGTGAAGGACCAGGTCGCCGAGTTCATCCGCCGCTGGGAGGCCTTCCCGGTGCCCGTGGAGCGCCGCGAAGACCCGCCGTGGGCGGAAAACGTGCTCGAAGGCGACGACGTCGACCTGTTCTCCGTGCTGCCCCTGTTCCGCCTCAACGACGGCGACGGCGGCTTCTACCTGGACAAGGCCGCGGTCGTCTCGCGCGATCCCGAGGACCCGGGCAACGACGGCAAGCAGAACGTCGGCATCTACCGCCTGCAGGTGAAAGGCCGCGCCGAGCTGGGCATCCAGCCCGTCCCGATGCACGACATCGCGCTGCAGCTGGCCAAGGCCGAGCGCGCGGGCGAAGACCTGCCGGTGGCGATCGCGCTGGGCAACGACCCGGTGATCCCCATCGTCGCCGCCACTCCCCTGGCCTACGACCAGAACGAGTACGAGCTGGCCGGTGCCCTGCGCGGTGCGCCCGCCCCGGTCACGGCCGCGCCGCTGACCGGCCTCGACGTGCCGTGGGGCGCGGAAGTGGTGCTGGAAGGCGTGATCGTCGGCCGGCGCCGCGAGCTGGAGGGCCCGTTCGGCGAGTTCACCGGCCACTACTCCGGCGGGCGCAGCATGCCCGTGATCCGCATCGACCGGATCTCCTACCGCACGCACCCGGTGTTCGAGTCGCTCTACCTCGGCATGCCGTGGACCGAGATCGACTTCCTCATGGCCGCCAACACCTGCGTGCCGGTCCACCAGCAGCTCACGGCGGAGTTCCCCGAGGTCGAGGCGGTGAACGCCATGTACACCCACGGCCTGCTGGCGGTCATCTCCACGAAGTCGCGCTACGGCGGCTTCGCGAAGACAGTCGGCATGCGCGCCATGACCACGCCGCACGGCCTCGGGTACCTGAAGACGGTGATCGTGGTCGACGAGGACGTGGACCCGTTCGACCTGCCCCGTGTCATGTGGGCGGTGTCCACCAAGGTCAACCCCGCCGGCGACGTGATGGTGCTGCCGAACCTGCCCGTCGTGGCCCTCGATCCGGCGGCCGACCCGGCCGGCATCACCCACAAGATGATCATCGACGCGACCACCCCCGTTGCCCCGGACGAGCGCGGCCACTTCAGCCAGCCGGTGAAGGACCTGCCGGAAACCGCCGCGTGGGTGGACAAACTGCGCCGGCTGGCCGCCCGATGACCGCCCCGGAAGGAGCCCCGCCCGTGACCTGCCCCCGTTGTGACCACCCCGACGTCGCGAAGCTCGCCGACTCTCCCGTGCCCGGGGTGTGGACCGTCCACCAGTGCGCGCGCTGCCGCTACTCCTGGCGCAGCACGGAACCGGCCCGCCGCACCCGGCGTGCGCACTATCCCGAAGCGTTCCGCCTGACCGCGCAGGACATCGCCTCCGCCACTGACGTGCCCACGGTGCCGCCGTTAGAGTCGCGGCCATGAGAGACACACTGATGTGGGAAGTCCGCGCAGCACCGGGCCGCCAGCAGGACCTGCTGGCGTGGGTCGAGGCCACCGCCGTGCCGGAACTCACGGCCACGGAGCACTTCGCCGGTGCCGACGTCTACCTGGGCGGCCAGGACCGCGTCGTTGTCATCGCGCGCTGGACCGCCGTTCCCCCGCGGCTGCCCGACCCGCCGGAGGGGCTGCTCGCCCGTCCGGTGGCGCAATGGCCTTTCCAACACCACCGCACCGTCACGCCCTGAACCCAGTAGGTTGGGACAGCCGGGAACACCCTCGTCTTGGAGGTCAGGAATGACAGTCGCGCAGATCGCCTACATCCGTCCCAAAGCGGGCAAAGAGGCGGAGGTGGAGCAGCTGCTGCGCGGGCTCGTCGACGCGGCTCGGCAGGAGGAGGGCACACTGCTCTACCTGCTGAACAAGCGTGAGGACGAGTTCGTCTTCTACGAGATGTTCGCCGACCTCGACGCGCTGAAGGTCCACAGTGGCAACGACGCGCTGCGCGGCCTGGTCGCGCGGGCCGACGAGCTGCTCGACGGCGGGATCACCGTCGACAAGGTGTCCTACATCGACGGAGCCGGCCGCTTCAACTGAAAAACCTTTCGCTCCCACCTCACCCGATGAGGGGACAATGAGGCTGACCCGGACAACTCCTGGGTACTCCTCGGAACGTCCACCGGAATTCGGCACGACGGAAGGGAGCGCGAGATGGACGGCATGTTCGACAAGGCCAAGGAGAAGCTGCAGGAGTTCGCGGGCCAGCACCCGGACAAAGTCGGCCAGGGCGTCGACAAGGCCGCCGACTTCGCCGACGAGAAGACCGGCGGCAAGCACGGCGACCAGATCCACCAGGGTGCCGACAAGCTGAAGGAACGCTTCGGCGGCGACGACCAGCAGCAGCAGTAGTCGCGGCCGCACCACAGAGGGGCCTCCCCGCCGGTATCCCGAGCCGGCCGGGAGGCCCCTCGTGGCTTATCCGGCCAGTCGCTCGAGTGCCTCGTCGAGGTCCACGACGTCGGCGTACTTCGCGTCGAGGTCCGTAAGGTTGTTGTCGTGCACGGCTTCCGTGCGGTCCGCGCATGCCTGGCGCACGACTTTGGGCCGGAACCCGTGGTTCAGTGCGTCCATTGCGGACGCTCGCACGCAGCCGGAAGTCGAAACCCCGGTGACGACCAGAGTGTCCACACCGGACGTGTGCAAGGAGGACGCCAGTGAGGTGCCGAAGAACGCCGACGCGTACTGCTTGGCCACCACGACTTCCCCCGGCTCGGGCTTCAGCGGGCCGATCTCGCCCCAGCCGCCTTCGGTGCCGTCGGCGAACGCTCTGAGCGCCGGGACTTTCTCCACGAACAGCCCACCGTCGGCGAGGCCGCGCGAATAGACCACCGAGGTCCACACCACCGGGTGCCCGGCCGCGCGCGCGGCTTCGAGCAACGCCCGCGTCGCCTCGATCGCCGGCCCTGGGCCAGGCAGCTCGAACGGCCCGCCGGCTTCGGTGTACGCGCGCACCAGGTCGATCACGAGCAGCGCGGGCCGCGCTCCCCAGCCGAGCCGGCCGGAGAACGCGGACCCGTGCGGCCCGCTCACGTCGCCGACCAGACCGGGCGCTGCGGTGCCGGCAGGCCGGTCTCCGCCTCGCAGTTGGCCAGCAGCTCCTCGATCGGCGGCCCCATGTCGAACACGGGCAGCTCCGCGGGCCGCGACGCGCGCAGCTGATCGCGCAACGTCTTCGTCGCGTCGGTGTCCACAGTGCCGTCCACCGCGACGACCACGCCGTAGCCGCGCGCGCCGTCCGGCGTCACGAGACCGCGTTCGACCTCCAGGCCCACCAGCGCGGGGTCGCGCTCGAGCGGATCGCCCCAGCCGCCGCCACCCCAGGTGACGAAGTGGAGCACGTCGCCGGTGTGCACCGGGACGTCGTGGCACTTGCTGGGCAGGACTTCTTTGGTGCCGTCCGCGCGGTCGATCCACTTGGTCCCGCGGGCGCCGGGCGCGCCGCCGTTGACGCCCCACGGGTAGGTGAGCCAGCGGTCGTCGTGGATCGCGATCGTGCCGGGCTCTTCGAAGACATAGGTCACGTCGACGCCGTTGCCGCCGCGGTGCAGGCCCGCGCCGCCGGTGTCGGCGACGGTCTCCCAGCGTTCGATGCGCAACGGATAGTAGGACTCCAGGTACTCACAAGGGATGTTGACGAAGCTCGGCCACAGCGAGTGCCCGTCGGGCCCGTCGCCCAGCGGCCGGCCGGGGATGCCGCCGAAGCCGATCGAATACAGCTGGAACCACTCGCCCTTGCGCTCGCCCGAGGAGTAGTGACCGGAGTACATGAAGTGCGGGCTGGACGAAAAGCCCGCCGCGTTGAGCAGCGCCGGGTTCGTCTGGCCGAGCAGGCCGCCGAAGAGGTCGAACACCCGGCCGATGCCGTGGTTGCGGCCGTTGAGCGACGCGGGATGTTTCGGCTTCCAGTAGGAACCGTCCGGAATGGTCACGTCGACCAGCGGATAGAACCCGTCGTTCCACAGGATCTGCGGGTCGGCCACGGTGATCATGTAGATCCCGAAGAACATCCGGGTAAGGTTCTCGTTGATGTAGTAGTTGATCGGCCCCGCGGCCTGCGGCGAGCTGCCGGTGAAGTCCAGGTGCACCTTCTCGCCGGTGCGGGTCAGCGAGAGTTTCAGCTCGTAGGGGCCGAAACCCACGCCGTCGTCGCAGATGTAGTCGGTGAAGCTGATCGTCTTGCCGTCTTCGAACACCGTCTGCAGCAGGATCTTCATGGCGTCGTAGTTGCGCCGCAGCAGAGCGTCCAAAGCGGACAGGTAGGTCGCGGTGCCGAACCGGTCGCACATCTCCACCACGCGGCGCGACGCCGTGCGGCAGGCGGCGACGAGCCCGTTGAGGTCGGCGCGGTTCCAGTCGGGCATGCGGACCTGGTTGAGGATGATCCGCAGGGCGTCCTCGTTGAGCTTTCCCTTGCTGTACAGCTTGAACGGTGGGACGACCACGCCCTCTTCGTAGATCGTGCGCGCGTCGGTGGGCATCGACGACGGGGTCTTGCCGCCGACGTCGGACATGTGCCCGAACATCGAGGCCCAGCCGACGAGCCGGCCCTCGTGGTAGATCGGCATCACGATCAGCCAGTCGTTGGCGTGGCTGATCGCCGCGCCGCACGCGTACGGGTCCGACGTCATGAGCACGTCGCCTTCTTCGATGGTGTCGTCGAAGCCGTCGAGGAAGTCCGGGATGGACAGTCCGAACTGGCCGACGACCATCTTGCCGCTCGAGTCGCCGATGAGTGGGAACTCGTCGTGCTGCTCGCGGATGCCAGGCGAGAGCGCGGTGCGGAAGAGCACCTCGTCCATCTCGTAACGAGCGTTGCGCAGCCCGTTCTCGATGAGGTCGAGGGTGACGGGGTCCACTTCGGACTTGGTGATCGTGCCGGTGGCGGTCTCGATGATCTCAGCCAAGGTTCAGCCCTCCAGCGGGGTGATCAGCAGGCTGCCGGACGCGTGCACGGTGGCGGCGTGCTCGGGCAGGACGAGGGTTGTGGAGTCCATTTCGGTCACGATCGCGGGCCCGGCGACGACGTCACCGGCGAGGAGCTTCGCGCGGTCGTAGACCTTCGCGTCGAGCTGTTTGCCCGACACGTGGATCGGGTGCGTGTCCACCAGCGCGGCGGCCGGATCGCCGGTGCCCTCGGGCAGCGTCACCGGCGCCACCGACGGGCGCGGGCCGGTGACGGTGGCGCGGGCGTTGACCAGCTCGTGGTCGACGTCGAGCAGGAACGAGAACAGCCGGTCGTGCTCGGCGTCGAAGTGCTTGGCCAGCCGGTCGAGCGCGGTGTCGGGCGCCTCCAGCGACGCGGGGTCGACCTCGACCGGGATCTCGAACCCCTGGCCGTGGTAGCGCACGTCGACCTGAAACCCGAGCGTCTGACCGGCGCGGTCGAGCCCCTGCTCCACGAGCCGTCCGCCGGCTTCGTCGCCGAGTTCGCGCAGGATCTGCACCAGCTCGGCGCCGGTGAGGTCGGCGAAGCGGCGCAGCACGGTGCGGGCCGACACGTCGCGCAGGCTCGTGGTCGCGTCGCCCAGCGCGCACAGCACGCCGGGTGACGGGGGCACGATCACGGGCCACGCACCGGTGAGCTTGCCGAGGGCGTTGGCGTGCAGGGGGCCCGCGCCGCCGAAGGCGACGAGTGCGAAGTCACGCGGGTCGAAGCCCTGCTGAACCGAGACGAGCCGGAGGCCGCCGAGCATGTTCTCGTTGACGATGTCGATGATCCCGGCCGCCGCGGCTTCGACGCTCGGCAGGCCCATCGCGTCGGCCACCTTGGCGACGGCCGTGCGGGCGGCCTCGACGTCGAGCGTGATCTCGCCGCCGGCCAGCTGCGCGGGCAGGTAGCCGAGGACCACGTTGGCGTCGGTCACCGTCGGCTCGGTGCCGCCCTTGCCGTACGCGGCAGGGCCGGGGTCGGCACCCGCCGACTGCGGGCCGACGCGCAAGGCCTTGGTCAGTTCCGGTACGTGGGCGATGGAACCGCCGCCGGCGCCGACCGTGCGAACGTCCACACTGGATGCCCGCACGGTGAGATCACCGACCTGGGTCTCGCGGCCGATGCGCGGATTGAGGTCCTGCACGAGCGCGACGTCGGTGGACGTGCCGCCCATGTCGAACGTGATCAGGTCGCGGTGGCCACACTGCTCGGCCACCCACACCGCGCCGGTCACGCCGCCGGCGGGGCCGGACAGCAGGATCGTCACGGGGGCGGCCACGGCGGCGCCGGCTGCCGAGAGGCCACCGTCGCTGCGCAGGATGGCCAGTTCACCGGCCACGCCGCTGCCGGCGAGCTCACTCGCGAGCGTCTCCACGTACTTCTTGACCTGCGGCTGCACGTAGCCGTTGGCGACGGTGGTGACCGTGCGCTCGTACTCGCGCAGCTCCGGCAGCACGTCCGACGACAGCGACACCGGCACGCCGGGCAGCACCTCGGCGGCGATCTCCGCCACGCGGCGCTCGTGCGCGGAGTCGGCGAAGGAGTTGATCAGCGACACGGCGAGCGCCTGGATGTCACGGCCGCGCAGCTTCTCCAGCTGGGCCCGCACGTCGGCCTCGTCGACGTCGCGGATCACCGCGCCGTCGCTGGCGATGCGCTCGTCGACCTCGACGGTGTTCTCCAGCGCCGCCAAGGGTTCCGGCTTCGGCCAGATGATCCAGCCGGCGAGCCCGCCCGGCACGTAGGAGCGCGCGATCTGCAGCACCTGGCGGAACCCGCGCGTGGTCACGAGCCCCACGCGGGCGCCCTTGCCTTCGAGGATGGCGTTGGTGGCCACGGTCGTGCCGTGCAGCACCTGCGCGACCTCGCTCAGCGCGATGCCCGCGTCGGCGCACACCTTCGCGATGCCGTTGCGGACGCCGACCGACTGGTCGGCGGGGGTGGACGGGGTCTTCGCCCGCCAGGTGCCGCCGGTCGTCTCCTCGACCAGCAGCACGTCGGTGAAGGTGCCGCCGACGTCGACACCGAGCCGATAACTCATGTGCTCTCCTGCTTCTCGGCCGCCCGCACCATCACGGCGCGGGCGTTGCGGATGTGGGCGGTCATCACAGCCCGCGCCCACTCGGGGTCGCCGGCGCGCAGGGCGGCGACGATCTCGACGTGGTGCGCGAGGCTGCGCCGCAGGGACTGTTCGTCATAGGTGTGGAAGTTGCGCAGCACGATCGGCGCGTGGATGGCGCTCGCGAGCGCGCCGGCCAGCGCCGGGTGCCGGGCGAGTTCCACGAGCTTGGCGTGGAACTCGCGGTTCATCGGCATCAGCGCGTCGAGGTCCTGTCCCGGTCCGGGACACCCGACCTCGACCATGCGCCCGGCGAGCTCGTCGAGCGCGGCCAGGTCAGCCTCGGTCGCGTGGGGCACGGCGAGCGCGGTGAGCTGGGGTTCCAGCAACGTGCGCAGCTCGAACACGCCTTCCAGCTCGGCAACGGTCCACCGGCTGACCCGGGCCCCGCGGTTCGGGACGATCTCCACGAGGCCCTCGGCCGCGAGGCGGGTCAGCGCCTCGCGGACCGGCGTCCGGCTCACACCGAGCCGGACGGCCAGCTCGACCTCGCCGAGCCGGGCGCCCGCCGGGAAGTCGCCCTTCAGGATCAGCTCGCGCAATGCGTCCACCGCGCGTCCCGATGAAGTCGCCGCCTGTGTCACCCGTCACCTCGTCTCGAAGATTGTGTGCAATCTAGGCGGAAGGGTTGTCCGACGCAAGCCTTACGGCGTAGTTTTGCGATGGATGTATACAAGGAGGAATTCCGTGGGAAATCTGCTCGGTACCGCCGGAACCCCGCGCAAACGCCTGCGCGAGCTGCTGACCGCAGGCCCGCCGCTGGTCGCGCCCGGGGCGTACGACGCGCTTTCGGCCCGACTGGTGGAGCAGGCCGGGTTCGACGTCGTGTACATGACGGGCTTCGGCACCACCGCGTCGCTGATCGGGCGCCCGGACGTGGGCCTGCTTTCGGGCGCGGAGATGATCGACAACGCGACGCGTATCGTCTCGGCCGTCGACGTGCCCGTGATCGCCGACGCCGACACCGGCTACGGCAACGCGATCAACGTGGTGCGCACCGTGCGGGCGTACGAGCAGGCCGGCGTCGCGGCGATCCACCTCGAAGACCAGGTGATGCCCAAGAAGTGCGGTCACATGTCGGGCAAGGCCGTGATCTCGCGCGAGGAGATGGTCGGCAAGATCGCCGCGGCCGCCGCCGCCCGGCGCGACCCGGACTTCGTCCTCATCGCCCGCACGGACGCCGCCGCCGTCCACGGCCTCGACGACGCCCTCGGCCGCGCCAAGGCCTACGCCGACGCGGGCGCCGACGTGCTGTTCGTGGAGGCGCCGACGAGCGAGGAGAGCATCGAGCGCGTGGCCACCGAGCTTCGCGGCGTCGCGCCCCTGGTGTTCAACTGGGCCGAAGGCGGCCGGACCCCGCCGCTGCCGTTGTCGCGCATCGCGGACCTCGGCTTCTCGCTCGTGCTGTACCCCATCGGCACCCTGCTCGCCGCGACGGCCGGCATCCGCTCCCTGCTCGACGTCATCCGCCGCGACGGCACGCCCACGGCCGCCCTGCCGGGCGTACCGACGTTCGACGAGTTCACGACGCTGATCGGACTGCCCGAAGTGAGTGAGCTGGAGCAGCGGTTTTCCGGGGAGTGATCAGGGTTTTCGTGCGGTGATCAGGTTGGCCGGGCTCGAAGACCCGGGATCGTGTTCCGGTTGCTTCGAGCCCGGTGCCCTGGAGCCGACCGCCGCTTGGCGACAGCTTCACGCTGTCGGGCGGACTTCGCACCGCCGGCGAGGAACAGGGCCATCACTTTCGTGACGCGGCGCAGGCAATCTTCATCCGAGCACAGCGACGGCCGACCGAGCGTTACTCGGCCCAGATCCCCCGCACATGCCGGATGTGGCGGGTCATCAAGGCTTCCGCGCCATCGGCGTCCCGGGCTTCGATGAGGTCCAGGAGCACCGCGTGTTCGTGCGAGGAGGGGACGAGTTCGTCGCGGTCGGCGAGGCCGCGGAGACCGTAGATGCGGGAGCGGGAGCGTAGGGAGCGGACGGTCTCGACGAGGTGCGGGTTACCCGCCTGTTCGAGCAGGCGCAGGTGAAACTGCATGTCCGTCGCGACGTGGGCAATGAGGTCGTGCGCGGCGGCCGCGTGTTCGATGCCGGTGGCCAGCGGGCGCAGCTCGGCGATCACGGCCGGGTCGACGCCCGTCTCGGCGAGGCGGCGGATGGTGGGCACCTCGATGAGGGCGCGGAGCTCACTGAGGTCGTCGAGGTCCTTTTCGGACGGTTCGGTGACGCGGAAACCCTTGTTGCGCACCGTGTCGATCAAGCCCTCTTTGACGAGGTCAAGCATGGCCTCGCGCACGGGCGTCGCGGAGACGCCGAACTGCGCGGCGAGGCTGGGCGCCGAGTACACCACGCCGGGGCGCAGCTCGCCGGAGATGACGGCGGCGCGCAGCGTCTGCGTGATCTGGTCGCGCAGGTTCCGCTGGACGCCGAAGGTGGGCAGCGTCAGCGTGAGGTGCTCCTGGCTGGTCAACGTGACTCTCCCCGGGCGGCCTCGTAGGTGGTGGCGGCGACCACCAGATCCTCCCACGCCATCCCCACGCTCTTGAACAGCCGGGGCCCCGACGCGGGCAGCGCCGCCCCGCGGACCACATCGGACAGCGGCACCAGCGCGTCCGGCGCCAATGCGCCCTCCTGCACCGCCAGGACGACGTCGCCGGCCTCGCGCAGGGCGGTGTCCACCGCTTCGACGACCACCGTGGCGCGGCCCACCAACGAGGAGTCGACCTCACGCACGTGCGGTTCGTGCGAACCGACCGCCACCACCGTCGCCCCGTCTCGAACCAGTGCACCATCGAACAACGGCGTCGGCGAAGTGGTGCAGCACGCCACCAGGTCCGCCGAAGCCACGTCCGCCGCGGTGCCGACTCGGGCGCCCCAGGCCGACGCGAAAGCCTCGGTCCGCGAAGCGGAACGACCCACCACCACGACGTCGCGCACCGGCCGGACCTCCCGCAGCGCCTCGACGTGGCTCGCCGCTTGCGGGCCGGTCCCGAACACCACCAGCCGCGACGCGTCCGGCGCCGCCAGGCAGTCCACGGCCAGCGCCGACACCGCCGCCGTGCGCACGGACGTCACCGCCACCCCGTCGAGCAAGGCCAGCGGTGTCAACGTCGCCCCGTCCAACAGGAGGTACTCGCCCTGGATCCGCGGCAGGTCGCGGGCCGGATTTCCGGGCGCGACCGTCGCCACCTTCACCCCGGCGAACGACCCCCAGAAAGCCGGCATCAGCAGGAACTGCCCGCTCGGCACCGGAACGACGGCCCGCGCCGGGTCCGCCGAAGGGTCGAGACCGCCGGCCAGCGCGGCGCGCAACGCCGCGATCGCCGCGGTCGTCGAGGGCCGCGCGGCCAGCACCTCGATCACAGCTCGAACCCCGCCGGGAACGGGTCGCCGGGGTCGAGGAAGTACTGAGCCGTGCCGGTCAGCCACGCGCGGCCGGTGATGGTCGGGACCACGGCGGGCACCGTGCCCACCGTCGTCTCCTCCACCAGCCGGCCGATGAAGTGCGTGCCGATGAACGACTCGTTGCGGAAGTCGGTGTGCAACGCCAGCTCGCCACGCGCGTGCAGCTGCGCCATCCGCGCGCTCGTACCCGTGCCGCACGGCGAACGGTCGAACCAGCCCGGGTGGATGGCCATGGCGTGGCGCGAAACCCGCGCGTCGGAACCCGGCGCGGCGAGATACACGTGGTGGCACCCGGAAATCGCGGGGTTCTCCGGATGCACGGGCAGGTCCTGGGTGTTGATCGCGTCCATGATGGACAGTCCCGCGTCCAGCAGTTTCTGCTTTTCCGCGCGATCGAACGGAAGCCCGAGCTCCTCCAGCTCGACGATCGCGTAGAAGTTGCCGCCGAAGGCCAGGTCGTAGCGCACCTGGCCGAGTCCCGGCACGGCCACCTTGCGGTCGAGACCCACCGAGAACGAGGGCACGTTGCGGATCGTCACCGCCCGCGCGGCGCCGTCGCGCACGGCCACCTCGGCGATGACGAGTCCGGCCGGGGTGTCGAGCCGGATCGTCGTGACCGGCTCGACGACCTCGACCATGCCCGTCTCGACCAGCACCGTCGCGACGCCGATGGTGCCGTGCCCGCACATCGGCAGGCAGCCCGAGACCTCGATGAACAGCACGCCCCAGTCGGCATCAGGCCGTGTCGGCGGCTGCAGGATCGCCCCGCTCATGGCCGAATGCCCCCGCGGCTCGTTCATCAGCAGCTGCCGGATGTGGTCGAGGTGCTCGACGAAGTACTGCCGGCGCTCGAACATCGTGGCACCCGGCACGACGCCGACCCCACCCGTGATCACACGGGTCGGCATCCCCTCGGTGTGGGAGTCGACCGCGTGGAACAGCCGCTTGGCGCGCATGGTCTAGGAAAGCCCTTCCTCGAGCGCTCGTTCGGTGGCCTGGCGGACGGCCTTCTCCTGTTCGGGCGTGAGCGGCACCCGCGGCAGCCGGCACGGCCCGCCGTACCGGCCCGCGATGTCCATGCTCAGCTTGATCGCCTGCACGAACTCCGTGAGCGAGTCCCAGCGCAGCAACGGGTGCAGCAGCCGGTAGAGCGGCACGGCCTTCTCCAGGTCGCCGGCCGACGCCGCGGCCCACAGCTCGCTGGTGGCCTTCGGGAACGCGTTGGGGTAGCCCGCGACCCAGCCGGGCGCGCCGGCGATCGCCAGCTCCAGCAGCACGTCGTCGGCACCGCACAGCACGTCGAGCTCCGGTGCCAGCTCGGCGATCCGGTACGGCCGGCGCACATCGCCCGAGAACTCCTTCACGCCCACGATCAGGCCCTCGGCGTGCAGCTCGGCCAGCAGCTCCGGCACGAGGTCGACCTTGGTGTCGAACGGGTTGTTGTACGCGACGATCGGCACGCCCGCCTTCGCGACCTCGCGGTAGTGCTCGACCACCGCGCGCTCGTCGGCCCGGTAGGAGTTGGGCGGCAGCAGCATCACCGCGGGGCAGCCGGCCTCCGCCGCGCTCTCGGCCCAGCGCCGCGCTTCCGTCGCGCCGTACGCCGCGACACCCGGCATCACCGTGAAGCCCTCGGGGGCCGCTTCGACGGCGGTGTGGACCACACGGGTGCGCTCTTCGACGCTCAGCGTCTGGTACTCCCCCAGCGAACCGTTGGGCGTGACCCCGTCACAACCGCCTTCGGCCAACCACGCGACGTGCTCGGCGTACGCGTCGAAATCGACGGTCAGCGCACCCGGCCCGGACCCCCGCAAGGGGAGCGCGGCCGCCACCAGTACGCCGTGCCATGGCTTTTCGCGCCCGGTCATCAAGCCCTCCACGAAGTCGATGTTACTCAGCGCCGTCGGCCGGAGCCGACCCCGAAATTCATCGTGCCATGTGTCATGTGACATTGTACAGTGTCCTGACCTCGTCCCCCATCGTGGGAGGCTCCATGTCAGAAACGACCGGCGCGCCCCCGAAGCTCACGTCACACGAGCTCGCGGCGCGGCTCGAACGCCTGCCGATCTCCCGGTTCCACTACAAGCTGCTCTTCGCGGGCGGCCTCGGGTACACCTTCGACGCGATGGACGGCGCGATCGTCGCATTCATCCTCCCCTCCGTCACCGCCGAATGGGGGCTCTCGAGCGGAGCCACCGGCATCCTGGGCAGCAGCCTGCTGATCGGGTTCCTCTTCGGCGCGTTCGGCGCCGGGGTGCTCGGCGACAAGATCGGCCGGCGCGCGGTGATGGTCAGCGCGCTCGTCCTCTACGCGGCCGCGAGCCTCGTCGCGGCCGTCGCACCGAACTTCGCGGTGCTGTTCGTCGCGCGTGTCGTGGCGGGCATGGGCACCGGTGCGGAGAGCGCGATCATCGCGCCCTACCTGTCGGAGTTCGTGCCCTCGCGCGTGCGCGGGCGCTACATCGGTTCCCTGGCCGGGTTCTTCGCGTTCGGCTACGTGTTCGCGAGCCTGCTCGGCTACTTCGTGGTCAGCGACGTGCCCCATGGCTGGCGCTGGGTCCAGGTGCTCACGGCCGTGCCGATCGTGATGCTGCTGTGGTGGCGCCGCTCGCTGCCGGAGTCGCCGCGGTTCCTGCACGTCCACGGCCGGGTCGCCGAGGCCGGACTGGTGGTCGCCGACATCGAGCGCCAGGTCAGCGCCCGCGTCGGCCCCCTGCCGGCGCCACAACCGTCCACACAGGACGAAGACGTGGAGGTTTCCTCGGGCACGATCCGGTCGAACCTGCGCGCGCTGGTTTCGTCCGGGCTGCGCAAGACCACGATCACGTCGTGGGTCTACTGGTTCGTCGCGATCTTCACCTATTACGGCTTCTTCACCTGGATCCCGTCGCTGCTGGTGAAGCAGGGCTTCGACATCTCGAAGAGCTTCCTGTTCTCCATCGTCATCTACCTCGCGCAGATCCCCGGCTACTACTCCGCCGCGTTCGTGAGCGAGCGCATCGAGCGCAAGTGGACGATCGTGATCTACCTGGCGGGCGGTGCGCTCGGCGCACTGGGGCTCGCCTTCGCGGGCAACAGCACGCAGATCCTGCTCTGGGGCATCGTGCTGTCGTTCTTCATGAACGGCAACGCGGCGCTCGAGTACTCCTACACGTCGGAGATCTACCCGACGATGATCCGCACCACCGGCCTCGGCGTCGCGTCGGCGGTCGGGCGGATCGGCGGCATCATCGCGCCGATCGTGATCGGTTTCTCCTACAGCAACGTCGGGTTCGGCGGCGTGTTCACCATGTTGCTGGTCCTGCTCGTGATCGGCGCCGGGGTGGTGGCCGTGTTCGGCCAGCGCACCACCGGCCGCTCGCTCGAAACGATCGGGCAGGAGACGATCGGACGTGGCTGAACCCCGCGAACCCTCTGGAGGTGCCCGCATGCCCGCCGACCTCAGTGTCCGGCACGCTCAGGTCGTCGATCCCGAGACCGAGCAGGTGACCGGCGACCACGTCATCCGCATCACCGGCGGCCGGATCACGGCCGTCGAATCCGATCCCGGTGGTCCGCTCGGGGCCGGAGAGCTGGACGGCACGGGACTGTTCGCCGTGCCGGGGCTCATCGACTGTCACGTGCACGTGAACGCCGTGAGCGCGGCACTCGGCACGGTGGCCGACGAGTCGCCCGCGTACGTGGCCGCGCAGGCATCGCAGCTGCTGAAGGACATGCTGGCACGCGGTTTCACGAGCGTCCGCGATGTCGGCGGCGCGGACTTCGGCATCGCCGCCGCCGTGGCCGAAGGCCTGTTCACGGGCCCGCGGATCTTCTTCGGCGGCAAGGCCCTTTCGCAGACCGGCGGGCATGGCGACCTGCGGCCGGCGGGGCGCGACGTGCACGACCAGCACTACGCGATCCCCGTGCTCGGCCGGGTGTGCGACGGTGTCGACGAGGTGCGCCGGGCCGCGCGCGACGAGATCCGCCGCGGCGCGTACCACCTGAAGATCATGCTCTCCGGCGGCTGCGCGAGCCCGACCGACCGCGTGGATTCCCTGCAATTCTCCGACGAGGAGGTGAGGGCGATCGTCGAGGAGGCGGCTGCGGCGAACCTCTACACGGCGGGGCACGCCTACACCGCCGACGCCGTGAACCGCGGGCTGCGCCTCGGCGTCCGCACGATCGAACACGGCAACCTCCTCGACGCGACGTCGATCGACCTGTTCCTCGCGCACGACGCGTTCTACGTGCCCACGCTGATCACCTACCAGGCCTTGCTGGAGCAGAGCCGCGAGCTGGGTTTCACGGCGGAGCAGTACGAAAAGGTCGTGCGGGTGACGGAAAACGGGTACCAGGCGCTGCAGCTCGCCGACTCCGCCGGCGTCCGCATCGCCTACGGCAGCGACCTGCTGGGTGCGATGCAGGCGCGGCAGTCGGAGGAGTTCTCGTTGCGCGCCAAGGTGCAGAAGCCGGCCGCGGTGCTGCGGTCGGCCACCACGGTCGCGGCCGAGCTGCTGCGGCAGGTGGGCACGGTGGGGGCCCTGGCCCCCGGCGCCAGGGGTGACGTCGTGCTCGCGCGGGCGAACCCGTTGGAGGACCTCGACGTGCTGGCGAACCCGGCGACCGGGCTCGCAGCCGTCGTGCAGGACGGGGTGGTGCGCGTACAGCGCTGACCGACGGTGTTCCGGCCTGGCCCTCACCGGGCCGGAAAACCGTCGTCACCGCCCCGGTCAGAGGTATCCCGCATCGTCGTGATCTCGGCCGGGAGCAGGTCCGCCTCCTGGACCGGAGGGCCTGCAGAGTCCGTCACGGTGCCGGCTTGCTTGACGGGTGACGGCCGGCCGGTGCTGCCGGAGCGCGCCGTGGAATTCCGGGCCGGAGGGGGCCTGACAGGTCCCCTCTGGGCGCCGGACGGGGCCTGGCGCGTCGTTAGCCTCGGTCGTGGATCTCAGCCACAGCAGGAGGAACGCACCATGAAGGCCATGTTCATCACCGCGTACGGCGACCCCGGCGTCATCGAGCCGGCCGAGGTCCCGGAGCCCGTCCCGGGGCTTGGTGAACTCAGTATCACCGTGTCGCACTCGGCCGTCGGGCTGGTCGACGCGATCATCCGCCGCGGCGAACTGGCCGACTACGACTACGCACCACGACCGCCGGTGGTGCCCGGGCTCGAAGTGGCGGGCACCGTGCGCGCGGTGGGCCCGGGCGTCGACCGGTTCGCCGTCGGCGACGAGGTGGCGACGCTGACCCTGCCGCGGATGGGCGGATACGCGGAGGTCACCGTGGCGCCCGCCGACCTCGTGGTGCCACTTGCGGGCACCGGCGTGAGCCGCGAACAGGCCGTCGCAGGGTTCGCGAACACGGTCACGGCGTACCTGTCCCTCACCGAGGCGGTGCGCCCGCCGGTCGGCGGCAAGGTGCTGGTGCACGGCGCGCTCGGCGGACTGTCGTCGGTCTACCCCGAGGTGGCGCGGCTGCTCGGGGCGAAGGAGGTGGTCGGCACGGTGCGCCGGGCCGAGCACGTCGACGCGGCGCTCGCGCTCGGATTCGACCGGGTGGTCCTCTCCGGTGAGTTCGCCGAGGCGCTGAAAGACGAGCGGTTCACCGTGATCGTCGACCCGGTGGGCGGCGAGGTGCGGCGGGCCTCGGTGGGCGTGCTCGCGCCGATGGGCCGGCTGCTCGCGGTCGGCAACGCCGGCGGCGAGCACGGCGCTTCACTCGACTTGAACGCGGTGTGGGGCGGCAACATCGGTGTCGTCGGGTTCAACGTGGGCGGTTACCTGGCCGCCGGCACCGCTCCGGCCGTGCCTGCGGTGCGGACGGTGCTGCCACTGTTCACCGAGGGGAAGATCAGCCTGCCCGTGACGACGCTGCCGTTCACCGAGGCCCGCGAAGCGCACCGGCGGATCGACGCCCGGGAGGTGACCGGGCGGCTGGTTCTCGCTTCGCTCTAGGCTCGGGCGCATGGAGCGGGACGAGGAGCTGAGCGAGTTCCTGCGCTCGCGCCGCGCCCGGGTCACCCCGGCCGAGGCCGGGCTCGGTCCGGGTGCCGGCGTTCGCCGTGTCCCCGGCCTGCGGCGCGCGGAGGTCGCGCGGCTGGCCGGAGTGAACGTCGACTACTACGTGCGGCTGGAGCGCGGCCGCCGGATCAACCCGTCCGATTCGGTGCTCGACGCCGTGGCCCGCGCGCTGCGGATGAACGCCACGGAGCGGGCACACCTGTTCGCACTGGCGCGCCCCGGGAGCACCCGCCCGGGGCGGCGCTCGGTCCCGCCCCAGCGGGTGCGGCCGTCGGTGCACCGGATCGTCGAGGCCCACGAGCCGCTCCCGGCGATGGTCCTCGGCCGCCGGATGGACGTGCTCGCCGCGAACCGGCCGGCCCGCGCGCTGTACACGGACTGGGAGGCCCTGCCCGGCCCGGCGCGCAACATGGTGCGGTTCCTCTTCACCGACCCGGCGGCGCGCAGCGTGCTGGTGGACTGGGCGGGCAGCGCGACCGAGGCCGTCGCGCACCTGCGCCTCTACCAGGGCCGCAACCCCGCCGACCCGCTGCTGTCGGACCTGGTCACGGACCTGTCGGCCGCGAGCGAGGACTTCCGCAGCCGGTGGGCCGACCACGACGTGCACCAGCACACCTACGGAGCGAAGAGCTTCAACCATCCGGTGGCGGGCCGGTTCACCCTGGCGTACGAGCTGCTCGGCGTGCTGGACGACGCGGACCAGTTCCTCACGCTCTACACGGCGGAACCGGGCTCGGCGGCGGAGGCCGCGGCGCGTCGCCTCGGCGCGGCCACCATCGCGGATGCCGGAACCGGAGCGGGGCGGTGATCGCCCTCGGGAACGGCAGCGCGATCGCCCGGGCGCAAGCAAAGCCACGGCCACCCTCGGTGAACGCGGTCCGACCAGCCGTCAGCCGAGCCGGATCGTCGCCGTCTCCGGGCCCGCACTGACGCCCACCGCACCACGGCAGGCCGCGAGCCGGGCGTAGTCGGGCCGGGTGAGGACCACGATCGGCAGCCGCAGGTCGTACAGCTCTGCCGCGACCCAGGCCCCGAGCATGAGGATGGCGTCGGGTTCGGTGAGGACGAGCGCGGCGGGCGCGGTGCCGCTGCGGATCTGCTCGGCCAGGACCGACGACGAGGAGCTGGAGCCGCGCGCGTGGGACAGCACGAGAACGCGACCGGTGAGGGTGGCGCCGCGCTGGGGGTGGTGTTCGTCGACGATGCGGCCGGACAGGTCGGTGCCACCCCAGAACGACAACGGCGCGTCGAGCACGAGCGGTTCCCCCGTCGCTTCGCCGGGGAACACGGTGCGTCCGGTCAGCTCGCCCACAGCGCCTCTTCCCGCACGATCCGGCCCGCCCGCGCGGACGCGACACACTCCGCGAGCGAGCCGAGGGCCACGTCCACGCCGATGTTGCCGGGCGCGTACCACGCCCATTTGCCGGAGTTCGTCATCGCCGTGCGCACGCCGGCGTCGAGGATCGGCGTAATGTAGGTGCAGGTGTCGACGACGATCCGGGCCCCGGCGGAACGCACGGTTTCCGCGTAACCGAGCCGATCGGCCTCCGCGAGCACGGCGCGGCTCGTGGTCACGTAGGCGCTCACGCCGGGGTGGAACGGCCCGCCGTCGGCGAGCAGACCGGCCAGGCGCTCGAACTCCGTGAGCGAGAAGTGCGGTGTGCCCAGGCACAGCGCGTCGAGGTCCGGGCCGTGGGCGGTGGTCAGCTCGTCGCGGACGGCGCGCACCTGGTCCGCGTCCACCACGTGCGTAACCAGGTCCGGCGACGCGACGGCCGCGAGCTCCGGCGCCTCCGGCGTCACGCCGACGACGTGGAACAGGCCGACTCCCCCGCTCGACGCGGCGGCGGCGCCGAAGGCCTTCAGCTGGTCCTCCGGCACGGTCGCGGGCACGCCCGTCAGCACCGGCACCCCGCTGCCCGCGAGCCGGCCCGCGAGGTGGCCGAGCACGCCCCACGCCGCGTCCTCGCCGAGCAGCCGCCGGGACAGGCCCGCGCAGTCGAACCGGATCGTCGCGCGGCGGTGCACGTCGCGGTGCAGGCCCGCGTCGGGCACGCGGCCGGTGATGGCGGCGCCGATGTCGAGGAAGTCTCCGTAGCGGTCGGTGCGGGCGCCGAGCACGGAGTTGGCGAACACGATCGCGTTGGACTCGGCCCATGCCACGTGCGTGCCGAACGAAGGCCGGTGGGTGAGCTGGTAGGGCGCGCAGGTCCACGTCGGCTTGCAGCCCAGCGCGGTGTACCCCGCCATCAGGCGGCGCGCGTTCGCGGTCGTTTCGGCGTCGGCGTGCACCAGGTCGGGGTGGCGCAGGTCGAGGGAGCCGACGTTGAGCGTGGTCGGCACGGCGGCGCGGCCGCCGAGCGCTCCCAGGCGTTCGACGAAGTCCAGTCCGGCCTGCCCGTGGTACAGGCAGCCGTCGACGTGGGCGGACTCGACCGTCAGCAGCCGGGTGGCGCCGCGCACCTGCGCGAGCGCGATGACCATGCGCAGGCACAGTTTCGCCGCCTCACCGTACTCGCCGGCGAGCATGGCCTCGTCCTCTTCGGACAGTTCGAGGTCAGCCACGCGCGAGGTCCCCGAGCGTCACGGGCTGCGCGATCGGCCGCGCTGCCACGCCGGCGAGGTCGGCGGCCGTCGGTTCACGGCCGTGTTCGGCGGCGACAAGGCACGCGGTCGCGTAGCCGCACACGCGGCCCTGGCACAGGCCCATTCCCGGACGGGCGAGCAGCTTCACCGTCCGCGCGTCCGTGGCACCCAGGTCCTTCACCGCACTCCGGACGGTGCCGACGGACACCTCTTCGCACCGGCAGACCTGCGTGCCGCCGTCGAGCCACGTCTGCCAGCCCGGTCGCACGGAGTGGGCCGCGTGCATCGCGTTCGCGAAGGCGCGCAACGACTTTCGCTGCCGCAGCAAGCGCGCGACGGGGTCGCGGTTCGGCTCGGCGCCCACCGTGGTGAGGGCCGCGTGCAGGCCGGCCAGCTCACCTTCCACCAGTGACAGCGCGGAGCCGCCGACCCCGCAGACCTCACCGGCGAGGTAGACACCCGGCGTGGTGCCACGCTGCCGGTCGTCGGCCACGGCGACGAGGCTGCCATCGGCGCCGAGCCGGGTTTTGCACCCCAGCTGCAACGGGAGCTCCAGCTGGGGCGTGAAGCCGTAGCCGACGGCGACGGTGTCACACGCGACCGTCCGCTCGCTGCCCGCCACGATCCGCCACTGCCGGTCAAGGGACGCGACCGTCACGCCCTCGACCCCCTCGGTGCCCCGCGCGGCGACGACCGCGGTACGCGTGCGATACGGAACTCGCTGGCGCAGCAGCGTTTTCAGGTAACCGGCGCCTTCGGCGAGCTTGCCGGCGTTGGCGAGCACGGCCAGCGGCGACCGGGCGAACCCGGCGGGCGAACCGGCTTCGAACACCCCCGCCACCTCGGCGCCAGCTTCGACCAGCCCGGCGGCGACGGGCAGCAGGAACGGCCCCGTCCCCGCCACCACGACCCGGTTCCCGGCACGCACGCCGTGGCCCTTGAGCAGCGACTGCACGCCGCCGGCGGTGTAGACGCCCGGCAGCGTCCAGCCGGGGAACGGCACCTGCCGGTCGTACGCACCCGTCGCCACGATCACCGTGCGACAGGAGACCTCACCGCGGTCGGTGTGCACCGTGAAGCCGCCGCCCGTGCGCTCGACGTGCCAGATCGCGTGCCGCGTCCGAACGTCCACTCGCGACAGGCCCGCGCGCAGCCGCACGAGCGTGGGCCAATCGTGGTGGCCCACGCCGTCGTCACCTTCGCGGTGACGCCAGAACTGCCCGCCCACGCGCGCGCCGGCGTCGACCAGTGCCACTCGCGCGCCGGCCGACGCGGCCGTCACCGCGGCGGCGAGCCCGGCCGGGCCGGCCCCGAGGACCGCGATCTCCGCCGCTTCAGCAGAAAAGCTCACCACGGCCCGCTCCTTCCTGCGGCTCGATGACGTCGCCCGGGCGCACCTCGGTCAGGCACGCCCGCCGCCCCGGCTTGCCGTTCACCACGACCAGGCAGTCGAAACACACGCCGATCCCGCAGAACACCCCGCGGGGTGCGCCATCGAGACGCGTCTTCCGCCACGACCGGTGACCGGCGGCGATCAACGCCGCGCCCACACTCTGCCCGGGTTCCGCCACGATCTCCTGGCCCCGGAAGGAAAACTTCACGCGCTCGCTCACGCGACCTCCTCGAACCGGTCCGCCCGGAACGGCGTCAAGTCCTGCTCCGGCTTCACACCCGTGGCCACCTGCGCGATCAGATGCCCCGTCGCCGCGGCCAGCCCGATGCCCGCCCCTTCGTGACCGCACGCGTGCACCAGCCCTGGCAGCCGCGGATCCTCGCCGATGACCGGGAGGTGGTCCGGGCAGTACGGCCGGAAGCCGAGGTAGCTGCGCAGCAGGGAAACGTCGGCGAGGAACGGGAAAACGCCGATCGCCTGGGCCGCCAGCTTGCGTACCACGGGCAGCGAGAACTGCCGGTCGAAGCCGACCCGTTCGCGGCTCGCGCCGATGAGCACCGTGCCGGCCCGCGTGCCCTCGACGACCACCGACGTTTCCAGCCCGGCGTCGCCGCTCGAGACGTTGGCGACGTAGTCGGCCGTGTAGACCTTGTGCCGGATCACGCGCGGCAGCGGTTCGGTGACCAGCACGAAACCGCGCCGCGGCAGCACCGGGACCGGCGCACCTGCGAGCTTCGAGACCTCGCCGCCCCACGTCCCCGCCGCGTTCACCACCCACGGCGCGGAGAACTCGCCGGCCGACGTGACCACCCCGCCGACCGCGCCGTCGGCGCGCCGCCGGAACGCCCGTACCTCGGTTGCGGTGTGCAGTTCGGCTCCCAGCCGACGCGCTTGCCGCAGGAGCGAAGCGGCCGCGAGCATCGGCTGCACCTGCTTGTCCTGCGGGTAGTACGCGCCGGAAGCGACGTTTGGCGTCAGGTTCGGCTCGAGCGCCGCCACCTCGGCCGGCGTCAGGTCTTCGACCTCGACACCGTGCGCGCGTTGCTCGGCCGCCAGCTCCGCCAAGCCCCGGGCGGCATCCGCGGACTGCGCCACGACCACACCGCCCTTGTGCTCCAGCTCCAGGGGCGCGGGCCCGAACTCCTCCCCCAGCCGCGCCCACAGCCGGATCGACAGCAGCGCCAGGTCGAGCTCCGGCCCGAGCTCCTTGTCCGACACGAGGATGTTGCCCTCGCCGCCGCTCGTCGTCCCGCCGGCGACGGCGCCGCGATCGAGTACCGCGACGCGTAGTCCCGCGGCCGCGCAGTAGTAAGCGCACGCCGCCCCGACCACCCCGGCACCCACGACGACCACGTCAGGGGACCTTCCCGTCGCCACCATGGCCAGTAGTATGTCACATTGCACAACACGCGAAACCCCACTGTGGCGTTGGTTGCGCTCGACGCACCCAATGCGGCGTGGGGGGGGGGGGGCCGCCCCCCCCCCCCCCCCGGGGGGGGGAGGGAGACCCGCGAACCCCCCGCCGCCGGGAGGGGCGCGAACCCCAACAACA